>LR134390.1:1320959-1981438 GCA_900637705.1 Fusobacterium varium
CTCCTATAAAAATCCTGCTGACACTGCAAGAGTAACCATTGCTGCAAAAAAAGACAGATTCTTAGTTCGCTCATGTCCTTCAGTCATATCAGATATATATGCAAGTGCTGTTACCAAAAATCCACCTGAAAATATACCACCAATAAATCTAAAGAGCAGGATAAAAGGAAGAGTATTGCAAGTAGCAAAACCAAACTGCCCAAAGGCATAGCCTATCATACATATTCTTATAACTGTAACTCGTCCTTTTCTGTCGCTCAATTCTCCCCAAAAAGGAGAAAAAGGAAGTTAGAAAAAGACATAGTAGCAAATAGCAAGCCAAAAACATAATCTGGCATGTTTAAAGACTCTACATATGCAGGAGTAATAGGGTGAATAAGGTTGTTAATGAGATTAACGCAAAAATAAAGTATAAAAAATCTTGTCATTTGTTTTTTTAATTCCAATAAAAACATCCCCCATGTTTTAAAGAGATTAGCTTAAAAATTTGAGTCTTCCATCTTCTATAAGCTTATCATCTTGTATTTTATAATATTTAAAATGTAATTTTTTATATTCTTTAGTATATTCTCCTATACTGATAGGAGATTCAATAGCGTAAATATTTATATCCAATTTATTAAAATCAGGATAATTTTTCTTTATATAGAGTAAAGCTCCTGTTAAATATAGATTTTCCTGTTCTGAAGCAATAACGGTTATCTTCTCATCTTTAACTAATAATATTTTTCCTGCCAGCTCCATAGCCTGAGAATTAATAAGAGAATCTGGATTTCCCTTGATATTTAATGCAAGGAATTTATTCCATAAATTTTGAAATTGAGAAGAGTATGTATCATCATTGGATAAGAGAGATATTACTTTTACTTTATCATCTTTCTTAACCTTTGAATTTATTTTATCCATTTCGTCAGCTAAAAGTTCATTTTTGAGCTTACTGTATTTAGTGTTGCTGATATAGTGAATAACAGCATAGTCAGTAGTTTTAACAGCAGGCTTTTCCTTTGTAGTTTTTTTTGTTGTAGATTTTGAAGGAATAGTTTTTTGAGTAATATTAGCTGCTGGAGTTTTATTTTTAACATATGGATTATCACAGCCAGTTGAAAGAAAAAAAACTGAGATAAGACAGATGGCTTTAAAGTAGTTCATTTTATTTCCCCTTAATTATATATATAAACCAAGAATAATTATATAAAAAATCTTCAATATGTATTAAATATTGAAGATTTTTAATCACTATTTGAATTTATTATCAAGTTCTCTATAGTGAGTGTCCTCTCCCTGATGTACGGTAAATTGCGATTTCATATTTTTGATAAAAGTTCCCATTTCGTCAGCACTTCCTACAATTCTATTGAAGATTCCTAGATATTCTGTAATTATAGGATTGTCAACGTCATATGGATATCTCATTAAATGGTCAATTTCGCTCCAAGCTTCTTCAAAAACTGTTCTAACTTGTATTTCTACAAGGATTTCGTCATGTCTTGTTACAGGAATTCCAATAAGATAATGTACAGAACGATAACCATGATCCCTTACTACTATTTCACAATTTAGTTCAGAAATACTTTCTTGAAGCTGAGCTACATTATAATCTCCACGCCTTATATTTATCTGAGGAGTTTCTCTTATTTCCCATAATTTCATTATTTCGTCATGTATTCCTCTCCAATCGTCTTTGAACAAATGGAGAACTCTTATACCTATGAGGTCTGTCACTATATTTTTGTATGTTGATACAGAGATTCCTCGACTTACATACTTGTTTCCTTTACGTATTATTTTTTCTATAAGATGTTCAGGTTTTTTTACTCTTCTTCTTACTGAGTGTACATTAGGTACATCTATAAGTTTTGATACTATATGTTCTGCTTCTTTTTCAAGATAAGGAACAAGCTTATTATAATTTTCATATATCTTTACTAATTCATTCCAGACCAATCCTGTAGATTCAAAATACTCTTCATCAATACAGAAGTCCTTGAAAAACTGGTCTTTATCCAATAAGTCAGACATACTTCACCTCTTCATATTAGATTTTTTTTATTTTTTCTAAAGTTATTTCTACTGCTTTTCTATAACAGCATATTTCATTTTTTTCATTTATTTCTCTAGGAGAAATAGGCTCTATAAGTTTTACATGTTCTTTTAAATCAAAATTTATTCCATGAAGATGTAATTTGTGGATTTTTTCAAAGCTTAAAATATCTCCTGGAAGTATATTATAATTATTTTTTATTCTAAAATTAACCCAATTGGAAAGCTTCTCATTTTTTAAATGAGCATTTAAAAGAAAAAGTGAATAAAAATCATCTTTTACATTATTTATATTTTTTTCTTTATAAAGTTCTAATTCTTTAGTTATGTAATTGTATGAGTTTATGCTTTCAGATATAATAGTGAACTTATAAACTTCAAGCCTATTTTCAAAGATTATATCCCCCATAAGCTGATTATACTTAAAAGTGATACTTTCTCCTGCAAATATTTTCTTGAAAAGTTCCACTACTTCTTTTAAACGAGAAGTTTTGACTTTATCATATATATCATATTTAAAATAATCATCTTTTTTAACAAGAGTCTGTTTATCATTAAGTTCTATACTTAGAGCCAATTTAAATTCTCTAGTTTTTATTTCCAACAATTTGAATTTACTATATACCAATATCTTTAATGAAGCATTGTGTATAGTAGTATTTCCAATTTTTATTGAAGTAGTACCAATATTTACAATTTCATCAAAATCTATTTTTTCAGAGAAATTCTTGTATCTAATTGGAAAATTTCTAAGCTGTAAAGAAGTATATTTAATTTCAAGCCCACTTTCAAAAGAAGGATTATCAGTTGAAATAATTATATGTCTAGGTTCAGTATTTTCTACATCTTGAAATTTATTGATATCCTCAACAATGTTTTTATTGTTAGAAATATTATCATCAGAATAATTATCAACAATGTTTTTATTGTTAGAAATATTATCATCAGAATAATTATCAACAATATTTTCATTGTTAGAAATATTATCATCAGAATAATTATCAACAATGTTTTCATTGTTAGAAATAATATCATCAGAATAATTATCAACAATATTTTCACTGTTAGAAATATTATCATTAGAATAATTATCAACAATATTTTCATTGTTAGAAATATTATCATCAGAATAATCCTCGACAATATTTTCATTGTTAGAAATATTATCGTTAGAATAATCCTCAACAATATTTTCACTGTTAGAAATATTATCATCAGAATAATTATCAACAATGTTTTCGTTATTAGAGATACTTTCAACAGAAGTTTGTTTATCAATTGAAGAAATATCTACCTCTTCAGAATCCTTAATATTTTCATCTATAACATCTTTGATTATAGAATTAGTATTTTTAATTTCTTCATCAGAAGGATTTTCTTTAGAAGAGGAAAGTGAAAACAGAGGAAGTTTAACTGTACTGCTTTCAATATTCTTTTTAAAATTTTTATTGGTAATATCTGAATGCTCTGTGATATGTTCTTCAAGAGATATTACCTTACTAACTTTTTTTTTAAAACATCATCTCCATCAATTCCAGTGCGAAGGTTAGCAAGAAGTTCTTTTTCACTTAATGTTGTGAGTTTTATGTTGTATTTATTTATAAGGTCGGTAACTTTAGGATCTATTATAGAAGTTGATGTTACCACATAAACAGGTTGTTCATTATTTTTTTCCATTGATAAAAGAAAATCAAGCATATTTAAAAAATCAGGATCTTTGAGATCTACTCCTAAGAAAATAGTAGGTCTACTTGTCAATTCTGATTTTAAGTTATTAAAAAATTCTTTGTAGAATTCAAGTACTTTTAATTTTCTTATATCCTGGCTTGTTAAAAAAAGATCTTCTGAATTATAGATAGTACCCATAATTTTATAGAATCTTATTTTCCCCTCAGATGACTTTGCTGGCTTTAAAGGAGTAGACACAGCAACAAGATTGGTAAACAGCTGCTCAATCATAACATCATAGTTCATAGTAAATATAGATTCAAAGTAACCTGAATTAAAAATATCACTGTATATCTCAACATTCTTATGATGTTTCAAATCAAAAATTTCTCTGATGTGTTTGATTAATCCTTTTTTTGAATTTATCACTGCATCAAGATAAATTTGAGATGTTTCAGCTAAAGAATTTATATTTTTAATATAGCCTTTAGCTGACTGTTTGATATCAGACAGAACAGATTCGGCTATTTCAAGTCTTGTTGGGTAACCTGTGATTTTACTCAGAAAATCCCCAGTGAAAAGATTCAATTTTTGATTCTTTTCAAACTTATCAAAAAAGTTATTCATGGTATCACCTACCTTGTTAATTAATTGTTCTATCACTATTAGTATAACTTAAAATGATTAATTTAACAACAAAAAAATTTCAAAAAGTCAAGAAAAAAACACTTGATTCAAAAATTATAAAAAAACTTGCCAAGAAAAAGGAAATAGTAAAATAAAATTCAAATTATTAATTAGAAAAATTTGAAAAAAAATGTTATTATCTTATATATAGAGGTGGTTAAATGAATTTAATTATTACTTTTTTTAAAGATTATATAGCAATTATAAATATGATATTCCTTATTATCATTATTTTGATTGAACGGAAAAAGCCCGTATATACTCTCTTCTGGATAACAATACTTGTCCTTGCTCCATATTTAGGATTTATTGCCTATTTATTTTTTGGACTTAGTTTTCAAAAGAAAAGAGTAGTAAATCAATTTTATAAATGGAAGTTTCTTCACAGTAAAAAGGTTATTAAATCTTCTGAAAGAGCAGATTTAGTAAGATGGAAACAGTTGATTTCTTATCTTGAAGTTTCTTCAAAAAATAGGCTGACAACTCTTAATTCAATGAAGATATTTACTGAAGGAAATCAATTTTTTAAAAGTATGATAAATGATTTAAAAAAAGCAGAAAAAACGATATATATGGAATATTATATATTTAAATATGATGAACTTGGGAAATCTATACTTGATATTCTTATTCAAAAAGCAAAGGAAGGTGTGGATATAAAAATTATAGCAGATGAAGCTGGAGGTACCAGCCGAAAAATGCTCAGGATAATGAGGAAGAATAGAATAGATGTAGAAATATTTTTTCCATCACATTTTCCATTTTTAAAAATAGCTAATTTAAGAGCAAACTATAGAGATCATAGAAAATTATGTATTATTGACAGTAAACTGGGATATATAGGTGGCTTCAATATAGGAGATGAATATTTAGGTAAAGGTAAATTAGGATACTGGAGAGATACAGGAGTGAGGGCTTTTGGAGAAGTGGCTCTTGAGCTTGAAAGAGAATTCTTTTTTTCATGGGGTATAGTTAAGAAAAAACATATAGAATATGAAGAGAAAAAATATCAATATGAAAGAGAGGCTATACAAGAAGTAATAAAAGATAGAGGAAAATATTCAGGATATGCTCAGGTAGTAAGCAGTGGTCCGAATTATCAGTTCAGAACTATGAGGGATACATTTTTAAAAATAATAATGGAAGCTAAAAATTATATTTATATACAGACTCCATATTTTGTTCCTGATGATACAGTGTTAGAAGCTTTAAAGATAGCAGCTATGTCAGGGGTTCATATAAAAATAATGATACCTGACAGACCAGATCATTTTTTCATCTATTGGGTAAATCAATATTTTGTAGGAGAGCTTTTGGACTTGGGAGTAAAAGTATACAGATATAATAAAGGATTCCTACACAGTAAAATGATTATGGCAGATAGTGAAATAGTTAGTATAGGAACTGCAAATTTTGACAATAGAAGTTTCTATCAGAACTTTGAAATAAATATAAATATATATGAAAAAGATGTAGCTGAAGAATTTAGAGAAATATTTTACAGAGATATGAAAGTCAGCAGTAAAATATTGCGAAGTGAATACAGCAACAGAGGTTATTATATAAAATTTAAAGAATCAATATGTCGTTTACTTGCTCCTATTTTATGAATAGGAGCTTTTTACATTGCATAATAATTTTTATAATAATATACTGTTGTATAAAAATTTATTAATTATGAAGAAAATAATTAATAAATATAATACGAAGAACTCTATAAACAACAACATTTTGACAATATTTTAGATTAGTGCTATATTATTATCATAAAGAATTTATTATAAGCATAAATAATGATACCCAGAAATAAAATTTTACTGGATATTCTGCAGTTATACTATATTTTTAAGTGTTGCAGATTATTAAAAATTTATAACCAGCAACTAAGCACTTTGAATACATGGATTCTTTTTATTTTATAAAAAGAGGTGAGAACAATGGTGGAATTTCAAAAACTGTCTTCTTTCTTTTTTCCATTTATAGATAGTGACAGTAGATTTGCAGGGGATTTTTATTATGACCTTCATATACACACAACTGCTTCAGACAGCTTTATAAAACCAGAATTTTTAAAGAATTTTGTAAAAAATAAAAGATATCTACTGTCAGTTACAGATCATAATGAGATAAGAGGAGCAGTGGAGCTTTATGAAAAAGGAATAGGAGTAGTTCCGGGAATTGAACTGGGGTGTGAGGACGGTTTTGAACTTTTAGTCTATTTTAAGAAAATGTCTGATTTGGAAGAATTTTATATAAAAGAAGTGGAGCAATATAAAAATATAAAAAGAATGGCAAAAACGCATAGAAATATTTATGAATATATGGACGTGCTGCAAAATTGGGAGTGTCATAAGTCGATTCCTCATATATGTGGACTTGTTCAAAAAAATTTTATAAATAACAAACCATATATTTATGATATTATAAAATTGGTGGATTCACTTGAAACTCATAATCATGCTCTTTCTTTGATTAGAAATCTGGAAGCTGCTGAATTGCGTGAAAAATATGGACTTACAGCTACTTTTGGAAGTGATGCTCATATTATTAGAGAAGCAGTATCTTATTATAAATATTCTAATATGGATCAAAAGAATGGAGATAAAGTAATGGATTATCTTTATAAAATTGGCAGTGTAAGTGGAATAGGGCAAAAGCATCTGTTCCATCTCATTAAAAATACAATATTGTAGAATATTAAAAAACTCTTTTCAAATTTTAAATTTTAGTGTATAATATTGTCTGTGTGATCCCGTAGCTCAATTGGATAGAGCAATTCCCTCCTAAGGAATAGGTTGTGTGTTCAAACCACATCGGGATCGCCAGCTTAATTACAAAGGAGCTGAAATGAAGAAATTAGTTGTAATAATGACGATTTTAATGTTTACAGGGTGTAGTAGTTTAAGTTTTTTTGGTGGTAATAAAGAAAAAAATATAGTGAATGAATATACAAAGTTATCTATCAAAGTGGATAGATTGATGGAAAATGAAATCAACGAGAAAAATAGAGCTAAGTTAGAGGAAGATTTTGTAAGATACAGAAATAAGATTAATGCTTCTCAAGGAAAAGATAAAGACTACAATGATGTAGTGAGAGAGTATGTAAAAAAATCTGATATAAAAATACAGTATCTACAAGATTTAAAAGATTAGGTTTATAGTCTTTAAAATAATTTAAATTTTAGGGAAGAATCATTAAGGTGGTTCTTCTTTTTTTATAGACTAAATTCATATAAATAAAAAAATATTTAAAAAAAATCATCACCCATGGGGTAAATTTACCTTGTGGGTGATTTTTGATTATGGTAGATAATTAAAGATAACTTTAACATTAAAAGAAGGTATACAGTTTTTTAGAAAAGAGTATAAAAACAATAAATTTTTCTTTTACAGAAAATAGAAAATTATTAAAAAAAATACTTTAAAAAATATTTGTAGAATAAAATTAATTAGTATAGATATTATAAATGAAAATGATATGTTATCTTCTATTCTTTATTTTGAATTTTCAATGAAGAAATAGAAAAATTTATTAAAGGAGAAAAAACCAATGATGAGAAAACTATTACTGAGGAAACCATTGCTGGTTTTTTGGAGATATCAGAAGATATTTTTTATTAGAAGATAATAAAAGATATAAATAATACACATAGAGGAAAAAATATTAAGAAAATATCTGAAGGGAAATAAATTATGAAATATGAATTTTCTGGGAAAAATTTAGTGAACTTTTGGAATAAAAATTTGGGAAGAGGCAATGAAAAGAATTCCCAGAAAATTCAGTATATGAATCATGCAAAGGCTGGCAGGAAAGTGCAGAGAAGGAAATCAAGTCTTACACAACTCCTTTGGAAACAATAGACAAGTACAGAAGTCTATTGGTAGTATACCAGTTTTATGTAAAAATAATACACCAGAAGCTTAAAGAAAAGAGGCTGTGGCAGAAGCTACAGTCTTTTTTTTATCCAAAAATAAAAGACCAAAAAAAACTTAAGAAAACAATAGTAGCAAAATTTTTAAAATATTTTATCAGCAGATGGTTTGAAACAAAGATAATGGAGAAAGTAGCGATAACAGCTTTGGGAGAATTGGTAAAGAGAACAGAAAGTAAAATAGATGACAAGATATACGAGGCAGTATTTGGAAAACTGGAGGAGGAGAAAAATGATAAATAATGTAGAACTGTTTTTTAAGATAATAATAACAACAGGAACTTTTTTTCTGGCATACCACAGGTACACATTATCATTGTTTGAGAAAAAAATAGATAAAGGGGAGTGCGAAAAAGAAAGAATCTTTGCAGAAAAATTCAGAATAGAAAATATAAAAACATTAACTGAGGGAATAAGCAGGATTGAAGAAAGAATGACAAGGATAGAGGAGTATCTGATGAAGCATTAGGCGTGGGAAAATATTCTCTAAATTTATGAGAATGTAAAAAGTTCTCTTTTATGTATAAAGGCGAACACCATTTTGAAATTTACTTCATCATTATACTCTCTAAATTTATAAAAGTCAAGATGTAAGATTTGACCGAAAAACAGGTTCCAAAAAATGAGGTATGAAAAATAAGGAGGTCAGAGCTTCTAAAAGTTCGCTTTTATACATAAAAGGGAACACTTATCAGCTACTGGCTGAATTTCTATAAATAAATTTTCAATTTTAATTTAAATTTTGGAACAAAAAATTAAAGAAAAAATTAAATAAAAATATATAAAAACAAATTTGGGGAGGGAATTTTATGATTGAAAAGATTATGAAGGCAGTAAAAAGCAGCAACAAAAAGAGAAGTAGAAATATAACAATAGGTGCAGTAATTGGATTTTTGTTGTCATGTACAGCAGTAATGGGAGTAACAGAGGATAATTACTTATGGATAAAAGATGATAATGGTGAAATAAAATTTAGTACTGGTGGAAATTGGAGTAATGAAAATCCATATAGTGAGAATAGCTGGAATACAACTACAAATACTTATACAAATAACATAACATTATCTGGTAAAGGTAATGGAGTAAGAGGAGCTAATTATGGATTAAAATTAGAAATAGCTAATTCAAATTCAGAGTTTAAGTTTATAAATAATGAGGTAATATCTGGTACTGGAAGTGGTAATTCAGCTTATGGAATACTATATAACGGGAAAGGAAAAATAGAGGCTATAACTAATAGAGGAGAAATCTCTGGTGAAAGTAGTACTCGTAATAGTGACTCTGGGTATGGAATAAATATTTCAAGTGGAACAATAGAAACATTGAATAACACAGGAAAAATATATGGAAAAAGTAGTATTAGTGGTAGTGTTGATAAGAGCAGTGGTTCTGGAATAAATATTTCAGGTGGAACAATAGGAACATTAAATAATACAGGAAAAATATATGGAGAAAGTATTGATAGTGGTTTTGGAATAAATATTTCAGGTGGAACAATAGAAACATTGAATAATATAGGAATAATATCTGGGAATACTACTGGTACAACTTCTGGAACTGGTAATGGAATAAATATTTCAAGTGGAAAAATAGGAACATTAAATAATATAGGAAAAATATATGGAGAAAGTATTGATAGTGGTTTTGGAATAAATATTTCAAGTGGAACAATAGAAACATTAAATAATACAGGAAAAATATATGGAGAAAGTATTGATAGTAGTTTTGGAATAAATATTTCAAGTGGAACAATAGAAACATTGAATAATACAGGAAAAATATATGGGAAAAGTACTAATGATGATGGTTTTGGAATAAATATTTCAAGTGGAAAAATAGGAACATTAAATAATATAGGAAAAATATATGGAGAAAGTAATGCTAATAGCAATACTAAAGGCGGTTATGGAATATATATATCTAATCTGAATAGAGAAATAACAACAATAAATAACACAGGAATAATATCTGGTAAAGCTATTAAGACTAGTAGTAGAAGTAGTGGTTCTGGAATAAATATTTCAAGTGGAACACTAAAGGGATTAAATAATATAGGAATAATATCTGGGAATACTGCTGGTACAGCTTCTGGAACTGGTAATGGAATAAATATTTCAAGTGGAACAATAGAAACATTGAATAATACAGGAATAATATCTGGGGATAAATCAAATTCTGGTTATGGAATATATATATCTAATTATAGTGGAAAAATAACAACAATAAATAATACAGGAGTTATTTATGGAAAGAGTGGGGCTATAAATAATAGTAGGGGAACTATAAATAAAGTAAATAATTATGGGATATTAGTGTCATGTGGTTCATCTACTATTAATGGAGTTAATAATAAAAATAATAAAGGACTTATATTTGGAGTAATAAGTGCAGGTACATACACAGCAACAGACTATGACCACTTTGGACAAACTTATGATGTTGAGGAAACTATTAATTCAATAACAAAAAAATACAAAGTAATCAATGCTAAAGCTGAAGGAACTGAAAATAATATAACAGGAACTAAAAGTTTAGAATTAAAAAATGGAACTTTAACAAATGGAGATTCTTCAACAATAGATATTTCTTCAGACGAAAGATATATATTAAACGGTATAACAAATACTTTGGAAGTTTCAGGAAAAAATAATGAGCTTAATGATTCAGTAATTAATGCCTATGAAACAGCAGTAGTTATGGGTAGTAATTCAACCCTTATTCTTAATAATACAGTAGTAAATGGAGGACTCTCAGGGAATGACCCAACAATAAGTATAACAGGAAATCAAAGTATTCTTACTATTCAGGGAAATTCTGTTGTAAATGGGGAAATGAAATCAATAGGAGAGAACAATACTCTCAATCTATATGGTAAAATTAACAGCAATTTAAATAAATCAAATAACATATCTGAAGCTGCAAGCATGAATATACTTCATAATATAACAGGATTTACAAATATGAATATAGATAACAATGTGACATTCTTTGAAGATGTAGAAGTAACAGGAACAAAAAAAGTAACAATAGCTGAAACAGGAACTTTAAACCTTAGACTTAAAAACACAGGAAAAGAAGAAAATGTAGGTAAAGAATCTATACCAAAAGCTACTCATGCTTTTTCAGGCAATGAAATGGTTATACAGGGAGAAGGAAATGGTGAAAATACAGCAGGAACTTTGAGATTCATAACAAATGGAATTGGACAAAAAATCTATGTTGATATTAAAGATATTGAGTTAAGAAATCTGTATTTTAAAACTAGCTCTGTAATAGATGGATATGATATTAAGGATAAAGAATATATTATATTAGGAGCATATGGAAGTTTAGAGGGAATATATAAACCAGAAAATACAGGAAAAGGTAGTCAAGATTCAAATAGATATGAATCATTAAACAATATCTACAAAGGGATATACAGTAGTACAGATGATAACTTAAATGCTTTAAGAGTACTCATTTCTTCTAATGGAAAATTAGGAAATAATTATGATGAAAATCTGAATGATGAAGAGCAACTTAAAAATCTTTTGAGCTATTTAGGAAGTATCTACACAGAAACTCCATACTCATTTTCAAGCGAACTTTCAAGAAAATCAATGGGAATGTTTAGAGATATAATCACAGAGAACCAGTTCAAACCAAATTTAAATCAATGGTTGATAATGGGTGGATTAACTCACAGAGATGGAGGAACAAAAGATACATATTATGGAAAGAATTATCATGAAATTGATGGTGGAACAGCCGATGTAGATGTGGATATGAAGCTTACTGGAGCTTATGCCCTGGGTAAATATGGATATTCAGAAAATGTATCATTAGGAGTAACAGCAGGAGGAAACAGAAGTGAAGCTAAACTTCCAATGTCTAAAGTAAAAGGAAATAGTGGATATATAGGTGCTTTTGCAGAAAACTACAGAGGAAACCTTACATTGAAAGCTGGAGCAGGAATTCAATATTCAGAATATGATGCTAACAGAGCAACATTAGGAGGACACAGCTACAGCGAGAAATATTCAGATATGACATATGATATTTATCTGAACGGAAGATATTCTAATCCAATGGGAGATAACTTCTTCTTAGAGCCATATGGAACATTATCATATACATATGTAGACCAAGAGAGTACAGACGAAGGAAACAAAGCTCTTGCAATAGAAACAGATTCAAAATCATTTGACTACACAGCAGTAAAAGTGGGAGTAGACCTTAAAAAAGTAATACCACATGAAAAAGGAAAGAGTACACTATCAGCAGGGGTAAGTTATACAAGACTTTTTAATGGTGCAGATGAAGAAAATATCACAGGAAGATTTAAAGGAGAAGATGCAACTGATTTTGATATTTTGGTAGCTCATAAAAATGAACACAGCATAGGACTTAATGCTAAGTATGCCTTAGAATTAGAAAATGGAATTCTTTTTGATGTAAAAGGAAGCTATTCAGTAGAGAGAGATTCGCACAATGGAAGTGGAAAGAATAGAAGCAAAGGTGAATGGATAGCAGGAACAGGATTAGGATACAAATTCTAACAACAGGAGGAAGCAATGACAGAAGTAGAATTCATCAAATTCTATAGAGATAGAAATAATCTAAAGAGTATTAAGGAAGCAAAAGAGAAGATAGATTTGTTTTGGAGTGCTTTGTTGAAGGCACTAGATGAAGACGGAAAAGTAATATTAAAGAATTGGGGAGTATTTGAGAAAAAAGAGGTCAAACCTAAAAAAATGATGATATTAAAAATGAATGAGATAAGGCTTATAGAAGGCAAGGAAAAGATACGGTTTAGAATAGGAACAGGCTTAAGGAATCTTGTCAATGGAGATGATATTTTTGAATAAGAAAGAATTGGCAAAGGTATACAATATAGTAAGTCAAGGGAAGATATCAAGAAAAGCAGCACTAGAAGAAATAAATATATTTACGCAGACTCTACAGGAAGCCTTATGTAAATATAATTCAGTAAAATTTATCAACCGAGGAACATTTGAAGTGATAAAAAGAAAGCCAAAAGTGGTAAGTAATCCATCAACTAGAGAATTGATGAAAATTTCTCTTGGAAAGGTAGTAAGATTTAGAGCATCAAAAAATATAATAAAATAATTAATTAAAAAGACCAAAAGAACTAAATTTCCTTTGGTCTTTTTTTATGTAAAAAATAATAAAGGTTTTAAATGTTTTAATTGTAGGGAATAAGAGAAAAAAATTAAAATTTGTGTGCTAGAAACATTTGTAGATGGTATAATAAGATAAAATTCAAATCAACATATTAATTAAGAGTTGAAGACATTATTTTATATTATGCTTATGATATTGTACTTTAATCATATCTAAAAAAATAACTAAACTATAATTCAACAAGGGGAAGTTTATGAAAAAAATATTTTTTATTCAATTATTTTTATTCTGCTTTCATTTTCTAATGTTTTAGCAGTTGATAGCCAGATTGTTACTGGAAAAAATGGAAAAGATTTATTTAATTTTAAATTTTTGATAAAGGAGAAGAAGCAGAAGATTTTAATGGATCCAAAATATCAACATATACACTAAATTCTGAAGAAAAAAAAGCAGTTTTAGATGCAGGTAAATATTGGAGTGAGATTTTAAATACTGATAATGCTTTGCTTTCTACAATAAATGTATATACATTAAATGATGCAAATGCATATGCAACAAGTACTATTGTAAAAGAAGGTGATGCTAAAGGAATGATGGAATTACAGGCAAAAATATTAGGAAAGTCATTTAATCCTTACCTTGGAGAAGCAGTTGCTACAATAGGAATTGGAATAATGGGGTTTAAAACTGGAACTCCTTCAAATTTACCCAATGCAGAAGGAGTTAATTTATATGGAACGATAGTGCATGAAATAGCGCATACTTTAGGAATCATGAGTACAGCTAATTTTTACGAAGATGAAAAATTTAGATTTGGAGATGTTCTTTCAAATTTTGATAAAGGGTTAATTGACAATAATGATAGAAAGATTTCTGATACTACAGGAATCTCATACATTGATAATAATGGAAATTTAATAGGAAATCCAGAAACAGATTTTGACGCTTCTGCAAATGTATATTTTGTTGGAAAAAATGTAGATGAAGTTTTAAAAAACAGTTCATTAGAAGGAGTTCCTGTAAATGTAGGATTAGAAGGCTACTATGATGAATTGCCTCCAGCTCCTGAACTTTCTCATTTGGAAATGGATAGAGGTTTAATGAGCCACCAGACATATAGAAGTTATACAACATTTATGGAAGCGGAATTAGCTGTACTTCAGGATATTGGATACAGTATAGATAGAAGAAATTTCTTTGGTTACTCTGTTTATAGAAATGATTTGACTATAGACAATTACAATGGTTATTTTCTTAGGGATGAAAAAGGAGAAAAATATATCACTGGAAAATACAATACAGCTTCTTATGGAGTGGGACTTCATGTCTATGGAAGCAGGAATAATATATTTCAAAAAGCAGATTTACTGACTTCTGGAGTAGCAGGAATTGGAATACGTATTGATGGAGTGGGAAATAAAATAACTGTAGATAAGGGTATTAAAGTTAATGCAGATGGAGATTATGGAACAGGAATACTTGTTGCATATGGAAAAGAGCATAATATCACCAACAACGGAGAAATTAAAGCCAGAGGAAATCAGGGAATAGGAGTAAGATTTGATTTTGGAAACAATACTCTTGGAAAGGATTGGGCTTATATAGGCTCATATATACTATCTCTTTATGGGGAAGACTGTTCTAAGTCTGAAGATTTAGAATATGTAAAGATAAATGGTTTGAAGCCTGATGAAATAAATGGAGCTCTAGTAGAAAATTTTAATACTTCAGGATATATTGAAGGAAAGTATGCCTCATTGTATATGTCTGAAAATGCTTATGTAGAAAATATAAATGTTTTTGATGGAGCTGTATTGAAAGGAAATATAATTTCTATGTATAAACCTAAAATGGAATTTGGGAACAATACTATTACAACTGAAACGAATTTAAATTTAGGTCTTGATAAAAACGATACAAGTAAAGGGGATAGTAATTTTTCTTTTAAATTTGATGACAACATAATTGGAAAAAATATTGTATTGAACATGGCAGGAGGAACTTCGTCTCTTAACGGACAAAATGAGATATTAAGAGTTGTGGTAAAGGATGGAGCTGTGTTAAAAGGAAATGCTCGATATATTTTAGAAGAAAATGGAAGTTTTGTAAATAAAGGAACTGTCGCACCGGGAAATTCAATAGGTAAAATGATAATAGAAGGGAATTATAGTCAGAAAGATAATGGAAAATTAAATATTGAGTTTGATGGAAATGGAAATCACGATGTCCTTGAAATAGTAGGAAATGCCTCTTTTTCATCAGGTTCGTCAATGACAATGACTCCACTGAAATCTTATTACAGTGAATCAATGAAAATTGATAAAGACCAGTTTTTAATAGTAACAGGAACGCAAAATGGAAATATAAGTAATTTAACATTTGATGATAAAATTTTTGCTTCATCGTCTACTATAAAAAAAGTAGATTTTGATTTTTTAACTTCAAAGATGACAGTTTTAAGGGAAGAAAATCCCTATAGTAGATTTTCAGAAAACAGAAATGCAGAAAATTTTGCAAAAGCAATAGACAGAATATCAAATCAGGCTTCTGGGTCAATAAAAGATTTTATAGGAGCATTAGATTTTGCCTCACCATCTGTTGTTTCTTCAGCTCTATCTCAAGCAGCACCCAATATATATGGAAATAATATTATAGCAACATTTGAAAGTGAAAAGGAACATTCAGATTATATAAGAAATCATTTGTTGGCAGAGAAGAACTATGAAAAAAACAAGTCATATGCTTTTGGAAAACTTTTCTATAGAGAAAACTGGCAAAAAGGAACAGGATATCTTATGGGATATGACTATAGAGATCAAGGAGTTATTACAGGGATAGAAAAGGAATATAATGAAGGATTGATTTTAGGAACTCATCTATTGTACAGTCAGAGTGTCTTGAAAGGACATGCTGTAAATACTCCTAAGATAAAAAGTAAAAATATTCTTTTAGGTGTACATGGAAAGTATTATCTCAACTATGCAAATACAAGTTATTTATATGGAATGATTCGTGGAGGAGTTCAAGACAATAAATTAACTAATAATATTGAATTTAATGAATATAGAAATAATACAAACAGCCACTGGAAAGCCCTTACTGCCTCAAGTGTACTAGGTATTGGAAAAGATATCGAATATAAGAATTTTACTGTCACTCCATTGATTGAGTTGGGATATAGTATTTTGAAGCCAGAAAAAGCAAAAGAAGATAATTTAGGAATTAATATTGATTCCAAAATATATCATTCAGTTTATTCGAAAGTAGGTGGAAAGCTTTCAAGCAATAAGATATTAATTGGAGAGAATACAAAAGTAAATGGAAATATTCTTATGGCATATAACCATGATTATATAAATAGTTACCATATTGATGGGGATATAGCTCAAAATAGAAATTCTAATTTTAGAATAAAAAGTAAAAGACCAGATAAAGATTATGTTACTATTCAAGGTGGAACAACATTTACTGTAAGGGATAACCTTGATGTTACACTTGAAGTAGGAACAGATTTGTTCAGACAAAAGTCAAGCTCTGTTAATACTTCTCTGACATTTGAATGGAAATTTTAATTAAAATTTTATAAAATTATTAGATTAGAAATAGATAAACAACTTGAAAAGAAAATGTTGATATGAAAAGGTAATAAAACTTTTCTGTCAGCATTTTTTTGTAGTTAATATTAAAAGTCCGATAATCAATATAAATAAAAAATAATCTTATAATAAAACAAATAACATATTCCAATATTTATTGCAATAGAATATAATAAAATTATAACAAATTGAGAGGTGGTAAATTTGGAAAATATTTTAGAAATAATTTCAGAAAAATTGATAAAAGGTGAAGGTGAAGAAGTAGAAAAACTCACTAAAGAAGCTCTCAACAGAGGAATTGCCCCTAAAGATATATTGACTGATTCATTACTGAAAGGCATGACTAAAGCTGGAGAAATGTTTAAAGAAAAAACTCTTACTATGTATGATGTATTGGAAGCAGCAAAGACTATGGAAAAGAGTGTAAAGATATTAAAGCCTCTTCTTAAAGATGGGGATATGATAAAAAAAGGAAAAATACTGACAGGAAGTGTTCAGGGAGATTTTCATGATATAGGAAAAAATTTATGTATATTAATGTTGGAAAGTAATGGATTTCAAGTAATAGATATGGGAGTAGATGTTCCACAGGAAAAAATAGAGGAAGATATTAAAAAATATTCACCAGATATACTAATGCTTTCAGCGATGATTGCTCCAACAATGGAGGTTATGAAAATGACTGTTAAATATTTGAGAGATAAAGGAGTAATTGAAAATTTAAAAATAATGGTAGGAGGAGCACCTTTAACAGAAGAAATAGCTGCATCTATGGGAGCATATTATTCGGCAGATGCTGTAAGTGCAGTAGAAGTCGCTAGAAAATTATTAAATATTTAATAAAAAGCTAAAATTAAAATCTTATATAAATTTTTTAGTAAAGTACAGATTTGAGCTCATTTTGTGAGATTTTTTTAATGTTTTCATCAGCAAGCATTTCTATAACTTCTTTGATTAGATTTAAATTATAACCTCTCTTTTTTAATAGCTTATAATCTTTATCAAAGACTTTGGTAGTTACTATATCAAGCATTTTTTAGTCCTCCTTGTCGAGAGCCTCAAAAATCTCTTTTGTGGTTTTATAAACAGGACGTGATATTTTGCCAGTTAGAATATCATTTGTTTCCTTCAGTGCTTTTATTGTTTCAGCATTAAAATTATTTATTTTTACCTCAAAAGGTAAACCACCAGTTCTAATCATTGATTTTACAAACATATTAAAGGCAGTAGACATATTTAAACCTAGTTCATTACATATTTCATTAAATATTTTTTTATCTTCATCATTTAATTGTATGTTGATAGTAGTTACTCCCATTTTGATACCTCCTTAATATCTAATATATATTAAATGTAGAATAAAGTCAATCTGTTGTAAATCTAAGAGTTGCATTTTTATTTTAAATTCCTTAGCTGTAATAATTTCTTTATCCCTTGATTATGATAATATATTAAAAATGATATAATAAAAATAGGACTGGTATTTAAAAGGAAAAAAGTAGAGTCTAGTTATAGTTATGAAAAAAATGATTTTAATGTAAAGAATTAAAATAGCAATTTATAATATATCTTCTTTAGAAAAATCATAATAAAGTTAATAAAAAAAGCTGAAACAAATTTTTATTTGAATCAGCTTTTTCTTTTAAATTAAAATGAATATTTAGCTCCAACTCCAACCATGATAAGTTTATTGCTATCTATGATAGGAGAATCACCAATTTCTGATGAGAATCTATCAGCAGATAGAAAAGCTAAAAGTGTAATTTTGTCATTCAGGTAATATTCAGCAGCTAAGCTAAGTCCTAAAGAGTAAGCAGTATCTGGTGAATAAGTATCAGTTATTTTTCCTCCTAATTCGTTGCTGTCTATTCCAAAGTAGTAATCAGCATAATTAGATGAATAAATGCTTGCTCCAAATGATGGAATTAATGTAAAGTTATCAGTAACTCTATAAGGTTTGATTATACGGGCACTTCCTTTTAAGCCTCTTTCTCCACCAGAAAAAGCAACTAAAGCAGTCATATCATAGAAATTTAAGTTATATGACAATACCATTCCAAGAGAAACTTGAGGTTTTCTATCATCAATAGTTCTATATCCATGATCCAGTTTACTTCCTTTTATAGGAAAACCATCAAAAGGGTTTACAAATAGAGATAGAGTAAAGTCGTCTTCACTGTACATATCATATCCCATAGTTATTCCAGCTATATAAAAATCATCATATCTGACATCTAAAACAGGAATCGGGTAAGTGATTGAATCCCCTTTGAAAAAGTGATTAGTGACACCTACACCAGCACCAATTTGAAATTTATTTTCACTTTTAGCTAAGCTTAATGATGAACATAAGACAAAAGCAGAAAGTAAAGTAATTATTTTCTTCATGAAAAACCTCCCCAGTAAAATTAGGACTTAGAGGATTTCTGTTCTCTTCTAAGTTTGATAAAATTATAATTTCCATGTACTTTTCTTTTAAAACTCAACATATTATTTGTAGGAAAAATACCAATTCTTCTGATTTGAAATAAATCTTCAGAAAAAGATAAATCTCCTGAATCAGTTGCTACAGCAAAAGAGTACCCAGAATTTCTAACAAATTCTTTAACCTGTTCATTAAGATCTCCATAAGGATATGCAAAACATACAAGTTTTTCTCCTAACTTTTCTTCTAAGTATTGAGTAGATTTAGTTATCTCTTCTTTCGCTTGTTCAAAAGGTATATGGGCAAGCTTTTGATGCGTCATAGTGTGTCCACCAAATTCTATACCATATTCCTGCATTTCCTTTATCATATCCCATGTCATAAGTGGGAATTTTTTTTCAGGATTTTCAGGAACTTCGACGTCCCATTTATTATAATTTAAGTGTGATACTAAATATATAATACAATTAAATTCATATTTTTTCAAGATGGGAAATGCAATTTTGTAATTATCTTCATAACCGTCATCAAAGGTAAGTATAACATATTTTTTCCCATTGTTAAATCTATTTCTATAATTTATCTTTAGGAGCTCTTTGAAAGTTATAGGGTGATAATTATGTTCTGTAAGATAACGCATATGTTCATCAAATTTCTTTGCAGTAATATATGTTCCATGAACTCCACCTTCACTTTCATCATTAACTACTCTGTGGTACATGATTACAGGAATATCATATTTTCTTTTAAGAACATATAATCGAGCATATATTTTTTCAATTTTATCAGTGATTATATTCAAATCAAATTCTTTTTCTACATTTTCCCTTAAACTGAATAATTCTTTTTTGGTAAGTGTGAAAGCTGATTCTACATCATTTTTAAGAAGATTCCAGTTAAAATTTTCAGAATTTGAAAATTCTATATCCCCAAAATTTGAAGCAAGTGCATCAGATAGATTATTATTAGTAATAAGTCCAATATATTTTGCTTCACCAATAGCTATGACAGGTTTTCCAGATAAGATTCCTTCAACTGCCACTCTCCCAGCTCCTACAATAATATCTGATTCTTTTATTTTTTCAGGAACATCATTTACATATCCCATAAATTTTATATTTTTGTTTTTAAAGAATTTTTGAAATTTTTCAGGAATATCCTTTCCACCAATCAATCTTATTTCCAGATTTTTCATGTCAGAAAGTATTTCCAGTAATTTATAAGCCACTTCTCCTTTAGGACCAGAAAGTCTTCCTATTATAGAAAGAATTTTTTTGCTTTCATCTTTTTTTTGAGTAGCAAAAGGATATTCTATAGTATTGATAGGATTTCTTAATACTACAGTATTTTTAGGGGAAACCCCAAGTTCATTTATCAAATGTGTTTGAATATTTTCACATACTGGAATAGTTAAATCACCAAATGCTTTAAATATTTTTCTGCTCAAATGTACTGGCTGCCTTCCATGTGTAGTAGTGATAAGAGGTATGCCAACAATTTTACATGCAATCTGAGAACTCCACGAAGAAGCTCTTGAATGTGCATGAACTATGTGTATATCATTTTCTTTTATTATTTTTAAAAGAGTTTTTATTTGATTTATACGTTCGCTAAGTCCTCTTTTATTAAATTCTAATTTTATATATTTTGCTTTGCTTTCTTTTGTGAGAGTGTCTGAAACTATAATTACATTATTTCCTCTCTTAATAAGTTCATCACTAAGAGTAACACCATAAACCTCTGCTCCAGTAACTTCTAACTGAGAAAGCGCCATAAGAATATTCATTATCCCTCCTAGTAAATTATTTTAAGTTCTCTGGGTTTAATACTTTCAACTCATCAAGAACAAAGATGCCGTCTTTTCTGATTAGAACATCATCAAACCAGATTTCTCCTCCACCCCATTCTTCTCTTTGAATTAAAACAAGATCCCAGTGGATACTTGATTTATTTCCATTGTCAGCAGCCTTGTAAGCCTGTCCAGGTGTAAAGTGGATACTTCCAGCTATTTTTTCATCAAAAAGAGTATCTTTCATAGGTTTTAAAACATATGGATTAACACCAATAGCAAATTCTCCTATATATCTTGCTCCTTCATCAGTATCTAAAATTTGATTGATTTTTTCATTGTCATTACTTGTAGCTTTTATTATTTTTCCATCTTTAAATTCAAAAGTTACATTTTCAAATGTAAATCCTTGATAGTTAGATGGTGTATTATATGAAATAATTCCATTGACACTGTCTTTGACAGGAGCAGTATATACTTCTCCATCGGGAATATTTCTAAGTCCATAACATTTTACATTTGGAATATTTTTGATGGAAAAAGAGATATCAGTACCATTTCCTTTTATTCTTACCTTATCAGTTTTATTTAAAAGAATTGATAAAGATTCCATAGCTTTTTCCATTTTAGAATAATCCAGACAGCATACATCAAAGTAAAAATCTTCAAATGCTTCAAGTGATGTACCAGCAAGTTGTGCCATAGAATTATTTGGATATCTTAGAACTACCCATTTAGTGTTATTTACTCTTTCTTTTAAATGTACAGGGTTGGTAAAATATTCAGAATATATTTTCATTTTATCAGCAGGAACATCTGATAGTTCAGTAGAATTATCAGTTCCTCTGATAGCAATATATGCGTCCATATCCTTCATTCTTTCTAATTCATATTTAGCCATCATTTCTATTTGCTCTGTGCTGCACCCTTTTAACAATTCTCTTAATATAGCTTGATCTTTATTTGTTACAAAGGGATATCCTCCAGCTGCATATGTTTCTTTTATTAAAGCTCTTACCAGATTTTTAGAAGCTTCGCCAAAAGATTCTATTAAAACTTTTTCACCTTTTTTTATTCTACAAGAATGGCTGATAAGATTTTTTGCTAATTTTTCAATTCTTTGATCCACGATATTCACCTCATAAGTATTTTAAAATCTTCGTATAAATTATACTATATATGTAGCAAGAATACAATATTGACTCTCTTTAAAATAGTAAAATATATAATGATAAAAAATAAAAAAGGATAATACTCAAAGTTAGAATGGTAACATTCTAAAAATACTGAAAAAATATTCCAGCTGTTTTTAATAAGAATATATATGTCAGTCGGAATAATTAACTTCCAAAAATATTGAAAAAATCTGAAAATAAAAAGGAGTTGTTTAATTTGCAACAACTCCAGTTAAATTTATTGATTATTTGGAAATTTATTCTTACACACGATTATCCTTTTTATGTTTAGTTTATTAAACTGAATACAGGTTTTTTGTCATACTTTATATTTATTTTATGCAGCATAAATTATAAATTTTCTGACATAGTGAATCATCTTGATAAAGACAACAGTAATTATTAAAGCAGCACTTAAAGATAAAAATAATCCAATATTATGCCATAGTATATAATGTCTGCTGTTTAAAGTATAAAGATAATTTGAATATTTTAATACAGCTGTTGCACCTATTGCCAATGGAAATGTAAATGAAGCATAGCTTGGATTAAAAGAAATTCTTAGTATTCTGAAAAAAGATACATACACAAGAAGTGTCATAAATATAGCCAGTGGTAAAAGTATGTACACTATAATTTCAGAAGGATTGCTGAATACTGTAAGATATCCTGCAAGACATAGACTAGGAGGAGCTGCCATTATTGCAAAAGTTGGAAGTCTTCCATCATCTATAGGTTCTATAAATATTATTCTATACATCATAATTGGAAGCATAATCAGGTATAAAATAAATCCAATATAAAATATTATATGTGTAAGATTAGGAAAATTCATGCTGGCTCCTGAAACACAAGCTACCACTATTCCAACTGGTGGAATGAACCAGCTAGGAATAACATGATCCAAGTCAAAGCTTTTTACCCTATGATAAAAAAAGATAAAGCAAAATATAATATGAACTGCTATTGCAATCAGCCATAAAACTCTTCCAAGAGTCAAATAATAATTGGCAATAAATCCTGCTAGTACCATTAAAGTCATATCCATAGTAGGAATAAAACTTCCTAGTGTTGGGTGCTTTAATTCATTTTTCAATTGGTCGAAATGAAGGCAGTCTTTAATAAAAATCACTGCTACTAGAAAAAAAGAAATAAAATCTCCAATGTAGATGGGAATTTCCCCTAAAAATGTACTAAGTGCTCCTGATATACCTGATATTCCAAGAGCAAGTCCAGTAAGTGCTACAGGCATATCTCTAAACTTATGAATTACCTTTTTCATTAATTACCTCCATGTATTTTATAATTTTCAATTTATATTATCATAAAGATATAATAAAATAAAATTATAAATATTTATATTTTAATAAAATTAAATTATGTTTAAAAGAATTTAAAAAAATTCCATAAACAAAATAAAATAGAAAACAGGAAGTAAAAAAGAGAAAGAATAAAAAATATATAATCTTAAAATTTATTGCTTGATAAAATAAATCTGTATGAGGGGAATAAAAATAAATGATAAAAAATAAAAATAGAAAAAATATAATCTTAAGATTTTTTATTTGATAAATAAAACTATATAATATGAAAATATAGAAAATAGAATATAAATATAGCCAAATATGAAAATATTAGAGAATAGATATATAAAAATATTGAGAAATAAAAAAGAGAATGAACTATAGTAAAACCTAGTTTTAGAATATCTCACGTGAAAGAATATATAACTCTCTCTAACTTTAATCTTCTATAATTTAATTTTACTTTTATCATTCTCTTAAACTTTTTAGAATATGTTGCTGATAGTTTTTATAAGCTCATTTTTCAATTGAGGCTCAGCTTCAGTAAATTCAAGATTCATTTTATTAGCAGTACTTACAACTCTTGTCTGATATTTATTCATATCTCCACTGTCTTCAGTTGCATAAATATTTCTTCCTTGAGTACCTTGAGTAGTTGCATTTATAGAAAGTTTGCTGACTTTAGTGTTTGTTTTTTCACTAACTAAAATATCAGTTATCATAGTGTAGTAGCTGTCTTCAACAAGAGCATCTGAAAGAACTCCAATTGCTCCTCCAACAATTCCCCAACCTACAGCAGTATTAACCGATCCAGTATTGTATCCTCCAATAGCAGCACCTATTCCAGCTCCAGCCAGCCCATTTAAAGCAGCTTCAGAGTCTTTCAAATCCATTTTACCTAGTTGCAAGATATTTACCTGCAGCCAGTAATTAGCATTTTTAGGAACAGAAACTATTTTATACCCTTTTGCAATTAGAGTATTTTTTATTTCATTTTCTACTTCTAAATTGTTAGTTGAAGTATTTTTTACCTGTACAAAAACTGTCTTGTCCATTATGTTTTCTGGGTTCAACCATATTGTTTCAGAAAGTTTAGTTTCAGTAGCTAAATTTCTTTTCTTTATGGCTGTTTCTAGAGAACTACACCCAGATAAAAGTAATAACATAAGAGTTATCACTATTAGAAAATATTTTTTCATTATTCTTTCCTCCTTAAAATAAAAAAGTCATATAAATAATATTATCATAAAAAACTTTCTAAGTAAACTTAAAATATGTAGATTTATAAAATATAAATGTATTATTTGTATTGATATAAATATTTTTAAAGAAAATTATATTTGATTTTAATAATAGATATATTTCTTCTTCTAATATATTCTTTAATTCAAGAATTATATAGATGTATTTTGAATACAAAAAATTAATCGTTAAGATTTAAAATAAAATACTATTAGAAAATAATATTCTAAAAATAAAAAAACCTCTTAAATTTTCATCTAAGAGGCAATTAATATCAAAATGGCTGGGCTGGCTGGATTCGAACCAGCGCATGACGGAGTCAAAGTCCGTTGCCTTACCGCTTGGCGACAGCCCAATCAATGGTCGGAATAGCAAGATTCGAACTTGCGGCCCTCTGCTCCCAAGGCAGATGCGCTACCGGACTGCGCTATATTCCGACTTTCGTTGACAAAGATTATAATATCATAAAAGATACTTTATGTCAATAAAATTCTTGTTGAAATTTAAAAAAATAAAAAATAATTGCACAAAAATTTGATATTTCTACTTGTTTTTTTTTCGGAAAATGGTATAATTAGTAAGACTTATACTAAAAAAATAGGAAATAACAGGAGGAAAGAATGAAATATAAGGCAATTGTATGTGATTTAGATGGCACATTACTTAATTCTCAACATACAATATCTAAATATACAAGAGATGTAATAAAAGATGTAACAAATCTTGGAGTAAAGTTTTTTATTGCAACTGGAAGACATCATATGGACGCCTTAAAATTTAAAGAGATGTTGGGATTGGATTCATATCTTATCAGTTCAAATGGAGCTAGAATACACAATGAAAATAATGAGATTATTTTTAAAGGGGATATACCTAAGGAATTGAGTAATGAAATATTTGATCTTAATATAAATGAAGAAATTTATAAAAACATATATAAAGATGATTTCTGGTTTTCTGAAAAGCCTTTGGACGAAGCTCATGAATATCACAAAGAATCTGGCTTCACCTATAGTGTAAGAAAATTTTCAGAATTAAAAAATAGTGAAGTAATAAAGTTTTTTTATATTAATGAAGATGAAAAGCTCATAAGAAACCTCGAAAATGAAATAAATGAAAAATTTGGAAATAGGATAAACCTCACTCTTTCTCTTCCAATATGTTTGGAGATAATGAATAAAGGAATTTCCAAAGGAAATGCAATAAAAGATATACTTCTTCCAAAATTTAAAATAACTCCAGAGGAGGTAATATCATTTGGCGATGGATTAAATGACTATGAGATGCTTGATATAGTGGGAGAAGGACTTCTCATGGGAAATTGCAATCCGAGATTAAAAGAGCTTCTTCCAAATAATAAAGTAATTGGAAGAAACGATGAAGATGGAGTGGCTGAATATTTAAAGAAAGTTTTCTTGTAATAAAAAAGGGTAGATAATAGTATTATAATAAAAAGTGAGGGGAAATATGAAAAAAGCACTAAAAGCGGCATTTAAAGCAACAATGCCGGTTTTTTTCGGATATATTTTTGTAGGAATGGCCTTTGGACTTCTATGTCAAAGAAATGGATATAATTTTATCTGGGCATTGTTTATAGGAATAGGAGTATATTCAGGCTCTATGCAGTTTGTACTTTTAAATCTTTTAATGGGAGGAGCAGGAATAGCAGAAGCTGTTATTACTACTCTGATAGTAAATGCAAGATATGCTCTTTATGGAATATCTTTTACTAATTTATTTAAAAAGATGAAAAGAGTAAGACCATATATGATACATACACTTACAGATGAAGTATATGCCATCATGTGTTCAGTAAAGACTCCATTGGGAGTAAATAGAAAACAACTTTTTTTAGCAATAGCAGGGTTAAGTCATTTTTATTGGGTATT
Source organism: Fusobacterium varium (assembly GCA_900637705.1). NCBI lineage: Bacteria > Fusobacteriati > Fusobacteriota > Fusobacteriia > Fusobacteriales > Fusobacteriaceae > Fusobacterium > Fusobacterium varium. Next base: position 1,347,834 of record LR134390.1, read on the forward strand.
AGGAGGAGTATTGGGAGCAATACTTGGTTCTGCTGTACATTTTAACAGCAAGGGAATAGATTTTGCTATGACAGCTTTATTTATAGTTATATTTGTAGATCAATTTCTTACTTTTCCAACAAGAACACCTAGTATATTAGGTATATTGAGTGGGCTTGTATGTTTAATATTCTTAGGTTCTAAAAATATGCTGATTCCATCTATAGCAATTATAATAGTTTTTCTGATTGTATTTAAACCAAGGCTGGAAAAGAAAATAGAGGCAGCAAAGAAAAGAGGAGTGAAATAATATGAGAGCAGGATTTTTGTATTCAGTTTCTATAATTACAGCAGTAGCTGTTACTTCATATTTTTTAAGAGCTTTTCCTTTTCTGGTATTGAATAAAAAAAATAAGGCAGTGGAAAAATATATGATGTATCTAGGGAAGGTATTACCCCCAGCAGTAATTGGAATACTTATTATATTTTGTTTAAAAGATACAAGCATAGTAAATTCACCTTATGGAATACCTGAAATGTTGGCAGTGGCAGTAGTTGTACTGCTTCATGTATGGAAAAGAAATAGTTTGATAAGCATTTTAGGTGGAACTGTATTTTATATGTATCTCGTTCAAAAAATATTTTAATGTAGCATATGTTACCGAATTTATTTTTTCTATATAGTAATATATGCGTAGAAAGATGTAATAAATGGAGAGGTGACATATAAATGATAAGAAAAATAATAAAAATTGATGAAGAAAAATGTAATGGTTGTGGAATATGTGTTTCAGCTTGCCATGAAGGCGCAATTGGAATGGTAAATGGCAAAGCAAAGCTTATGAGAGATGACTATTGTGATGGGTTGGGAGATTGCCTTCCAGCCTGCCCAGTAAATGCAATCAGTTTTGAGGAAAGAGAAGCTGCTGAATATGATGAAGCAGCAGTGAAAGCCAATATGGCAGCAAAGAAAATTGCATCTGCCAATCCACTTCCTTGTGGTTGTCCGGGAACACAATCTAAAACTATTGAGAGAAAAACTGCAAAGTTAGAAAATTGTACTACATCAAATGAAATAGAATCTCAATTAAATCAATGGCCTGTACAAATAAAGCTTGTACCTGTCAATGCACCATATTTTAATGAAGCTAATTTATTGATAGCAGCAGATTGTACAGCATATGCTTATGGAGATTTTCATAATAAATTTATAAAAAACAGAATAACTCTGATAGGGTGCCCTAAATTAGATGAGGGAGATTATGCTGATAAATTAACTGCAATTCTTGAAAATAATAATATAAAATCACTTACTGTGGTGCGTATGCAGGTTCCATGCTGTGGAGGAATAGTAAATGCAGTGAAAAAAGCATTGCTTCAGAGCAGTAAACTAATACCTTGGAACATTGTAACAATATCTACAAGTGGAGAAATAATAGAAGATTAATAAATATGTATTAAAGAGGCTGTATGTTAAAACAGCCTCTTTTAAATTATTTAAAAGTAGAAATTTTTTTTAAAATAGAGTACTATATAAACAAAATATATTGAAAATAGGGGGAAGATTATGTTTAAAAAAATAGATATGTTTGTATTTTGGTGTGCAATGATTTTAGATGTTGCTTGTTTGCTTTTAGCTGTTTTATTTATAGTAACTTTTGAAATTTTCGGTATAAATAAAATAACTATGTATATAATTAAAAATCCAGAAAGGCTTTTTATGTATGGTCAAATTCTTGCATATTTTGCTATATTCATCTATACTTTAAAAAATAAATATTTTAAAATAAAATATTTTTTAGGTTATCTGATTTCCAGTATTATAATATCAAAAGCTATAGGATTTTTATCAAATGCTTTTCTTGTAGATAATATTAAAAGTGCAAAACCAGTGGAATTTATATCTATCTTAATAATTTTAGTAATAGGTTTTGCATATTTGGAAGGTTATTTGTATCAGATCTTTAAAAATATATCTTATGAAAAGAATAAGGAAATTCAATAGATAAAGTAAGAAATTATATGGAGGCTATATAATGAGAATTTATAAAAATAAAGAAGAATTAAAATCTGAAATAAAGAAAACCTATGAAAAATATATTTTAGAATTTGATGATATTCCTGAAAGATTAAAAGATAAAAAAATTGAGGAAACAGATAGAACTCCTGCAGAAAATCTTGCTTATCAAGTGGGATGGACAACATTGATTTTGAAATGGGAAAATGATCATAAAAAAGGATATGAAGTTAAAACCCCATCAGAAAATTTTAAATGGAATGAGTTAAATAAACTTTATCAATATTTTACAGATACATATGCACATTTGTCTTTGAAAGAGCTAAAGGAATTACTTAATGAGAACATAGAGAATATTTATAAATTAATAGATAGTATGAGTGAAGAAGAATTATTTAAGCCTCATCAAAGAAAATGGGCAGATGAAGCAACTAAAAATGCAGTATGGGAGGTTTATAAGTTTATACACATAAACACAGTAGCACCTTTTGGGACTTTTAGAACTAAAATAAGAAAATGGAAAAAATTAGTATTATAATATATTAAAAAAATTAAAACAAAAAACTGCCTTTTATGGCAGCTTTTTTCATTTAATATAACGTTTTTGTTTTTCAGCTCTTTTAGTAAGGAGTTTTATCTCTTGCCACATAACATAAGCTGCTCCTATGCAGGAAATAGTATCTGCCACAGGAAAGCTCATTAATATTCCATCTGCACCAAAAAATACAGGGAGGATATAAGCAAGAGGAATAGATAGAACAGCCAGTCTTAGTATGATAAATCTAGTAGTTATCATACCTTTCCCAACAGCTTGAAAATAATTTGTACATGAAAGATAAATTGCAGTACTTATCATTAAGCCAAGGTGTATATATGTACCTCTTATAGTATATTCTGTAAGTTCAAGGTCATTTTTTACAAAGAAATTAACTACTGTACGGGCATTTACTATTACTACAAATAAAAGAAACAACGAAATTACAGCAGTCAATGTTATTGAAGAATAAAATATCTTTTTTACCCTTTCATAATTTTTAGCCCCCCAGTTGTAAGATAAAAGAGGCTGCCTTCCTTGATTCAATCCCATGTACCCAGTATTTATACAAGTTCTCAGTAATGAAAGAATCCCCATTCCAGCAAGTGCCACATCTCCACCATATTTTGCAAGCTGTATATTCAGTACATAGACATAAGCACCATTGAGAAATTGATTGAGAAAGCCAGAATTTCCTATATAAAAAACCTTTTTTAAAAGTTCATGATTATATTTTATATATTTTAGCTTTAAAGTAAGAATATCGCTTTTCAGAAAATGGTATATAAGGATAACCCCAGGAACAACATTGGCGATAGCAGTAGCTATTGCAGCTCCTTTCATTCCCATACCATATCTCATGATAAGTATATAGTCTAGAACTATATTAACTATGGCACTGGCAAGATTTATGACCATAGATTCCATTGGTCTTCCCTCTAGTCTGACGAAAGAACAGTAAGTTATATAAATCAGTTGAAAAATGGTAACTGGAAATAAATATTTATTATATTCAACTGCATAGGCAAAACTATTTTTGTAGCCCCCATAAAAGAAACTATTTCTTCAAGAAAAAGCATACCTAATACAGTGTATATTCCTCCAATAACAATCAAAGCATAAAAACATGTTCCAAGAACTCTTCTTGCATCTTCTATTTTATTCTCTCCCATTTTAATTCCAGCAAGAGCACAGCCACCTATGCTGAAAAGTACTCCTGTAGCACTTAAAATAAGAACTATTGGAAAAGTAACAGCAAGAGCAGAAATTCCATTTCTCCCTACAGCCTGTCCAATATAATACCTATCTGTAACATTGTATATTATCCCTATAAGTATAGCAAAAGTTGCTGGTATAGAAAAACGAATGAGCAGAGATAATATATTTCCATCTCTGAATTCTTTTTCCTGTTGTGTCATCTAATCCCCTCCGATTTTTTTAAAAGAGTTACAAGACTTTTTCAAAATTCTCGTCATCACTTTTTTCTCTTTTTTAGGTCCTTTTGTCCTTCCACCGTTATTTCTTATTTTCTTTGATATATGCCTTGTGAAAAGTAGCTGATCTATATTAAATTGATTGTAAATAAGTCCATTTTGATTAAGAGCAGCAGCTTTTTTTGCAAGTACCATTGAAGCTAATCCAAAATCTTGAGTAACGACTATATCTCCCGGCTCTGTATTTCTTAAAAGAACAAAATCTACTGAATCATTTCCCTGAGAAACATAGACAGTTTCAGCATATGATTTATCTATTTTGTGAGCTTCATCACAGAAAATAATAGTTTTTACTCCATATTTTCTACCAGTTTCAATAGTTATATCTACTACAGGACAGGCATCTGCATCTATTAAAATTTTCATTATATTCTCCTTTAGTGTTATATATCAGCCTATATAATATAACATATTTTTTAGATTATTTCTTAGTATTTTTAATTCTTTTTTATTAATAAATAATATATCTGAACATAAGGAAATGAAGAGTATTATAAAAAAGGAGAAATTCATAAACTTGAATTCTCCTTTTATTATTTTGTTAAAATTATTTAAAAATTTAAAATAATATGGAGCAAATAAAAAAGCACTGAATAAATACAGTGTTTTAAGTTTTACTTTCTATTATTATTTTGAAGTAAAAAACTTATGAAACTATTAATTTTAACTATAGAAAAAACTCTAAAGTAGTTTTGTCTGATGAAGCCTCATATGTAACTGTATATTTTATATTACGAAGTTCTTCATCATACATTAAAAAAATTTTATTTTCTACTTTATTTTCTGGGATAAGGTGAGGGTTAATAACAATAAATAATAATTCTTCATTTAAAATTTTATATTCATCTTTATTATTTTTTTCAACCTGAAGCCCAACTTTTTTAGAATAACCTTTAATATTAATACTTGAAAAACCATCAGCCATAACAAAACAAGAATATTGATTCAATAATAATACACCTCCTTTATATTAAAAACTTTTAAATTTATATGTAGCATATTAAATATACTATTTATAGTGTATCATAAAAACCAAAAAATCAAAAGAATGTTTATTTTTTATCAACAAAAATAAACAGCCTTGGTTCATTAAAAATAGAACTTTGGCTGTTTAAAATCTATGTTACTTAATTTATTAACTAAATCAAATATTATTCTTTTATATAATAAATTATTATTTCATAACTTTTGCTTCACCTGTTAGAATAATTTTTTCATCTTGATTGATGCATATTGTAGAAAGAATAACTTTTCTCTTCTCTTTTATGATATCAATAATTTCACAGGTAGCAGTAATTGTATCCCCTAAATAAACCGGCTGTTTAAATTTCAAATTTTGCTCAAGATAAATTGTTCCTTCCCCTGGAAGTTTTGTTCCCAGTACAGCAGATATCAATCCTGCTGTAAGCATTCCATGAGCTATCCTTTTTTTAAATCTGGAAGCTTCAGCATATTCTTTATTCAAATGTACTGGATTGCAGTCTAAACTGATTCCAGAATACAATATAATATCTGTTTCTGTAATTGTCTTGCTTATACTTTCTTTCATTCCTATTTTTAAATTTTCAAACTCCATAGTCCCTCCTTCCTAAAAAACTTTTCTAGTGAGACCATATATTTTTCTGGCTTCTTCTGGAGTGGCAGCTTCCAATCCATTTATTTCCAGCAGTTCTTTAGCTCTTTTTACAAACTGGGCATTTGACTCAGCAGGAACTCCTTTCTGCCACATTACATTATCCTCCATACCTACACGAATATGTGCTCCCATTGCTATTGCAGCCATCATGATAGGCATATGACCTGCCCCTATTCCACAAGCTGCCCATGTAGAACCATCAGGAATCAGACTTTTAAGGAATACTAAATTTTCAACTGTGCTTGTCATTCCTCCAGGGCAACCTAAAACTATCTGAAAATGACAAGGTGCTTTCAATATTCCTTTTTTCATATAGTAAATTGCATTATATATCATACCTGCATCAAAAATTTCTATTTCTGGCTTTATATTACTTTCTATTAATGCCTTTCCCAGTTTTTCTAAAAAACGAGGATGATTTTCAAAAATTGTACGATGCTGCCAGTTAAGAGTCCCAGCATCATATGAAGCCATTTCCGGCAGAAGTTTTTGAAGAGGATATATTCTTTCTTCATCTCCAAATCCAACACTTCCGGAACTTGTTATATTAATACAGATATCACAATCTTTATATGCTCTTATTCTCTCAATAGTTTCCTTATATTTCATAAAGTCAGTTGACGGAGTTCCATCATCATTTCTCACATGAATGTGAGCTATTGCAGCTCCTGCTTTCCAACACTCATAAACATCTGCTGCTATTTCCTCAGGTGTTATGGACAAATTAGGATTTTGTTCTCTTGTAGGCCATGATCCTGTAATTGCTGCTGTTATTACTCTTTTATTTTTTAAATCTGACATAAATTATTCCTCCTTTTAATATTTATAAAAATAATACTATCAATATTGTAGAAACTATCGTTACAATAGATGGAATTACAATACTGCATACAAATACATGCTTATAGGCAGTTTTATGATTCAGCCCCAATACTGCAAACATTAGAAACAATCCTGGTGAGTGGGGAAGTGTATCCAATGCTGAAGCTGAAATTGATGACAGCCTATGAAGATATGAAAGATTCGCAGTTGATGACAGGAAAGTTTTCCCCAATGAATCGTACATAATTTTCAATCCACCAGATGAAGAACCTGTAACTGCACATACCACCATTGTGGCTACAATTGCCTGAACATAAGGGTTTAACTGTAGACTTAATACCCAGCTTACTATATGTTTAAAAGCTATTGAATTAGAAACTACTGTTCCGAACCCTACAACTCCTGCCAGTCCACCTATACTTGTTATTCCCCCTTCAAGACCTGTTGTAAAAATATTTTTCATATCTTTGCCTTTAAATCTTTCAATATTTAGAACATATGTAAGCAATGCCCCTGTAAGCATTCCCAACACTGCAAGCATAGTTGAATTAGCCACAAATCTGCTTCCTAAAATAATTATAAGTACAAGAGATACAAGTGGTGTAAAAGATACAACTACTGAAGGAAGCTGGCTTCTGTCTCTTATTTCATAAAGCAGAGGGTCAATATTTTCAGGATAGCTCCATACTTCTCCCCTTTTTCTAGCCAGTCTTTCTGCATATCCCATATACAGTATTGCCATTGTAAACATTGCTATTGCAGCAAGAATTCCAAATACAGGAGCAGCAGTCAGTGTCGTCCCCAAATATTGAGTTGGAATTACATTTGTAAGAGCTGTTGTTCCCGGCAACGAAGTCATAGTATAAGTTGCTGATCCTGTTATCAAGCATGCCATTGTGAGATGTCTTGGCAAATTAGCTTCCTTGAACAGCAAAAACATAATAGGAGCTACTGCATAAACAACAACAAACAGACTTACACCTCCATATGTCAGGACACTTATAATCAAAGTTGAAACTAAAAGTACTCTTTTTTTTCCAAACCAATCAATAAATTTATATCCTATAGAAGTTGCGCAACCTGAAATATCCATTAATTTTGCATATAATGCTGAACTGCAGAATAGTAAAAAATAACTAAAATAAGCACCTGTATATCCATTCATATAGTATTTAGAAAATCCAGTCCAAATGGGAATTCTGCTTGACAATATGACAACAAGCGAGGCAAGAAGCGTCAGTGGCAGAGCTCCAAGTCCTTTATAAGCTCCTATAATCAAAACTACGACTGCTAATATTAAACCTATTACAGATAATATATCCATCTTTCCTCCTTATTTTTATTCTTGGTAATATTTAAATTCAAATAGTTCATCATTAAAATATCTTAAATTATCCATAGAAAGTGGAAGAAGTTTTTTCTCTATTTTAGTAACTATTTCAACAATAGTATCATTAAATGGAGTGTTGATATTATGTTTATCCCCTGTTGAACTTACATATCCATTTATCATCTGAACTTCTGTTTTCTTCTCTTTTTCAAGGTCTTGCAGCATACTTGCTTTAGCTGTATACATATCTTTATACATTTCTAAAAACATTCTTTGATTAGTATCAAACATCTCTTGATTCTTTATGTCACATGAATAAGGCTCCTGTTCATTTAAAAGTATTGGAAGTTCATATCCCTCTGCTTCACAGCATTTTTTTACTTCCCTTGCCAGATAACTTAAACAGGCTCTTGATTTTTCATTCTTTAAAATCTCACCGAAAGTAGCTCCACATGCAGCAGACATTCCACTCATACAAGCATTATTTATCAATTTTCCCCATCTTGATGCCATCAGACTATCTGTAATTTTTGCTTTTCCCATATATCCCAGCATATCTGCCACTTTTTTTATTCTTTCCCCAATAGTTCCATCTATTTCTCCAATTTCAAAAAGATGATCATTTTTTGTTATATCCTGTGTAAGCTCTGATATTCCCAGTTTTATAAATGTTGCTCCCCATAACACAGTTCCACCTACTGTTCTCTTTTCTCCTACATATTCTGCTACAAAATGCTCTGGGACTCCATTTTGTAAAGTACACACTGTACTATTCTCATTTAAATGAGGAAGGAGATTTTTTAAAACCACATCATTAACTGTTTGTTTTGTGAAAAGAAAAATTATATCATATATTCCTTTCATTTCTTCAGGAGTAATAGCCTTTACAGGTACTCTCATATCAACAGTCCCAATAATATGAGCACCATTTTTATTCAACATGTCTACATGCTCCTTATAGCTGTCAATCATCTCTACTTCCAAACCATTTTTTGTCATATAAGCCCCCATGACAGTTCCCATTGCTCCACAACCTAAAATTCCTATTTTCATATTTGACCTCCTTTTAGTTTTTCTGCCCTATTATAAAGCAATAATTGTGCCAAATATTATAATTAAGTTTTTAATTTTTTTGTGTTATAATTTTAAGTAATTTATAAGGGGGTGTGAAATGATACAAAGAGAACTTTTGGAAAATGCTCTGGATAATCTTCCGTATGGAATCTATATTGTTGATTCTCTTGGAAATTATATTTTTGCTAATACAGTTTATGTAAATATGGTTAAAATACCAAAAGACAAACTTTTAGCATATAATGTATATAATCTGAAGAAAAATAAAGAGATTAACATATGTATTACAGAAAAAGTCTGTAAATTAAAAAAAAGGATAGTTATGTTTCAAGATGTAGAAATAAAAGGACATGAACATTACAAGCAGATTGTTGCATCTAGCCCTATTTTAGATATGAATGGAAATGTAGTTTGTGTAATTGCTCTTTGTATCCCTGCTGAAAATATAAATTATCTGTATCAGGAAGCTATTCATAATGAGGTAAAGTCTTTTATAAAACTGCCTCCAAGTGAAGCTCATGAATCAAATAATATAATTGCTGTAAGCCCTGTTATGAAAAGTATTATTAATTTAGCAGACACTTTAGCCCCACTTGACACTACTGTTATTATTTTAGGAGAATCAGGAACTGGAAAAGAAGTATTAGCCAGATATATTCACGAAAAAAGCCAGAGAGCTTCTAAAGATATGGTTATTATAAACTGTGCTTCTCTTCCTGAAAGTCTGCTGGAATCTGAATTGTTTGGTTATGAAAAAGGAGCCTTCACTGGTGCTTCATCCCAAGGAAAAAAAGGATTGTTTGAAGCAGCTAATGACAGTACACTTTTTTTAGATGAAATTAATTCTCTTCCATTGGCATTGCAGGGAAAAATATTAAGAGCAATAGAAACTAAAACAATAAGCAGAATTGGTTCTACAGTTACTAGAAAAGTTAATTTTAGATTGATTACAGCTACTAATGAAGATTTGTTAAAAATGGTTCATGAAAAAAGATTTAGAGAAGATTTATATTACAGGTTGAATATTGTTCCTATTTATCTTCCACCATTACAAGAAAGAAAAGAAGATATTTTACCACTAGTAGAATATTTTAGAAAGTATTATTGCAATATTTATAATAAGACAAAAATATTTTCTCAAAAAACTCTTAAAGCCATATTGGATTACAAATGGCCTGGAAATATTAGAGAGCTACGTAATTTTGTTGAAAGAAGTTTTATCATGATTACTGGAGAGATTATTGAACTTTCCAATATAGCTCCTCTTCTATTTATAGAAAGAAAGCCATCTTCAAATTCAAATAGTAGCAGTGATGAGCTTGGTTTTTGTAATAATTTTGAGATAAAAGATCAATCTTTAAATGAATACCTAGAAGAATGTGAGAAAAAATATATTCAATATGCCCTTGAGAAGTATGGAAGTACTTATAAAGCAGCTGAATTTTTAAAAACAAGTCAGACTATGATTGCAAGAAAAAAGAAAAAATATAATCTTTAAATATAAGTTATTTTTAACTCATCATTAAGTTGTTTTTAAATTGCAAGTTAAAATCAACTTAAATATAATTAAATAAAAATATATGATTGTTTTGTTACATGTATCATTAATTTGAAATATAAAGCTATATTTAAATACCTACTTTATTTTTAATAAAAATGGTATAATATACCAAAAAAGGAGGCCGAAAGAATGATGATGAATTTAGAAGAGGTATGGATAGGAGATATGTATAGACCTCCCAGTGAAGCCTACAGCCTTATTTTACAGGTAACAGTTGGGTGTTCTCATAATAAATGTACTTTTTGCGATATGTATAAAAGAAAAAAGTTTTTTATAAAACCAATAGAACAGATAAAAAGGGAAATAGATTTTTTTAGAAAAAATGTAAAATATGCTGAAAGAATATTTCTTGCTGATGGTGATGCAATGATAATGCCTACAGAAAAACTTTTAGAAATATTAGCATATATAAAAGAAGTTTTTCCAGAATGTAAAAGAATATCTTCTTATGCTACTCACAAGTCTATAGAGCTAAAAACAGATGAAGAGCTGAAGAAAATAAGAGAAAATGGAATTTCTCTTCTGTATATAGGATTAGAAAGTGGAGATGATAAAGTTTTAGAAAAAATTAATAAAGGAGTATCTGTTGCTGAACATGCTGCATTATGTAAAAAAGCAAAGAAAGCAGGTTTTTCTCTTTCAGTTACTTTCATAGTTGGAGTTCTAGGAAAAAAGATTGGACAGATCATGCAGTGAATACTGGAAAATTAATAAGTGAAATAGAGCCGGATTATGTAGGAATTCTTACTCTTAGACTGAAAGAGGGTACAAAAATGTATGATGAATACTTGAGAGGAGAATTCCAAAAAGCTGAAGGAATAGATATAGTAAAAGAAACAGAAAAAATAATAGAAAATATAAATGTAAAAAATCCTGTTATCTTTAGGGCAAATCACGCTTCTAACTATTTGGACTTAGGGGGAACACTTCCACAGGATAAAGAAAAACTTCTTTTAGAAATAAAAACTGCTATAGAAAAAAATAATATCTACTCTAAAAAATATAGAGAACTTTAAATATTTGGAAAAAATAATTTTTTTTAAAAATTACTACTTTTTTATTTAATATAATTATTGATTTAAAATATTTTCCTGAAAAAATATATAAGCTGAATATATAAAAAAAACTACAAAACTATTAAATAAAAAAAGAACTTGAAATAAAAAGTCAAGTTCTTTTTTTTTCGACCTGTTGATAAGCAAGTAAAATCAAGGTGGATAAATGATATACATATTATCAAAGAACAATATATATGAAAAATATTTGAATATACCACAAGATATAGTATAATAGATAAAGAATGAATACATATAGGAGGAAAGACACAATGCAAAAGATAGAAGTGATTAAGAGAAATGGCTCTATTGTGACTTTTAATAAAGAGAAAATAGAAAAGGTTTTAGAAAAAATAGATAAGGAAGTAAAATTTATTGATAAAGTCAGTATTGAACATATGATGAATGACATAGTAAAGAAAATTAATGGGAATACAAGAATGTCTGTTGAGGCTATACAAGATATAGTTTTTTATACTTTATGTACTAATGGATTATTTGAACAGGCTAAAGCTTTCCAAACATACAGAACACAGAGAGCAGAGCAGAGATTAATGGAAGCCAACACTGTATTTAGACATATGACAGATATAGTAGATGTAGGAGATAGGGAAAACAGCAATAAAAATTCTATGCTGCCATCAGTACAAAGAGATTTGATAGCAGGAGAATATTTTAGATATATACTTGAAAAAAATATAGACAAAGAATTATGGGCAGCTCATAGAAAGAAAACTATACACTGGCATGATTCAGATGTAGACACTAAACTTACTAACTGTTGTCTTTTTAATATAGAAGATATGCTTAGAAATGGGACTAGAATAACTAATGCTGATGTTTGCCAGCCGAATTCTGTGGGAACAGCTATGAACATAGCAATGCAGATAATGGCAAGTATTTCAGCCAGCCAATATGGTGGGGTATCTTTACCAAACTTCAATGAAGTATTTGCTGAATATGCAAAGAAAAATTTTAAGAAAAATTTTATGAGAGCATATAATGATAAATTATCTACTGAATCAAATATATCAAGAGTAACAGAAGAAGATATAGAAAAAGAACTGGGAGAAATAAGCTCAGGTAATGAAAAATTAGCTTCTGAAAAACCTGTTGAATTCCAGATAGCTAAAGAAAGAACAGCAAAAGACATTTATGACGCATGTCAATTATTTGAATATCAGACTAACAGTATACTAGGAAGTGCAAGCCAGACACCATTTAGTACTATTACTTTTAATATTCCAACATCTTGGGAATCTGAGCATATAATATTATCTTATTTAAAAGTTAGACAGACAGGGCTAGGAGAAAAACATATTCCAGCTATTTTTCCTAAACTTTCATATATGGTAGTAGATGGTTATAATTTCAAAAAAGGAGATAAATATTTCTATATTACTGAAGAAGTAGCTAAATGTATAGCAAATACTTATTATCCTGATATTCTTTTCTATTCTAAGGAAGATTATGATGCTGGGAAATATTATGCAAGAATGGGGTGCCGTAGTAGAGTAAATCATGAATACCAAGTAAATGGAGAATATCAGCATTATGGAAGATTTAATTATGGAGTGGCAACATTAAATGTTCCTCAAATTGCTTTAGATGTATTGAAAGATGAGCGTTATGGAGGAGCAGAGGGAAATAGATTAGAGAGATTCTTAGATATTCTTGAAAAAAGAAAAGAACTTATGAAGAAAGCTATTCAAACAAGATTTGAAAATGTAAGACATCTTCAGGCTAAAAAAGCTCCTATTTTATTCCAATATGGAGGAATAGCAAGATTAGAACCAGATGATACTGTGGAAGAATTATTAAAAACAGACAGAGCTTCTGTATCTTACGGTTTCTTGGGATTAGATGATGCTGTAAGAATATTATCAGATGACAAGGAAAATATATCTACTGAAAAAGGGCATGAAATGGGTATTGCTATAATGAAAGCTATTAGAAAACAGGCTGATGACATAAAAGTTGAAACAGGGCTACCTGTATCTGTATATGGGACTCCTGCTGAAAGTTCTATTGCAACATTCTTTAATAAAGATGTGGAAAATTATGGAGAAATAATGCCTGAATGGTTGAGAGAAAGAGAATATTATACAAATTCTTTCCATTTTTCTTCAGAACTTCCAATAGATTCTTTTGATAAAATAGATGTGGAAGCTCCATTTATCAAATACTGTAATGGTGGAAATATTATGTATGTTGAAAATGGTGGGAAAACATATAATAGTCAAGCTATCATAGAGCTTATTCAATATGCTCATGATGCAGGAATAGAGTACTTTGCAGTAAATACTATTTCAGATGTCTGCTATGAATGTGGTTATACAGGGGAAATATCATATAATGAAAAGACAGCAAGCTATAAATGTCCTCACTGTGGAAATGAAGATGGAATGAAAATGAAAATTCAAAGACGTTGCTGTGGATATATTTCAAACTATAATATAACTCATGCTCTGGAAGGAAGAATGAAAGAAATAAAAACAGAGCTATACATGTGAAGTAATATGAGGATAATATCAATAGTAAATAATGATCCTGTAAATAGTATGACTGGATATACATTAACTATTTATTTTGCTGGCTGCTCACACAAATGTCCTGGTTGTTTTTCAAAAATACATGGGATTATAATGCAGGTAAGGAATATTCAGTTGATGAGATAAAAGAAATAATTTTGAAATCAAGATGGAAGAATATTACGTTTTTAGGTGGAGATCCTTTATATTATGAAAATAGAGATGAGGTTATAGAGCTTATTCACTTTATAAAAGAAAATACAGATAAAAATATTTATCTGTGGACTGGATATTTAAAAGAGGAAGTAGAAAAATGGATAGATGCTTCTCTTATAGATTATCTTATAGATGGGAAATTTGAAATTGATAAAAAAGACTTGAGATTAAAGCTGAGAGGCTCATCTAATCAAAGAGTATTTCATAATGGAGTACTTATGAATATCTAAATATAATAAGAGGCTGTTGAAGTCAGTAAAATGAATTACTGATTTTTGCAGCTTTTTTTTATTTAATGAAAAAGCAAAAACTATGAATTAAATACAAAAACATATTATTTAATTTTAAGCAATGAAAAATTATATATGTATATTGAACATGAGAAAAATAGAAGAAAGGAAGTAGAAATATAAAGAAAATCAAGAATAAAATTATAAGAAAGAAATGAATTAAGAAAAGTATAACTTATCTTACTGAAAGCTCCCTCAAATCCTATCTTTAAATAAAGTTCGTATATATCTATAAACACGAACTTTTTTATTACTTCATTATATTGTTAAAATTTATTAAAGTCAAGAAAAAATTTTTAAAATATCAAAAAAAATGAAAAAAATAGGACTAGGAAAATATGCATCTAGAAGGCAATAAGTGTTCGCCTTTATAGATAAACAAGAACACCAGTAATAAAGTATGGAAATAAAGCTATATTTTTTTTATGTAAAGTGGACTAAATATATCAAGCAAAAGTAAGAAAGTCAGGTTTTGTTTATTGAAATTGAAAAAATGGGATTAAAAAATTTAAAATGTAAAGGAGAAGAATATGAATGAAAAAATATTGGGAATATTAAGGAGAAATAATAAAAAAAGAGGTATGAATGTAACAATTGCAATGGTAATAGGATATCTTTTGACTGGAGGAATAGTATATTCACAAGAAAAAATTATAAGTAAAAAAGTAGTATATGATGAGGAAATAAAATGGTTATGGCCATTTGAGAAAGGAAGCAGTGGAAAAAGATTAGATGGAAATGCAGGAGGTGAAGTATCACCTCCAGAACCAGAAATTATTCCACCTAAAAAAGATGAGATACCATGGTGGCATGATCCAGATGGAATAAATGAAGATGGAGTAGAACAGGATTCATTGGATATATATACAGGAATATTAAATAGAGAATGGAATAAAGAAAAACACAAATGGGAAGTTGTAGGCTTACAAGATGAAAATGGTGATGGAATAGCAGATATATATGATCCAGATGGAGATTTTGATGGTGATGGAATAGAAAATAGATATGATGAAAATTGGGCATCAAATATAAGAGAAAGTAATCCATTATTTGAAACAAGCAATGGGTTAGGTTATGTTGATTTAGGACAGTTATTAAATATTTTAAGGAATAATGAAAATAAAGATGAAATAAAAAATACATTATATCATAAAAATAAAAGTAATTATGAAGAAGGAATGAATAAATTAAATAATACATTAAAAATTTCTCAAATAGAAAAATATAATGAAACATACAACAAGGAAAATATAGGAGATAATTCATATATGAATAAAACTAAATTTGAGGAAAAATTAGAAAATTTAGGAGAGCTTCATCTGAAGAACTATAATTCCTATACTACAACAGTAGATGAAGAAAATAGGTACATTTCATACAATGATAATGTTATTAAAACATCTCAAACTCTAAATAGTTCAAAAGAAAAACTTATAATTGTAAATAAAGGTAAAATAGAAACAAATAACTATGTAGGTCAAACAATAGTGAAAGGAAATGATTTTGAAGCATATAACTATGGAGAAATAGATGTTAAAGCTGGAGATAATGAATCTAGATATATGAATGGGCAATTAGGAAGTGCTTCACTAAAAAATACCTTATATAATTATGGAGATATTAAGGTAGATGGAGGAAAAAAAATAAATTATGAAGTTATAGGGCAAGGGATTAGAATATCAGAAGGAGATATCTCATTAGATAATAGAGTTATAAATTATGGATATATAACAAGTGTAGCGGGAGGAAATGTTCAAGTTATATCTGGACAGGGTATTTTAGGAAAGCCTGGTATGTTAACTAATGGAGAGATATATAATTATGGAGTAATAAATACAGAAAGCAAGGTAACACAAGGACTTAGCGAAATGTATGGGCAAAAGGCAAGTGGTGCAAGAGATGCAAAAGTCCCAGATTTGAGGTATAGTTTGTATAATTATGGAGATATCAAACTCAGATACAGTAGCGAAAGTAATTATAATATAAGTATAACAATGAGCGGACAAAATGTATCTGGTATGGAAGGTCATACTACGTCTAAGATATATAATTATGGGAATATTGATATAGAAAAGAGTACTTCTGGTAATATAATAACAAGTTTAGAGGGACAAAGTGCAGCTTTAGATAATAGAGGGGTAAATTCAGATAGCTATAAAGGATATGGAGAAATATATAACTATGGAAATATAAATATAGCCTCTACAGGAAATACCGACTCAGCTGGGCAAAGAAGTACAATAAAAGCAGGAAAGAACATAGAAAGGCATAATGTCTATAACTATGGATTAATAAATATTATTTCAAATGGAAGTATTCATGGGCAAATAATACAAGGAATAGGAGAAATTGAAGTACCATCATTAGTATACAATTATGGAATAATAAGTCTTAGTGGAAAAAATACAAAAGGACAAGCAGGATTAGGAGAGAAAGCAGCAATACATAACTATGGACAGATAAGAGTAAAAGGGGAAACATATGATACGGCAGGAATGGAAATATCAGGTGGTGGAAAAGGGTTTAATTATGGAATAATAGAAGTAGATAACAAAGGACTTGAATCTATAAATATGGGAACAGGAATGTGGGCTGATGGAAATAATTCAGAGGCATTTAATTATGGAAGTATCATAGTTACTGGATTAACAGGAGTTGTAGTAAATGGAATAGATACAGCATATATGAGAGCTACTGGAGGTGGAAAAGTATATAATTATGGGTGGCTTGAATTGAAAGACTCCTTGGATACGTTAACAATTGGAGAAGGAGTAAGTTCGTCTACTAGAGCTGGATATAGGTCAGTAGGAGATTTTGAACTTAAAGGTGAAATGAAGATAATGGCAGAAACAGGAAAGGGAAATGTTTATTCTAAAGAAAATTTCATTACAGCAGGAGGAAATGGGAAAGAGGGAAATATTTTAGGCCTTGAAAATCTTACAGCTTCAGGAGTATATGAAATTTCTACAATTGAAAGAAAAGGGGATAATGGAGAAAATATAGTTGACCTTGTTATGAACAAAACTAAAAATATAGAGGATTTAGAAAAAAATAGCAATACAGGAAGAATGGTAAAAGAGTTGAAGCTTGATAATGCTGTATATGGAAAAGATTCAGAGTTTGTAAAGAACAATAAAGAGTTTTCAGAAATGATATCAAGGAAAGTATCAGAAGGGGAATCACTTGAAAATTTACTTGGGCTTGAATATGCAAACTTAAATGGACAGATAATTGAATCAGGAAAAGTATTATTAGAAAATCAGGAGAAAGTTGCAAGTACAGATAGAACTTATTTAAGTGGACAATTTAATAAAGAGAATAATTTTGATGCAGTGATAATTAATCCTCAAAATGAAACTAAAATAGGAATATTTCATTTAAATTCAGATAAAGACCTTGGGTCACATGCATTAGGAACATATAAATATGATTTAGAAAGTACAACTATTATACTTCAGAATAACAAAAACTATATGGTAGGTATGAATTACTCAAAATTAGATTATAAAAATAGAAATAGTGATCTAAGAAAAACAAGTGTTTTTTTAGGACATAATTATATTAGACCATTAAATGATGGAATATCAGAATATAGAAATTATATAAATGGTATGCTGACATATAATACTATGGATAGGGATAAAAAAAGAGATGATTTTAAATCATATAATATAAATATGACAAATGAATATGTGAGAAAATTAGATATAAAAGGACTCACATATTCAGAATTTACAGCCGGGCTCAAGACAACAGTATTTGGACATGAAAAAATAAAAGAACATGGAGCAGATTTGACTTTAGATAGAAATATAGAGGTAAAGAAAAAATTGGGAATATCAAATGAGATAAACTTAGGACTTTTTTTAAACAAAAGTTATGAAATAGGAAAAAATAAAGAGAATAATAATTTTGGGATAAGTACATATTTAGGATATAGAAAAGAGTTAATGTCAGTGGCTAATTGGAGAGATGAATTTACAATAGGAACAGGAAGTTATGCAAAATATAATAAACCAGTAAAAGAACATGATTTAGGAGTGGGATTAGGAGTTGTATCAGCAAGATATGAGGTTAAAGAAGGGTTGACAGGAACTTTAAGCTTTTCAGCCGATACTTTAGGAGATACAATGGTAACATTTAAGATGGAATATAAGTTTTAGATAGAGCTAGATATGATACTATTTTAATAAGAAAGGAAAATTTTTATGAAAGAAAGTATGTTTATAAAATACTATAAGAAAAGAAATAAAAGCAAAAACTATAAAGAAGCAAAGGAAAAGATAGATTTATTTTGGAATGTTTTATTAAAAGCTTTAGAAGAAGAAAGTGTGATATTAAAGAATTGGGGAACATTTGAAAAAAAAGAAGTGAAAGCAAGAAAAGTAATAATACCAAATACAGAAAAAGCAATAACTACAAAAGCCAAAAAAGTAATAAAATTTAGAGCAGGGAAAGGATTGCGTAATATAGTAAATGGAGTTGATGCTGATGAATAAGAAAGAACTGGCAAAAATATACAGTAAAATTAGTAAAAATATGATAAATGTAAAAAGAGCAATAGAAGAAATAGATGTATTTCTTGAAACTGTACAAGAAGCCTTGTTAGTAGATGGAAAGGTAAAGTTTATAAAAAGAGGAACTTTTGAAGTACTGAAGAAAAAGGCAAGAATAATAAGCAATCCCTCAACAAGAGAACTAATGAAAATCTACCCAAAGAAAACAATAAAGTTTAAAATATCAAAAGAATTAATAAAGTAGTTAAAGGTGCTGATAGAAGAAGGTTTTTCTTACTATCAGCATTTTTTTAATATAAAATTTGTTAGAGGTCTTTCAATATTTAAAATTTTATTTTCTTTTTGAAAACTACTTAATTTCTTTATTCCAGTATTTTAATCTCTTATCTTCCTTTTAGCTTTTATCATAAAAGCATATAAAAAATCTTCTAGAGTTAGCTTAGTTAAAAAATGCTTACGTTATTATAATTTAAAATTTTTAGTAGAAATAATATCTGTGTATTAAAGGTAATGAAAGAACACCATTTTTATATTACTTAAAAATAAATACTATTGTATTTATAATAAGTACAGTTTAAAAAATATATAATTTAATTTAAAAAAAGATGATAACTGGTATGGTTATTGACAATGAATAAAAAAAATGTAATGAAGGCACTTAATGATTTAACATAAAAAATATAAAAAGGTAGTATTTTATTTTAAAAAAACTATTTTCTGAACAAACAATTTTGAAATTAATTCGCAAAAGAGAAACATAAAGTAATGAAAAAAATACAAATGAATTGAATGTAATAGAATATTTGACTGGTATGATACATTATTGATATAATTAAAACTAAATAGAATTTAAAAATACAAAATATTTAAAATAAAACAAAAAGAGGTGGAATATGTCTAAAAGTATTTTTGAACAAACAAACAGAACAATTCTGTTTGAAGAGATCAACAGTGAAAAACTGGATTTATTGACTCTTGTGGGAAGTGGTAACAATATAACAAGTTTAGATGATGAGAAAATCAGAGAGATTCATGAACATCTTCTAGTAAGAAGTTTTAAGGAATTTCTAACAAAATTCGAGCCTAAGGTTTACAGTTTTTTCAATGCTGCAAGCCAAAAGGTAAGATACAGTCTGGAAAAACCAAATGGAATTCCAGATAACTGTATTACTGAAATACCAATAAATATGGAGAATACATTCTTCAAAATGCTTATAACACTGCTGGACAGTAAAAAAGTTAATGGAAGCAAGAATGTAGATTTTAATTTTAAAGAAATTTTAAATATGCTTTCTCCTAAAAAAGTAATGGACGATATAAAGCAGTTGAGAAAAGAGATAGCTTATCTTCATGAAAAATATGAGTCTTTGGAAGAAGAAGATCCAACAAAGCTTGAATATGCAGATAAACTAAACATAGCATTTTCAAAGGCAGGAGAGAGTTATAACAATATTCTTGGAATGCTTCCTCTAGCTATAGAAGATATCAAAACAAGAGTGTTGATTGGGCAGAGTGAAAATGGTGGAAAAGCAGAGGAAATAAAAATCGGAATGCTTACTATGGACGAGCATGGGGAACTTAAGATAATTGAGGAAAAATCAAAGCAGAGTACAGCACTTACTGTGGCATCTAATCAGCACAATCAGCTTTTAGCACAATATTTTGAGGAAGATTTTGAAGAAGTCAATGAAGAACCAAATGAGTATGTAAAAAATCTGGTAGTAAGAACTTTTGTTCCTCTGCCTACAGTAATAGAAGAAATAGATGTAGAAAGAGAAGTAAAAAATTATAACCAATATTTAACATTCTATAAAGAAGCACAGGAAGATTTTATAAAGACAATAAAACCTCTTATGGAAAAATTATTGGGAGTAAAAGTATTCTTTGAACAGTATGATAAAGATCTTAATGGAATGAAGCCTACTCTTTTAGTAGTAAACAATAAACTTGAAATGCTTCTAAAAGGTGAAAATAAACAGGCATTGGAATTGTATCTAAATACTGTCAACCAGAAAAATGATTTTGAAAATACTATCTGGTTTGCAATTATTCCAAGTATCAACCTTGATGAAATTGATGACAGTAAAAATATCAGACAAAGATTCAAGGGTACAACTAAAGTACAGAAGAAGAGCGTCAATACAAATGAAAATCTACAGGTACTTATGTCAATACTTGCTCAATACAAAGTTACAAGCTTCTTCAGTGTGATAGGAACTGATGAAACTACATTTAACAATCTGGCAACTACTGGAATAGGAAAATATGTAGAAAAAACTAAAAATCTTCAATATAGAGATTTCTCTCAATATTTAATTGCTTGTGTTCCTAACTTTACTATAATACCAAAAGAAAAATCAAGTGTAATATTAGACTACAAGCTTAAAGCAGAGGAATCTAATTTAGCAGAATTTGATAAAAATGAATTGGTAAAATTCTGGATTGAGGGTGTATATATAGAAAGTTCTTATGTGGCAGCAGGAATAACAGCTGCTCAGCAGTGTCCAGACTATTTGAGAAAGAGATTTAAAAAGACTGATTTGAGAGAACCAGGAGTAAGAATAAACATAGAAGAAAAAGACAACAGCTTTAAAATAGTTACTAGTATGTCAAAAGAGATAACTGGATATACTATCGCTACTAAAGATAGTATCAATAGAAATAACTTTGGATTTATATTTTCATCAGATAATGTACAGCATGGTGGAAAACTTATAAATAATATAACAGTATACAAGGCAAGAACTTTAGCAACTAATGAAGATGGAGTATTTGAACCTATGTATAAAACTGTGGCAACTACATATATAGAAAGAGTCTTGAGATTCCTTACAACAGATTTTAAAGAGGATAAGATAAAAGACTTTTTCAGTAATAAACCAACAAGTCAGAAAAATAAATGGCTTTCAAATCAGGAATGTGTCAACTCGATACTACAGCCTGGAGATGATATATCAGTAAATATAGAAGGGGATAACTGCCATTTACATATTAATTTCAATGGAGATGTAAAAAATCTTACACTTGAGATAACTAAAAATTAGAAATACTTAACTTGGATATAGAAAGGATAAAGTTATTTTTATATATTAATTTCAATAAAAATGTAAAAAATCTTATATTTAAAACAGCTGAAAATTAGGGAAACCTAATCTAAAATAAAAAGGAGATGATTACATGGGATTCAATCTTAAAATCAAAGGGAAAAATGAGGAGATTAATTTAGGAATGGATAATATTACTACAGTTAAATACATTTCTGATACTCCAGATGATTCAAACGCGAGAGCCAGTGACTTAGGAGTTGTACTGGAAGTAAATGGTAAAATAATAACTCCTGTAAATGGGGAAGAAGCAGATGATACTAAAAAAATGGCTAAATGGTCATTAGTACCTGCTGAAAGTTCAGATGCTTACAGAGAACTATCACTAGAAGTTATTTCTGGAAGTGTAGTAGTTAGAAAGATAGATCTTCCTAATGCTTTTATTCTTGATTATACTGAAGATTATAATGACAAGGGTGGAGTAGGAGAATTTAAAGCTATCTTTAAACAAAAGAAAGAAAAAATAGAAACTGTAACTATCGAAGGTGGTTACGCAGCTGAAGAATAATGTCAGCCATATTGTAGTTGGAGGAAAATTATTTTTCTCCAACTCTTTATTCTTCTAATTAATAAATTTAGTTGGAAGAATAAAGAGAACATGAAATCAAGGGGGAAATATTTTGATAGCAATAGAGAATAAAATTCCTATATTCAGACGAGGAAATATACTCGACAAAGAAGTTTTAGACAACATGATAGAAACTCCATATGAATATTATTCTTTGTCTTACAGTAAATATTCAGATGGAATTATTTGTGGTATTGAAACTTATGTAGAAAATGAAACTTTATATATCACACCAGGAGTTATAAAATACAATGATTTTTATTATAAGATAAAGGAAAAATTGAAAATAGAAATACCGATAGAAGATGGAGATTATATATTAAAAATAAAATTTCTTCCTCCAGCAGAGGTGGAGAAAGGAAAATATGAAAAATATGCTATGGAAATAGAATTCGCAGGTAATTATAAATGCCAGAGTAACGAAATGGAATTAGCAAGAATCAAAAGGAGAGAAGGAGCTGAAATAAGAAATCCTTCAATTTTTACAGGAATAGATAAAGAATACAACATTGTAAATGAAATATATAAACCTGCAAGTACAGCTTCAGGAAGCTCTTTTCCAAGCAAGCTTTTAAAAATGTATGCTGAAAGAATATTTGATGAAAAAGAGATGGAGAGCCTAGATGAAGTTTTTTGCAGTATGGCATTAAATGATTATGTATCAAGAGATCTGCTCAATTCATATATCAAGAGAAAAATAAGAGAGGACTGTTCTCAGGCAGATAATCAAAAAATATATGAACATCTTAGGAAAATATACAGTAATATGAAAAATAGCAGATTTACAAAGAATAATAATATCAAACAGAAAAATCTGATGATGGTGGAGTGATGGAATGAAAAGCTTATATGAAATACTTGGGGTAGACAGCAGTTCTGGAAAAGATGAGATAAAAAAGAGATATAGAGAACTGGCTAAAAAATATCACCCAGACAGAATGGTAAATGCTGGTGAAAAAGAAAAGGCAGAGGCTGAAAAAAGATTCAGAGAAATAAATGATGCCTATACTATTCTTAGTGATGATGAAAAAAGAAATGAATATGACAAAATGGCAGAGTCAAAAAATGGGTATGGAAAAAATAAAAAAAATAAATCAAGAACAGAACAGGAAGGATATGGAGATATCTATGAAAAATTTACCAAGGAGAGCATGAATAATATGTTTGGCAAGTTTTTTGATCCTGAAAAAAAATCATCAGAAAAAGGGGATAGTAAAATGAAGGAACAGACAAATAATATGTTTGAATCTTTTTTTCATTTAAGGGGAGGAAGAAAAAATGAGATTTTTAAAGAATTGGAAATTGAAAAGAGAGATAAAAAAGTATCAAAAGAAAGAGCTGCAGAAAAGTGAGATAAAAGAAAGAAAGGTAAATTATATTTTCTGGGGAATAGTTCTTATAGCTTCATTTGGGTTGGTTTATTATTTTCATTTTTCAAAAGAGATATTAATAGTAATATCAATGATGATAATGGGATTTGTTATAGCTGACCTTTTCTATTACAGCTGGAAGCTGAAAAGAGATTTGATTATGTATGAAAAATCTCAGTTTGTAAGAGATTCAAGAATTGTAAAGAGCATAGAGGACAAGAGAGAGCAGTCAAGAAACAATATAACTCATATCATACTTAAAAATGAAGAGGGATATGACATCAAGACTTGGCCAGTCGGAAAGGCTAATTCATTAATAATCGGGAAAAGTGCAAGAATGAGAGTGGATATAAATCTTGGAGATACTGCATACTCTTCATTAATAAGCAAAAGACATGCAATATTAAACAAGAGTGACAATGGGTGGTTTGTGGAAGATTTAGGTTCATTAAATGGTACAGGGATACAAAGATATGCAGACAACAGAAAAATAAAAATAGGTAATGCACCAGTAAAAGTGCAGAGTGGGGATATCATATATATCTCAACAGTAGCTCTGCTTGTAAAATAAAAATTAAAGAAAATAAAAAAATCGGAGGAAAGAATTATGATGAAACTAGAAAGATGTGAAAACGGACACGTATATAATGCAGCTAGATATAAGGAATGTCCATATTGCAATAATACTGACAGACTTGAAGATATAGCTGTAAGAGAAGAAATACCAATGGATCAGGTAGATGTTGAAGATGATAAAACAGTTGCCTACTGGGCAAATGAACTGGCTGTTGACCCAGTTGTAGGGTGGCTGGTATGTTTCAACGGATATGAGAAAGGGAAGGATTTTAAACTTAAATCAGAGAAAAACTTTATAGGAAGAGCTCCTGAAATGGATATATGTCTTGAAGGAGATAACAATATCTCAAGAAAAAATCATGCAATTATAGCTTACAATCCTAAAAATAGAGAATTTGTAATAACTCCCGGAGATGGAAACGGGATTGTCTATGTACAGGGAGAGGCAGTATATGCTCCAATGAAACTTTCTTCATTTGATGTAATAGAAATGGGAACTTCAAAATTTGTATTTGTTGCATTATGTGGAGAAGAATTTGATTGGAAAATCGATAAAGAGTAGGGGAAAAATATGAATAATATTTTAAGAGATGCAAAAAGGGTAAAAACCAATATAAACAGAGCTAAATCTCTTGTTCCGACAGGAAAATCAAATGATGCTGAGGAAAAAAATCCTGAAGCTGTAGTCAGTGGAAGAAAAGCAGAAAGCAAGTTTATAACTTCTTTTGTTTCAAGGATTGGGAAACAGCCTGTAAACTGTGATTACTTTGCATATTCTGAATTGAATGATTTCGGCTGCTGGATAGTGGCAGATGGATTTGATGAAGAAAGAGGAGGAGAAGAGGCAGCAAAAATAGTTTCTGAAAGCATAATAGCTCAATTTCTGGAAAAACCCAAATTTTCAAGAAGATATCTGAAAAAACTTATTTTAAAAGCTCATAGAAAATTGGAGGAAATAAGAGAAAGAAGCAGGGAAAAAAGAGCTATGAGTGCTTCAATAGTAATATTTCTTACAGACTATACATCTATGATATATGGAGCAGTGGGAAATGCCAGACTGTACCTCATCAGAGATGATGTTGTGAGAGAAAAAACAAGAGATGATTCAATAGCACACTTAGTTTATGAAGCCAACCAACTGGACTATAAAGAGATAAGATTTCACGGGCAGAGGAATAAACTGACACAGAATATGGGTGAGTCTGATGGAATAAGTCCGGAAATATCAAAGAAAATTCAGCTGTATGATGGAGATAGAATACTTCTCATGTCACATGGAGCATGGGAAAATCTTGATGAATCTGAAATAGAGGTTGAACTTTCAAAAACCGACAGTGTAGGAAAATGGATAGGTTCTCTTGAGGAGAGAATCAAGGAAAACAGCAGCACTAATGTGCCTAACTATACACTGGCTGGAATATTCATCAATGAAGTATCACCATCTGGAAAGAAAAAATTTAAATTCAACTATGTAAAATATCTCGTAATCCTGCTCATTATCTTAATAATAGGATTCCTGCTGTACAGAGGTTACAGTTTGAAAAGAACAAGAGATATAACATATGAGAAAGCATATACTTATGAAGAAGAAGGTCTGAAAGCAGTAGCCGAAGGAGATTTTGAAAAAGCGTTAAATTCTTTTGAGCTGAGCAAAATGAATATAATGCCCTTGAAATAAGTCCGAAAGAAGCAAATATTGTATATAGAACTATCTTTTCTCCTAAGATAACTAATATAAATCTTGGAAAACAGATACTTCTTGTAGATAAAAGATAGAATAGATAGGACTGCTGCAAAGCATACTTGAGGATCTGAACGAGGGAGATAAGCTATACAACAGCAATAATTTCCTAGAGGCAGAAGAAAAATATAAAGAGGGGAAAGCTAAAATACCTCAGCTGAAAGACTTGAAATACAATAAATAGATGAGATATCTAAAAAATTAGATGACTCTATAGTAGCAAGCAAGGCTCTTGCTGTAGGATATGATATGAAGACGGAAGCTGATATGATGGTACAGGATAATGATGTAGAAGGAGCTATAAGAAATTATCTTGAAGCTAAAATAATATTTTTGAAGTACAACAAAATAGATCTTTTGGCAGAGGTGACAGAAAAAGCTGAACGTCTGGCAAAAGTAAGAAATAGAAAATATGATACAGCTCTTATGTATGAGAAAAGAGCTTATGAAATGGAAACAAAAGATATAAACGGAGCTATAGTGTATCTGGAAATGGCTAAGGGAATATATGGAGAATTGAGAGATGAAGCAAGAAGAACAGAGGTTACTGAAAAAATATTGAGATTAGATGAACTTAGAAAAACTTTATCACAGGAGAGCAAAGCATACTTGAATGAAGCAAAAGCTTATGCTGACAGTGGAGAGTATGAAAGAGCTTTAGCTATAATCAAGAAATCACAGGATATCTCAGTGCAGCTGAAAGATAATCAGAAAATGGCTGACGCTATGCAGTCAGAAGCTGATCTTTTCTTCAAAAATGAAAAATATCAACTGGCATATGAAAAGTATCAGGAAGCTTACGGAGTAGCTGCTGACACAAATAATGCAGTACAGCAGGAATATTTAAAGGGAAAAATAGATACTATGAAAAATATGCTTGAAACTAAAAAGTTAGAAACTACAGGAGATACACTTTTCAGCAATAAAAAATATAAAGAGTCTAGAAAAATCTATAAAGAGGCTATAGAAAAATATAAACAGCTGGAAGGCAATAAATATTTTGAAAAAGAAAACTATGACAAACTTATGGAAGAAGTTATGAAAAAGGAGAAGGCAGCTTGGAAAGAAAGCAACTGGATTCCATTCTTCTAAGAAATGGAGAACAATTTATTACTTATTTAATAACCGATGAAGCTGGTGAAAAAAGCATATTAAAATTAATAAATCCTGAATATTTAGAATATCAGGATAAATACCAGAAAATAAAAGAACAGTTTCAACTGGAAAAACAGGTTCTAAATCTTCTGAATATAGAGGAGATACCCAAATATATAGACAGTGGAGATAATTTTCTCCACTTGTCTTATATCAAAGGGCAAAATTTACAAAAATATGTTGAAAGTAAAAAAATCTCTGTAGAGGAGATAGAAAAAATAATATGCAGTGTATCTGAAACAGCAGGAAAACTGCATAGACTAGGTATTGTGCATTGTGATATAAAGCCTAGCAATATAATATATGATGGGAAAAAAACATATATTATAGATTTCGGTTCAGTATCTTTTAGAGGAGAAGAGAGCATATATATTCAGGGAAGCAAAGGTTTTTCATCCCCTGAAATATATATACATGGAGCAAAAAGAACTGTTCAGGATGATATTTACAGTATAACTGCATTATACTGTTGGCTTTTAAGCAGTCAGAATTACAATAGCTATATAGAGGAAAATAATGAGATATTTAAAATCGGACTGGCTGATAAAAAGAAGATAGATTTAAAAGCACAAAGGAATTGACAGGTGCTATCAAAACAATCAGGAGAGAATGATGAAACAGTACTATATCTATGATGAATTAAAAAGAAAAACATACTATGATCTGCATAAAATATGTGTAGATGAAAAACTTATAGAAGGTTTCAGGGAAAATCTAAACAGAAGTGAGCTTATAAACATAATATTGAAGTACAGGAGCAGGGAAAAAGTATATGGAATAGACTCATATAAGGAAAATGGAATTGAAAGACTTCAGGAACTTTTTGATACAAGGTTGGGATTTAAACTCAATGACTCAAACAGTATTAAAATACCTCACAAAGTTGTAATATACAAAGATATGCCCCTCAGTGATGAAGATGACTATAAAATCACTATTCCAGAGCATATTTCAGATAATAATATTTTTTTGATGAATGGAAACAGTTACCTGTGTGGAATTTTTCAGCTTTCTAGAAATAAGAGTGAAAGAAACTCTTTCTTTATAAGAAGTGATGAAAAACTATTAAGATTGGAAAACTTAAAGAATCAAAACTACTCTTTGATTTTTTCAACAGAAGCGATGAGAAATTTTTATTCAATGCTTATTACAAGGAAAAAAACGAGGGCAGTATGCCTATGTCTTTAAATTACTATCAGATACCACTGGATAGTTTCCATTTTTTAGATTTGGAAATAACAGATACCCCTTTATGTATAGACTTTGGAACTGCCAATACAACAGCCGGAGTGTATCTGGATAAGTACTATATAAAAAATCTGCCCCAGCATAAGATACTCAGTGGACATATGTTTTTGGATAAAATTAACTATGTCAAATTTCCTAAAAATGAGGAAGAATATGCAAATGTCATACCAACAGTAGTTTATGTGAAAAATTGTTTTGATGAGAACAACATAAAATATGCTTTTGGATATGAAGTGGAGGAAAAATTAAAAAACAGCAACTATAATCTAAAGGGAAGTGTATTCTACGGAATCAAAAACTGGGTAAAGTCTATAGATGAAAAAGAGAGAATAGTTGATGAAAACGGCGACATCAGATATATAGAGAGAAAGAAAATCATCAAAGCATATATAGATTATGTTGTTGACAGAGCTGAATCTCTTTTTAAATGCAGATTTAGAAATATCCATATAACTACCCCAGTAAAATTAAAGAGTGAATTTTTAAATATGTTTAAAGAAATTCTTCCTGACTACAAGATTATAGAAGAAAATGCTTTAGATGAAGGGGTTGCAGTTCTATATAATTCTATTGAAAGAATAATTGGAAAAGGAAAATTTGAGGACAACGAGGAATATAAGGCTCTCATAATAGACTGTGGTGGAGGAACTACCGATCTTGCTTCATGTGTATTCAAAATAAATTCTGAAGAAATAAACTATGATATTGACATAAAAACTACCTTTGAAAACAGTGAGGAAAGTTTTGGTGGAAACAACATTACTTACAGAATAATGCAGTATCTTAAAATACTGCTTTCTCAATACTATACAAATAAAAAAGATGGTGTAGGAATAAATGATCTTATTCCCAATATCAGTGAGCTTATATACAGAGATGTAGATGAAAAGGGAGTTAAAAAAATATATGAGATACTGGAAGAAGAATATGAGAAAGCTGAAAAAATCATACCTACAAAATTTGGGGAATTTGAAAACAAAGCAAGTGATGTGTATTCAAAGGTAAAAAATAATTTTTTCTTTATGTGGGAAATAGCAGAGCTTTTGAAAAGGGAACTTTTTAAGAGAAGTACAATAATAAGAACAAAATTTGACAGTGTGAGATATGAAAACAGCGACTTAGCTTCAACATATCTTCCAAGCTGGAATTTGAATGTATATGATGGAGGATATATCAGAAATATAACTATGTTTCCCAATATTATAATAAATAAAAGTGAGATAGTGAAACTGATAAAAGGTGATATATATGAAATATTCAGAAGATTTCTGACATCATATTATGAAACTGGAATAATATTTGACTATTCACTGATTAAATTGAGTGGACAGACATGCAAGGTAAATCTTTTTAATGACATATTAAAAGAGTTTGTTCCAGGTAAGATGATAGACTTCAGAAGAAATATGGAGGAAGATGAGCAGCAGTTGAAAATAAGCTGTCTGGACGGAGCAATCAGATATCTGAATTCAAGCAAGATAGGGAATATAAAGGTGTCTGTAAAAAATGATATACCAATAGTGCCATATTCGCTTCATGGAACAAAATATACAGGAGAGGAAGTAGAGATATTGAGAACAGGGGAACAGGCTGGATCAAGTGCTGGTTATATAAAGAAAATATCTTCTACTGAAATATTGCCTTTACATCTGAAAAATAAAGAACAGGAAATAAAAAATATTTTACATATATAAATAAGCCGGAAGACTACAAGGAAATAGATGAACTGGAAGTTCTTAAAATGCTTGACGGGCATTTTGGACAGGAGGAACTTGACAGCATACTCAATGGGGAAACTAAGTTTTTTGCCTATACCGACGCTAATTTCTGGGGATTCTATGTTACAGGGGTAAAAAGGGAGAATAATCAGACATATATAGGAAAAAGGAAATATTTTTCATTTGAGGAGGATATAACTACTATAAGTTTCTTTGATGGAAGACATTAATATTAGGGAGGAGATTTTATGAGAGCTTCAATAAAAATAGGTGAAAAAATTAAAAAACAGCAAGAGTTTCAAGGAGAAAATGGTGAGGTTCAAACTGTAATAGATGAGGGAGATTTGATTGAATTATCAGAAAAAGAAATAATAAGTATTCAGCTTAATAGTATAAAAATTGGAAAAGATTTAGAAAATACTAAGCTGGATAATTCTATTATCAACATAGGAAAAGAATTTGCTCACAGTGGAGGATATACTGCTCCTACATCATTAGTAAAGGAGGAAATGGGATTTTCTATTACAGTAAAAGGAAGAATAATAGCAGCAGCAGATGAAATGACTCTTTTGGGAATATTTACCAATACTGGAAATGTAACTGGGTTAATCCCTTCAAGTTCTTCTGAATATAAGAGTTATGAAGAAGGATTGAAAGCAAAGTGGAAATTTAGAGATGTCTTTCAAGGACTGGAAATGATTACTGCAATTAAAAAGGATTCTGAAAATTGGAAAAAAATAGATTTGGGAAAAAGTGCTGAAAATTGCAATAAGTTAAAAAAATGGGCCCTTACTTATAAAAAATCAGAAAATTTTAATCCTCCTGTTTATAGTCCAGAAGAAGAGGAATTTAAAGACTATAAAGATGTAAAAATAGAGATAGTACTTTCAGAAATTCAGAGCCTTGTATATGAAATTCCAAGTATGTATATGGACAGCTATAGTGAAAGCTTCGATATAGAAAAAGGAGAAGGTACATACGTATTCGTCTTAAAAGAAAAATATAATAGAGGGATAAATGATATAAAAATGGATGCAAATAAAGAAAAATTTGGGGATAAAATAACTGGTGGCATAAAAAAGGTGATGGGAAAATTTTCAGGAACATCAGAAAAAGATGAAAAAAATTAAAAAGGAGAATTTATGAAAAAAATAATAAGTATAGTTCTGTTTCTAATAATTCAAATATCTTCATATTCATTTGAAGATAACTATGTATTTAATGCTGAAAGAATAAAAAAAGTATTTTCCGAATGGGATTTTGTAAATGAAAAAAAGAGTGAAAATCATTATATGAGGTTTATAAATAGAGAAAAAGACATAACAATAGATATTTCAAACTATAAAAAGGGCGATACTCCTGAAACTGCTGAAAGAAGATTTCATAAATCAGCTTTAGAAGATGATTATATATTTAATGGAAATGGACTTTTGAGTGTAAAATATTTAGGAACTGCTTCAAAGGAATATACAAAATATACAGAAAATGGAATTGAAAAGGAAGAAAATTTTTTCTTTGAAAAAGTAAAATTTGCAATATTCCATACTAACTCAGAAGAAAACTATAAAGAGACATTAGAATTAGTAAAAGAAGCAATAGATCCATCAATGAAAGTAAAAAATAGGCCCAAGAAAGTATTTAAAAAGCCATTGGAAATAGATCAAATATTTGATGTAAAGAAATTAAAAAGAGAATTTGATAATACACATAAATTTGTAGAATTGAAAAAAAATGCAGATCCATCTGGAATAATGTTACTTTTAGATGAAAAGAAAGCTGGTTTTAGAAGACAAATAATAATAGAGAGCAATAATAATTTTAGCAAAGAGGTAATAACAAAAAGAAGAGACTATAGTTTAAAACTTGGTGATGACGATATGCCAGGATATAAATATATAAAAGAGGATAAGAAATCAGAAAAATATTTTGGAGTACCTTCAAGAGAATATCAAAATACCTATTTTAGAGATAAGAAAATTTTTGATGTAATAGTAATGGCAAATGTTATAGTAACAGATCAGTATGGAATATTGATAATAAACTATATACCAGAAGGACAAAAAGAATTTGCAGATAAACAATATGAAGAATATTTAAAAATATTGAGTTCGTGTTTAAAAAAATAAAATGGAGAATTTAATGAAAAAAATAATAAGTATAGTTCTATTTCTAATAATTCAAATATTTTCATATTCATTTGAAAATAATTATGTATTTAATGCTGAAAGAATAAAAAAAGTATTTTCTGAATGGGATTTTGTAGATGAAGAAAAGAAAGAAAATCATTATATGAGGTTTATAAATAGAGAAAATGATGTAACAATAGATATTTCAAACTATAAAAAGGGTGATACTCCTGAAACTGCTGAAAGAAGATTTCATAAATCCGCTTTAGAAGATGATTATGTATTTGATGGAAATGGGCATTTAAGCATTGAATATTTAGGGAATGTTTCAAAGGAATATATAAAATATACAGAAATTGGAATTAGAAAGAAAGAAAATTTTTTCTTTGAAAAAGTAAAATTTGCAATAGTTTATACTGGAACTGAAAAAGACTATAAAGAGACATTAGAATTGGTAAAAGAAGCAATAGATCCATCAATGAAAGTAAAAAATAGACCCAAGAAAGTATTTAAAAAGCCATTGGAAATAGATCAAATATTTGATGTGAAGAAATTAAAAAGAGAATTTGATAATACACATAAATTTGTGGAACTAGAATATGCTAAAAAGAAGAATGGAATGCCTTCATATGTAATGATAGTTTTAGATGAAAAGAAAGTAGGTTTAAGAAGACAGATAATAATAGAAAGCAATGATAATTTTAATAAGAAAGTAATAGAAAAAAGAAGAGAGTATAATTTAAAGTTTGGAAAAGATATGCAAGGATATGAATACATAAAAGAAGATAAGAAATCAGAAAAATATTTTGGAGTACCTTCAAAAGAATATCAAAATACCTATTTTAAGGATAAGAAAATTTTTGATATAGTAACCATATCTAATCTTATTTCAACAGATGAATATACAATATTAATAACAAATTTTATTCCAGAAGGACAAAAAGAATTTGCAGATAAACAGTATGAAGAGTATTTAAAAATATTGAGTTCGTGTTTAAAAAAATAAAATGGAGAATTTATGAAAAAAATAATAAGTATAGTTCTGTTTCTAATAATTCAAATATCTTCATATTCATTTGAAGATAACTATGTATTTAATGCTGAAAGAATAAAAAAAGTATTTTCTGAATGGGATTTTGTAGATGAAGAAAAGAAAGAAAATCATTATATGAGGTTTGTAAATAGAGAAAAAGATGTAACAATAGATATTTCAAATTATAAAAAAGGGGATAATCTAGAAATAGCAGAAAAAAGATTTTATAAAATATCTTTAAATGAAAAATTTAGTTTTATGGGAAATAATCATTTAAGTATTAAATATCTAGGAATAGCTTCAAAAGAATTTATGAGATATAGTGAAACTGGTATTGAAAGAAAAGAAAATTTTTTCTTTGAAAAAGTAAAATTTGCAGTAGTTTATACTGGAACTGAAGAAGACTATAAAGAAGCATTAGAATTGGTGAAAGAGGCAATAGATCCATCAATGAAAGTAAAAAATAGGCCCAAGAAAGCATTTAAAAAACCATTAGAAGTAGATCAAATATTTGATGTAAAAAAGCTGAAAAGAGAATTTGATAATACACATAAATTTGTGGAATTAGAAAAAGGAAAAAATACTGATAAGACTTCTTCATATGTAATGATATTTTTAGATGAAAAGAAAGCTGGTTTTAGAAGACAGATAATAATAGAAGATAATGATAATTTTAGCAAAGAGGTAATAACAAGAAGAAGTGACTATAGTTTAAAACTGGGTGATGATGATATGCCAGGATATAAATATATAAAAGAAGATAAGAAATCAGAAAAATATTTTGGAGTATCTTCAAGGGAATATCAAAACACCTATTTTAGAGATAAGAAAATTTTTGATGTAATAGCAATGGCAAATGTTATAGTAACAGATCAGTATGAAATATTGATAATAAACTATATACCAGAAGGACAAAAAGAATTTGCAGATAAACAATATGAAGAATATTTAAAAATATTGAGTTCGTGTTTAAAAAAATAAAACAATGCTGTATAGGAGGCTTTTCAGCCTCTTATACAGTAAAATTTGAAATTATGAAAATTTTTCAATTTAAAATGGAAAGTTTTTATAATTTTAAAAAATGAGAATAATTATAGAGGTGAAAAATGAAACATATAAAAAAATTATAGAAAATGAACTTAAAAATTTAGTTGAGGATGATAGAATTCTTTTTAGAAAAACTTCTTTAAAGACTTTTGAATTTTTAGTTAATGATTTAGAAGAAAGAATGAAGAATTTTGAAAGCAAGATATTAGATTCAGCTATATCACAAGAAAATAATATTAGTGTTGTAAATATGATAGTTCCTAAAAACGATTTTTATTTATATGAAGAAAATTTTTCTCCTATTATACTTTCAGATACAGCAGAAAGATCATTGCTTGAAATACTAAACAGTGAAGATAAAGTTTATAAAAAAATATTATTAGATTTGGACAAGGAAAATATTGAACCAATCTTAAATATGAATTTTAATGGTATAGGAAAATTAAATGATAAGGAATATACTTTTACTTTTAAAATAGAAAAAGATGATAGTTATAGTAAAAAGATAAAGGAAATATATGATGTTTTTGGTTTAAATGGGTTGAAATGGAGAACACTAAATACTCCATATATTTTTAAAGCTTTTAAAATAGTAATAGTGGAATTTGAAAATGAGTTATTGGAAGAATTAAAAAAGACTGATGAAGCTTTTGTAATAGATATTGATAAAAAAAATCTGGAGAAAAGCTGGATAGAAGATTATCTTATTTTATGGAATATCATACGAATAAATATGCTTGGGAATGGAGAAATAAATCCGACTAAGGATAGAATACATTATGAACATACCTTGTTTTTTAATAATAACAGCAATGTATATTTATGTCCTGATGAGGAGATTTATATTTACTATATTCAAAGAATATTAAATGGTTTTAGGATAATAACAGATGAAAATAGAGAAATGAAATGGGAGTTTATAAAAATATCTGAAGTAGATGAAAAAATATATGAAACTAAATTAAAGTATCCAGTATTTTCGAATAGAATAAATCCATCTTTTATTAATAAAATAAAAATGGAAAATGATATCAGACTAAGGAATTTAGGTGAAATAAAAAGAATGGTTAATAGTTTTGATGATGTCAGCAGAAGAATGGATTTAGTAAAAGTTGAAATAGCAGATGGAGAAAAAAGGTACACAGTTTCAGATGATTTAAATCCATTCCTTATTGACGAATTTAAATTAAAAGGAAAAAATTCAAATATGTATTTATATTTTAAAATATTAAAAAAAGATTTGTATATAAGAGAAGTTCTTGACTTTATAATATCTGAATTGCAGTTGTATTTTCCAGAATATAATTGTAGAGGAGTATTGGTATAATGGAAAATCAATATAATTTTTTATGGTATCCTTTAACAAGTTTTATTGAAAAGGATAATGAAAATATAAATTTTGAAATAGCAGAGATTATTTCACCCTATATTGAAGTTAATATGTCTAACATAAATAATATTCAAAGTGAAATTGAAACTACTGATGTAAAAGTTGAAATAAATCCTTTTATAAGATTTAATGAAATTTTTCAAATAATAACATATCCTGATTTTGAAAATATGGAAATAGAATTAAAAAAATCTTTGGTTAATATACTTTTTCATTTGTTAGGAGAAATGGACTTATATCTAGGACAAAATAAAAAAGATATTATAGTAAAAGAAATGCGTAAAGACATAGAAAATGGTTGCTTTGGAAAAGATAGTACAAAGCTTTTTAAATTATTTAAAGAATATGAAAAACATATAATTGTAGATATTCTTTATGATATGTATTGCTATCTTAATATGATAGAAGCTTTTAAAAAATCTATAAAGAAAATATTTAAAGATTCCATTATATATGACAATCTTTCTTCTGATACTAATCTTGTAATTTATTTGAATTACATGAAAACTGAAGAAAATATAAAGAAAGTTGAATTTCTTAAGGAAATATTTTTACCAATAGGTTTAGAGCTGGATTTATTTTGGGAATATCATTTTGGAGTTATAGGTGTAGAAATAACTATGAGAATAGGAGAAATAGCAGTATTTTAAATTTAGGGAGGGATATAAATGGGGGCAGGATTTGCATTGATAATAGCTGGTCTATGGTTAATGATGAAGAAATCAAAAATAGAAGGGGAAACATACAAGGCAACTATTGTTGGAATAACAAAATTTGATAGATACTATATAATGAAATTTGAATGTGATGGAGAAATAATAGAGGCTAAAACAATAGAAGGAGGATTAGTAAATTCTAAAGATAAAATAGGAGAAGAAATAGAGATAGAATATAATAAGGAAAATCCAGAAGTTTGTTCTATAAAAGGAGCAAATAGAGGATATATTCTTATCATTGCAGGAATTATTTTTATTCTTTTTAGGACAATGTAATTATGAAAAAAGAGATGAAATATTTTCTATTGATATTAATTACAATATTATTAATATCATGTGGCAGAAAGGTAACATCAGAAGAAGCAGAAGAAAAAATAGCGCAGCATATGTATGAAAGATATGGGGAAGAATTTGAAGTAGGATATGCAATGATAGATGGATATACTAAGGGTGATAGAAATGTAACATGGTATGAAGCAAGAGTAACACCAATAAGATATATAGGAACACCCAAATATAGAGATAAGTACTATAAAGCAGTAGGAACAGTAATGGTAAAAAAGAAAATGTTTAGAGAAGAATTTGGAATAACAAGAGATACATACAGCAATGTCATGTTGAAAGAGTCAGCTAATGAGTTTTATGGAAAGAAGTTAAAAGAACTATTTGGAGAAAATTATTTATCAGTATTAGAAGTAACAGGAAGTTATTCAGATAAGAGTAAAAATTTTGAAGGAAGTGTGAAACTGACAAAAGAAAAAGGAGATAGACTATATATAAGTGGAGGTATTTATATATTTGGGAGAGTAGAGAATGATGAAGACAGAGAATGGTATAGGAAACAAATTTACGAATTTATTCAATTTATGAAGGAGACAGGAACTTTTGAGTATGTGGATTTGGATATAGAAGTAATAGATGAAAAAGTTTTAAGTGAAAATTTTAAAAATAATGAAATTTTAAAAAATAATTTATTAGAAAATAGAAAAAGTTGGGAAAAAGATGAAAAAGATACAAAAAACTATAGAGACACTAAAAAACTTTTTTTAAAAGAAATAAAGGTTAATAGTAATGAAATATTAAAAAACATAAATGAGATAAATAAAAGTCAAATCAAGAAAAATTCATTAGATTGGTCATACTATAATCTTTTGCTTTATACAAAAATTTATTCACTTAAATACATAAAGAGTAATTCTATAAAAGGAGAAAAAGAAAAAGAATACAATAAGATAACAGATATTGAATTTGATATGGGAGGTTATTATTGAAAATGAATATAACAGATAAAGAATTGTTAGCAATATGTAACTTGTCAAATTTAAAAATGGAATTTGCCAATTTAATAGAAAGTGAAAGAACAATAGATGAGAAAAAAATTGTGACAAATCATACAATTTATTCACTCTTGGAAAAAGAAATAGAAAGTATAAAATTAGATGAACTAGGAAAAAATACAGAAAATAAAGATGGAAGTAAAAAAGTTCCAAGAGCATTTATGAGAAAAAGAGAGGATGAATCAAAACCATATTCAGCAGTATACAATAGTATTGATGAACTGAAGTATACAGCAGGAATAGTATATGAATATTATGAATATTTTAAAGCAAATGGAGAGAAAAATAATTTTTTAGAAGATTGGGAAATACTATATGGTGGAGATGGATATAGTATAACTACAGAATTTATAGATTATTTATTAGAAACAGGAAAAAAAGAAAATTTAAATAAAGTACTTTATTTAGAAGACAAAGCAAATAAATATATTTATGAAATAGAAAAAATGAAAAAGAAGAATATGAATTAAAAAAAAAGGATTCAGATAATAATCTAGTTCTTCCTACAGAAGAAGAAAAAAAAGGACTTCAAGAAATATATCAGGAAATAGATAATATTTTATTATCAGAAAAACTATATAACAGCAGAGAATTTTATGAAAGAAACCAAGAAACAGAAAGGATTATAAAAATAGGTTTAAATATAATTAGGGTAATTTCATTTATAGCTCCTCCTATTTTTAATGGAATAAAAAAAAGCAGGGAAATAGCTAAAGCAGCTTCAAGTATACCTGAATTAACTGAAAAAATAGGTGGAGAATTAAGTGAAGAAATAACCAAAATTACTGCAAATATGCCAGAATATCAAGGAATAAAAGTCAAATTTGATGCTAAATCATTTAAAAAACAAATATTGGAAAAATCTTCTAAAATAACAAGTTCATTAAGTAAAAAAGAAATAACTACAGAAATAGAAGAAACAATAGAAAGAAAAATAAATAAGTTATTTGTTGAAGAAGGTAAAAACGCAATAAAAATAAGTGGAGTTTCTTCCAGTAAAGCTAAATTTTTAAGAAAAGCATTGATTGCTGAAATGTCTTCATTAAATAAAATGCCAATAAATGCCTTTAAACTTCCAAGAGCAGATATGTTTAATTTTTTAGGAATAAATTTTGAATCACCAAATAAAAAAGTTCAAGATACAATAGAAACAAATTTATTCAACGGTATAAAAAAATATTTACAAAAATTAGGAGTGGAAGAAAAAGTTACAAAAAATATAACTAAATATTTAGAAGATACAATAGTCGGTGGAAGCAGAGACTATTTAAAAAATTTAGTTAATTTAGTTGAAAATATAAGAGTAGACAACTTGGGGAATTTATTTAGTGGTATGTTAAAAGAGTTTAAAATTTTAACTATGCTCAATGAAAACGCAGCTTATACCTTTTTTGTTGTTAATTGGTCATTAGAATATTTAAGAGATAAAATAGATAAAAGAAAGTTTTCTCCTCAAGAAAAAGAGAAAATTAATGAAATGATAGAAGAATTGGAACAAATAAAAAAGGTATATTTGAAATACCATTTCAAAGAGATATAAGATACGATTGTTTTGATTTTGGAGTAAATATATTAGCAAAAGTAGAAAAAAAAGGTGATAAAAAATTATAAAAAAAATTGTTGTCTGTTTTAGAAATTCAAGCCACGACTCACAAATAAATGAGAGATTGATGAATGGTGAATTATATAATGAATTTATTCTTCTAGATTTGGTAAGAGGATATCTTCTGCCAAAAATATTAGAAGAAGAGAAAAAATTAGACATGGACAACTTGGAAATAATTGTTACTGGATTTAATACTGGTGCAGAACTAGCTGGAATATTTAGATTGATGAACAATTGTGAAGCAAGAGTATTTAAAACACGAAATTTAAATTTAGACTCAGATGTTTTAGCATTTAATACAAAAGACTTGAGTAATATATTTTATGGAAAGTCCTTATCTGTTTTAGAAGAAACTAAAGAACAATTATATGCTATAACACGAGATCACACAATAGCTTTAGTAATAGGATATATAGTATCAGGTGGAACTTCAATAGTACCAAGTGTTATTTTTTCTACAGTGACAGCTCTTTTTTATTTATATGGAATATATATAAAACAAAAGAAAATGGAAGATTTATATGTAGCATTGTGTAGAGCAGGATTTATAGACTGTCCTAAAAAAAATAATTGTGGAAAAAAATATTCTGAAAATTGTGAATACATTAATAAAAAAATGGCTTTCCCTCCATTAGTAAAAAATATATCTGAAGTATATGAAGAAAAAATAGCAATAAGTTTATATAAAAGAAAAGAAGAGTTTTTTGATGGCTGGAATGTTGATGAAATTTTTATTAAAGTACGAGATTATCTTTCTTTACTAATAGATGGATGTTATTTAGATTTTAAGATTTCTCCTTTGATTATAGATGCAGTTTCTTTAGAAAATGGAAATTATAGAAGTAAGAAGTTTAAATATCAGACTTTACCTGAATCAAGAGATGGAAAAGAGTTTAAAAGAATATTTAAAAAAGAGTTAGGTGAAACAGAGTCCTATATATTGCATAGAGAAATTTATTATGATTTTATATCACAGGATGAAGAATATACAGTAAATGCTTATGAGGAATATCATGCTGACATTTATGATGAGTCAGAATGGAATAATATATATCGTGAAGGGCCAGAAGC
Source organism: Fusobacterium varium (assembly GCA_900637705.1). NCBI lineage: Bacteria > Fusobacteriati > Fusobacteriota > Fusobacteriia > Fusobacteriales > Fusobacteriaceae > Fusobacterium > Fusobacterium varium. Next base: position 1,388,696 of record LR134390.1, read on the forward strand.
CTCATACAGAATACAAGTAGGCAGAATTGATACAAGAGATATTCCTCAAGCTGACAAAAAGGTAGATATAAATTCTGGAGATATCTTGAGCTGGTATATCAGTACTAATCATAGAATTCAGCAGAATTATTATTCTGGAAAAATCAAACCATATAATTGTTTTTATACAAAGGGATTTGATTATGGAGCAAAAGCTTATTTAAAAAAAGAAATAGCACACTCAGAATATGATGAAAATAAACTAGATATGGAAACTAATTTTTCAAATGTAATTTCTCCAGACAATAGTGAATTTATATTTTTCCCTTTAGTTGAGGGAGGAAATAACGGAAATATAATAGTAGAGCGATATAATAATAAGGAATATATGGTTTCAGAGGAAAGTATAAGTAATGATTATATAGGAAGTGTATTTAGAAGCTATATGGAAGATTACTTTTTAAAAGGAACAGCTAAAATTAAACCTAAATTAGATAGCTATGAAGATGATGTAAGAAAGTATAAAAATATTACAGTTAAAGATGAAATAGAATATGAAAAGGAAATTAATAAAGTTCCAGTTTCTAATACATTAAAACCTAAAACAAAAGAGGAGTATTATTATACTAAAATAGCTGGACACGGAATTATGTTAGAGTCTAAAACAAAAGGAAAAGAATTAAATATTGAATTTATAAAAAAATGGAAGAAAAAATATTTTTAAATTTAAAAGACAAAAAATAACTCAACCATCTTTTCCTTTATTTTTAGAAATACTTAAAAAATTAAATAAAGAAGGAAATGATTCTATATTATCCTCATATTATACAATAAATAATGAAACAGGTTTAAAAGCTCACCCAAATACAAAAATATTGAGAATAGGCCATATTGAAGATGAAAGTGGAAGTTATAATGAAAAATCTTTAAAATATCTATACAATTATTATTATGCTCAATATAACAAAGGAGTATATTTTAATTCAAATGAAAGTAAAAAATCGGAATTAGATAGAATAAGAAGAGGAATAATAGAGTTTAAAGGAATTATTTCAAGAAAAGGTGAAAAAAATGAAGAAAAAGAGGCAGATAAAAAAATAGTAGTTTCTCAGGCAAAAATAATATGCAGCAGAAGTAATGGAAGAACTTCTGAATTTATAGCAAAAATTTTGAAAAATGCAACTGCTGACAATAAAACAATAGGATGTTCAAAAGATAATATTCCAGGTATAAATATAAAAAAATTTCCATTTTGTTCTTCGGATAAGAATGGTATATGCAAATGTGAAATACCATATGGATCCGAATGGAATAATTGCTTGGAAACAAGTGAAATTTTTGGAAAAATAATTACAAATAAAAGTGAATTAAAATGTCAAAAAGGTGGAACAATTTCAATAGTAGATACTAATACAAAAGATATGAAAGGTAAATAGAAAGGAGAGAAAATGGGATTAGAAAGTAATTATTCAGCTATAGACTTAAAAATTTTATTGAATAATATTGAAATAAGAAGTGAAGGTTATTTATTGGAAGAATTTGAATTAAAATTTAAAGAAAATACTCACAGTCAAATAAATATAGAACTAAAAGTAAAAAAAGAATATAAAAATGATTGGGGAATTTATACTAGAGAAGATGTAGGCAGTCAATCAGAAAATAATGCTTCTTTTGATATTTTATTGAAAAAAAGAAAATATTTTTCTGGAATTATTCAAAATATAATTCTTATGGAAGAAGATTCTGGAGATATAAAAATAAAATTAGAAGCATTTTCTAAAAGTGAAAAAACGGATAGAACAAAAAGGTATAAAGTATATCAAAATCCAAATATGAGATATATAGACATAATAAGAGAAATAGCAGGAAGATATAACGATGAAATAAGCATATTAGGGATAGAATCAGAGGATAACACAAATGTTTTAAACACAAGAATAAAAAAAGGACTTATAATTCAATATTATGAAACTGATTGGGAATTTTTGATAAGAATTGTATCACATCTAAAAATGGCAGTATTTAGTATGGGGGCTGGAGAAATATCTATTGGATTTATGAAAGGAATTGAAAGTATAAGGGAATGGAATAAAAATAATGGAAATATAGGAAGAGGAATAGATAAATTTAACAATATTTCATATTATCTTACTTCTGTTGATTTTTATAATTTAACTGATAATATAATTGAAAATGATAAAAAAAATATGGGAATAGTAACAAGAGGTCACATAGCATATAAAAGTGGAAAATTCTATGGAGAATATTCAACAAAACAGAAAGATTATATTTATGAATATATTGCAAATGAAAATATAAAAGGCTGCATGATAGAAGGAACTGTTATGAGCATTCCTATTTCAAAAAATGGAAAAATAGCAATAATGACTGTAGATTTTTATTCTGGACTGCAAAAAACTGCTTCTAATAAATTTCATAATATAATAAAAGTTGAATCAGCAGGAGATTCATTTTTATTTAATAATAAGGAAGAAAGATTTAATTTTCCATATACAACTCCATATTCAAAAACAAATACAGGATATTTCTGTACTCCAGAAGTATTAGATACAGTAGCAGTCAATTTTCCTACTACTGAAGAAAGTGAAGGATATGTGGTATGGGCAGTGAATAATGAAGGAAATATAAGATTCAGTAATCCATATGTAAGAAATTATACAACTAAATTAGAAAATAAAAGTGAAAAAGTATGTTTTGATTTCAGATTAAATGAAAGTAGTTATTTATTTGAATGTGCAGAAGATTCAAGAGAAATATTTAATAATAAAATTATTGAATGCAAAAATGATATATTGGTAAATTCCAAAAATAATATAACAATAGAAAATGCTAATGATGTTTCATTGACTACTAAAATATATGATGTAGAAGTTGGAGAAAATTATATTGAAAGCGTAAAATCTAAAAAAAGTTGTGAATATGGAGAATTAATAGAAGATATCAGCAAGGGCAGAAAAATCAGATGTGAAATTTATGATATAACTACTGGAGCATATAAAGTTAAGCAATAAATAAAAGGGAGTATAAATGAACTTAAATTATCCAAATGAAAATATATTAAAAAATATAATGTAAAATTTAGTGAAAGTATAAATGCTCCTGAATATGAGGAAGAAAAAAATGAATTAGAAATTCAAATTGAAATTGAATATAGAGGAGAACAAGCACTATTTTTTATAGAAAGTGAATTAGAAGAAGAAGAGGGAACTTTAGAAAAAATTTTAGAGTCAACAAATAAAATTTTTAATAAGATAGATTATAAATTAGATAAAAATGGCAAAATAGAAAGTGTAACAAACATTGAAGAAATAATAAATAAATGGGAATATTTAAGAAAAGAAAGTTTTTTTAAACTTAAAGATGAGAACATAAAAGAATTTATATTTAAATTAAATAGAATAATAAATAACAAATATAAATTAATGGAGATGATGAAAAGATTTAATGTTATGCCCTTTATATTTTTAGGAATATATAATCAGGAAATAAAAAAATCAAGTCCCTTAAGATTAAAAAGAAAGATATATAATATTTTTCCATTGATAAATATTCCAGTGCAATATGAAATATATGATGAAAGTACAGAAAAAGAAAAAATAGGAAGATTTTTATTAAAAGAAGATGAAGCGTTTGAACGAAGTGAGTATATAAAACAAGTTTCAGAATGCTACCCTATGAAATCAATGCATAAAATAGGAAGTTTTGATCTAAAAGGTGAAGGTTATTATTCTTTTGATGAAAATGATTTGTTAAAAGTAATGGAACTAAAATTATCTATAGAAGTTAAAAATTTAATAAAGTATAACTGTATTTATGAAATTAAAGAAAGGTAGTAAAAAATATGTTCATAAGATTTGAAATTTTTTGTAAACCTGCTTATGAGATAGCATTTTCTCCAATAGATGATATTGAAAAAGATCTACAAGAGGCTCCAAAAAACTTTTTACTAAAAGATAGATTTAATATTATTGCTGAAGAAATAATAAAAAGAAATACCATAAAAAAATTTATAGTATTAGATGGAATGGCAGCAATAAGAGATTATGGAATTGAAATAGAAGAGGAAGATAATATAGAGGAAACACCTGTAATTGATAAAAAAATTGTAAGAAATTTGAATCAATTTTCAATCTTTAAAGGAATAATAGATTTTATATAATAAAAAATAAAAAACGAGGTTATTAAATGAATAGGGAAAAGATTAAAGAAGAAAATGAAGAGAAAAAAACTATGCAGCTAAATCTTTCAGGAAGAAAGTATCAGAGCATATTTGTAACATCTTTTCTTTCAGATAGAGGAGATAAGAGTGTGAATAATGACTATCTTACATATATTGAATTGGAAGAGTATGGGTGCTGGATAGTAGTAGATGGAAATAATGGTGGAGTCTTTGAACATAAGATAGCACCATTTATTGGAGAAACACTGATAGAAACTTTTATAGAAAATCCTACTATTGATGGGAAAAAAATTGAAAGAATGCTTCTTCATGTACACAAAAGATATAGAGAAATGCAGATAAGTAATAGTGACATGGCAGAGGAATACAGTAGTTGTTCTATTGCAATGGTAGTTACAGACTATTCAAGAGTAACATTTGCAAATGTGGGAAATGCAAGATTTATGCTGTTGAGAGATAACTATATCATAAAGAAAAGCAAGGATAGCACTTTAGCTTTTCTTATGTATGAAGCTGAAAAAATACTCTATGATGAAATAAGATTTAGAAAAGATAGAAATATATTTACACATAAATTTGGTATTGATAAAAATATAGCTGTCAATGTTTCTAAAACTATGACGCTTCTTCCAAATGACAAGATATTGCTTATGACTCAAGGAGCATGGGAAAATCTTGATGAAGATGATGTAGAAAGAGAAACTGCAAAATCTCAAAGAGTAGGGCAATGGATAGGAAACCTTGTAAAAATTATGAATAAAAACTGCTATGCAAATTTATCTAATCATACATTGTGTGGCATATTTATAAGCAGACCTGCACCTCTTCTCCCAGAGCCAGAAAATGAATTAGTTAAATTAAAAAAATATTTTAATTCAATAGGTACAAAGTCATATAAACTTGGAGTAGCAGCAGTAATTCTATTATTGATATTATTTGGAGGTCAGAAATTCTTTCAATATCATAAGTTGCAGAAAATGTATGACTATGCTGTAGAAAAAGAAAAATCTGGAGATGCATTAATGGTAGAAAGAAAATATAGAGCTGCTTCAGAAGATTATCAAGCTGGTCTTGAAAAATATATTGAACTCAGTCAATACAGAGGAAATAAATATGAAGAAAATATACAAGATTTAGAATATTTTTTAAATCAGGCCAATATTTCTGAAAAAACAGCTCAAAGTGTAAGTACAGCAAATATAATGCTTAAGAATCAAGAATTCCAAAAAGCTGTAGATGAATTGAAAACTGCTAATGTTCTTGCTTCAAATTTGAGAGAAGATAACAGCTTGAAAGATGAAGTAAAATATAAATTGATATCTGTTGAAAATTTAAATTCTGCATATGAAGAAAAGTTAAAAGCTGATAATCTTTATCTTCAAAAAGCAAATACAAATAAAAAAAGACAGCAGATGAAAAAAGAGGCAATGGAAATTTATGAAAGAATAGCTCCAGTATTTTTAGATAATGCTCAAAAAGATATATATGATGAGATAATTGAAAAAATAGAGGCAGAAAAATCTCCTGTTCCAAAGAAAGTACCTGCAAAAACAACAACTGCTGAGTCGCTTTTAAAAGAAGGAAATATGATGTTTGATCAGTTCAGATACTATAAATCATATGAACTCTACACTTCAGCTTTAAAAAAATCAAAAGATTCTAAAATGACAGAGATGATTAAAGGAAAAATAAATATGAATGGAATTCTTTTAAAGGGAGTACAAAGCGAATTAGATGGAGATAGACTTATAAAGGATAAAAACAATAAAGAAATAGCTAAAAATAAATATAAAGAAGCTATGAATCAATATAAAAAATTAAAATATAATGAATATATGCCTTCACAAAGATACAATGTAATAATAGAGAGATTGGAGAAAAAAATAAAAAAATAAATTTGAATACAGTTTAGAGAAATATTTATAGATTAATCTAAACTGTATTTTCATATAAAAATATAATAGAAGCAGCAATTTTTATATCATGGAAAAGTCTTTGTGGGAAACCTTTTGATAGAAACTTATGAAAAAGTTTTCTATAAAGTTAAGGTTTAAAAAGGAGGCAAGATGAAGAAGTTGTTTAAAATACTAGTTATTTTATCAATAGCAGTATCATTCATATCATGTGGCAGGAAGGTAACATCAGAAGAAGCAGAAGAAAAAATAGTGCAGCATATGTATGAAAGATATGGGGAAGAATTTGAAGTAGGATATGCAATGATAGATGGATATACTAAGGGTGATAGAGATGTAACATGGTATGAAGCAAGAGTAACACCAATAAGATATAGAGGAACACCTAAATATACAGATAGCTACTACAGAGCAGTAGGAACAGTAATGGTAAAAAAGAAAATGTTTAGAGAAGAATTTGGAATAACAAGAGATACATACAGCAATGTTATGTTGAAAGAATCAGCTAATGAGTTTTATGGAAAGAAATTAAAAGAACTATTTGGAGAGAATTATTTATCAGTATTAGAAGTAACAGGAAGTTATTCAGATAAGAGTAAAAATTTTGAAGGAAGTGTGAAACTAACAAAAGAAAAAGGAGATAGACTATATATAAGTGGAGGTATTTATATATTTGGGAGAGTAGAGAATGATGAAGACAGAGAATGGTATAGGAAACAAATTTACGAATTTATTCAGTTTATGAAAGAAACGGGAACTTTTGAATATGTGGATTTAGGTATCACTGTGATAGATGAAAGAGAACTAATAGATGTTACAAATCCAAGAAAATATATAAAAGATTTACCAAATAATTTAGATAAAGAAACTTGGAGATGGGAGAGGAGAAGATTGATGAAAAAAGCTAATGATGAATTTCATAAATTAAGTAAAGAAAAAATAAAAGAAAGAATAAATTCATTAAATAAAGGAAAATATGATGATTCAGACTATGTAAATTTATTGTTCGTTCACATATATTCTCCCAAATATATAGAATCAAAAGGTTGGAATAAAAGTAATAGGTCAGAATTATATGAAGAAGTAAAAGAATATAATGTTATAGAAGATATAAATTTTAAATTAGAGTGGTGGTAAAATGAATAAGATAACTGATAGAGAATTATTAGCAATATGTAATTTATCAAATTTAAAAATGGAATTTGCAAGTGTAATAGATAAAGAAACTGAAATAGATGATATTGATAATACAGGTAAAAAGAAAAAAATTGTGACAAATCATACAATTTATTTAAAAATATAAGTCTAATAAATTTTAATATTATGGGAAACTTTTTGATAGAAACTTATGAAAAAGTTTTCTATAAAGTTAAGGTTTAAAAAGGAGGCAAGATGAAGAGGTTATTTAAAGTACTGGTTATTTTATCAATAGCAGTATTATTCATATCATGTGGCAGGAAGGTAACATCAGAAGAAGCAGAAGAAAAAATAGCACAGCATATGTATGAAAGATATGGGGAAGAATTTGAAGTAGGATATGCAATGATAGATGGATATACTAAGGGTGATAGAGATGTAACATGGTATGAAGCAAGAGTAACACCAATAAGATATATAGGAACACCCAAATATAGAGATAAGTACTATAAAGCAGTAGGAACAGTAATGGTAAAAAAGAAAATGTTTAGAGAAGAATTTGGAATAACAAGGGATACATACAGCAATGTTATGTTGAAAGAATCAGCTAATGAGTTTTATGGAAAGAAATTAAAAGAACTATTTGGAGAAAATTATTTGTCAGTATTAGAAGTAACAGGAAGTTATTCAGATAAGAGTAAAAATTTTGAAGGAAGTGTGAAACTGACAAAAGAAAAAGGAGATAGACTATATATAAGTGGAGGTATTTATATATTTGAAAGAGTAGAGAATGATGAAGACAGAGAATGGTATAGGAAACAAATTTACGAATTTATTCAGTTTATGAAAGAAACAGGAACTTTTGAGTATGTGGATTTGGATATTTCAATTATGGATGAAAGAATATTGACTTCTAATTCTGAAAAATTAGTTGAAGAATTAAAGTTTAATGATAAGGATATGGATGCCTGGAGAAAAAGAAGAAGAAAAGTAATGGCAAAAATAAATAGAGACTTTGAAAAAATGAGTCAAGATGAAAAATTAGATAAAATTAATTCAATAAATAAGAAAGAATATCTAAAAAGAAGTGTAGGAGGCTTGCTTTACACAAAAATATATTCTTCTAAATATATAGAATCTCAAGGTTTTAATGATGAAAAAAAGAAAGAATATGAGCTAATAAATGATATAGAATTTAAATGGGAGGTTTGGTAAAATTGAATAAAATAACAGATAAAGAGTTATTGGCAATATGTAACTTAAGTAATTTAAGAATGGAATTTGCAAATATTATAAAGAAAATTGAAAGAGTTAAAAATCCGGACAACCCATTAGAAGAAATAGAAATTCTGTCAAATCATACAATTTATTTAAAAATATAAGTCTAATAAATTTTAATATTATGGGAAACTTTTTGATAGAAACTTATGAAAAAGTTTTCTATAAAGTTAAGGTTTAAAAAGGAGGCAAGATGAAGAAGTTGTTTAAAATACTAGTTATTTTATCAATAGCAGTATCATTCATATCATGTGGCAGGAAGGTAACATCAGAAGAAGCAGAAGAAAAAATAGTGCAGCATATGTATGAAAGATATGGGGAAGAATTTGAAGTAGGATATGCAATGATAGATGGATATACTAAGGGTGATAGAGATGTAACATGGTATGAAGCAAGAGTAACACCAATAAGATATATAGGAACACCTAAATATAGAGATAAGTACTATAAAGCAGTAGGAACAGTAATGGTAAAAAAGAAAATGTTTAGAGAAGAATTTGGAATAACAAGAGATACATACAGTAATGTTATGTTGAAAGAATCAGCTAATGAGTTTTATGGAAAGAAGTTAAAAGAACTATTTGGAGAAAATTATTTATCAGTATTAGAAGTAACAGGAAGTTATTCAGATAAGAGTAAAAATTTTGAAGGAAGTGTAAAACTGACAAAAGAAAAAGGAGATAGACTATATATAAGTGGAGGTATTTATATATTTGGGAGAGTAGAAAATGATGAAGACAGAGAATGGTATAGGAAACAAATTTACGAATTTATTCAGTTTATGAAAGAAACAGGAACTTTTGAATATGTTGCTTTAACAATAGAAATAATAGATGAAAGAATATTATTTCCAGATTATCAAAAAATAGTTTTAGAAATAGAAAAAGAAATAACAATAAAAGATAGAGAGAAAATCTTGAAAAAAATAACTTCTGTAGAAGATAGAAATATAATAATTAAAAAAATTGATTCATTGAATAGAAGTAAAATTAGTGATTTCAGTAATAAATTACTTTTATTGTATACTCAAGTATATTCTTCTAAATATATAGAATCAAATTATTTAAATAGAGAAAAAAAAGAATATGATAAAATGGATGATATAATTTTTACTATTCAATGGTATTAGAGGAGGTTATTCTATGGAAATAACAGATAAAGAGTTGTTAGCTATATGTAATTTATCTAATCTTAAAATGGAATTTGCACTTATTAAAAAAGATGAAGAAAAAAAGGAAGATAAAAGTGAAAATGAAATAATTAAAACAGAAAAAATCCTTTCAAATCATACAATTTATTTAAATTTTAGAAATTAAAAAACAGTAATAATTTTAATATTATGGGAAACTTTTCTATAAAGTTAAGATTAAAAAGAGAGGAAAATGAAAAATATACTAAAAGAGGACTAAAATATCTATATAATTATCCAAATAAAGTATCTGTTTGTGATGATATAACAACTCATCATCAATTAGATTGGCTAAGAAGAGGATTGGTAAGAATAAGAATAACAAAAAGTCCAGAGAAAACATCAAAAAAATGGAGAATGCAAGGAAAAAATGGTTTTGGAAAGTGACTAGATATTAGGTTAATATAGAAAATTTTTATGAGATTAAAAAAGAAAAGTATTAAAAAAATTATTTATGGTGGAAGAATGAGATAATTAAAAGCCAGTCATAAATTTGAGTTGCTATCAAATAAAGACTGGCTATTTTATTAATTTAATTTTTTTGAATTTTTAAAATCTTTATTATAAATAAAATTTGCTACGAACATAGCTGAAATTCCACCTATAAGCTTGGCAGCTATCACAGGAAACACAAGAGCAGTATCAACTCCTGCAGTAAATCCGAGATGGCTTCCCAGTACAAAAGCCCCACTGACAGAGAAGGCAATATTTAATAATTTTCCTCTTTCATCCATATCTTTTAAGATATTATACATAGGAATATTATGAGCCAGACAGGCAATAATTCCAGCAGTGGAGTTCTCATTTATTCCAAATAGTTTTCCTAATTTAATTAATGGAGTCTTGAAAACCTTGGTGATAAAATATACCATTGGAAAAGCTCCTGCTAAAGTCATTCCGATTTTACATATTATTTTAACTGCTTCAAGAGCAGGAATCATTCCCTGAACCAGTACTTTTCCAGTAAGAGTTTCTATTATCTGCAATGCCAGTCCTATTGTTATTGCTATAAACATTACCTTAGAAAAAAGAGAAAATGATTTTGAAACAGCTTTTGGGTATTTAAGAAGTGCTGTGCAAATAAGGAAAGTAAAAATAATAGTGGGAATCAAATTCAGTATAAGCATTTTAATATTGAACCCTGCTATCAACCCTCCAAAAAAGCACCCAAAAGGAATAGTGGAAATTCCAGCCATAATACCTTTAGACAGATATTTTTCATCTTCCTTATTTATTATTCCCATGGCAACAGGAATAGTAAAAGAAAGTGTAGCTCCCATAGTAGCAGCCAGAAATAGCCCTCCAAAAAGCCCAGCTTCCTGTGATAAAGCAAGTTCTATACTCAAAGAGTATCCTCCCATATCATTGGCTAAAATAGTTCCAGCAAACATTGCTGGATCAGCACCTATTAATTTATACAATGGTGTAATAATTGGTTTTAAAGCTGAAGCAATCAGAGGAGAAAGGGAAATTATTCCCAACATGGCCAGAGAAAGTGTTCCAATAGCCATAATTCCTTCTTCAAATTTTTTTCCATATCCAAATCTGTTGCCAAATAATCTATCAACAGCACCAACCAACATAAAAAATATCATTAAATAGATAATAATATTATTGATACTCATTTATCTCTCCTCAAGTATTTATTGAATTTGATATTAATTAAAGTATATTTAAAAAACATGATATAAGGTTAATATATTTGTCAGAGTTCTCATATAACTTCTGATTGTATTATCAGCCTTTGCTGTCAACAAGAGCACTTTTATTTTGTATAACTTATATATTCTTCTAAAGTTTCAATGATACAATTATAAAAGAAATCATAAGCCAATGAATAGTCTTCATAGTAACTTTTGTCAAGAGCTTGGTAATACTCTAATCTGTCCACTGTTAAAATAGTAATTGGAGGATAACCAAGTTTTAAAAGTTCTAAATTAGTTAAAAGTCTAGAAGTTCTACCATTACCATCTATAAATGGGTGTATATTAATAAAACGACAAGTAAATTCTATAATTTTATTTATTGTAATGGGACTTTCATTATACCAGCTGAGAAGTGCATATATTTCCTGAGAAATTAAATGAGAAGGAGCGACATCATGAGAGGCCCCACCTATTTGTACATTTGCGTCTCTATATTTTCCAGCATTAATTCTGTCAATTCCACTTAAAATTATAGAATGAATTGATTTAATATCATATTCTGATAACTTTCTATCTTTTAATTCTTCAATAAATAAAAGAGCTTCAGCATGATTTTTAACTTCTAAATGCTCTCTTAAAGTTTTTTTAGCAATAGTAATACCAGTTTCTATTATAACTTTTGTTTCTATTTCTGTAAGTGTATTTCCCTCAATAGCATTTGAATTATATGTATTTTTTATTATATAATTTTCTTTAATTCTTTTGAGCTCACTTTGTGAAAGAGGTCTTTTTTTATCTAATTCTTTTTTTAATTCATAGATTTTTTCTAATTTATTTAACATGTAAGTCCCTCTCTTTTTATTTATTAAGTTTTTAGCCTGATAATTCATTTACCATTTTGTAATCTGCATTTTTTTTATGTATATTTTGAATAATGGTAAATATAGGCATAAAATAAATTTAAGGAATATTAAATATATCTTAACTCCTTTTTCTTTTTCATATAGGTACATATTATCATTTTGCAGAAAAATTTTCAATATTTAAAAAAGTTTAGAAAGTTAAGAGTATTTTTGAGAAAAATAGAATAGTTTAGAGATAAGTAGTTTTAGCGATAAATAAATATGGGGAAAAAATCTTTGAAAAAAATCTCTATACCTGTTAAAATTATAATATAATATTAAAAGGGATAAAAAGGTGGTGCTTTATGAAAAATATACTATTTATATTATTTTTTTCATGGTCTACTGTAGCCAGTGGATTAAAAGAAGTACCTATGCTTGAAGAAAATATTCCTGCCACTAAACAGAAAAAAATTGTTAATGATGTTGAAATAAATAAAAATATAAAAGAAAATAAGATAAATAAAGAAGAAAAAACGTCTGTTGTAAAAGAGAATGATGAAGAATCAGAAGAAGAAAATATGGAAAAAGAAATTACTCAAACTGAAGAGAAACTTTTAGTTGTAAATGAGAAATTGACTGAAGATAAATTAAAAGAAATAATAAAAAATGCAGAAGAAGCTCCAGATCCAGAAGTAACAGTAAATGTAGAGCAGGAAAAACTTCTTATTAAAAGAGATTTGGAAGAATATAGTAATTTTGGAACAAATCAATCAGAAAGTAATGTAGTTAAAAAATATTACGAATTTATAGATACCCTTAATGAAAAATTAAAAGAACACGATTTTGAAGACAAGACAGAAGTTATACATGTAGGGCATGAAGTAGCAAAGGAATTAAGAAGTGACAAACTTATATCTGATGTTGAACTTGGAGTTGGAATGTCCTATCAAGATAGGTATAGTCTAAAAAAAGACAGAGAAAGCATATTTGACCAGGAACAAAGTGGAAAATTTTATGTAAAAGAAGTAGCTGAAGAAGTGGATATGGATTCTATTCCATTGTATGTCACTGGAAGATATAAGCTGCCTCAAGTAAATGACTGGCAGCCATATTTGAAGCTTAATTTAGGATATGCTGTAAATAATATAGGGGGAAAAAGTTTTCAAAGCAGTAATTCAAGATATAAATCTATAAATGACGCTGTAAATCCTCAAAATGGTTCTTACTATGGAATGGGTGGAGGAATAGAATATAATAATGGACTTACTCTTGATTTGATGTATCAGGTCAGTGAAGGGAATAGTAGTTCAAGCAGCAGAAAAGATGATGAGAACAGAGTGACAGTATCTGTAGAATATAAGTTGGATATTTAATATTAAAACCTGATAAAATTTTCAAGTGTATAAAAAATATTTAGTATATTTTAATTAAATAATTTTTATCGAAAAAATATGATTTATACTATTTTAATTACAAAATATTAATACTTTAAGAATTTAAAATTTTTTATCATAGAAAGTTATGATTTACAGAAATTGTTTCACACTCCATTTAAAATTTTTTATTATATAAAATTATGATTTATAAATTTTTTACATATTTTCTACTAAAAATAAATACATTATAGATTTCTGCCTAAAAATTTTTTCTTAGACAGAATTCTATAATTTGCTAATACAATAAAAACCAGAAGTATAAAATATTCTCAAACCTTATGTGGTAAGAAAAATTTTTTCTTCTGGTTTTTACTTATTTTTTAACATACTTATTGTATTCTCTGGCATTGAAAACAGGACTTCCATGCTTATATTTAAAGGTATTTTTATCATTTAAAACTTTTATGCTTACTTTAATCAGTCCTTCATTTGGATTAGCTATTTTCACAAAAGCAGCATGGCTTAAATCAATATCACGTCCATATTTCTTCTTAAAAGAGCCTCTATCAGTCACTACTACCACAACTGATTTATTATTTGCCTTATTAGTTACCTTTAACACAGTTCCAAAATCATAAGCATTAGATGCACAAGTATACTGTCTAGAATCAAATATATATCCACTTGCAGTACTTCTTCCCTCAAATCCTTTACCATACCAGCTGGCTACTTTCCCACAAGCTGTTTGAGATATCAATAATGCTATAATAAGAAGTTTCTTCAACATATTCAGCACTCTCCTCCTCTATAGACATTCTTTTACTTATTATATCATACTATTTCTATTTATTTACAGAAATATGCCTATTCTTAGAATTAAAGCATTAAATTTAAAGCAAAGAATATTTATAAAAGTAATAAAAAGATTCCTCTATATTTTTTTATAACTCAAAGAAAAATGATAAAAATAAAAAGAAACTGTTCAAATTAATAATTGCAAATCATCAATTTGTAACAGTTCTTCTTAAAAAGATTATTTTAAATATTGATTTTTAAGTTCAGGAATAGTTCCTCTTACTTCTAATTCTGCTAAAATAAAATTTATTGTATTTAAAAGATGCTGCTGATCTTTGTGAACCATGTATCCCATCTGACTTTTAGTAAGAGTAGCTTCAGTTAATGCCCCTTCCAACTTAGAATTAATTTTTTCATAAGTAATGGCTTCAGGATTTTCAGTTACCATAACATCAACTTCTCCTTTTTCTACAGCAACTGGAACATCTAAGTTATTTTTATAACGAATTATTGTAGCTTTAGAAAGGTGTTCATCAGCAAATATTTCATTAGTTCCTCCAATATTTACTCCAACTTTGACACTTGGTTTATTAACAGCTTCAATAGAATTATATTTTTCCTTTTCTCCCTTTCTTACTAGATAGCATTTACCAAATATTAGATAAGGATTACTCATTTGAGCTTCTACCTGTCTTTTGACAGTTCTTGTTATACCACCCATAGCCACATCATATTTATCTTCATTTAAATCTGATATAAGAGTTTTCCAAGTTGTAGGTATAAATTCAACTTTTACTCCTAACTCTTTTGCTATAAGTTTTGCAACTTCAATATCATATCCTTCATATTTATCTCCGTTGAGATAAGTAAATGGTTTATAATCCCCAGTTGTCCCAATTCTTATAACACCTTTTTTCATAATTTCTTCTACTTTGTCTTTTCCATAAGCACTAAGACAAGATAATAGAAGAAGAATGCTGATAAAAATTTTTTTCATATTTAACTCCCCCTTGTTTTTGATAGCTAGATTATATCAATAACAAAAAGAAATTAATAGATAACAATAAAAATTTCGATAATGTTCGTATAGAGTTTTCTGCAGACTACAAAATTCAAAGATTTTAAAAATTTTTTATGTAAAAAGTTGTTCCTCTTTTACAGATAATTATCTAAATAAGATTAAAATATAGCAGTTTTTATTTTATAAAAAATATAACAATTCCTGAATTTATATATAAATTAAACTTTTATATGAAGTGCACTTTAGAAAATGAAGGATATAAATATAGAAATTGATAAAAATATATGCATAAAAAAATTTGTAATTTGTTTAGATGTAAATTAATATAGAAATATAGTTATTAATTTTAAAAGGAGATTAATTATGAAAAATATTCTATTAATGGGTGGTAATCAATTTGTAGGAAAAAAATTATGTGAATTTCTGCTAAATAAAAAATATAAAGTATATGTTCTCAATAGGGGAACTAGACCCAGTCCTGAAAAGGCAGAAGTTTTAAAATGCAACAGGAATATAGAAAAAGAATTAATAGAATGTTTAGAAAATTTAAGAGTAGACTGCATAATTGATATATCAGCGTATAATCCAGAGCAGGTATCCCTTATTCAAAGAATAATGGCTGGAAGATATTGTCAATATATTTTAATAAGCAGTGCTTCTATTTATAATAAAATGCAGAATTACCCTGTAAAAGAAACTGACAGTACTGGAGCAAATGAAATATGGGGCAAGTATGCTGAAGATAAATATTTATGTGAAAAAATAACTATTGAAAATTCAAAAAAATTAAAATTTAATTATACTATATTCAGACCTTTTTATATTTATGGTCCTGAAAATAATTTAGACAGAGAAAGTTATATATTTGCAAGACTTGAAAATAATATGCCTATTTTCATTCCAGATAAGGGAGAAGAGAGAATTCAGTTTGGATATATAGATGATCTTTGTGAAGCTGTAAATTTTTCTTTAGACAACCCACACTTTTTTAATCAAATATTTAATATCTCTGGTGATGAAAGTATTACCATTAAAGATTATATTAAAATGTGCAGCCTGATATCTGGAAAACAACCATTAATATATAATATAGATTTAGAAAAAGAAAACTTAAAAGCGAGGGATTGGTTTCCATTTAGAAATAAGAATTTAATAGGAGATATATCAAAGATAGAGAAAACAGGATTTAGGAATAAATATTCGTTGAAAGAAGGGTTGAAAAAAACATATATATACTTAAAAGAAAATAATAAACTGGAAGTACCAGTACTTAATGATATTGAAAGCTGTTTTGGAAGAAGGCTAGAAAAAGAATAGAATGAAATTTAAAAATTTTAGGTTTAAGAAAGTTGTGCAATTAATAAAATAATATGTTTGGGGAAATAAATTTTTAGTAATTAAGCAGTTAAGAATTCTTAACTGCTCAATTACTGATAAATAATAATTCTATGTTATTTTTATAATTCAAATTAATAAAAAATCTTTAAAAAAATTCTAAAATTATATTGAATTATCTCTTAATTATAAAGCCTTCATAGCATAAGCTATATTTTGGAAAGTTTCAACACCTTTTAACAGTGCCTCTTCATCAAAATTAAATTTAGGATTATGAAGTGGATAGATATATCCTTTCTCTTCATTTCTTACACCTAGGAAGAAAAATAGTCCTGGTACTTTATCAAGATAGAATGAAAAATCTTCAGCAATCATTTCTGGTTTTGCTTCAACAAAATTACTATCTTTCACAGCTTCTCTAAATACATGATAAAGGTTTTCATCATTGATGACAGGAGAATATACAGGAGTGAAATTGAAATCTATTTTGACCCCATAAGACATCTCAAATCCCTTATTGATATTTTCCAGTCTTTCTTTGATAAATGCCATCATTGATTTAGAAAATATTCTTATAGTTCCAAGCAGGGAAACTTTTTCCGGAATTATATTTCTTGCACTTCCTCCATGAATAGAACCAATAGTAAGCACCATAGGTTCAATAGGAGTTATATTTCTTGATACAACACTTTGATATGCTTCTATAAGTTTAGAAGTTATGAGAATAGTATCAATACAATTTTGTGGTTCAGCTCCATGTCCTCCCTTACCATAAATATCTATATCAAGATTTATAGTCTGTGCCATAAGAGGACCAATCTTTGTAGATACTGTTCCTTCAGGAAGCAAAGGGAATAAATGCATTCCAAATATAGCTTCTATATTTTTATTTAGAAATTTTTCATGGACAGAAAGATATCTTGCTCCACCTTTCCCCTCTTCTCCAGGTTGAAATATAAGAACAATTGATTTTTTAAATTTTACTCCCTTGTCCTGCTGTTCCTTTAACCAAACTGCAAATGTAAGTAGAGTTGCAGCATGACCATCATGACCACACCCATGTGCACGTCCATTTGTAGAAGCAAATTCACAACCAGTATCTTCTTTTATAGGCAGAGCATCTATATCACTTCTAAAAGCAATACACCCTTCTTCTCCCTTAAAATAAACCATAGTTCCTGTAGAATAATGTTCATTAGTGATTTCTTCATAAGGGATTCCATATTCTTTAAGTTTTTCTCTTATATATTCAGCTGTTTTATGTTCTTCAAAAGCTACTTCTGGTATCTGGTGAAGTTCTCTTCTGAATTTTTTAAGAAGTTCTTTCACTATTCTTCCTCCTCACCATTGAAAACTACTTTTCCATTTATTATAGTACATTCAACTTTTGCATCTATTTGAAGAGGATCAGCTGACCATATAACTATATCTGCATCTTTTCCAACTTTAATAGATCCTATTCTATCTTCCAGCCCTAATATTTCAGCAGGGTTTATAGAAATAGCTTTAAGAGCTTCCCATTTATCAAGACCATCTTTTACTGCAAGAGCAGCACAAATTGGGAGATGTTGAAGAGGAATAACAGGACTGTCAGTTGTTATAGAGATTTTTATTCCAGCTTTATTAAGAATTCCAGCTGTTTTAAAAGATTTATTTATAAGTTCAACTTTAGTTCTATGTCCTAAACTAGGTCCAACTATCATAGGATATTTTTCTTCAGCTAATTCATCAACTATACATCTAGCATCAGTTGAATGGTCTAAAGTCATTTTTACATCAAATTCTTTCGCTATTCTTATAGCAGTAAATATATCATTTGCTTTATGAGCATGAGCCTTTAAAGGAATTTCTTTTTTCAAAACAGGAATTAATGCTTCTAATTTTGCATCATACTGAGGTTTCTTAGTTATATCATTTCCAGCAGCTTCCAATTTCAACATATATTCTTGTGCTTTTTGAAGAGTTTCTCTAAGCATACTGGCAATACCCATTCTTGTAGTAGGCATTTTTCCTTTTGTTCCATAGAATCTCTTCGGATTTTCTCCAAAAGCACATTTCATAGCTATAGGAGCTTTTATTATCATTTTATCTATTCTTTTTCCAAAAGTTTTTATAGCAGCAAACTGTCCTCCAATTACATTGGCACTTCCTGGTCCAGTAGCTACTGAAGTTATTCCCCCTTGATAAGCTTCTGTAAATACTCTGTCCATAGGATCAATTCCATCTATTGCTCTTAATTGAGGAGTTATTGGCTCAGACTTTTCATTAACATCATCATTTTCAAAACCAACGCTGTCCCCCATAAGCCCTAAATGACAGTGAGCATCAATAAATCCAGGTGCTATTATTTTATCAGTAGCATCAATAACTTCATCATCTTTCTTAGGTTTAATATTTTTTTTGATTGCAGTAATTTTACCATTCTCTATTGAAATATCCATTTTTTCACTTTTAGATTTCTCAACATCAAGTAAAATACCGTTTTTTATTATAATCATTTAAAAACCTCCCAAAATAAATTATACGTATATTTTATAACAATAACAATAATATTGCTATACTAAAAATAAAAATATTTCTCTAGTTTAAAAAATGTGGTATATTTTATATATGTCTATACTACACATATATTACAAGCTTAGGAGATGAAAACAAGAATGAAAACTAGAGCCTTAAAATTTGATGAATTGGAAACAGTTTTTTTATTTATAAAAAGTGGAGTAAGAAAAAATGGGATAATGGTAAGAGCTAATCCACAAGTTCATTTGATTTGTCTAATTCAATTAAATACAGGACTCAGAATAGGAGATGTGCTGAGCTTAAGAGTAAACGATTTTGTTGATGGAAGATTATCAATACGGGAACAAAAAACTGGAAAGATACAAAATAGAAAAATTAACTATGAAATTGTAAAAATAGTTGAAGGTTATTGTAGAAAACGTTTTCTAAGCAGGAATGATAATATTTTTGATATATCTGTAAGATGGGTACAGAAAATATTAAAAAAAATTTCTATATGTGCTTCTATAGAAGGACTTTCTACACATAGTTTCAGAAAAACTTATGCCCATATTCAATATACAAATAATAAATTTAATATAGAATTAGTAAGGCGTTTGCTTAATCATTCTTCCGTATCTGTCACACAGAAATATCTGGGAATAACCGATAATGACGTGAATACTGCCTCTGAAGGTTTTAAAGTAATTTTTTAAAATGTAGAAATTTTAAAACTTTCTATTTACAAAATGGAAAATAAAGGTTATATATATAGTAAGTAAGAATTGTAATTTTAAGAGTTACTTCTGAATAAAATCTAAGGAGGAATAGTTATGACTAAAAAAGAATTTGTGGAATTGTATGCTAAGAATGGTGGGTTTACTAAAAAAGAAGCTGAAAGAGCAGTAAATTTATTCTTAGCTTCTGTTGAAGATACTCTTGTAAAAGGAGATAATATTACTTTTGTTGGTTGGGGAAAATGGGAAGTTAAAGAAAGAGCTGCAAGAGAAGTTAGAAATCCTCAAACTAATAAGAAAATGAGAATAGAAGCTAAAAAAGCTGTTAAGTTCAAAGTTGGAAAAACTCTAGCTGACAAAATAAAATAAAAAAGCCAGCCTGTGTAGAATTTCACAGGCTTTTTTATTGTTAATTAATTATTATATGTGGTATAATTTATTTAGAGGTGGAACATGAGAATAAATATTAACAATATAATAATTCCGTTGGATAAAAATCAGGATAGAGAAATATTAAAAGAACTTGAAAAAAAAGGTATAAAAAAAGATAATATTGAAATGCTGAGATGGAACAAAAGATCCATTGATAGCCGTAAAAAAAATGACATAAAATTTATTTATAATATAGAAGTTTTGTTAAAAAAAGAAATAGATATATCTGCATTGACTAATGTTCTTCCAGTAAAAGAAAAGGAAAAAGTAAGAAGAGAGCCTTTATTTAAAAATAAAGAAGTAGCAGTGATAGGAGCAGGTCCAGCAGGGTTGTTTTCTGCATTAAGACTTGCTGAGTATGGATATATTCCTCTTGTCTTTGAGAGAGGAGAAGAGGTAGATAAAAGGGATATAACAAACAATAAATTTATATCAGATTCTATTCTTAATCCAGAATCAAATGTACAATTTGGTGAAGGAGGGGCAGGAACATATTCTGATGGAAAGCTTAACACGAGAATAAAAAGTGAATATATAGATAAAGTATTTAAAGAGTTTGTTGATTGTGGAGCTCAGGAAGAAATATTATGGGATTATAAACCACATATTGGAACTGATATATTGAAAATTGTAGTAAAAAATATTAGAGAGAAAATAAAAAGTATGGGTGGAAAATTTTATTTCAACACTAAAATGGAAAATCTTCTTATAAAAAATAATTGCGTTATAGGAATTGAAGTTTTAAATAAAGATGGAGTAAAAGATATTATTAATACAGATTCTGTAATATTGGCAATAGGTCATTCATCAAGAGATACTTACAGAATGCTTCATAAAAATGGAGTTTATTTAGAAAACAAGCCTTTTGCAGTAGGAGCAAGAATAGAGCATTTAAGAAGTGACATAGATAAAATGCAGTATGGAAAATATGCTGACCACCCTTTATTAGGTGCAGCTACATATAGTGTTACATATAACAACAAGAAGGAAAACAGAGGAGTATTTTCATTTTGTATGTGCCCTGGAGGAGTTGTAGTCAATGCTGCATCAGAAAAAGGAAAAACTCTAGTAAATGGTATGAGTTACTCTAAAAGAGATGGTAGATTTTCTAATTCTGCCATTGTAGTAGGTATAAAAGAAAATGAATTTGGAGATGAACTTTTTTCTGGTATGAAATTTCAGGAAAAGCTGGAAAGAAAAACTTATGAAATAGCAAATAATTATGGAGCTGCTTATCAAAATGTTATAGACTTTATGAATGGAAAGATGACTAACAGCTCTATAGAAAGCAGTTATGAGATGAAAATGAATTCTTATGATTTGAACAATTTGTTTCCTAAATTTATAAATGATAATATGAAAGCAGCCTTTCAACAATGGGGGAAAAATACTTATTTTATATCCAGAAATGTAAATCTTATAGCTCCTGAAACAAGGACTTCTGCTCCAGTTAAAATAACAAGAGATATAAAGGGACAATCAGTTAATATAAATGGATTGTATCCTGTAGGAGAAGGAGCCGGATATGCAGGTGGAATAGTAAGTGCAGCAGTAGATGGTTTGAAAATAGTAGATTTTAGTTTCAGTAAAATTATTATTTAATTTTAAAGGAGGAAAATGCTATGAAAAATTTTACTTATAATGTAAGTACTAAAATACTTTTTGGTACTGGAAAAGTAGATGAACTTGGAAACGAAGTAAAGAAAATAGGAAATAAAGTATTGCTGGTATATGGTAAAGGAAGCATCAAGAAAAATGGACTTTATGACAAAGTTATAGAGGTTTTGAAAAGAGCAGAAGTTACTATATTTGAACTTCCAAACATTGACCCTAATCCTAGAATCGAATGTGTATATTATGGAGCTGAAATATGTAAAAGAGAAGGAATAGAACTTGTACTGGCTATAGGTGGTGGAAGTACTATAGACTGTGCAAAAGCCATAGCAGCCCAAAGCGAATATAACGGAGATGTATGGGAAGACCTTTATGTTAAAAATAAAATGAAGCAGTTAACTTCAGCTCTTCCAGTTGCCTCTGTATTAACATTAGCAGCTACTGGAAGCGAAATGAATGGTAATAGTGTAATTTCAAATATGAAAGAAAATAGAAAATTATCAATAGGAAGCGATCTTTTAAGACCTGTATTTTCTATACTTGATCCAATATATACTTATAGTGTAAATAAGTATCAGACAGCTGCAGGAACAGCTGATATAATGAGTCATATCTTTGAACAGTATTTTTCACCTGATCATGATGGTTTTTTACAAAATCGTTTAATGGAAGGGCTTCTAAAAACTGTAATACATTTTGGACCTATTGCATATAATGAGCCTGAAAATTATGAGGCCAGAGCAAATCTTATGTGGGGAAGTTCTTTAGCCTTGAACGGACTCCTTACTTATGGTAAAATATCTACAGATTGGGCAACTCATGGTATAGAACATGAGCTTAGCGCCTATCATGATATAACTCATGGTGTTGGACTTGCTATCCTTACTCCTGTATGGATGGAATATGTATTGTCAGATGAAAATGTTCATAGATTTGAAGAATATGGAAGATATGTATGGAATATTTCAGGAAATGACCCTATGACTATCGCAAAAGAAGCAATAAATAAGACAAGAGAATTTTTTAAATCTCTAAATATCCCAAGTACTTTAAGAGAGGTAGGAATAAAGGAAGAAAATCTTGAAAGAATGGCTGATGCAGCTGTTGCCTTTGGGCCTCTTGGAACAATGAAAAAACTTCATAAAGCTGATGTACTTGAGATTTTAAAAAGAGCTTTTTAAAATTTTAAATATAAATCAGGAGGTAGCACAATAATGAACGAATATGATTTAAATGAGATGCGTAACGAACAAGGGGTCTATGTCAATGTGGAAACAACTAATAGATTTCTTAGAAAAGTTTTTTTGAACATGGTAGTTGGAGTACTTATTACAACAATAGTTCCAATATACTTATTTGGTTTTAATGCAAGACTGCTATATGCTATAATGCCTTATTTCAAAATAATAATGTTTGCAGAGATAGCTCTTGTATTTGGTCTAAGTTTGGGAATCAATAAAATGTCTTCTGGGACTGCCAGAATGATGTTTTTCCTTTATTCATTGATGAATGGAGTGCTTTTCAGCAGTTTAGGATTTGTATTCCACCCTGTAAGTATATTCTATACTTTAGGTGTAGCTTTGATAATGTTTATAGTTATTGCAGCTTATGGATATACTACAAAGGAAGATCTCAGCAATTATGGAAAATATTTAATGACTGGGCTTATAAGTATAATTATAATGTCATTAATCAACTTCTTCCTTAAAGCTCCAATACTTTATTGGATTGGAACTGTTCTAGGAATAGTTATTTTCTCTGCTCTTATTGCCTATGATGTTAATAGAATCAAAAAAATAGCTTTTCAAATGTCAAATGGCGATGAAGAAGTTATGAATAAACTTGGAATAATTGGTGCTCTTAATCTTTATCTTGACTTTATAAATCTATTCCTATATCTTTTAAGAATATTTGGAAAAAGAAGAAGATAGTCTGGAGGAGATTAAATGAAAATTAAAAAAATACTTCCTTTAATATTTGCAGCTGTTTCTGTAAGTTCATTTGGAGGAACTCATGATCTTCAAACTAATCTTTCAGAAATAAACGGAAAAATAATAACTGACAGAGGAAGCAGCCAGTTTAGAGAAAGTGTAATGTTCAAGAAAATGGACAGAAGAGGATATAGTGGAAGTTCTCAATATATTGAAGGAATAGGAAAAATTAAATCCAGTTATGACAAAGATGATTATAATACTGATTATGATGCCAAAATTAAAGGTTTTTTAATGGCTACTAACAGTACCTTTTTATCAAATCCTGACTTAATGACTGGAATGAGTTTTGGATATATAAAATCAAAAGCTGACTATGATGATTCTTTTGACAGCAGTCAGAAAGTCAGAACTTATGGATTAAATACTTACCTTGCTTACAATAAAGACAACTGGCTTTTCATTGGAAGAGCTGGATATGACGAAGGTAAAAATATTTTAAGAACCCAAGGTATTTCCAATATAGTTTACAGAACTAAAAATTATTCTCTGGGAGCAGAGGGAGGCTATTTTTTCGAACTTGGAGAAAAGTCACTGCTTTATCCCTATTTAGGAATTGGTTGGAATCAATATACGACTAAAGGTCATGATGGAATATCTACTTCCAATGAAAGAATAGGAAGTGGAAATGCTGGACTTATGTATTCTAAAGAAATGGGCGAAAAGTTTCTAATTACAGGAAATGTAGAGTGGTCTTATGAATTTGCAAATAGAAAGAGATTTATTACAGATTCTGGTAAAATAAAAGCATTGGAAGTGTCAAGAGATACTGGAATGGTCAGTGTAGGTATGGGATATTATATTGATCCAGATTTTTTAATCAATGTAAAATATCAAGGGTATATAAATAAAAATTATTATTATGATATGATAGTTTTAGGTTTTATACATAATTTTTAACTTATAGTAAATTTATATTAGAGCAAAAATGCTGAAAAGATTATTTTCTTTTTGGCATTTTTTATATATCGGAAAATTATAATCTAGTTCTTTTTCAAAATGTTTTAAAACTAATTTTACAAAGGCTTTTTTAATTCTATTTAATTCCATTTAACATGGCATTACTATTTTAAATTTTATATTAAATAAAAAAAGAGGTTAACTTAACTAAAAGTATAATTTTAGCTTTCTAGTCAACCTCTTTTATATTTTTTAAATTTTTATATTTTCTGGATCTTCTAATTTATTTACCATTTCTGCAAATACATCTTGTGATGGTTCATACTTTTTTTCTTTTGGAGGAAATGTAGATTCATACTTTAAAAATTCATCTCCTTCAAATGGAACATCACTTAAAAATTCATGAAGATTTCCAGAAATTCCCTTCAATGAATCAGGATAAAGCTCCATAACCAAAAGTGCTTTAACAAAAACACCATCAGCTCTTGCTATTCCAAATTTAGCAGCACTCTGAAACCCAACTCTAGTATAATATCCAGGATAACCATATATAGCTATTCCTTTATATCCCATTTCAGCTGCAACTTTTTTGCTGTGCTCTATTAAGGCTCTTCCTATTCCAAGATTATGATATTTAGGATCAACACATAGAGGTCCAAAATTTAAAATCTCATGACTATTTCCATTTTTATCTCTTACTTCAGCTTTAGTATAAAAAATCTGTCCAACTATTTCTCCATCTTTAAGTGCTACAAAATTAAGTTCAGGAATAGTTATTTTAGAATTTCTTAAATAGTGAGGTATAAAATGTTCACTAGCTCCTGGAACATACAAATTCCAAAAAGCTTCTCTAATCATCTCTTCAACTTTTCTATAATCTTTTTTTTCTTCTAATCTTATTTCTAATTTCAATATTACCCTCCGACTAATTATATTTTTGATTGTAAATTTTTATCAAAACCTATAATAGAAAGGGATTTTAATCCTTCCTAATTATAGGAAGAATACACTATCCTTATTTAACACCCAATCACCTCTAAATAAATTTATTACACATAATAACATATAATTACTATAAAATCAATAAAAAGAAAATTGCTTCACCATATTTTTATACATCTTCATTATAAGTTTTATAAAATTCTCCTAATGGAATAAACGCTGCACCTAATAAATTAGCATTGTCAGAAAGAGATGAAAATTCAAGTATATCTGCATCATTACTGAAAATATTATTTGAGAAAATTATCTCTTTAAGCATTGGCTCAAAATATTCTTTATAATCTGAAATTTTTCCTCCAATAATTATTTTATCAGAATTCAGCATCATTAAAGCAGTTTTTATTCCCAAAGCTAAAATCCATGTGTATCTTTCTAATATTTTTTTTCCTTTCTCATTTCCTATAAACTTTTCTTGGAAGATATCTTCATATTCTTTTATTTCACATTGAAACTCTTTTTCAAATTCTTTCATTAATGCCAGATTAGAGCAATATTGTTCTAAGCAGCCTTCACTGCCGCAAGCACATTTATCTCCATTTGGTATAATTGGAATATGCCCTATCTCTCCAGATTTATTTCCCTTTCCTCTATATAACTGGTTTTCTACTATAATTCCAGAACCTATCCCAGTATCTATTGAAACAAAAAGAATATTTTTTTTAGTTTGAAGTCCTGAATGATTAACTATATACTCTCCTATAGCTCCAGCATTTGCTTCATTTTCTAAAAATATAGGAAGCCCAAATTCTTCTTCTATCTCTTTCATATCTTGATTTAAAAGAGAAAAATTACCACCTAATTTTATCATATTATTTTCAGGATTTACAATCCCAGGAAGAACTATCCCTATTCCTTTTATAAATTCTTTTTTATCAAATTCCCATAAGAATTTTTTTAATTCATTTATGACCAGAAAAACAAAATTCTCACTATTAATAAATTCTTCTTTGACAACAGTTTGCTTTAATATTTTTCCATCAAGGTTTATTAAGACCATAGATATATGATTCATTTCAACTTTAATTCCAATGGAAAAGTAAGCATCAGGGTTAAATTGATATTTTATTGCTTTTCTACCAAGTTTTCCATTATTAGTTCCTGTTTCATATATCAGCTTATTTGTCAAAAACCTTTCTAATATTTTTGTAACCGTTGGAATACTAATATTTAAGTATTGAGATATCTCTAATTTACTGAACTCTCTTACTTCTACTAAAAATCTAAAGGTTCTATTTTCATTTCTGAGTTTTTCTCTTTTCTGATAAATTATTTCCATCTTTTCTCCTTTTGAATAGTTGGATACTTCTATCTATATTTTTACACTAATTATAATATTAAGTCAATAACTTAATTCAATTTTTTTATCTTTATTTGAATTGTTCTGTTCTAATAATATATTGTTCTGAAAATCCTTGAAAAATATTTTTGCTTTTTTAATTTTTCTATAATAATCTTTAAAATGAAACTTTTATCTGATTGAACTTTGGAAAAATGTAAGCAAATATTTTGATATTATTTACAAAAACGTAAAAAAATGGTATCATACAGTTAACATTTATGTATTTGGAAAATTAGTAAACTTTACTGTTTGATTAGAGTATAAAATATAAAAAATTTCAGAATGGGTGATGTGCCATGGTTGTAAAAATAACAAAAGTGAAGAATCATTTGGAGAGTAACTTTGAATTTACATTAGAAAATTTTGAAAAAGAATTAAATGATTTAAAAAGAGATTATAAGATAAATAATGTATCTAACATGGAAGAATTAATAATTGAAAAAATTAAATTCTTTCACTACCTTGAAGAAGGAAAGGCAGGAAATCCATTAGTGATTAAAGATTCAGATAAAAATGGAGGAATTGTTGTTATGCTTACAGGAAAAGATAAAGAAATTGTTTCTTATTTAATAAATACTACTATAAAATAATAGCTGCCTGCTGGCAGCTTTTTTTATTATTTTCTTTTTTTCTCTTAATTTTTTTATACTTTTATAACCTATAAAAACTCTCATCACTGAGAGCTTTCTATAGGTTTACTTTATTTAAATATTTGCAGGAAATCCTCCCACTTATAGAAGTGATGAGAAGTTCTCTTAATATAATTATAAATTTCAAATAAAATAAATAAAATATGAATTATTTAGCTTGCGCCTGTCCATCATTAGTTCCCTCTACAGTTTCTATTTCCTGTACTTCTACTTGCTCTACATAAGGATTTGGAGTAGGAGTTTTTATTTTCTTTTCAAGAGATATAAGATTTTCTTTCATTGAAGTAAAACTTTTTTCCATTTCTTTAGTTAGTTTTTCTTGCTCAGCTTTGTTTTTTATACCAGATATCTCTTTTTTTATAGCTTCTTCTTTAGTTTGAAGTTCAGCTAATAATTTTTGAATTCTATCTTCTGCTTGAGCTTCAGTCATAGTTGAATCTTTAACAATGCTTTCTTGAAAAGCTGCAAAGTCTTTTTGAGTTTCTGTCATAATCTTTTGTACTTCCTGATTAGGTTTATCATTTCCACAACCAGCAAATACCAAAGCTGATAAAAGAGAACCTGCAATGATATAGTTTAATTTTTTCATTTTCATATAAATTCCTCCTGTTAATAATATGTCATTTATATTATTAATATTCGACAAAAAAAACAGATTTCTTTTTATTAATTATTTTATTTTTAAAATTTATTATAATGACAATCAACTCTTTTATTTTAATTCATAAAATAGTATAATGTATATGGGAAAGATTCATGGAGAAAGGAACGATATGGAAAGAACAAGAGAAGAAAAAATTAAAAGAAAGTTTATTGGAGCTCATGTCAGCACAGTTGGAGGTCCTTTTAATGCTCCTAAAAATGCAAAAGAAATTGGAGCTAGAGCTTTTGGAATGTTTGTTAAAAACCAAAGAAGATGGGAAGCTAAGCCGTTAACTGCTGAAGATATAGAAAAATTTAAAAAAGCTTTAAAAGAAAATGGCTACACTAATGAATATATACTTCCACATGACAGCTATCTTATAAACTTAGGTGCAAAAGATGAAGAAAAAAGAGAGAAATCTCTTAATGCTTTTATTGAAGAAATAAAAAGATGTGATCAGTTGGGATTAAAATATTTGAATACCCACCCTGGGAGCCATCTAAATGAAATTTCTGAAGATGAATGTATCAACAATATAGCAGATTGTATAAATAAAGCCATTGAAGTTACAGAAAATATAATTATTGTATTAGAAAATACATCTGGGCAAGGCTCAAATATGGGATATAAGTTTGAACATTTAGGTAAAATTATTGAAAAAGTAAAAAACAAAGAGAGAATAGGTGTCTGTATTGATACTTGCCATACAATAACAGCAGGATATGAGTTGAAAGATGAAGTTGGTTATAAAAAAACTATGGCTGAATTTGAAAAATATGTTGGTTTTAAATATCTTAAGGGTGTACATTTAAATGACTCTAAATTTGATACAGGAAGCAGAAAAGATAGACATGACAGTATAGGAAAAGGTATATTGGGAATGAAATTTTTCGAGAGATTCATGAATGATGAAAGATTTGATAATATTCCAATTATACTAGAAACTATAGACAGTTCTATCTGGAAAGAAGAAATAAACCTTTTATATAGTCTTATCAAATAAATTTAAAGGAGGAATATATATGGATTTTTTAAGCAGAAGAACAATAAGAAAATTTAAAGAAAAAAAAGTAGAAAAAGAAGTGGTTATGGAACTTATGAAAACTGCCTTGGTATCTCCAAGTGGAAGAAATCAAAGACCATATGAATTTGTAGTAATAGATGATAAAGATATAATAAAAAAACTATCTGTATCTAAAGAGAATGGAGCTATATTTGCTGCTGAAGCACCTCTTATGATAGTTATATTTGGACATCAAAATCCTACTTGGGACGATGACTGTGCTATTGCCAGCACTATAATTCAGCTGAAAGCACATGAACTTGGACTTGGATCATGCTGGATACAAACTAAAGAAAAAGTAGATGCTGAAGGAAATTCAACTGATGAAAATATTAAAAAAATACTTGGTGCTCCATCAGAGTTAAAAGTGCATAATATGATAGCTTTGGGATATCCAGCTGAAGAAAAACCAGCTTATACAGATGCTGATGCTGATATGACTAAACTTCATTTTAATAAATTTTAAAATAAAAAAATCTTTAGAGGGAAATAAAAAATTTCCCTCTTTTGATATATAAACATATAAGGGAAAATTATGATATTACACCAATTTTTTCATTAAAAAATTAAAGTATCTTTCTATATTTTCAAGATATTATAAAAAAGAATAATTTGATTATTAAGAAATGAGCTGCCAAATATAAAAATACTATAAATATAAAAGGAGAAATTTATGAGTACAGCCTCTGAGTGGAATATACAGCAAAAAGCATTAAAGGAGTTAATAGGAAAAAAAGATACTTTTGATAAAGCAAAAGATCTTTACCTATCCATGCACAGATATCTTCATTTCTCTGATAATGATAATACTCTAATGGATCAATTATGGAAAATGCTTGATAAAAAAGACTTTTCAATTATGCCTACTACCAAAGATGTAACAATAGCTTGGAATATATGGCATATCACAAGAATAGAAGACTTAACTGTAAATATTCTTTTGAATTGTTCCGAACAGATTTACAATAAAAAATGGCAGAAAAAAATGAAGGTATCCGTCACTGATACTGGAAATGCAATGACTGATGATGAAATAATGGACTTAAGTAAAAATATAGATATAGAAGCATTGAAAGAATATAGAAAAGCTGTGGGAACTCAAACTCAATTAATATTCTCAAAACTTCAATTTGAAGATATGAAAAGAAAAGTAGAAAGTAAAGATATAGAAAGGATATTGAATGAGGGGGGAGTAATTAATCATCCTGATTCAATATGGCTCTTAGATTTTTGGGGAAGAAAAAATGTTGCTGGAATAATACTTATGCCAGGAACCAGACATCAGATAGGACATATAAATGACTGCTATAATTTAAAAAATACTATTGACAGAAAGAAAGATTATTATAAAAGTTAAAGAGGATAAAACTCAAATTTAGACTTAATTTTAGAAGTTAATAAATCACTAAAATTATATCCCTATTTATGAGTTATCCTCTTTTTTTATCTTGATAATTTCTGTAATGATTTTAAAATCATCTTATTTTTCTGCATTTTTTCAAATTTGCTCAACAACCAATTAAGCTCCTGTTCATTAATATTAAGTTCTTCTTTTATATAGCTCTCCAGTTTTTCTATCTCTTGTGGTAAAAGAATGGGTCTTGTAGAGCTGTTTATTTCCTCAACCGTTCCCTCTCCCTCAAAGAAAAGCAACACTTTCTTCCAGTTAGATAGTAAATCAGTTTTTCTTAACAACATAATAGACTTATAATCAAGTTGTGGAATTTCCTTGTATCCTTTTCTTTTTAAAAAGGTTCTGATTTCTTCATCTTTTTCGCTGGCTAGAATAACTTCACCAGCTTTTTTGCTGTTCATTATTTTGGGAAGCCTCTTGACTTTACCTTTGGTTCTAAGATATTTAGACAAAGGAATAGTCTTTACTTCATTATAAAATTCGCAGACATATTCATTAAATGTCATACCATCTGGAATTTGATTATTTTCTATAGCTTCAATCATTTCATCGATTTTAGTAAAGTTTATCATTGTTTACGAATCTCCTATCTGTTCAAAATAACCTTGTATAAATTATAACATTTATAGAAAGATTTTAAAAGGAAATTTGAAACTTGTCAAATAATGTGTTAGTATTTAACTAAGAATATTTAACTGGAGGAACAATGAGATTAGATAAATTTTTAACAGAATGTGGATTGGGAAGCAGAAGGGAAGTAAAAGAAATTCTTAATACAGGAGAAATAACTGTAAATGGAATAATTGCCAATAATCCACAAATGAATATAAAAGAGAATTCAGATGAAATTTTTTATCAAGAGAGAAAGCTTGAATATAAAAAATTTAGATATTATATTTTGAATAAAAAAGCCGGGTATATAACTGCTGTAGAGGATAGCAGAGATCAGACAGTTATGGAACTCTTGCCTGATTGGGTAATAAAAAAGGATTTAGCTCCTGTGGGGAGATTGGATAAAGATACTGAAGGACTTCTTCTATTGACAAATGATGGAGCGTTAAATCATAAGCTTTTATCTCCTAAAAATCATGTAGAAAAAACTTACTATGCAGAGCTTGAAAAAGATATTTCAGAAGATGAATTAGTAAAATTAAGAAATGGTGTAGATATAGGAGGATATATCACAATGCCAGCAAAAGCTGACAGAATAGATTCTGCTAAAATACATCTAACTATAAAAGAGGGAAAGTTTCATCAGGTAAAGAAAATGCTGGAAGCAGTTGGAAATAAAGTTATATTTTTAAAGAGAATATCGTTTGGAAAATTAAAATTAGATAATCTAGAACTTGGGGCAGTAAAAGAAGTAAATATAGAAGATATTATGTAATTTTCTTAATTTATTTAATAGGACTTTATAAAAGAGGTAAAAATGGATATAATAAAAAGAGAAGAAACAGGAGTAGCAGTCAGCAGGAGAAAAAAAAGAAATAAAGAAGAACGTAAAAGTATATTTGAGATATACCGTTCTCAAAAGACTCTTAAAGATTATATGTTCTACCTAAAAGACTTTCTTAATTTCGTATATGAGGGAGAAGAAGGTATAAGAGCAGATGAATTAATCGAGCTGATGAAAGATATAGAAAAACAAGATGTTGAAGACTATATCGGCTATCTTGTGGAAGAAAGAAAATTAAAAAAAACATCTATAAATAAAATAATTTCTTCTTTAAAATCTCTATATAAAGAGATGGAAAAAAATGGTTATGAAAATCCATTCAAATATGTAGAACTTTTTAAAGTATCAAGAAATATAGATAATGTTCTTAAATTATCCTTTGAAGATATAAAAAAAATTATAGGACAATATAAAATAAATGGAGAAAAAGATTACAGAAATGTAAATATTTTATATACATTATTTTATACTGGAATGAGAAGCCAGGAATTAATCAATCTTAAATTCAAGCATATTCTAGAAAGAGAAGGAAGCTATTATATAAAATTAGAGGAAACTAAGAGTGGGCGTGAGCAATATAAATCTGTTCACAATATTCTTGTTCAAAGATTAAAAGAATATAAGGAATATCTTCAAGCTTTATATAATATAGATGATGTTATGATAGAAGAACAGTATGTTTTCAGCAGCTCTGTTGAAAAAAATACTCAGCTTTCTTACAGAGCCCTTTATGACCTTGTACAAAATATGGGTAAATTAATAGGCAAGGATATCAGTCCACATAATGTGCGTCATGCTGTTGCTACAGAACTTTCTATTAATGGTGCAGATATTTTAGAAATAAGAGATTTTCTTGGTCATGCTGATACAAGAGTAACAGAAGTTTATATAAATGCTAAGTCAATTTTGGAAAAAAGAGTTTTAGAAAAACTTCCTGCCTTTTCTTCTTTAGAAGATATAGAGGAGAAAAAATAGTCTTATAATTTTATTTAAGAAAAAAATATAAATTTTTAGTAAAAATTATCTGCAAAAAGATATTTATTGAAATAATTTTAGATTTATCGCTATTCAAATTAGCAGCCTACCAAATATACATATTTTATAAAATTCAGGCTTATTTTATGTGATTAATTACAAAATAATTTATTATTATTCAAATAAAAATTATTTGAATAATTTTACCACATATAATTAACATTATATGTGGTTTAGTTATTTAAAGTAATAAATTAAAAATTATTTTAAATAATTTTATGGGATTTTTATAATAAAAAGAGATATCAGAAAATTTCTTATTGCTTCAGTAAAGAATTTTTATTTTTTAGCGATATCTCTTTTTTTATTTTTCCTATTAAATATCTTTTTATATATTTTATAACTACTTATAAAAAAGTCCTATAGTTTTGTTTAAAAAAATACTATGTTTTTTCTCTTATTTAAATTTTTTATCAATTATTAAAAATATTTTTTGGAATTATAAATTTCTTTCTTATTTTTTTTAATAAAAATTATAGGTTTATTTTAAAGGCTATCTTAAAATAAAATTTTAATCAAAATTTAGCTTTTTATTTTTTGATATTTATAAAAATTTCAATAAACAATTATGACAATTTATTCTTTTTTAATATTCCCTTCTCCATCTAAATAATTCAAAATATCTTATAATTCAATCTCGGTTTTAAAAACAACAGTTGCAGTTCCAGATACTTGAACTTTTACTGGTTCTCCGTTTTCTATACTGACATTCACATTTATTTTTCCTTCTCTATCTATAGACATACCTTGTTTTGCAGAAAATTTTAAATTATCATCAAATTCAGCCAGCTTATATTTCACTATATATGCACCTACTGGTCCATTGGCATTTCCAGTTACTGGATCTTCTTCTATTCCAATGGCTGGAGCAAACATTCTTCCTTTAATAAGTATATCTGCTTCATTGCTGTCAAAAGTAAAAACAAAATATCCATTGCAATTTATTTTTTCACTAAGGTTATTCAACTCTCTCATATCAGGTGTTAAATTGTGGAGTTGTTGATAATCCTTTATTCCAATCATAACTTTAGAATGCCCTGTTGAAACTATTTGTACAGGAGCTTCTGTTATTAAGTCATTGTTGTCTATACCCAAAGCAGAAACTAATCTCCCTAAATCATTTCCTTCGATAATATTTCCAAATTCTACTTTTCCTTGTGTCATAACTATATTGTAACTATTTCCTAACGGTTCTATTTCTACTGGAAGTATTCCTGCCCCAGTTTTCTGTCTGATACAAGTTTTTTCTTTTAAATTATTTTCTAATGCAATTACATAATGTGCTGCAATAGTAGCATGTCCACAAATAGGAACTTCTTTCAAAGGAGTAAAAAATCTTACATGAACATCATATTCTTGTGAATCAGATGAAAAAATAAAAGCTGTTTCAGAATTATTTAATTCTCTGGCTATTCTTTGCATATCTACTTCATTTAAACCATCAGCATTATATACTACTCCAGCTGGATTTCCCAAAAATTTCTTATCTGAAAAAGAATCAATTTGATAAACTTTATAAGCTTTTTTCATACTTCCTCCTATTTTCCTTTATGTTTCTGATAACTTAATTTTATGTATTTGCTAAATTTTATTATATCCTCCCTAAAGTTACTACTGACTTGTTAAAGCTAGTTTTCATTTTAGATTACTTATTT
The DNA here is from genome assembly GCA_900637705.1 of Fusobacterium varium. NCBI lineage: Bacteria > Fusobacteriati > Fusobacteriota > Fusobacteriia > Fusobacteriales > Fusobacteriaceae > Fusobacterium > Fusobacterium varium. The sequence continues at coordinate 1,423,841 of LR134390.1, forward strand.
AATTAAATTATAACATTTTAGTTCAAAAAATAAAAGAAGAGGATAATATCCTCTTCTAAGTAAGTAATTATTTAAATAAAACTATCAATGCAGGATCTAAAACTCTAAATGTAAAGCTCTCAGTTACAAATAATTCCACAACACTTTCATTATGGTTTTGATATCCTAAAGCAAAATCTTCTCCAATGATTAATTCGATATTTTCATCGTCATATGGAAGAAGAATTGCTCCATCTATTGATTTGCTTACTATAATCTTTTGTCCTAATATCTTTTCCAATTTTTCAGGAAGTGAATATTCTTTTACAACAGTATTTAAATAATACCATTTTTCATTGCTGACTACCAATACATAAGGTTTTTTAGCAAAAGCTGCATCTAATTTTAAAACACCATCAAATATAGCTTTCAATGTTTCATCAGCTGTTTTTCCAAAATCTAAAGCCTCATAGCTACTTGATTTATAGATTCCGTCTACTTGTCCATCTTCAAGTCCTTTGAATATTGCTTCCTCTTCAAATTTAGCAGCTTTTCTTACTCCATCATCTAAAGAAGTATAATCAACATCCTTTGCTCCTCTCTCGATATTGTCCAATTCCCATCTGCTTAAAGGGAAGCAAATTCTTGATTCAATTAATGGTTGTACTTTATATACTCCATATTTTATATCATCTTTAGTTTTTACATCCATTCTTCCAGTAGTTACAGATGTTACATCTCTTCCTAGTGGTCCTGTTACTCTGATAAATTTTCTAGCTGATAATTCTTTCGATAATACTGCTGCTGCTCTTTCTTCTATTTCTTTCCACCCATTAGCTGTAATAGGTGCTAATTCTCTTTTTAAAAAATCCATATATATTACCTCCTAATTATTTTAAATTTCCTATTTTTAATGAAGAAGATGATTGTGCTCCACCTTCAGAAGTTGCCTGTGCTTCAATATCTTCTAATGATCCTTCTGTAAATAGATAATCTTTTAGCTCGTGATCAAATTCAGGAATTGTTCTTCTTAACCATTCAATTATCATAGCAGCATGCTCAATTTCTTCATTTCTGTTATGTATCATAAGCTTTCTTAATTCTTCATCAGTGGCAAGTTCAGCCCTCTGATTATATACATCTACTGCATCTAATTCTTCTCTAAGACTTTCAATTGCTCTAGTTATATCTTTCGTATTGTTACTTAATGATTTCATACTTTCTTGCATTGCTTTCATAGCTTCTACCATAATTCTTACCTCCAATTTATATTACATTACTACTAAACTCTTATATTATATTATTCTATGGTCTAAATAGAATTCCTTTAAAAAAAATAAAAAAAATGAACTTAAATTTTTATAATAAGTCCATTTTCTCAATTAAAAATTATTTTTATAAGTCATTAATTTTTGCTATAAACCTCTATAAAGCTATTTAGCATTATATAAGTCAGCCAATAATTTATCTGTGTCTAAATTATTTTTTTCTATATCTTTAAAATATCTATAAGTTCCTACTTTTAATTCTGCACAAGCTGCTTCATCAGAAACTATTATTCCACATCTATGTAATTGTAAAGCAGAAATAGTCCACATATGATTTACTCCTTCTTCCACTCCATAGTGAAGTGCTCTTGCTTTATTAAGTCCAGTTACCATAATAAGAACTTCTTTTGCATCAAGTATTGTTCCAACTCCTACAGTTAATGCTAATTTAGGAACTGCATTTATATCTCCTCCAAAAAATCTGGCATTAGCAACTATTGTATCCATTGTAAGTTCTTTATCTCTAGTTCTTGAAGTAAGAGATGATCCAGGTTCATTAAAAGCTATATGTCCATCTGGTCCTATCCCTCCTAAAAATAGATGAATTCCACCATATGATTTTATTTTATCTTCATATCTTTGACATTCTTTTTCATAATCTTCAGCCATTCCATTAAGTATATTTATATTCTCTTTTTTTATGTCTATATGGTTAAAGAAATTAGTAAACATGTAGTAATGATAACTTTGATCATTATCTGGAGTAAGTCCTACATATTCGTCCATATTAAAAGTGACTACATTTTCAAAAGAAACAATTCCATCTTTATTTAATTGAATAAGTCTTTTATACATTTCTAATGGTGTTCCACCAGTTGGAAGTCCTAAAACAAAAGGTTTTTCTTTTGTAGGTTTAAACTCATTAATTTTTTTTGCTACATATACTGCAGCCCAATCTCCAACTTTTTTGTCTGTGATGATAACTCTCATAATACCCTCCATATGTTCTTATTTAAAAAAATTTATTAATTAGCTTAACTTAAACCCTTTTACAAGTTCAATTGCATTGAAAATATAATCTTGTAAATCTTCATTTTCCAACATAAGCTTTATGTATATCATATCTACCACTGTCAACTGAGATATTCTTGGAGATAAAGCTGTTGCTCTGAAATCACTTTTCATTTCCACTGTACTTAATTTTATATCTCCCAATTCTCTTATAGGACTTTGAACTACACTTGTTAATGTGATTATTTTTATTTTTTTATTCTTTGCAGCTTTTGCAAGGTTAAATACTTCTAAAGTTTTTCCACTGTGAGATATTACAAAAAGTACATCATTTTCATTCATTGTAGCCAGACAACTCAACTGCATATGAGTATCAGCTTCAAATAAAGTTTCTTTTCCTAATTCCAATAATTTAAAGTGAAAATCTTTAGCTACTATACCTGAAAACCCTACTCCTGCAAGCATAATTTTTCTAGCATCAGATATTGCTTTTACAGCCTTTTCCAACTCTTTAAAATCAGTTATTTCATAAGTGTTATTTACAGCCATTGTATTTTCAGTGGCCACTTTTTTCCCAATTATTTCAAAAGTATCTGTAGGTTTGATTTCTTCATGCATTATATTCACATGTGATTCAGCTTTTCTATTTCCGATATCTTGACTAAGTGAAAGCTTAAAGTCTGGAAACCCTTTGAATCCAAGTTTTTTTGAAAACCTTACAATAGAAGCCTGACTTGTTTCACAGTTATTTGCAATCTCATAAGTATTGAGATTTTTTATCCTTTCAGGATCAGCTAATATATATTCAGCTATTTTCTTTTCAATAGATGTAAGCTCATTTTTCATAGCATTTAATTTGATAATCACTCCCATTTTAAAACGCCCCCTTTAAATTTCAGTTCCCCCTTGATATATATTTTCCATTTTCATTTCTTTTTCAATACTGTTTAAAACATCTCTTTTATTAAGACTCCACAGTGGTGCGATTAATGTATCTCTATTTCCGTCCCCTGTCAGTCTATGTATAACTATATTATACGATATATTTTGCAATATTTTAACTACTTTTTTCACATATTCATCTTTTTTTGTATTTTTAATTCATTTTTTTTATATAAGGTTTCAAGCTTGGTATTTTTAATAATATGAAGTAAGTGAATTTTTATTCCCCATGTTCCACATTTTTCTGAAAATAGAGCTGTATCTAAAGAATCATTTTCCTTTTCTCCTGGAAGACCTATAATTATATGAGTAACAAATTTTATATTTCTACTTTTCAGTTTTTCAGCTGCTTCTTCATAAGTTTTCAAAGAGTATTGTCTATTGATAATTTTTGCAACTTCTTCATTTATAGTTTGCAGCCCCAGTTCTACCCATAAAAAATATTTGTTATTTATTTCACTCAATAATTCTATTATATTTTCCCCAAGACAATCTGGTCTGGTAGCAATAGCCAACCCTATAACTCTAGGGTGGGAAAGAGCTTCATAATATATTTTTCTTAGATAATCTATATCAGCATATGTATTTGTAAAATTTTGAAAATATGCTATAACTTTCCCTGAAGGAAATTTATTTTCAATAAGTTTCAGTTGTTCCTCTATCTGCTCATCAATAGATAATCTCCTACTTCCAGCAAAATCTCCACTACCACTTTCACTACAGAAAATGCAACCTTTAGTACTTAGAGTTCCATCTCTATTTGGACAAGTAAATCCCCCATCTAATGATACCTTATATATTTTTTCTCCAAAAGTATTTTTAAAATAATTATCTAATGAATTATACCGTTTTTTATTATTCATTATTATTCCTTTCTAAAATTGAAACTTCTTTATTACATTGTAATAAATTTTCAAGGAAAAAGAAACATTATATTTTAAATAAATTTAAGAAAAAATTGAAAATAATCAATAAAACATTTCATATTACTTCATTATTATATTATAATGTTATTAATACTAAATATTAGAGAAGAAAAACTAATCTCCACAGTATATTACATAAACTGTAAAAAGGTTTAATAAATAAAAAATTATTATATGAACACTACATGAGAAGAAAAGAAAAAACTATACTACAGTATCTAATAACAGTATTACATAAATTGTAAAAAGATTTAATAAATAAAAAATTATTATAAAATATTATATGGGAGAAAAGGAGATGATTATATAAAAATCAAAAATATTATATCCCTTAACAGCTTTTAAAATATATGTAATAATATGGGAGGAACAAATGAACAGGCAACTAAGAGCAAATTTTTTTGTAGGGTTGGTAGCTTTATTCTGGGGATCAACTTATTTTCTAACCAAGATAGGAATAGGAATGCTTGAACCTTTTAATCTCACTTCATTAAGATTCGCTACAGCATTTCTAGTGACAGCTCTATTTTTCCGTAAGAGAGTATTAAAAGTTGATAAAGTAACTTTAAAATACTCAATTATATTAGGAATACTTGCATTTATCTCAGTACTTACAATGACTATAGGAGTAAAATACACAAGTGCTTCTAATGCAGGTTTTCTTATAAGTCTTTCAGTAGTAATGATTCCATTAATATCTGTAATTTTTTTAAAGAAAAAAATAAAATTTAAGCTGCTAGTAAGTGTTATTTTAGCAACTATCGGAATAGTTCTCCTCACTTTAAATGAGCAATTAACCATTAATAAAGGAGATATCCTGTGCATCATTTGTGCTCTTGCTTTTGCCCTTCAAGTTTTAGTTATGGAAAGGATACCTAAGAATGCTGATTCAGTAGCCATAGGTGCTTTACAGCTTGGAATAGTCGGTGTTATGAATGGAATTATTTCATTTACTATTGAAACTTTTAAATTTCCACATAATCTGAAATTATGGGGAGTAATAATGTTATTGGGAATATTCTGTACAGCCGTTTGCTATATTATGCAGATATATGCTCTTAAAGATACCAGTGCTATACAGGCTGGAATAATACTATCCCTTGAGCCTGTATTTTCAGCAATTTTTGCCTTTGTATTTCTCGGAGAACTTCTTTCTACAAAAGGTTATATAGGAGCAGTCTTATTATTTATAAGTGTTATTTTAGCTGGAGTTATTTAGTTATAACTCCATTTTTATATTCTGGAACAATATCAAACATATCCATAGTGAAACAATGATTCATATCACCATAAAAACCTATTGTCTTTAAATATTCAAAATGCTTGCTCCCTTCAAGAGTATTTTCGATAGAAATAGATGTTTCAGCCAATTTTTTCATAGCAAGACTGATATCTGTAAGATACACATTTTTATTTTTTTCTTTTACTCTTTTTATTATTTCTCCTGCACATAGGGCATCATCTAGAGAAAAATTATTATCAGTACCTGAGCATACTATAACAGTATCATCATTTTCTTTCAATATTTTTTCAGCTACACTTTCTACATTTAAAAAAGCTGCTATAAATAATTTTTTAGAACCATTAGCAGAATTTTCTATAGCTCTTGTTCCGTTGCTTGTTGTCATAAACATATCTTTTCCTTCTACAGCTTCTCTAGTATATTCCAATGGGGAATTTCCAAAATCAAATCCTTCGATTTTTAATCCTTTTCTTTCACCACCTAATACAAAAGATTTAGATTTTTTTGAATTTTCCAACACACTTTCTATATCTTTATAGGGATATACTGCTTTTGCTCCATTGGCAAGAGCTGTTATCATAACACTTGTTGCACGTAGTACATCTATTATCACTACAATTTTATCTTTTATTTTTTCAGGTTGAATATCTGCTGCTGTTAAAATTACATCTATTTTCATTTCTTTTCTCCTTAATACATATTTATACAATAATTATATCACTTTTAATAAAAAATAAAAGCAAAATAAGAGGCTGTTGGATTTCTGATAGCTCAAGAGAAAAACACTGAAAAGAAAAAGGAGTTGTGATTTACAACAACTCCTTAAAAATTATATAATCTGAATTATTTATTTGATTAAGTAAAAATCATATATCTATTAAACCACTTTGAAACAGATTACTTCTTTTCCCAATTTTGTTTTTCTTAACTGGAAATCATATCTTTGATATAAGTTTAAAATTAAATATCTATTTTTTAATTAAAATATTTTTGAAGAAGTTTATCATAAGTTCCATTTTCTTTAATTTCTTTAAGAGCTTTTTCTACTTTCTCTAAAAGAGCCTTATCATTTTTTCTGACAGCAATAGCATATTCTTCCTGCTCTGCATCAGCATCTGCCAGAACCAGTCCCTTATTTTGTGCAACATAATTTTTTGCTGGTTCAGAATCTAAAACAACAGCTTCAACTTTTCCAGCTTGAAGTGCCATTATTCCTGCATAGGCAGCATTGAATCTTTCAATTTTTACTCCTTCAATTTCACTGACTACCATATCTCCTGTAAACCCAAGCATAACTCCTACTTTTTTCCCTTTTAAGTCATTAAAAGATTTTATAGAATCATTTCCTTCTTTTACTATAATTACCTGACTTGCAGTGTAGTAAGGCTGTGTAAAAGATACAGTTTTCATTCTCTCTTCATTAGCAGTCATTCCAGCTATTACCAAATCAACTTTTTTCATTTGAAGTGCAGGAAGAAGTCCATCAAAAGCCATATCTACTATTTTTATATCAGCATCTAAGATTTTTCCTATTTCATTTACCAGTTCCATATCGAATCCTTTTATTTCCCCATTTTCAAGATATTCAAATGGTGGAAATTCTGCATTTGTTCCTACATAAATTTTTTCCTTAGCAAAGGCTGTTACTGATAGTGACAACACCATTGCTCCCATAACTAAAGACTTAAACAATTTTTTCATATTAATCTCCCTCCTTGTACTACTATACTACTATTAAACTACAAATTCTCTATTTATTCAAGACTTTCTCTAAAAATTCTTTAGCTCTTTCATGTTTCGGATTATCAAATAGTTCAGCAGGGGTAGTATCTTCCAGTATATCTCCTCTATCCATAAAAAATAATCTGTTTGCAACATTTCTTGCAAATCCCATTTCATGTGTTACTATGAGCATTGTCATTCCTTCCTTTGCCAGACCTCTCATAACATCAAGAACCTCTTTAATCATTTCTGGGTCAAGAGCAGATGTAGGCTCATCAAAGAGCATTACTTCTGGTTCCATAGCGAGAGCTCTTGCTATAGCTATTCTCTGTTTTTGTCCTCCTGAAAGCTGATTAGGATAAGCATCGGCTTTTTCTCTCAAACCTACTTTATCTAATAATGCCATAGCTTTTTTATCTGCTTCCTCCTGTGAATATCCTTTTAATTTCATAGGTGAAAGAGTCAGATTTTCTAAGACTGTCTTGTGAGGAAAAAGATTAAAATGCTGAAATACCATTCCTACTTTTTCACGAACTTTATTTATGTCAGTTTCTGGAGCCATAAGATCTTCACCTTTTACATAAATATGTCCATCTGTAGGTTCTTCAAGTCTATTTAGACATCTAAGAAAAGTAGATTTTCCACTTCCTGAAGGACCTATTATTGCTACAATATCCCCTTTATGTATTTCTGCACTTATATTTTTTAATACTTCTAATTTTCCAAAATTTTTATACAAATTAACTACCTTAATCACTTACCTTCAACCCCTTTTCAATTCCTCTCATGAATTTAGTAAATACTGCTGTTAATACCAGATATATTAAACCTACTGCCAATAGAGGTTCAACTCCTCTATATGTTTGACTTGTTATAATATTTGCCGATCTCAGCAAGTCCACTCCACCAATAAATCCAACTATTGATGTTTCTTTCAACAAAGTGATAAATTCACTTACCAATGCTGGAAGTATTTTCTTTACAGCCTGAGGAATAATTATTTCCTTCATTGCAATACCATAAGGCATTCCCAAAGCTCTTGCAGCTTCCATCTGACCTTTATCAAGTCCTTCTATCCCAGCTCTTATTATTTCAGCAACATATGCACCAGAGTTGATTCCAAAAGACAGACCAGCTATGACAAGTATAGGTGTATCTCTCAATGCTCCTACAAATATAAGGTTAGCAAGAATCATAAGCTGTACCACAGCTGGTGTTCCTCTTATAAGGTCTACATATGCAAATGCCAGTGATGACAGAGGATTAAACTTTTCCCAACCCTTTCTATGTTTTAATGGATAAAAATGCGACAATTCCATAAGAGCAATAAATATACCCAGTATCACCCCGATTAATGCTGCCAGCATAGTTGTTCCAATAGAGAAAGCCAGACCATTAACAATATACATGTATCTGTTTCCTCCTAAAAAAATATCTTTTAGTAATGCTAAATATTCCATTTGTTCCCCCTTCATTTATTTAAATTTTTATTTTTTATTTATAAAAAAAAGTACAGCCTTTAAAACAGGTCTGTACTTTAAACTCCTAAAAAAACAAAATCAATAGATAAATATCTATTGACCATTCTCATTCTATACTCATGGAAATATACATTAAATAAAAACAATTTCCAATCTTTTCAAAGAAAGTTTAATTTTGATCAGCCAATTTTTAAAGATAAGGTGATATTCAATTTTCTATTAGCAAATTCCTTATCCTATTATTCCTGAACTTCATTCTCTTTCTCCCTCTTACTTAAATGATTTATATTTTTTACTATTATACGCTATTACTTTTGAAATGTCAATTTTTTATTTTGTGATATTATTTTTTCAAACAAATATTATTCTTGAAGTTTTTTTTCATTTTTTTATTATTTAGTATTGACAAGGGGCTCAACTAGTGATATCATACTAAATTATATTGAAGTGATAATAATTTAATAAGGAAGTGATAAAAATGAGTTACAAATCAAAACTAGACATCAGGCAGACTGAAGTCGCAATCAAGCAAGTAAAAGATTTCTTTGAAAGGGAATTGGCTAAAGAACTTAATTTAACAAGAGTTTCAGCTCCATTATTCGTTAAACCAGAAAGTGGATTAAATGATAACTTAAATGGAATCGAAAGACCAGTAAGCTTTGTTACAAAAGCTGGAGATAAAGCTGAAATTGTTCACTCTTTAGCAAAATGGAAAAGAATGGCACTTCACAATTATAACTTCAATATAGGAGAAGGACTATACACTGACATGAATGCTATAAGAAGAGATGAAGATACAGACTTCATTCATTCATATTACGTTGACCAATGGGACTGGGAAAAAATAATAGCTAAAGAAGACAGAAAAGAAGAAACTTTGAAAGAAATAGTTTCTGGAATATTTGAAGTATTAAGAAAAACTGAAGATTATGTTGTTTCTTTGTATCCAGAGATAGATAAAAAGATACCTGAAAAAATAACATTCATTACTGCACAGGAACTTGAAGACAAGTATCCTCTTCTTACTCCAAAAGAGAGAGAACATGCAGCTGCTAAAGAATATGGTGCTATATTTCTTATGAAAATAGGAGGAGAACTTAAATCTGGAGAAAAACATGATGGAAGAGCTCCTGACTATGATGACTGGGAATTAAATGGAGATATAATTATAAATTATGAACCTTTAGGAATAGGATTGGAACTTTCATCTATGGGAATAAGAGTAGATGAAGATTCATTGGTTAAACAACTTGAAATAGCTGGCTGTGAAGAAAGAAAAGAGCTGGATTATCACAAAAGACTTATCAATAGAGAGCTTCCATACACTATTGGTGGAGGAATTGGACAATCTCGTATCTGTATGTTCTTCCTTGATAAACTTCATATAGGGGAAGTTCAGGCATCTATGTGGCCAAAAGAAGTTCATGAGATATGTAAAAAATTAAATATTCATCTTCTATAAGAATTTTAATAATTGTTTCATATTTAAAAAAGTTGATTAATTAGGCTTATTTCACTAAAAATCCAAAACTCGTTACACTCAAACAGTTGTATTTTTCAGCGTTCAATTTCGCTATATTAATCTCATAAATTACACAATTATTTAAGTTTTATAATGCTAAGATAAAGATAAATGTCCTCTCATTTAATTGAGAGGATTTTCTTTTGTAAGAAAATATGGTAAAATATTCTGATAAAACTAAGGGGGAAAGAAAAGTGATTACTTATATTTTACTAAAACAAATAATAATAATGTTTATGCTCATGGGGGTAGGTGCTGCACTTTATAAATTAAAATACATCACTGATCAGGGAGCAAAGGAATTCGGAAATGTTCTGCTTCGTATAATTATACCAAGTGTCATTATCAAATCATATATAGTTGAATTTACTCCAGAAAAATTTAGAGATATGTGGATGTCAACAGGACTGGCCCTTTTGGGACTTCTTCTGGCTATGGCAGTTTCTGCTGTTGTATATGGAAAAAGAAAACCGATTGAAAATTTTGCTTCATCATATTCAAATGCCGGTTTTATTGGAATTCCTCTTACTCAAGCAGTTTTTGGCAGTGAAGCAGTCTTTTATGTAGCTGCTTATGTTACTCTTTTAAATCTTTTTCAATGGACTTATGGTGTATTTATAATGACTGGAGAAACTGAAAATATAAAGCCTAAGAATCTTGTCACTAATCCAATGCTTGTGAGCATGGTGATAGGACTTGTAATATTTCTTTTCTCTATTCCTGTACATGAAACAGTTGTAAAGACAATCGGCTTTCTTGCTTCAATGAATACTCCTGTTGCTATGCTGGTACTAGGTGTATTTCTTGCCAAAGCTGATATAAAAGATATTTTTCTTGATTATAAAATTTATCCTTGTATGGCTATGAGGCTTTTGGTTATTCCATTGATAACACTAGGTGTATTTTATTTTCTTCCAGTAGATAATACTACAATGGTAATGTCAGTGCTTATTGCTGCTTGTACTTCTGTGGGAGGAAATATAGCAATTTTTGCCCAGCAGTATGACAGAAATTACTTACTTGCTATAAAGACAGTTTGCTTGAGTACTATTCTTTCTATTGTGACAATACCACTGTTTTTTATGGTAGTTCAAATGTTATATATGTAAAAGGCAGATGGCTTATAATAGCCATCTGTTTTTTTATACATATCCATAATTATTTTTCTCTCTTCTTATAAAATATAATGATACAAGAATAGATAATATTTCTGCAAAAGGAACTGCCAGCCATATTCCATTTACTTTAAATACCATAGGAAGAAAAAATATTCCTATTACTATAAAAACCAATGTTCTCATAAAGGAAATTACTGCTGATATTTTTCCATTAGACAATGCTGTAAATAGTGATGAAGAAAATATATTGTACCCTGCAAAAATATACCCTATTGCAAATAATGAAAATCCTTTTTTAGCTATTTCATATACTTCCGTTCCTTCAGGGGTAAAAAAACCAACAATATATTTTGCAAATATCAGAGAGATAATAAATACTCCTATTGATGAATTCATAATAAGTTTAGAGCAGATATTAAATATCCTCTTTAATTGTTTTTGATTTTTATTTCCATAATTATAGCTTATAATCGGAGCTGTTCCCATAGAAAATCCTAAATATACTGCTATAAAGACGAATTGTGAATATAATATTATAGTTATAGCTGCTACTCCCTTTTCTCCCATATATTTCATCATAACTATATTAAAGAGAAAAGTAACTATTCCACTTGAAATATCTGTAACCATTTCCGAAGAACCATTTATACAGCTTTCTTTTATAGTTTCCAATTCCATTTTTACTTTGACAAAATATAGACTCTTTTTATTCTTTATAAAATATACTATACCAAATATTGAAATAATCAGATACCCTGACACTGTTGCCAATGCTCCTCCTGTCATTCCCATTCCAAATAATTTCATAAATATATAATCTAAAACCCCATTTGCAGTTCCTGAAAGGATTGTCATTCTCAGTCCTAATTCTGGTCTGCCAGCTGTTATAAAAAAAGTTTGAAAAAGTGTCTGAAGTATAGAAAAAGGAGCAAATAATATTATTATCTTCAAATAATCATATGAATATTTTTCTAATGCTGGTGAAGCTCCCAAAAATCGTATAATTTCATTTATAAATATACTTCCAAAAACTGCAACAAAAACTCCTAAAAATATTCCACTATATACTATTAATGAAAAAGTTCTTCTAGCTTCTTCATTTTTGCCTTCTCCCATTCTTATTGCTACAATAGCACTTCCTCCAGCAGCCAGCATAATAGCTATTGCATGTATAAAACTCATAAAGGGATATATTATATTTAGTCCAGAAAGTGCAGTTGTTCCAATAAATCTTGAAATAAATATTCCATCAACTATTGTGTACAAAGACATAAACAGCATCATAATTATTGCTGGTACTGTAAATTTAAGCAGTGATAGAAAAGTAAATTTTTTTGTTGTTGTGTAGCTCATTTTTCCTCCATATTATAGAAAACTATTGAATTTATCTCTTACATCAGTTATGATAAAGTATAGTGTTACCCGATAGTCAAGAGGAGAATGAAAATTATGCTGAATAAATCTAATTTATATTTTACTACTGGTGAATTTGCTAAGCTTTTTAATGTAACTAAGCATACACTTTTTTATTATGATGAAGTAGGTATATTCTCACCTGTTATAAGAAAAGAAAATGATTACAGATTTTATGCAGTTGAACAAATAGAAGTATTTGAAGTTATATTAACTTTGAAAGAATTGGGAATGTCTTTAAAAGATATAAAAGAGTATATGGAAAACAGGAGTCCTGAAAATTTTATCAGCCTTATGGAAGAAAGAGAAAGAATAATAGATGAAAAAATAATTTACCTAAAGGAAATAAAAAAATTCTTTCATAAGAAAGCTGAAATAGTGAGAACTGCTTTATCTGTAGATATAAATAAAATAGATATAAAAGAATATCCTGATGAATATCTTATACCTATAAAAACTGAAATAAATAATGAAAAAGATATGGCTGTTTATCTGGCAAAACATATCCAATTTTGTGAGGAAAAAAATATATACAGTCCACACCCCATAAGTGGTATTCAAAATTATCAAAATATTGTCAATGGAATATATTACAAGTATTCATCTTTCTATACTAAAATTACACCTGAACAGCTTCCACTATTGCATAATAATAATATTCCCTTTCTTTTAAAAGAAAAAGGAAAATATATAACTGCTTATCATTCTAAAGGATATTATTCATTAGATGAAACCTATAATAAAATATTTGCTTTTATAAAAGAAAATAATCTTGAAACTACTGGGGATTTTTATGAAGATGTTTTATTAGATGAACTTTCTATAAAAGGCTATGAAAACTATATGGTAGAAATTTCTATTCAAGTTAAATAATTTAGACTATGATATTTACAACTCATAGGTTATAATAATATTGAAGTAAAAATATATTTAAAAAGGGGTGTTTTATGTTTAGATTAATAAAAAATGTTGAAGTATATTCGCCTAAATATCTTGGAGCAAAGGATATTCTTTTCTGCAATAATAAAATAGTAAAGATAGAGAATAATATAAATATTGAGGGCTTTGATTGTGAGATTATAGATGGAACTGGGAAAAAAGCTATTCCTGGATACATAGACCAACATATTCACATTACTGGTGGAGGTGGTGAAGGAAGTTTTAAAACTAGAGTTCCAGAAGCACCATTATCTAAAATAGTTGAAGCTGGAGTTACTACTGTAGTGGGTGTACTTGGTACTGACAGTACTACAAGAAATGTTGAAAATCTTCTTGCTAAGGCTAAAAGTTTAAAAGAAGAAGGGATATCTTGCTATATTACAACTGGAGCTTATGAATTCCCTTCTCCTACTATCACTGGAACAGTAAAAAGAGATGTCACTTTTATTGAGGAAATAATCGGAGTAAAACTTGCTATTTCAGATCATAGAGCTTCTTTTATCAATGAGGAAATTTTAGAAGATTTGGGATCACAGGTAAGAACTGCTGGAATGTTTGCAAACAAAGCTGGAATAGTTGTTCTTCATATGGGAGATGGAGATAGAATTCTTTCTCAAGTTTTAAATGTTATTAGAGATTCTGAAATACCTATCAAACATTTTATTCCTACACATGTAAACAGAAAAGCTGAAGTATTTGAAGCTGCTTTGGATTTTGCAAAAAGAGGTGGCTATATTGATATCACTTCTTCATTTACTGAAGAGGACTATATGACAGCAGCCAAAGGAGTAGTTGCTGCTCAGAAAGCTGGAGTACCTTTAGACCGTATTACATTTAGTTCTGATGGATATGGAAGCTTTTCAGATTATGATGCTGCAGGAAATCTTATCAGAATAGGAGCTTCTCCTATAGATACTGATCATAAGCAGATAGTAGAGCTTGTTAAAAAATATAGATTTAACCTTGAAGATGCACTTCAATTTCTTACTGTAAATCCTGCTAAAGCTTTAAAACTTTATCCTAATAAAGGAATACTTGCTGAAGACAGCGACGCTGATATGATATTACTAGATGAAAATTTAGATATCACTGATGTATTTGCACTTGGAAAACAATTTGTAAAAAATAAAAAAGTTATTGTAAAAGGAACATATGAAAATTAATTTACAACTGGAGGGTAGATGGCAGAAAAAAATATTAAAGAAGAAGAAATTAATCTTGAAGATGAAAAATATCAAGAAAAATATGATGAAAAAACTTTTCTTAATAAACTTGGAAGTGTTGTAAAAAAAGTAGGATTAAAAGGTGTTTATTATCTATTAATTCTTTATTTTACTATGAAGAAAAAAGGAATTCCTCCAAAAGAAAAGTCTATTATAATAGGAGCTTTGGGATATTTTATTCTCCCTCTGGACATTCTTCCAGATATCACTCCATTAGTTGGATATACTGATGACTTAGTAGCTTTGGGACTAGCTCTTGCAAAAGTAGCACCATATATTGATGATGATGTAAAAGCAAAAGCTAAGGCTGCAGTAAAAAAACTTTTTAAAACTACTGATGAAGAATTAGATAAATTTCTATAGGTAATAAAAAAAGGATACCTTTAAATAGATTCTTACTTTAGAAGTTCTTCAATAGAAATATTTATTATTAATTTTGTTCTTAAAATATAAAAGAATAGATGAAGGATTACAAGTTGCATCTCAGTAATTATAGCAGTTAAAATTCTAACTGCTTAATTACTGGAAACTCATTTCATTCAAACATACTGTTTTTTACGTTTTATTAACTTCATTAATTACATAAATCTCTCTAATTTCCGAACTTCTAAAATTAATCTAGCTTTTAGGGTATCCCTTTTACTTTTAAATCTTCTTTGCTACAATAAATTTAACTTTTGTATTATTTTCATGTTCAGCACTTTTGAAAAGTGATAGAAGTTCTTTTTTTATCTCCTGAGAAATTTTTTCAGGATAATATTTGCTTATATTTAATCTATCCAAACGATTTTTCCATATTTCAAAAACTTCATCACTCATAATTCCTGAAGCTGTCAATTCAATATCTTCAAGATCTTTCTCTATAATTATTTCCATATCTAATCTTTTAAGAATATTTTTAATTTTTCTTCCTGCCTGAAAATCATATTTTCCACTTTCTTTTATATGTTCTTCATATCTTGCAAGTTTACCAAAATTTTCTTCTGATAAAGGTTGATGTCCTCTTAAAAGATCATCTATTTCTATTAGAGCAATCCATCCTCCAGATTTTAATTTCCCTGCCCAGTTTTCAATAACTTTTTTCATATCATTAGGAAAATAAGCTATTGTAAAACTTGAAAATATCCCATCTAACTCCTCTGTAATATAGTCAATATTCATAATATCTTTTTCTACTATATTTACATTTTTTATATTTTTTTCTTTTAAATTATTGAGAAGATCTCTATTCCTGTCAACAGCTATTACATGTTTTACTTTCTCTGAAGCTATTTCAGTAAATTCACCAATACCACACCCTAAATCAGCAATAATCTGATTATTATCAATAGGAAGTAATTCCAATATTTCCAGCCAACTACGGTATTTCTGCTGTTTTTCATATTCTTCTCTCAATTCCATTTTAATCTTTGCTCCTTTTATTTTCTAAGCACCAAGATATGCTTTTTTAATTTCTGGGTTATTCATAAGTTCTTTAGCATTTCCTTCAAGTGTTATGTTACCAGTTTCAATAACATATGCACGATGAGATATAGAAAGTGCCATTTTTGCATTCTGCTCTACTAGTAAAATAGTTGTTCCTGCTTCATTTAATTTTTTAATTACTGCAAATATTTCTTTTACAAATAATGGTGAAAGTCCCATAGAAGGTTCATCAAGTATTAAAAGCTTAGGTCTGCTCATAATAGCTCTCCCCATAGCAAGCATTTGCTGTTCTCCTCCAGAAAGAGTTCCTGCCATTTGATTTTTTCTTTCAGACATTCTTGGAAAAACTTCATAAAATCTAGCACGATCTTTTTCAAGATTTTCTGGAGTATCTTTTATAGTAAAAGCTCCCAATTTTAAATTATCTTTTACTAATAATCTTGAAAATATTCTCCTTCCTTCAGGAACCTGTGCTATTCCGATTTCACATATTTTATGTGATTTTTCTTTAGTTATATCTTTTCCTTCAAACATTATATTACCCTGTTTAGACTGGATAAGTCCAGAAATTGTCTGCAGAGTAGTTGTTTTTCCTGCACCGTTGGCTCCAATCAAAGAAACTATTTCTCCCTGTTTTACATTTAGGGAAATTCCTTTTAAAGCATGAATATTATCATAATATACATGCAAATCTTTTATTTCAAGCATATTTTCCATGAGATTATTCCTCCTCTTCTCCAGTTTCATCTTCATCATCTTGTCCAAGATATGCTGTAACTACTGCTGGGTCGTTTACCACTTTTCTAGGATCTCCTGAAGCTATTATATTTCCATGATCCAATACAACAAGTCTTTCACAAATCCCCAATACAAGTTTCATATCATGTTCTATTAAAAGAATTGCTATGTTGAATTTATCTCTAATTAAACGAATTGTATTCATAAGTTCTTCTGTTTCTGTAGGATTCATTCCTGCTGCTGGTTCATCTAAAAGAAGCACTTTTGGATTAGTAGCCATTGCACGAGCTATTTCCAGTTTTCTCTGTTTTCCATATGGAAGATTTCCTGCAGCAGTATGTGCATATTCTTCCAACCCGAATATTTTTAAAAGATCCATAGCTTTCTTTTCAGCTTCTTTTTCTTCTCTCCAGTATTTAGGAGTACGAAACATTCCAGCCAGTATACCATATTTCATATTAAAATTATTTGCCACAAGTACATTCTGAAGAACAGAAAGATATTTAAAAAGTCTGATGTTCTGAAATGTTCTTGCCAGTCCTTTTTTAACTAATTTAAATGTAGGCATTTTATTGATAACCTCTCCATTAAATTTATATTCACCAGAAGTTGGTGAATATACTCCAGTAAGGATATTGAAAACTGTTGTTTTTCCTGCACCATTTGGTCCAATAAGTCCTACAAGTTCATTTTCTTTTATTTCAAGATTAAAATCTGTAACGGCTTTTAGAGCACCAAAAGTGATAGATATATCTTTTGCTTTCAAGATAGGATTACTCATTTGTATCACCTTTTTTCTTCATAAATCTTTCAATCACTTTAGTTATCTGGAATTCTTTACGTCCCAACAATCCAGTTGGACGGAATATCATTGTCATAATAAGAAGCAGAGAATAAACTATCATACGGTAATCAGAGAACCCACGAAGAACCTCTGGCAGAATAGTTAAGGCTATTGCTGAAAGAATAGAACCTGTAAAACTTCCCATTCCACCAAGTACTACCATTACCAATATATTGATTGAATAGTTGTAATCAAACTGTCTTGCACCTAAAATTCCAAGATAATGTGCATAAACCCCTCCTGCTACCCCAGCAAATGCAGCTGAAATAGTGAAGGCAAATGTTTTATAATATGTAGTATTGATACCAGAAGCACCACTCGCTATTTCATCTTCACGAATAGATAAAATGGCACGTCCATGCCTGCTTGTCATTACAGAAAACATCATCATGACAGAAGCTGCCATAATTATATAAATAACTCCAAATTTATTAAAACGAGGAATTCCACGAAGTCCCTGTGCTCCACCAGTAAAACTGAAATATTCAATAAGAACTCTTATAATTTCTCCAAATGCTAGTGTGATGATAGCAAGGTAATCTCCATTTAACCTAAGAGCTGGAATTCCGATTATAATACCTATAATAGCAGCAACTATTCCACCAATGATAAGAGCCAGAATATATCCTGGAATACCTTCTACTATTCCACTTTTAGCAAAGAGAGCAGCTGCATATGCTCCAACTGACATAAACCCAGCATGACCAATAGTTATCTGTCCCAGACACCCAACAGTAACATTAAGACTTACAGCAAGAATTATATTTATACAGATAAGTGTAAGAATATTTGTTTGATATCTTGAAATAAATCCTGCTCCAATCATACCTGTGAGTATAAAATAAAGAATTGTTAATAAAATAAACGTTGAAATATAACTAATCATTTTTGTTTTTGACATCTATATCACCTATACCTTTTCTCTCATATTTTTACCTAGTATACCTGTAGGTTTGACTAAAAGTACTACTATAAGGATAGCAAATACAAAAGCATCTGCCAGTTGAGAAGAAAGATAAGCTCTTGTCAGACTTTCTACAATTCCCAAAATAAATCCTCCAATAACAGCTCCTGGAAGAATTCCTATACCACCTAAAACTGCTGCAATAAAAGCTTTTATTCCAAGCATAGATCCCATAAGAGGTTGAACTTGAGGATAAGCTGAAACATAAAGAACTGAGGCTACTGCTGCCAGCCCACTCCCAATTGCAAATGTTAATTGAATTGTATTATCAACATTTATTCCAACTAATTTAGCTGCTCCATAATCTTCACTTGTGGCCATCATCGCTTTCCCATATTTAGTTTTTTTCATAAAATACTGGAGCCCTACTGATAAAGCTATTGTAAGAACAATAGTTACTACTGTTCCAAAATTTAAATGCATTCTTCCTATAATAATAGGAGCGTTTGTAAATACTTTTGGAAATGCTCTTGTGTTTGGAGTAAAAAGTTTCATAAAAGTATTTTCTAATAATAAGCTTACTCCTATGGCTGTAATCAGGTTAGAAATTCTTGGTGAATTTCTAAGAGGTCTATATGCTATCCTCTCTGTCAAAGTACCTAAAATTACACATATAATTATTGCTGGAAATACAGTAAGCCATACGGGCAACCCTATTCTTGTAAAAATCGGAATACTAAATAATGAAACATATGCTCCCACCATAATGATATCTCCATGAGCAAAGTTTATGAGTTGTGCTATTCCATAAACCATTGTATATCCTAAGGATACCAAGGCGTATATACTTCCTATTTGTAATCCATTTATTATCTGAAGTAAAAATTCCATTTATTAATCTCCTTTCTCATATTTTTTAAAGAAACCATCTCTCATTGAGAGATGGTTTCATATCTTTAACTATTTAGGCTGAATAACTGAATCAAATGTGTAGTTTCCATCTACAACTTTGATAATAGTTACAGCTTTTACTGGGTTATTTTTAGCATCAAAAGTAAGTTGTCCAGTTACACCATCATAATTTATATTTTTCATTGCTTCAACAACAGCTTTTTTATCTGTAGAACCAGCTTTTTCAATAGAAGCTTTTACGATATAAGCAGCGTCATATCCCAAAGCAGAGAAAGCAGATGGATCTTCATTGTATTTAGCTTTATAAGATTTAATAAAGTTTTGTACTTTTTCAGAAGTGTCCTGTGTTGAATAGTGATTTGTAAAATAACTATTTTCAATAGCACCATAAGCTGATTTATCTAGTGCTTTAGCAATTCCGTCCCAACCATCTGGACCAATAAAAGTAGATTTGATTCCAACTTCTCTTGCTTGAGTTGCAATTAAAGCTGCCTGTTCATAATATTCAGGTATAACTAAAACATCAGGATTAGTTGGAGCAATTTTTGTTAACTGAGCTTTAAAGTCTTTATCTCCATCTGCATATCCCTCTTTTCCTACAATAGTAATTCCAAGTTTTTCAGCTTCTTCAGTAAATGATTTAGCAATTCCATCAGAATAGTCACTTGAGTTATTTACTAAGATAGCAGCAGTTTTTGCATTAAGCTTTTGTTGTGCAAAATTTGCCAAAACAACTCCTTGATATGGATCAGTAAAACATACACGGAATACATTCGGTCCTGCTTCAGTGATATTATATTGAGTTCCAGTAGGTGTAATCATAGGCATATTGTCCTGTGCAGCAATTTCTGCAACTGCCAGAGTTGGCTTAGATGTAATATCACCAATAAGTGCTACAACTCCATCATCAACTAATCTATTATATGCAGTAACTGCCTCTGTAGAATCTCCTTTTTCATCATAGACAATAAATTCTACTTTTTTTCCTAGAATTCCTCCATTAGCATTGATTTCCTCAAAAGCCAATTTACTTGCATTTGATGCTGTAGTACCATATATAGCAAGTCCTCCAGTAAGTGGAGCTAATCCTCCGATTTTAATAACTTCAGGTTCTTTTTTCTCAGTTGCTGCTGCTGGTTTTTCACTGTTTCCTCCACATGATGTCAGTAACAACGAAAGTCCTAATAAAGCTACGGTAAATTTTTTCATAATTGTTTCCCCCTTAATCTCTTTATTTTTAATTTAATTATAAACTAAATTGTATACAGTGACCAATAAAATAGTTATTTTGTTTGTTGTAGACGTACATTTTAATTGGTTAAAAAAAGCAGCCTTGTTAGGCTGCAAAATTTCTATCCTGTTCTCTAATATATTTTATCTTATATTAAAGAAATTATTTAATCAAACTATTTTTTACTTTATATAAATATAGTTTAAAGATTCAGAATATTGTTTATTAACCTTAACAAAATCATTTGCATATAAAATTTTACTCACTATGTGTATGAGTAGTATGACATATATGACCAATGATATTATGTTAAGTGTAAACATATTCTTCCTCCTCTTTCATAAAACTTATTGTTATGTCGAGTATAAACCTAAATTAAAAAAAAATCAAGTAAAATTTTTAAAATATTTTTTATTTTTTTGATACTTATTGAATTTTAATTTCTTAATGAAATAAAATACTAAAAAAATAGTATCCTTTTTATTTTTATTTGTACATAAAAATTTTATGAAAAACTAATTTTTTTTAATGTTTATACCAGAATAATTTTATCTATTTATCATTATTTAAATATTTCTATTTGCTTACTTTCTGGATATTTAGATCTGTATTAATTATTTCTATTTAATAACGTCTAGTAATTCTTCTCTATGTTTTTTTAATTCGTGAAGAACATATGGACAAGTAGCAAGTATCTTGATTGAATGCTCTCTCGCATACTTTACTAGCTGGTCAAACATTTGTTTTCCAAGACCTAACCCTTTCTGACTGTCATCTACCCAAGTATGATCAGCTATCAATATATCTTTACCTGCAAAAACAAAAGTCATTTCTGCAACTCTTTTTCCACTTTTCTCAATATAGAATTCACCACTTTTATCTGATATCTTTCTTAAAATTTCCATTTGAATTCCTCCTTAAATTATATTTAGTTAAAAAAATCTTTTATTTTTTCCTTCAACTTGTCTGTATCTACTAAGTACTGTTTAACATCTACAAGTTCTCCATCTTTATATATTTCAGTAAGAATAGGCTCATTTTCATTTGTATATCTGTTCCATTCACCCTCTCTTTTTCCATTAAGAAAATTTCCAGTATAAGCAACAGCTCCATTTTTATAATACTCATAAAAAGTTCCAACAGCTACACCATTTTCAAAAGTAGCTTTTGACTGTATCTGTCCATTATCATAATATGTAAATTGCTCTCCATTATACTTTCCATCTTTAAAAGCTTCTTTTATTTTTAATTTCCCATTTTCATATTTTCCTGTAATAATTCCAGAATAAGGTTTTTCTTCATTTACTATATATACAATTCCATTTCTTTTTTGTTTTTTTGAAATATCAACTTCACTTAGACTACACCCTATTATTGAAAAAGCTGCAAGGATTAGTAAAAGTTTTTTAAACATATTTTCAACCTCCAATTAAATTATTATAATTAATATTAATACAAAAAGAGTGAATTTCCTTTTATTTTTTAATATTATTTTATATTATATTAAATTATACCTTATTTCTTTGTTAAAACAGAAAAGAAAAATTATATAATTTATATATATGAGAGTTAGAGTCGTGCTATTTACAATTTTTTAATTATTTTGTATAATAATATATAAATTGTTAGTAGGAAGATTTAAGGAGGAAAAATGCATTACTATTCAACTGAAAAAACTTGTGCAAAACAAATAGGTGTTACTGTAGATGGAGATGGAATTATAACTGAAATAGAGTTTGTAGGAGGATGTGATGGAAACACTCACGGACTTCAAAATCTTATCTTAGGAATGACAAAAGATGAGGTTATTAAAAGATTAGATGGTATAGATTGTAGAGGAAGAGGAACTTCTTGCCCTGACCAGCTTGCAAAGATATTAAAAAAAATCAAATAAATTCTCAAAACTCAAGAAATAAAATTTTCTTGAGTTTTTCTTTTTATAAAAAAGAAAAACTCTGCTTTTTTAGTAGAACCTTTATATATAATCTTATGGAGGAGGAAATAATTATGTATAAATATCTTTACTATTTTTTTATATATTCTTTTTTAGGTTGGTGTCTGGAAGTATGTTATGCAGCTCTGAATACGGGGAAATTTATTAACAGGGGATTTTTGAATGGACCATATTGCCCTATATATGGTGTTGGAGTTGTTATAATTATCCTATTTGTATTTCCTTTAAGAAAAAATATATTTGTTCTTTTTATTGCTTCAGTCATACTTACTTCCCTCTTAGAATTAGCAACTGGATTTGCTCTGGAGAAAATATTTCATTACAGATGGTGGGATTATTCAAATGTCCCATTTAACATTGGTGGGTATGTATGTCTTAAATTTTCTCTCATGTGGGGAATAGCATGTATTTTGGTTGTAGATATCATTCACCCATTAGTTAATGATTTTATAAAATTTATCCCACACTTTGTTGGTAAAATTTTGTTAGCTATAATGATAATAATGATGACTGTAGATTTAGTAGCTTCTGTAAGAACTGTTTTAAAATTAAATTCCAGATTAGATAGGATAGATAAGATAGCTGTTGATATACATGATTTTTCAAATGGAATAGGAAGTAAATTGACAAGTGATTTTTTAGCTACAGATGAAAAAATAAAAAAATTAAATCAGGAGAAAGAAGATTTAATGAAAAAACTTGATTGGGATCAAAGACGTCTTTTAAAAGCTTTTCCTACTATGAAATCAAATCATCACAAAGAATCATTTGATGACATGAAAAATAATTTAAATTAATAATATATAAAAGAACAGCTGAAAATGAAATGAACTTTAGAAATTAATTTCTAAGATTTAATTTTATATTTTTCAGCTGTTTTTTTATTTGGACAATAATTTTTTTGTAATATAACTATTTTTTTATTTCTTTAAATTGAATAGGAACTAAATAGTTCTTAAATTATTTTATATTTAAATGTTTGGCTGGTTTAAAATATTGAATAATAGCTTAGAAGTCTTTAAATTTAAAAAATATGGAAATTTCAGTTGAGGAAAATAAAAATTGAATAGTAACTTGGTAGTTTTTAAATACTGTACAGTTGTAAGCTTTTGCTTTGCTGTAGCATATTGAATAATAACTTAGAAGTCTTTAAATTAATAAGTTTCTGGTACATCAAAATAATAATCTTTTCTAAAATATCAACTTGGAAATATCTAAATTTCATTAAAAGATTGGGAGATAGGATTATAAAAATATTGAACAGCAACTAAAAGTTTTTTTAAATTCTCTGGCTATTTTTCCTTCAAAATAAATATTAAACATAATTTTAAAGTAAAATGTTTTATTTTTAAGTATTAGGTTGTTCAAAATTTCAAGTAGATAAATTTTTACTTATAAACATATATTCTATATATTTTTAAAATATTGCCTAAAGGAGTAATATATACTAACAAATTTATATTACTATGCCTATATATAAATACGGAGGAGGAAAAAAATGAAGAAAAAGTTAATTACAATCTTAAGTATGGCTCTCCTTATTTTTGGATGTTCATCTAAAGATGGAGAAAAGAAATCAGATGCACCAAAAGAAAAAGTAGTGGTAGTTTCACAAGGATCTAAACCAAAAAGTCTTGACCCTTATATGTACAATGAAATCCCTGCTCTTGCTGTTACAGAACAAATTTTTAACACTCTTTTAAGAGTTGATGAAAAAGGAAATGTAGTTCCTGAACTGGCTGAATCATATGAATATGCTTCTCCTACAGAACTTATTATCAAAATCAAGAAAAATGTAAAATTCCATAATGGAGATACTATGACTATCAATGATGTGGTTTTCAGTCTTAATAGAATGCTTGAAAAGCCTGCCAGCAGAATCATGGTTGAAATTATTGATAAAATAGATATTATAGATGATTCAACTATTAAACTTACTCTAAAAAATAGTTCAGCACCGTTATTATTTAGTCTAGCTCACCCATTAACAGCTATACTAAGTGAAAAAGATACAAAAGCTAAAAATGATATGATTGCTACTGAACCTATGGGAACTGGACCTTACAAATTTGTAAGCTGGGGAGATGGAGAAAAAATTGAATTTGTAGCCTTTGATGACTATTTTGAAGGAAGACCTAAAATAGACAAACTTGTAATAAGAGCTATAACTGAAAATAGTAGCAGACTTGCAGCTCTTGAAACTGGAGAAGTTGATATTGCTTATTCTATAGCTCCTGTAGACACTGGAGTTATCGAAAATAATAAAAAGCTTGAGCTTATTTCTGCTCCAACTACATCAACAGAATATATAACTTTAAATACAACTAAAGCTCCTTTTAACAACAAAGATTTCAGAGTTGCTTTAAATTATGCACTTGATAAACAAAGTATGGCTGACTCTGTATTTATGGGAAAAGCTACACCTGCTACTACTATAGTTAATCCAAATGTTTTTGGTTATTCAAGTGAGGTTCCTGGATTTGAATATAACCCAGAAAAAGCTAAAGAGCTTATAAAAAAATCTGGTGTTACTAATCCAAACTTTAAATTATATGTAAATGACAATGCTGTAAGATTACAGCTAGCTCAAATAGTTCAGGCTAACTTTAAAGAAGTTGGAATAGATATGGAAATAGAAACTCTTGAATGGGGAGCTTATCTGCAAAGAACTGCTCAAGGTGAACATACTGCTTTCATAGGTGGTTGGGTATCTGGAACTTCTGATGCTGATATCGTTCTTTATCCACTTCTTCACAGCAGTTCACATGGTGGAGCTGGAAACAGAGCTTTCTATACTAACAAAGAATTTGATAAGGAAGTAGAACTTGCTCGTGCAACTTCTGATCCAGAAGTAAGAAAAATTCATTATAAAAATGCTCAAATGATATTACAGGAAGAATCTCCATTAATTGTTCTTCTATACAAAAATGAAAATATAGGAATTAATAAGAGAATTAAAGGATTTAAATATGATCCAACTACAATGCATAATTTATATAATCTAGATGTAGTAGAAGTAAAATAACAAAATTTCAACAATACATTTAAGGAGTGATTTCAAATGAATATTGATTTAGATTACATCTTAGAAACAACAGTTGAACTTCTTGGTATTCCAAGTCCTGTTGGTTTCACAGATGCTGCTATGAACAGAGTGGGAGAAGAACTTAATGCTCTTAATGTCCCTTTCAAAATGACAAAAAAAAGAGCTATCATTGCTTTCATCGAAGGAGAAAACAGAAACTATAAAAAAATGATTTCTGCTCACCTTGATACTCTAGGTGCAGTAGTAAAAAAGATAAAACCTAATGGAAGGCTAGAACTAATTAATGTTGGAGGTTGTCCTTGGGCTGGAGTAGAAGGTGAAAATCTTACTGTACATACACTAGACGGAAGAGAATATGAAGGAACTTTGCTCCCTACAAAATGTTCTGTACACATTTATGGAGATGTAGCTAGAGAAATGCCTAGAACTGCTGAAACTATGGAAGTTAGATTAGATGAAGATGTTCATACAGCAGAAGATACAGAAAAATTAGGAATTAGAGTGGGAGATTTTGTTTCTTATGAAACTCGTACTAGAATCACTGAAAATGGTTACATAAAATCTAGATATCTTGATGATAAATTATGTGTAGCTCAAATCTTGGGATATATAAAATTTCTTAATGATTATAATCTAAAACCAAAATCTGATCTTTATATCTATTTTTCTAACTATGAAGAAATTGGTCATGGAGTATCTGTTATTCCAGAGGACCTTGATGAATTCATAGCTTTGGATATTGGTTTAGTTGGAGCAGACGCTCTTGGAGATGAAAGAAAAGTCAGCATTGCTGCTAAAGATAATAAAACTCCATATGACATAGAAGTGAGAAAAGGACTTATGAGAGCTGCTGAAGAAATGGATATCAATTATACAGTTGATGTATATAATAGATATGGTTCTGATGCCAGTGCTGCAGTGCTTCAAGGTTTTGACTTCAAATGTGGTTGCATCGGTCCAAGTGTAGATGCTTCTCACCATTATGAGAGAACTCATATTGATGGTGTAGTTGAAACAGTAAGACTTATGATTGCATACTTATAATAAAATTAAAGGCTGTTGGAAACCAGTAATTTATTTTACTGATTTCCACAGCCTCTTTTTATATTTTATATATGTAACATTCATAGCGTGCTGTTTCACAATTTCTTTATTGTATCGACTTTAAAATATTTCTATATAAAAAAGCTGACATGAAAAATCCAAGTCAGCTCTCCCAATAAAAATACTTTTCTCTTACTTAAATATTCCAAATACTTTCCACATAATATATGAAATCACATGTGAACCAGCATCAACTGAAGATACACTTCCTACACCTTTTGGTATATCAAAACCAACTTCCCCTGCCACTCTAGTTAAAAGAGGTGCCATTGATGAACCAATAAGAAGTATCAAAGACATTATAATCATAGAAGAAATAAATGCTCTGAATATATTTCCTTTTGCTGGAATTATTGCCCATGTTAAAAGAATTGGAATAATACCTATATCTGCAAATGGAAGCATTGTATTTCCTGGAAGTATTACTGCTAAAAGAAGTGACATAGGAACCATCATAACACCTACTGACATAATTGTTGGATCTCCTATTGCTATTGCTCCATCAAGACCTATATATACTTTTCTTCCTGGAAATCTGCTGCTCATAAATTCTTGAGCTGCTTCTGATAATGGAATTAATCCTTCCATTAAAAGCTTAGTCATTCTAGGCATTAAGAATAAAACAGCTGCTAGATTTATTCCTAAAAGAAGAACTGCCTGCCAGTTATACCCTGCTAAACATCCGATTATAACCCTAATATCAATCCCATTATAGCAGGGTCTCCAAATATAGACATCAATGAACTAGTATTATCCTTTTCTTTTAATTCCATTTTTATATCTTTGATAACTGGTATCATATCTATTAATTTATTAATTGCATATCCTACTGGAAGCCAGTTTATTGTCTCGACATGGGCAAATGTTACTCCCTCCATACCAAAATATTTACTTATTATTGGAGCTGCCCAGTCTGCCAGCTTTAAAATTATTATAATAGTTATTGCAGAGGCTATCATTGCAAGAACAAAAGAACCTGTACTATAGTATACTAATGCACCTGTGAATATAAAATGCCAGAAATTCCAAAGATCTACATTCATTACATTTGTCCAATTTAAAGCAAGCATAATAAAATTTATTCCTATTGCAAGTATAAATATCCATACAACAAGAGGAGTTGCAAAGGACATAGCTGCTTCAACAGGCCATCCTACATCCATTGTAGTCAGATTAAGATTAAAATTTTCAGACATTTTCTGTGTTGCAGTTCCCAAGTTAGAAACCATCATTCCTATAATAAGATTTATTCCTATAAAGCCAATTCCAATAGTCAACCCAGATTTGAAAGCTTCTTTTGGCTTTAACCTAAATATCAATCCTAAAATAAAAATGATTATTGGTAAAACAACAACTGCTCCCATATCAAGCAATGCTTGTATTATATTCATAAATCCCTCCTCATTTTATATTTATTTTTTATAGCTTCAACAATTTCATCTAAAGTTTTTTTCATTCCAACACCAGTTAAAAATGGTACTCCTGAAAAACAGGGCAATCAAATTTCTGATCTTTTGGTAAAACTACTGTATGTACTACAAAGTCAGGTTTTAAAGTTTTTGCCATTCCTTCAAGTTCACCTATTTTACATTGAGTAACATCTAAAAGAATCCCTCTCTCTTCAAGTCCTTTTTCTATTTTGCTTCTAGCCATTGTTGAAGTAGCTATCCCACTTCCACACGCAATAATTGTTTTATATTTTTTATTCCCTGTGCTTATTTTTATTTCAGTTTTTTCTTCTCTTGCCTCTACTTTTTCTACTTTATCATTTTTTAAAAACTTGCTAAATATTCCCATCTTGCCTCCTCATAAAAGAATATCCAATATTTCTTCATCTGTCATTAAAGGAAATTTTTTCAGGATATCTTCATAATTTTCAAATAAATCAGCCATAGCTGATAATATTTCGTTTTTATTTTCTTTAGTTAATGCCATTACAAAAAATATATTACACTTTATATCATTTTTTCCATTTTCTATACTTTTAAAAATAACAGGATTATCAGCTATAATTATTGCTATTCTATCTTTTATTACATATTTATCATCTGTGTGTGAAATAGCTATATTAGTGCCTTTTTCTAAAATCATTCCTGTTGGAAAATCTTTTTCTCTCTGCTGTATTGCTTTTACAAAACCTGTTGTTACAATTCCATCATGATAAAATTTATTTCCAACAGTTTCTAACACTTCATCTCTTGTAAGTTTTTCATTTAATCTGAATATGTATTTTTTTTCAAACATTATTTCTCCCTTTATAGATTAGAATTATAGTTTGCAGTATGAACCAAATTTGGCAATATGCCTATCTATCTCTTCCTTAGAAAGTATTACTGGATTACCTATGCTTCTGGCTTTTACATAAAGTTCTGCACAAAATTCTACATATTCTGTTATTGCAAAAGCATTTTCTATATCTATTGCTCCTACATTAACCCCATGATTTGCTAATAAACAAGCCTTTGCTCCTCTCATAGCTTCAAAGGCATTTTCTGCTAATTCTGGGGTTCCAAACATTGCATATTCTGCACATTTCACCTCATTAGTTCCTGTTATTGCCAGCATATAATCAACAGCTTTTAATGGTTCTCTTAAACATGAAATTGTTGTACAGTACATTGCATGAGTATGGACAAGAGCTTTAATATCTTCTCTTCCCTTGTATACTTTTAAATGCATTCCTGTTTCTGAAGAAGGCACATACATAGGATTTCCATCTACTACTTTCCCATCTAAATCTACAACCATAATATCTTCAGGTTTTAAAATATCATAAGGAACACTGCTTGGAGATATTGCTACTAGATTTTCTTTTTCATTGTAAATAGATATATTTCCCCCAGTTCCTTTTGTTAATCCTTTTTCAATTAAAAGATTTAAATATTTTACAACTTTCTCTCTTTCAGTTTGTAATTTCATAAAATCATCCTCCTTAAAATTATTTGCTAATATTTTCAATTATGTTAAAAATTTCTTCTGATGTACTACATTTTTCTAAAATTTCTTTTAGATTATTTTCATCTATATTCTTCTTTAATTCAAGCAGACCTTTTATATGTTCATTTTTATCACAGCTTGCCAGTGCAAAAATATGTTTTATTTCTATATCATCTTCAATTTTTACAGGTTCTATTAATTGCAGATAACTAATTCCTGTTTTAATAA
This sequence comes from Fusobacterium varium, assembly GCA_900637705.1. NCBI lineage: Bacteria > Fusobacteriati > Fusobacteriota > Fusobacteriia > Fusobacteriales > Fusobacteriaceae > Fusobacterium > Fusobacterium varium. Next base: position 1,453,951 of record LR134390.1, read on the forward strand.
CATTTTCTCCAATATCTGCGTGAGGTAGAATTATAGCTTCTCCAATCATCATATATAAACCAAGTTCTTTTATTTTCTCTATCATTTCAAAAATATAGTTCTTTTTTATATAACCATTGTCATAAAGTATTTTTCCTGCTTGGAATATAGCTTTTTCCCATGTTTTTGCATTTTTCATTATTTTTATGTTTTTTAAAGGAAGAATATCTTTTAATGATAGTTCTATAAATTTTTCTATCTCTTTATTTTCAATATTTTTAAAATAATCTGCTAATATTTTTTCTAATTCTTCCTCGTTCTCTATACTGGAATATTTCTTAATTATTTCCATTATTTCTGGAATATTTATTCTGCTTTTTCGATTTTTTATTCCAACTGTTAATAAGTCAGTTATATTTTCTTTTGTAAGAATTGAATTTACCTTAACTATCGGTATATTTACTTCTAATTTTTTATATCTGTCGTAGTGATTATAAAATCAATTTCACTTATATCAATATTTTTCAAATTATTTAAAGGAACTAGATCTTTTATTTCAACATCAAAAAGTTCTTCCATTTCTTGTTTTAAGAGATTAGAAGTTCCATATCCTAATCCACATACTATTAAAATTTTTTTCTTCTCTTCTAATTTTTCAGCCATTCTTTTTATAGAAAGTACAAAATGAACTACAAAAAATGATGTTTCATTTTCAGAAAATTCCTTCCCTATAAAATCTTCTATTTTTTTTAATGCTGTCTTTACTTCACTATAGAGAACAGGATATTGTTCTATGATTTCCCTGTGAATTGAATTTTCAAGCTCTATATCATTTTTTAATCTGTATATTGTAGGTATAAGGTGATTTATCAATCCATCTCTTAAAGTACTGTCTTTTAATATGTTCAAATTAATTTTTTCACTTACTTTTTTAATGAGATCATCTGCCATTTTTTCAATATAAATCCAGTTTTCATAAAAAGAATATTTAAAATTATAAGTATGTGCTCCTAAAAGAAATTCTGTTATTTTAATAATTTCTAATTCATTCATTTTAATATTTTCATTATTTTCTAAAATAAAAATATTACTTTTTACAATTTCAAAATCATAGGTTGATTTTATAAATTCTTGATTCTGTAATTTTTTTTCTAATGTTAAGTTATTTTTTAACCTTTTAATTACTATAAGGAGATAAATCATAAGAATTTGGTAAGCTTCATCTGAAATTTTTTTATTTAAAACTATCTTTAATTTTTCCAGATATTGTGTTACTGTTTGAATATTATGTGGACTTATATAATTTTTTATTATATTGACTTCATAACTGCTTATTTTTTCAAAAAATTTTAATTTTTTATTTTCTATTTCAAAAATCTTTTTTAGTTTTTCTAATAGAAGTTTTCTAATAATAATTTCATTTCCTAAAATTATAAGACCTTTATTAGCCTTAGAAATTACTTTTAATTCTTTCTTTTCAAATTCTTGTCTTATAAATCTCATATCAATTTTAAATGTACTTCTGCTTATATCAACTAAACTACATATTTCATCTGCTTTGCATCCATCACTTGAAATTAACAAAAATAAAAATATTATTTCTAGTCTTTCTGATTTTGAGAAATTATAATTTTTATCTTCAAGCTCTTTTATCACTTCTTCAAGATTTCCAAACCCTTTTATTATCCTGTTTTCTATAATTATTTTGTAATCAATTTTTTCATCAATAAAAAATTCGTTCAAATCTTCTATACGATATCTGATGGTTCTTTCAGATATGCCTAGAATTTCAGAGACTTTTTCTATATCCTCGTTTAAATGATTTAATAATATAATTTTTTTATTATCTATAAACATATAGTCTCCTTTCTGTATATCTTAATATAATATTATTCTAAAAAATTTACATTTAAAAGGACTTTATTCTTCATTATTTTTGCAATTTTTTGTCCCTTGTCACAAATGTTCAAAATTACCATATCTTATAATTTATTTAAGGTTTTAAACTTTTATTAATTTAATATAATGAGTGCATAATAAATTATATCAAATTATTTTAGCTTTTTAGGATCTATGTTCTTCACTTAAATTTCCTTTTAGTTGCAGATAAATAAATTTTCCTGTAAAATTATCATTAAATATGTATTTAGGGGGAAACGATGCGTAAATATGTTATCAGAAAAGGAACTATGAATGATTTAGATGAATTGGAAAAACTATATGATTCTTTGAATGATTATCTGGAACAAAATATTAATTATCCTGGTTGGAGAAAAGGGTTATACCCAATCAGAGAAAATGCAGCTGAAGGAATCAAAAGTGAAAATTTATATGTAATTGATATAAATAAGGAAATTGCAGGAACTATTATATTGAGCCATGAACCTGAAAAAGCTTATGACAAAGCCATTTGGAAAACTGAAAACAATTATGAAAATATATTAGTTATAAGAACTTTTGCTGTTCACCCAAAGTTTATGAAAAATAATGTGGGATTTTCTCTTATGAAATTTGCAGAGAAATTTGGAAAAGAAAATGGAATGAAGTCTATTCGTTTAGATGTTGCCGTTCAAAATACACCTGCTATATCTCTATATGAAAAATTAGGATATGAGTATATTGATACAATAGATTTAGACCTTAATATACCTTGGCTGAAATGGTTTAAATTATATGAACTTCTTTTGTAATATAGATATTTTATAAGTTTTTTGTTTTCATAATGTAGTTTTAAAAGTGTTTTTATGCTATAATAGAATATAAATTGAATATATTGAGGAGCATTATATTTATGGAGGAAAGAAAAAACTTTTGGAAAATCTGGGGAAAATTTGTTGGGTTACTTTTAGTTGTCCTTGCATTGTGGATAGCTTTAATATTCATATGTGACAAAATGCTGGGAAAAACTTTTGAAGAACTAAAATATATTCACTATTTCATTTTATTAGTTGTAATAATTAAAGTGAAAAAATGGTTTTTAAAAAAACTAGATGAAGAGGATAATGAAGAAAAAGAAATAATTGAAAAATAAAAAATTGATGAAATATAGTTTTGTGCAGGAGGATTCAAATGGAAAAAACTAGGGAAGTGGAATTTTACCAGAAACAATTAATAGATGGACTAGCTTATGTCTTAGGCGAAAATGATCCTTTCTCTGGAAATTTTATATACAGATATCCCAATGGTGAAATTAAAACAATAGAACCTTATATAAATGGGCTTAAAGAAGGAACTGAAATAAAATTTTACGAAAACGGTCAAGTAAAAGAATCTATTGATTTTAAAGCTGGGCATATTTCTGGTGATTCTATTCAATATTATGAAAATGGTCAAATGAAAGAATATATGGGATTTTTAAATGATAGAATGGCTGGAGAATGGGTTAAATATTATGAAGATGGTTCTGTAAAAACAAGAGGATTTTTTAAAAATGGTAAATTGAATGGAAATAAAATGACTTATTATCCCAATGGTGCAATAAAAGAATTAGCTTCATTTAAAAATAATCTCCTTCATGGAAAATATGAAACATATTTTGAAAATGGTGAAATAGAAGTAAGTGAAAATTTTTGTAATGGACTTCTTGATGGAGAAGCTATTTATTATTATGAAAACGGAGAAGTAAAAATAAAAGAAGAATACAAACTTCATGTAAAAAATGGGAAATATGTAAGATACTATGAAAATGGAATAATCAATGCTGTGGGAAATTTTAAAGAAGGACAGCTCAATGGTGACTGGAGTATGTTCTATGAAAATGGAAAACTTTTAGGTACTGCTTCTTTTAAAGAAGGCGAAATAAAAAAAGATGATGATAAAAAGTAAAATATAAAAGGCAGAGTAATTAACTTTGTCTTTTTTTATATTTCTGATTATAAAAAACATTAAAAGGAAATATGATGATAACAGTAGTATATTATTATAAGCGTATTCAAATGAAAATAATAGTGGTAAAAAATCTATTGTTGTAATAGAATATAAAAAACGGTTAAATAACATAGGGGAGGTAAAATTGAAAAATTTAATCTTAGTAGTTTACTCTATTTTAATAGCAGGTTGTTCTACTCTTAATACCTCTGATAAAAATACTAAATTATTCGATGATCTTTCATTAAAAGAGAAAGAAAGCAAAGAATATATAAAACAATATAATAACACACTTACTTTAGAAGCAGCTTTAAAAATAAGTGTAGACAGAAACCTTGATTTAAAAGTAAAGAGTATTGAAGAGGAAATAGCAAAACTGGATAAAAGAATAGCTTTTGGTAATTTTCTTCCAAAAATTTCATTAGGGTATAGTTATACTATGCTGAACAGCAAAGTTATGGGTGAAGCTTTAGACACAGGAATTCCTGCTTTGCCTGGATTTCCAGCTACATTAGAAGGAAGGCTTCTTGATAAAAGTTTTTCTTTTTTCAATGTAAATGCACAAATACCTATTTTTGTCCCATCTACGTGGTTCTTATACAGTGCTAGACAAAAGGGAGAAAATATATCTGCACTTACTAGAGATCTTACAGAAAAAATGATTAAGCTCCAGACTATTGGTGAATATTACTATATTCTTGCTTTGGAATCTGAAAGAGAGTATTTGTCTAAAGAATTGGCTTCTGCTCAAGAATTAAATAAAAATGCAAAAGTTGCATTAGAAACCGAAAGCATTTTAAAGTGGGAGTATGAAGGAACAGAACAGATGGTAAAAATGAAAGAACATGCTTTGAAACAAAACGAGCGTGATCTTCAAAATGCTAAAATTTCTTTGATGAATAATCTTGATTTATATCCATTTTTAGATATTCACTTGGAAAAGCCAACTCCTTTCATTGAAGATAATATTTCTATGGAAGAGGCTGTTTATGAGTCATTAAAAAATAGTGACTTTATAAAAATAAGGGATACTGCTACTGATATGAATGGAGATGCTGTAAAAATAGCAATTACAAATTTTCTTCCAAGAATAGTTTTGACTGGTGGATATATAAATACAAGTAATGAAGCTCTTGCTGACCCTGATTTTTTTATGGGTACTCTTGGAGGATTTTTTTCTATATTTAATGGTTTTCAAAATATAAACGAATATAAAAAAGCCAGAAAAAATCAAGAAATTGCCTTCATCAAAAAAGAACAGGAAATAATGAAAGTTATTTTTGAAACGGTAAATGCATATAATGTTTTAGAAAGTTCTAAAGAAGAAAGAGATATAGCTTCAAAAAATTATATTGTAAATAAAGGAAGATTTGAACAGAAAAAAGCTGAAAAAGAAGTAGGAGCTATTGATAACTGGGAATATATAAAAGCTTTGGCTGACTATGAACAGGCTTTAAGTATAAAAGAAAAAGCTGAATATAAATATCAGATTTCTTTATCTTCTCTTAATATGCTTATGGGAAAATCTATATTTACAAAAGGAGAAAAGGTATATGAAAAATAGAAGAATAAAATCATTGATTTTAATTACTGCTTCTATCTTGTTAATTTCTTCATGTGGAAAACAGAAAGAAGTGGAAAAAATAATTCGTCCTGTAAAAGTTATAGAAATAAAAATTCTGATTCTATTGAATATTTTTCTTTTTCTGGAATAACTACACCAAGCAAAGAAACAATTTTATCTTTTAAGATAGCAGGACCAATAGAAAGTATGAATCTTACCCAGGGACAAACAATAAAAAAAGATGAAATATTAGCTAAAATGGACAGCAGAGATTATGAAATAAATCTGGAAGTTTATAAGAAAAAATATGAAGCTTCTAAAGCTTCTGCTGATAATGCAGTTCTTCAATATAACAGAGCTGAAAAACTTTACAAAGCTGATGCTATGACAAAAAAGAATTTTGATATAATAACAGCTCAAAAAAAAGCTGCTGTTTCTCTTTTAAAAGAAGCACAACAGGGAGTGGAAAATGCTCGAAACAAATTAAAAGATACTGAGCTTAAAGCTCCATATTCAGGATATATTTCTAAAAAATTTGTTGATGCAGGAACTGTTGTAAATGCTGGAACACCTATAGTTTCTCTTTCAGCAGATGTAAATCCAGAAGTAACAATCAGTATTGCCAGCAAAGATATTGATATTTTAAAAAATGCTGTATCATTTATTTTTGTTTTAAACGACAACACAGAAAAGAAATATGAGTTAAAGCTTAAAGAAATTGGAAAAAATCCTGAATTTTCAAAATTAACTTATCCAGCAACTTTTGAACTACTTGATGGAAAAGATATCAATATGGGAATGAGTGGAAAAGTTATAGCCTCTGTAAAAAGAGATGACTCATCACCAATTATTATTCCAGCCTCTGCTCTTTTTGAAGATAATGGAAGTAAAGTATATATCTATGATAATGGTGTTGCAAAAACAAGAGAAGTTAAAATTGGAAATCTTTACCCTGATGGAAATATAGTGATTTTAGAGGGGTTGAATAAAAATGAAAAAGTTATTACTGCTGGAGTTAATACTATCATAGATGGAGAAAAGGTAAAACTTATTCCTGAAGAAAGTGAAACTAATGTGGGAAATGTCTTATAAGAGGTGGAGCATATGAATATAATCGATTACTCGATAAAAAATAGAACAGTTACACTTTTTCTGACATTTGTCATTATAGTAGGTGGAATTTTTTCTTATATGAAACTTGGAAAATTAGAAGATCCTGAATTCAGAGTAAAAGAAGCTATTGTAGTAACTTTATATCCAGGAGCTGATCCACACCAAGTTGAATTGCAGGTGACAGATGAAATAGAAAGTGCACTTCAACAAATTGAAAATGTAGAATATATTGAAAGTGTTTCTAAAGCTGGCTATTCAGAAGTTAAAATAAAATTAAATGAAGCATTAAAGGCAGAGGTAATAGACCAGTACTGGGATAATGTCAGAAAAAAAATAAATGATGCACAAAAAAATCTTCCTAGTGGTGTTATTCCTTCCATTGTCTTAGATGATTATGGAGATGTCTATGGAATGTTTTTTGCTGTTACAAGTGAAGGATATTCTAAAGAAGAATTAAATAGGTATGTAAAATATATAAAAAGAGAGCTTCATTCTATTCCAGGGGTATCAAAGACTACAATTTATGGAAAAGTTGATTCTGCTGTTGAAGTAGTTATTGATAGAGAAAAAATTAATGCTCTTGGAATAAATGAAAAGCTTATACTTGCTTCTTTTATTTCACAAAATCTTCCAGCTTACAGCAACTCAATAGAACATGGAGATATGAAAATAAGAGTAGATATCAATGAAGCTTTCAATAGTTTGGAAGATATAGAAAATCTAGTTGTTTTTTCTAAAGATAATTTAAGGGGTGGAGAAGAAACAGTTCTTTTAAAAGATATTGCTGTTGTAAAAAAATCTTTTTCAACTCCTGTAAAAAGTAAAATGAGATATAATATGAAAGATGCCATGGGACTTATGCTTTCACCAGAAGTCGGAACTAATGTCATAGATACTGGTAAAGCCATTGATAAAAAACTCAATGAAATAAAGAAAAATCTTCCTGTAGGTATAGAAATTGAAAAAGTATATTATCAGCCAGAACTTGTTACAAATGCTATTGGACAATTTGTCAACAATCTTGTTGCCTCAGTAGTAGTAGTTGTTGGAGTTTTATTATTTACAATGGGTATGAGAAGTGGACTTATAATAGGAAGTGGACTTATTCTTTCCATACTGGGAACTTTGATATATATGCTTGCTGTTAAAATGGATATGCAGAGAGTTTCTCTTGGTTCTTTTATCATTGCCATGGGAATGCTTGTTGATAATGCAATAGTCGTAGTTGATGGAACACTTACCAGTCTGGAAAAAGGTGAAAATAGATATGATGCATTGACTAAACCAGTTAAAAAAACTGCTGTTCCTCTGCTTGGAGCCACTGCTATTGCTGTAATAGCATTTCTTCCTATGTATTTGATGCCAACTGATGCAGGAGAATATATCTCTACTCTTTTCTGGATAATGGCTGTATCCTTAGGATTGAGCTGGGTATTGGCATTGACTCAAATACCTGTATTCTGTGATATCTTTTTAAAACTGGATAAAGAAAAAGATAAAAATGGAAGAAAAGAAAAATTTTATGATTTGTGTCATAAATTTTTAGAAAAAGTTTTAACTCATAAATTCCTTTCATTAGGAATAATTATTGGTGCATTTTTATTTTCTATGCTGCTTTTCACAAGACTGCCTATTACCTTTTTCCCTGATTCTGATAAAAAGGGATTTGTTGTAAATTTATGGCTGCCTGAAGGAACTTCACTTGAAAAAACAGATAAAATAAGCCAAATAGTAGAAAAAGAATTACTCAAAGATAAGGATATAATAAATGTAACAGCTGCTGTTGGTTCTTCTCCTTCCAGATACTATGTGGCAACTATTCCAGAGCTGCAAAATAATAGTTTTTCTCAGCTTATCATTTCAGTGAATAAATTGGAAAGTGTAAATAGAATTGGAGAAAATATAAAGAAATTTGTCAGGGAAAATATTCCTGATACTAAAATAGAAGTAAGAAAATATGTAAATGGTATTCCTACAAAATATCCTGTAGAAGTGAGAATACTTGGACCAGACCCATATGTTTTAAGAGAATTGTCAAAAAAGTCATGAATATTATGAGAACTATTCCAAATGCTGAAAATATACAGACAGATTGGAAAAATAAAGTTTTAATCTGGTCACCTGTATTATCACAAAATATTGAAAGAAAAAATCTGATTTCTCCTTTAGATGTTGCCAATTCATTAAATAGAGCTACTGAAGGAATGACCCTTGGAAAATATAAAGAGGGAACTGAAATAATGCCGATAGTTCTAAGAGAAAAATCTGGAGGACAACAGCTTGAAATTAATAACATTGGTCAGACACCAGTATGGGGATTAGGAATAAAAAGTCTTCCTTTAAATAGAGTTATTGAAAAAGAAAGTTTAAAATGGGAAGACCCTGAAATCTGGAGAAGAAATAGAATAAGAGCCATAAAGGTTCAGTGTGATATTTCTGGTGGTGTTACTGCTGAGAGCATTAGAAAAGCAGTTGAAAAAGAGGTAAATAAATTATCTCTACCAGATAATTATAAAATTGAATGGGGTGGAGAATATTATGAGCAGAACAAAAACGTAGCTGCAGTATTTTCTACACTTCCACTACAAGGAACAATCATGTTCACAATATGTGTGTTTTTATTCGCAACTTTGAAAGATCCACTTATAATTTTTGCTATACTTCCTCTGTCATTTATAGGTATAGCACCTGGATTATTTCTCACAGGAAGATCTTTTGGATTCATGTCTATCATAGGAGCTATAAGCCTTAGTGGTATGATGATAAAAAACTCTATAGTGCTTATAGATGAAATAAAATATGAGATAAATGTAGATAAAAAGATCCCTATACTGCCATTATTGATTCAGCTATAAGTCGGATAAGACCAGTTTCTATGGCGTCAGTTACAACAATTTTTGGAATGCTGCCTCTTATCTTTGACCCACTATATGGAGATATGGCTATAACAATAGTTTTTGGACTTACAGCTTCAACAATGTTGACACTGTTTGTTGTTCCACTTTTATATTCTTTGCTGTATAAAATTGAAAAGCAACAATAAAATAAAAAGATCAGAGGAGAAGAGAGATTTCTTTCCTTTGATCTTTTTTATATTTCTACAAAAGAGATGATTATAACATTATTATAACTAAAAATTAAATATATATTTCAAAATTTTATTCAATAAATTCCACTCTATTTCTACAGATAATTTTTTATTAATCATTAAATAATAAATAAATTTCTAGATTTTATGAAATTTCCAATATTTCCTCTATAGATTTACCAGCTATCTTTTCAAAATATTTTTTGATATCATAGATTGCTCCCCATCTTTTAGTAGTATATTCATTTACTCCATACCTCATTGCTACATCTACAAACCTTTTTTCAAGAAAGCAAAATCCACTTGGTAGAGCTAAACTGTCACACATTTGGACTAATTTGTCATAGTCATCATAGACAACATCTTCTATAAATCTTTTCATAAATTCATAGTCTTCTTTAGAAATATCCCACTTTCCAATAGAAGTAGTTATATCTTTCAGCATAAAAGAATGTGTTATACATATCTGAGCAACTTCCTTCCACCCTTTAGACATGCAATATTTATATCCTTCCAGCATATGCCTTTCCTGTACTATTCCTACTCTTCTTCCTATATCATGAAGCAGTCCTACCACATAAGCTTTTTCACTATCCATATGAGGACAGCACTCTGCAATTTTTTCACATGCAAGAGCTGCATATTTAGAATGAGTTATCCATTGACCCGGATTAAGTTTTCCTGCTTCTTCTAGTTCTCTTTCAGCAGTTTCTCTGTCTGGATATCCTTTTCCTTTATGTTTTACTTTTTCTACAATTTCATTTAAAGCTTTATTAAAAATATCATATCCATCATTATTTAAATGTATCCCATCTACTGTATATTTATCTGCCAGCAATTCACCTCCATCTAAAAATAAATTATAAATATCAAAAAATCTTCATTGTATAGATTTTTTAATTTAATATTTAACATTTTAGATTTTATATTTATTCTTGGGGTATCACTTGGAAGCATACTTAATAATATAAGCTTCTTAAATCTTTGCTTAAGCAATTCTACAGTTTTATTATAATATTCTAAAGTATATTCTTCTTTAAAGCCACATAAAATATCATTTACTCCAACTAAAAGTATTCCAATATCTCCTTTTATTTCAGATTTTTCTTCCAAAAGCCATAATACATCTCTTGTTTTAAATCCTGCATGTCCATAATTTATATATTTACTGCTGTGATTCCAGTCTATGATGCTGTCACCAAGCATAACTATTTTTTCTAGTGCCATTTTTATTCAGCCTCCTCATATTACAATTAAATTATATTATAGAAAAATCATAAAAACAATAAAATCTTATTGAAATTAAAGCTGAAAAATGTTAGTTCTTTTACTATAAAAATTTATTTTTTATCCTATTGATTATCGGACTTTTAATTTAGAAGTAAAAAATAAAATATCTGTATCTTGTCTTTTTATCAACATTTCTACAGATATTCTAATTTTATTCTATATCATTTCTTTTTTAATAAGCAGTTCTGCAATTTGAACTGCATTAGTTGCTGCTCCTTTACGCACCTGATCTCCACAACACCAAAGAGTTAATCCTTTTCCTTCATCATTACTTATATCTTCTCTTATTCTTCCAACATACACTAAATCTTGATCACTTGTATCTAAAGGCATAGGATATTTTTTATTTTGAGGATCATCTACTAATTTTACCCCTTCTGCTTTACTCAATATTTCTCTTGCTTTTTCTGCATCTATTCTATCTTTAAATTCAATAGTTATAGATTCAGAATGACTTCTGTACACTGGAACTCTAATACATGTACAGTTAACTTTTAACTTAGGATTATTCAATATTTTTCTTCCTTCATTCTGAAATTTCATTTCTTCTGAACTGTATCCTTTTTCATCAAATCCACCTATCTGAGGTATTAAATTATATGCTATTTGATAAGGGAATATTTTCATAGCAAAACCCTTTCCCTCTGCTATAGCTTTTATTTCTGCGTCCAATTCACTTATACCTCCACTTCCAGCACCAGATACAGCTTGGTAAGTGGATACTATCATTCTTTCTACTTCAGAATATTTATTAAGTTCATTTACTGCTACGAGTCCTATTATAGTTGCACAATTTGGATTGGCAATGAGCCCTTTATGAGTTTCTACAGCCTCTGGATTTACTTCTGGAACTATAAGTGGTACATCATCTGCCATTCTATAGGCACTGCTGTTATCTATTACTATTGCACCATTTTCTATTGCAGATGGAATAAATTCCTTAGCCTGTTCATTTTCTACTGCTCCTAACAATATATCTATTCCTTTATAAATTCCTTTTTTAGCTTCCTCTATTTCATATTCTTTACCTTTAAAAAGCATCTTTTTACCAACACTTCTGCTGCTGGCAAAAAGCCTTATATTTTCTACTGGAAAATTCCTTTCCTCTAATACTTTTAACATCTCTTTTCCTACTGCTCCAGTAGCTCCCAATATTCCTACATTATATTTTCTCATTTTATCTCTCCTTAAATAACAAAATTATTATATATTACATTTATGGCTTTTTCAAAATCTTCATTTTCAACACCAACTATAATATTTATTTCATCTGATCCCTGAGATATCATTCTTATATTTACTCCACTATGTCCTATGGCAGCAAAAAGCTTTCCAGACATTCCAGGTCTGTCAGCCATATTACGTCCTACAGTAGCTATGAGGCTTATATTATCTATCACCTTTACTTCTGAAGGCTCACATTCTCTTTTAATATCTGCTACTATTTCATAAAGATATTTATTTATATTTTCAGTAGCTACTACTATAGAAAAAGTATCTATTCCAGTAGGAATGTGTTCTATACTCACTTTATATTTTTCAAATATTTCCAAAACCTTTCTTATAGCCCCTATCTCCCCTGACATATGATCTTTATATATTGATATGACAGAGAAATCTTTTTTTCCTGCTATTCCAGTTATAAAATAATTTTTAGCATTTTTCAACAGCTCATTATTTTCATCAACTATTATAGTTCCAGGATTTTCTGGAGCATTTGTATTTCTTATGTTGATAGGAATATTAGCTTTTTTTGCTGGTGCTACTGCATCAGTATGAAGCACATTAGCTCCCATATATGAAAGCTCTCTCAATTCACTGTATGTTATTATTTCTATCCTCTTAGGGTCTTTAACTATGTTTGGATCTGCCATTAATATTCCAGATACATCAGTCCAGTTTTCATAAACAGCAGCTTTTATACAATCTGAAACTATTGCTCCTGTTATATCTGAACCTCCTCTGGAAAAAAGTTTAATCTCTCCATTTGGCAATGTTCCATAAAATCCAGGAATAACTCCTTTGGGATTTCTTTCTACTGCTTTTTCAACTGCTTCTCTTGTTTTTTCAATATCTACTTTACCGTTATAATCAAAAAATATTACATTTTCAGCATCTATGAATTCATATCCTAAATATTCTGCCATTAACATTCCAGCAAGATATTCTCCCCTACTCACTAAATAATCCCTGTTCATACCTTTTTTCATTCTACTTTTTATTACTCTGAATTCACTCTCGAGATTGCATTTTAACCCTAATTGATCTCTTATCTCTAAATATCTTTTTTCTATTATAGAAAACATACTTTCATAAGAAACTGAATATTTTATATGAGCATAGCAGAGATATAATAAATCTGTTATTTTATTATCTTCCTTAAATCTTTTTCCAGCAGCTGAAACCACTACAATTCTTCTATTTTCATCATTTTCTATTATTTTTTTCACTTTTTTAAATTGCTCGGCATCAGCCAGTGATGAACCTCCAAATTTTGCTACTTTTATCATTTTAATCTCCTTTAATTTCTAGTTCTCAAATCTAGCATAAAATATATCTTTTTTTAGATATTTTTCTGCTGCTTGTTTCATAGTCCTGCAATCTATTTCTTTAGTTATATAGATAGTATTTCCTGAGTATTCTAATTTTTTTTCAATAATATTAGAATTATCTTTTTCAAATTCTTTATCATTGATTCTTATATAATATTTTCCTGATATTAGGGAACTGTCTTTTATTAAATTTTTCTCAAATTTTCTTTCAATTAAATTTCCTTTAGCTTCCATAATATCAATTATATCCTGTACTATTGCATTTCCAGTTGGCAGTTTACCTGCTCCCTGTCCATAAAATTTTAATTCTCCTATAGTTTTTCCACAAATAGTTCCTATATTAAAATTTTGAGGTACTGCTGCTTCTATTCTGTCATTTTTAAAAAGTACTGGCTCTACAGAAGCACAATATCTATTTTCTGATTTTTTTCCTTTTGCAATAAGTTTTACTGTGCAATCAATACTGTTAAAATATTCTATATCTCCTTTTTGTATATTTCTTATTCCAAAAACATCTATTTCTTTTTCTGGTATTTCACATTCAAAAGCTAGGCTAGAAGTTATCAATAATTTCCTCATTATATCTATTCCATCTATATCAGCTGATGGATCACTCTCTGCATATCCTTTTTCCTGTGCCATTTTTAATATTTCCTGAAATTCATAACCTTTCTTAGCCATATTATCCAGTATAAAATTACTTGTTCCATTGAATATTCCATACACTTCATTTATTTCATCAATTCTTTTTGCTTTTTCTAAAGATTTTATCCATGGAATTCCACCACATACACTTGCTTCATATTCAAATGACACTCCATTTTCATAAGCTGTTTTGGTAAACTCCTTTAAATATGCAGCTACCACTGCTTTGTTTGCAGTTACTACACTTTTTTTACTTTTTAATGATTTCATTATATACTCATATGCAGGATGTATTCCTCCCATTACTTCAACTACCAGATCAATATCTTTATCATTCAATATTTCTTCTGCATCTGTAGTTATTATATCCATAACTTTATCTTTTTCATCTTTTACAAGAATTTTTTTATTTCTATATCATTAAAAAAACAGGTTGGGCTGCTCTTAACTATCTCATATACTCCACTTCCTACTGTCCCAAAACCTAATAATCCTATTTTCATATTTTACCCCTTTCAAAATATTTTTTGTTTTTATAATAAAAACACTTGTATTTATTTGAAAAACATTATATCATAGCAAGTAGGTAAATGCAATAAGAATTTGGAGGAAAATTATGAACAGCAAATTTGAAAGTACAAGAGAAAAAGATATAACATGCTCAGCTTCACAAGCTGTAATAAGAGGAATTGCCAGTGATGGAGGACTTTTTGTAAGAAGAGATATGGAAAATTTAAAGATAAATATTTCTGAATTAAAAGGTAAAAAATATACTGAGATAGCTGAAATAATTCTTTCTAAAGTATTAGATGACTATCCAGAAAAAAATATAAAATATTGTGTAGAGAATGCTTATGACAAAAAATTTAACTCAGATGACATAACTCCCTTAGTTAAAGTTGGAAACGACTATATATTAGAATTATTTCATGGACCTACTTCTGCTTTTAAAGATATGGCTCTCTCTATACTTCCATATCTTTCTACTGAAGCATTAAAATTAAACAAAATAAAAGAAAAAATTCTCATATTAACTGCAACTTCTGGAGATACTGGAAAGGCAGCTTTGGAAGGTTTTAAAAATATTGAAGGAATAAAAATACTGGTATTTTTTCCAAATGATGGAGTCAGCAAAGTACAGGAAAAACAAATGATAACACAAGAGGGAAATAATACATATGTTTATGCTATAAATGGCAATTTTGATGATGCACAAAGTGAAGTTAAGAAAATATTTACAGATGAGGAAATTAAAGAAAAACTAAAAAAGAAAAATTATTCTCTTTCTTCTGCTAACTCTATAAATATAGGAAGATTAGTACCTCAGATAGTTTATTACTTCTATTCATATATGAAATTGGTTGAAAGAAATGAAATTGTTTTAGGAGAAAAGGTTAATTTCACTGTTCCTACTGGAAATTTTGGTGATATTCTTGCTGGATATTATGCAGAACTCATGGGACTTCCTGTAAATAAATTAATATGTGCATCTAATGAAAATAATGTTTTGTATGACTTTATAAAAACTGGAACATATGATAGAAATCGTTCATTCTATAAAACACTATCTCCATCTATGGATATATTAATATCCAGCAATTTAGAAAGACTTATCTATCATTTAAGCAAAAATGATAACAAATATGTAAAACATCTTATGGCTGAATTAAAATCTAATGGGAAATATACTGTATCCCAAGAAATAAAAAATTATATAGATAATCTGTTTTATGCAGGATATACTACTGACTTGCAAACAAGTGAAACAATAAAAAATGTCTATAATGAATACAATTATCTTTTAGATACACATACTGCAGTAGCATACAATGTTATGAAAGAATTTAAAGAGAAAGATTCTAGACATAAAAATATAGTTTTAGCCACAGCCAGTCCATATAAATTCAGCAAAGCTGTTTATGAATCTCTCTTTGGAGAAAATAATTCTGATGAATTTAAGATTATGGAACTACTAAATGAAAAAACAAAAGTTCCTATTCCTGAAAATCTTAGAAATTTAAAAAATAAAAAAGATATACATACTTCAGTTATAAATAAGAAAGATATGAAAAACTGTTTTGAGGTGATATTATGATTACTGTAAAAGTTCCTGCAACTACAGCAAATATAGGCCCTGGTTTTGATACTTTGGGACTTGCTTTTAAGCTCTATTCATATTTTACTTTTAAAAGAATTGAATATGGTTTAAGAATTGTTGGTTGTGAAGAGAAATATCAAAACGATTCTAATTTAGTATATACATCATTTAAGAAAACTCTGGAAATTTTAAATTATCCTGTTCCAGGTATAGAAATTAGCATAAAAAGTGATATCCCTATATCTAGAGGATTAGGAAGCAGTGCTGCTTGCATTGTTGGAGGGGTAATGGGAGCAAATATTATTGCTGGAAGTCCATTATCTAAAGATGAAATATTTAAAATATGCAATGATATTGAAGGTCACCCTGACAATATAGCTCCTGCTCTTTTTGGAGGTCTTACAGCTTCTTTAGTGGAAGATGGTATTCCATATACTGTTCAGTATAATATTAGTGAAAATCTTTATTTCTGTGCACTAGTGCCAGATTTTAGATTATCTACAGCTGAAGCAAGAAAAGTTCTTCCCTCTGAAATATCTTATAAAGACGCAATATATAATATATCAAGAACTGCTGTTTTATTAAAAGCTCTTGAAAATGGTGATGAACTTCTTATAAAAAAATCACTTTCTGATAGACTCCATGAAAAATACAGAAATGTTCTTATCAATGAATATGAAGAGGTAAAGGAAATTTGTGAAAAAAATGGTAATACTGCTCTTTTTATTAGTGGCTCAGGTCCAACACTAATGAATATTGCAAAAACTAAAGATTTTCAGTGGAAGATAGAATATGAGATAAAAAATCTAAAAAACAGCTGGATTATTAGAACTTTAGATATAGATATGAAAGGAGCAGTTGTTTTATAGGAGGAGATTATGAAAGAAAAATATCTTATTGTCAATAAAAAAATACTTCCAGATTACTTTGAAAAAGTGGTTGAAGCTAGAAATCTTTTAACTGAAGGTAAGGTAAAAGGGATAAGTGATGCTGCAAAAATTGTTGGAATCAGTAGAAGTACTTACTATAAATATAAAGATTATGTATTTCTTCCATCTGACAACAGTATAGGAAGAAAAGCTCTTGTGTCCATGATGCTTGAACACAAAAAAGGTGTGTTATCTGAAGTCCTTAATTATCTCTCTTCTGTAAATGGAAATATAATTACAATAAATCAAAATATTCCCATAAATGATGTTGCATCAGTAGTAATATCTTTGGATATCTCAGATATAACTATTCCTATTGAAGATATAATATCAGGAATAGAACAAATAAATTATGTAAATTCAACAAAGCTTCTCTCGTTGGAATAATAATCAAAAAAATAAATTTTATTTTTTTAATAACTTGGTGTAAATTTCAAGTTCTAATTCTATTTTATTATTAAATAATAACTTTAGAGAGTTTTAAATTTATTATAGAACTTCCTAAATCATATTATTTTATTTATTTAAATAGTAATTTGGCAATTTTAAATTACTTTATTTCCTAGTAATATTTCATAATAATTAATTGAATAATAAGTTAGAAATTTTTAAATACTATTAATATTTATTTACTTTCTTTATATAATTATTAAATGATAAATTGATAGTTTTTAAATGAAGAAAGTATGTTAAGATATAGAAGTATTATTAGAATAGAATAATAACTTAGAAGTTTTTAAATGAAGAAAGTATGTTAAGACATAGAAGTATCATTAGAATATAATAATAACTTGGTAGTTTTTAAATGAAGAAAGTTTGCTAAGATATAAAAGTATTATTAGAATAGAATAATAACTTAGAAGTTTTTAAATGAAGAAAGTATGTTAAGACATAGAAGTATCATTAGAATAGAATAATAACTTGGTAGTTTTTAAATGAAGAAAGTATGTTAAGACATAGAAGTATCATTAGAATAGAATAATAACTTGGTAGTTTTTAAATGAAGAAAGTATGTTAAGACATAGAAGTATCATTAGAATAGAATAATAACTTGGTAGTTTTTAAATGAAGAAAGTATGTTAAGACATAGAAGTATCATTAGAATAGAATAATAACTTGGTAGTTTTTAAATTAGGTAATAAAATAATTAACTTTACTCTTTTCAATTTTCAAACTTAGAAGTTTTTAAATGGCTTCTAGTATAGATTAAAAAATTTACTCCTATTGTTGAATAGTAACTTAGAAGTTTTTAAATATAGTTTCTTTTAATAAGTCTACATATTTTTGTTCGTTGAATAAGTTTCTAAATCAGAGATTAGATATCAGATTGATGATAGAAGGAAAAATTGAATAATGATTCATAAATTTATAATTATAATGACTGGTAAGATAAAAAAATAGTAATTTTTCAATAATTAGGAACTGCTGCAAATTGATGATTTTTTATCATTTATTTGAGCAGCTCCTTTTTATTTTCAACATTTTTATTTAAGCTATTTAGAAAATATAGTACTCTTAATTACTTAAATACAACAATGAAACTGTCATAATTTTATCTTCCTCATGTTTCAAAAACAAAATTAATATCAAATTTTCTATTAGAAAATTTAAAATTTCTTTCTATATAAACAGGACAACCCTATTCTCCTTTTTTCCTAAATTCCAGTCATTTTTTTCAAATCATTACATATGAACTGTGCTTTTGAACCAAAAATAGCCTGAACTCCATTAGCTCCCACTTTTAATACTCCAGAAGCTCCTAATTTTTTTAATTCCTGATCACTTACTATTTTTGTATCTTTTACTTCTACTCTCAATCTTGTTATACATGAATCAAGTGATATTAGATTGTCTTTTCCTCCCAATGCTTCCAAAACTCCTACTGCAAGTTCATCTGATTTAATTTCAGAACCAGAAGAAGCTGAAGTACTTTCTACAACTGCTTCCTCTCTACCTGGAGTCATTAAATTGAATTTTCTAATAGCAAATCTAAATCCAAAATAATAAACTACTGATAAACATAATCCAACTACTATTACCATATACCAGTTATTTTGAAACCCACTTGTACCAGGGAGAACTCCAAAAGCTATATAGTCAATAAGTCCTCCAGAAAATGTCATTCCAATTCTTACATGAAACATATTCATAAGCATAAACGAAAGTCCTGCAAATATGCAATGAATCCCATATAGAATAGGAGCAACAAATAGAAATGAGAATTCTAAAGGCTCTGTTATTCCAGTAAGAAATGAAGTAAGAGCTGCTGAAAATAGTATTCCTCCTACCAGCTTTTTATTAGCAGGTTTTGCTTCCTGATACATTGCTAAAGCTGCTGCTGGAAGTCCAAACATCATAAATACAAACTTTCCTGTAAGAAATTTTCCTGCTCCTTGATAAGTGGCACTAGAGAAATTAGTAACGCCATCTTTAAGCATAGCAAACCATATTGCCTGATCTCCATTGACAACTTGCCCTGCTGCATTTGTATATTCTCCGAATTGATACCAGAAAGGTGCATAGAAAATGTGATGTAATCCAAATGGAATAAGAGATCTTTCTATTACTCCAAATATAAAAGTGGACACATTTGTATTTGTTTCATTAGCTAGATATGATAGTTTTGCCAATCCTATTTGAACAGGCTGCCATATAACAGGCATTGCTAACCCTATTATAAATGCTGCTACTGCTGTCACTATTGGTACTAACCTTTTCCCTGCAAAGAATCCTAAAAATGCTGGAAGCTCAGTCTTATAAAATTTCTTGTAACATATTGCTGCTATTATACCAGCTATCAATCCACCAAAAACTCCAGTTTGAAGTGTAGGTATACCTAATACCATTGCATATGACATATTTCCTGCTGCTATTCCTTCAGCAGCCCCAGATATAATTCCCATTGTAGTATTCATGATAAGTATTGCTACTACTGCTGATAGTGCTGCTACTCCATCTCCTCCTACGAGACCAATAGCTGCTCCTATTGCAAATAGTAATGGAAGATTACTGAATATTACTTGTCCTGCTTGTTCCATCAGTGTGAATTGTAATTTGTTTCCAAAAGCAAGGAATAGTCCAGCAGCTGGTAATATAGCAACTGGTGTCATCAATGCTTTTCCGATTTTTTGTACTTCTGCAAAAATCTTCATTTTTCCTCCTGTTTTTTTACCCGTTTTTATTTATTCTCTGTAATTGAAATGATAATATCTTTTCAAAAAAATGTCAAGTTTTTTTCAAATAAAATGAGCTTTTTTCAAAAAAAACTATTCATAATAGAATGATTTGCATTTTTTTCTTAAATATAGTATTATCTATATAAGCAAATATTTAATTTCATATTTTAGGAGAAAACAAATGGATACAGAAAAAGAATTACAATTACAACGTTTCAAAATAATTGAGCCTTTTTTAAGAAAAGAAAAAAAATTAAAAGAAATAGAAGAAGAAACAGGTATTTCTTATGCCACTTTAAAAAGATGGGTAAATGCTTACAAAAAAAATGGAATATTAGGTCTTGATAAAAAACAAAGAACTGATAAAGATTCATATAGAGCTATTGACGAAGATGGAGTGGAATATATTGAGCAAATTTGTCGTGAAAGTAAGGAAACTAAAATTTCAAAGCTTTATTCTTTTTGCAAAGAAAAACTTTCAAATAAATATAACATAAGTTATCCTACTTTTTATAGAATAGTTAGTAATTTAGATGGTTTTTTTAATAAGTCTTCAAATTTTCATATGAAAAAAATAAAAAAGGAAAATCAAGTTTATCTCATTCTTGAAATTTCTTTATACATACTTGTATCTGAAGAAGAAAGTGAGCATAAGATAGTTCCACAATTATTAATTTCTCTAGATGCTGCTACTTTAAAACCCATCAATCATGCTTTGAACTATAATACTTCAAGTATATATACACTTTTGAGTTTTATTAGAGAAAGTATCTTAAAAGTATCTTATAAATCCAGTAAGCTTATAAAGCCTCAAGAAATTTTAGTTTCTTCTGAAAATATAAATAATAAAAAAATATTAAAAGAAATATATGACAATACTTCTATAAAAATAACTGAATATTTTAGTGAGAATGAAGAAATTAAAAAGTTTATCTCTTTTCTAGAAGAAGATATAGAAAAATTTTATTACCAAAATAATAAAAATCTTTCATATCAGAATTTGAAAAGTTTTCTTGATTCATATATCTATTTAGATAATCAAAAATATGACTTTACACTCAAATATGGAATGGTAGAAAATATTTCAAACGTTCGTGAATTTGATGTCTTTCTTCAGGAAGCCAGCAGAAAAATAAGTAAGTCTTCTTTAAGATTTAATAATTTTATCTATACAAATAATTTTTTAACCACATTGGAAGGAAAAAAAGTTATTGTTAAATACAATCCTTTAGATACTGATATTTTATACTTATTCTTTAAAAATCAATTTTTAGGAACTGCTAATATCATAACAACAGGCTGAAAAATTCTTAGCCTGTTTTTTATATTTAGTTAATAAATTTATATTCTATCATATCATTGCACATGTGCAACGATATAATATTTTCTATTTAAAAACTTCTGAGTTACTATTCAACTTTGTAACAAATAGCAGTAGCAGTAGTTATATATGATTTAAAAACTTCTAAGTTACTATTCAACTTTTTCCTAGCAAGAAATATAATTTTATAAGTTGGTATTTAAAAACTTCTAAGTTACTATTCAACAATTTGAAAAATGAAGTTAGAAAAAATAATACTTTTATTTAAAAACTTCTAAGTTACTATTCAACCACCTGCACATGAACCATTTTGTTTTATTAATTCCATTTAAAAACTTCTAAGTTACTATTCAACGATTACAGGATATAAAATATTAGACAAAATAAGAATATTTAAAAACTTCTAAGTTACTATTCAACGATTACAGGATATAAAATATTAGACAAAATAAGAATATTTAAAAACTTCTAAGTTACTATTCAACTAAAATAGATAGTGCAGTAATGGATTTTATTAATGGATTTAAAAACTTCTAAGTTACTATTCAACAAATTAATTGCATTTTTAAAGTTAAGGGGGTAAAAATTTAAAAACTTCTAAGTTACTATTCAACTCAAACTTTCAGAGCTGGTACTTTTATATCTGAATATTTAAAAACTTCTAAGTTACTATTCAACTTGACTACAGAAGAAATGAACCTAAAATTTCAAAAATTTAAAAACTTCTAAGTTACTATTCAACAGCATACAAAGAAATAATAATGGCTAGAAAGCTGTAATTTAAAAACTTCTAAGTTACTATTCAACTCTGTTCTTTTTTTTCTTAGCTTTATTTCTCCTTTTATTTAAAAACTTCTAAGTTACTATTCAACATCCATGCATCTTTAAAAAAATATGAATTTACATAATTTAAAAACTTCTAAGTTACTATTCAACTGGACATAAGAAAAAATATTCTTATAGAACAGGGAGAATTTAAAAACTTCTAAGTTACTATTCAACTAGTAAATAAGCTTCTGGACTATAAGTTATATTTTTAATTTAAAAACTTCTAAGTTACTATTCAACTTTTCATGACTTACATTTTCATAATGATTTTCAAATATTTAAAAACTTCTAAGTTACTATTCAACCTAATTGAGTTTCTTTAATTTTTACTTTAAATTTCAATTTAAAAACTTCTAAGTTACTATTCAACTACATTTACACCTCTATACCCTGCAACACCTAAAAAATTTAAAAACTTCTAAGTTACTATTCAACTATGGAAAAAATATTGAATGTGGCTCAGTATATTTTATTTAAAAACTTCTAAGTTACTATTCAACCTAAACATCTTATCTGGAACTGATAATATTTTTTCTATTTAAAAACTTCTAAGTTACTATTCAACATATCTAAATGTTCTAACTTCTTTATTAGAATACCTATTTAAAAACTTCTAAGTTACTATTCAACTAAGTTAGATAAACTAAATAAGATAGAGGATATGCCATTTAAAAACTTCTAAGTTACTATTCAACACCTTCCATTGCTCCTGACTTAGTAGTACATAACCCATTTAAAAACTTCTAAGTTACTATTCAACTAGAAATTAGGAAGATCAGTACTTCTATTGTTCAAATTTAAAAACTTCTAAGTTACTATTCAACACTCATCAAATCAAGCTCGTTATTATTAATTAATATCTTCAACTATGATTTTATCAGGATTTTCTTTCTATTTTTCCAAGCTTACTAGAATTTTTATCAAATAAATTTTTTCTTCTCAATCCCTTTTAAAATAATTATTTGATAAAATTATTAGCTTTTGGACTTGGAAATCATATAAATATATTTTCGTCATCTTTCCAAGGTGTTCCTATTATCTCTTCATCGAAATAATGCTCACTTATCAATTTTACAATGCTTATAAAATCTTCCTTTTTGTCAATAACATCTTTTAATTCTAATCGCATTTTTATTAAATTGCTAGGTGTTATTTCTCCACGAAATACAGATCTTTGGTGGTGACTTAAATACTTCTTACAAATTTTAAAAACTTTATTTACTCTTTTTTCATTTATATCGTAAAAAAGAAATACATAGTTATAGTTTTTACCTTTCATTTACATCTTTTCCTTCATATAAAATGGAATAAATTCCTTATTTTCTAATATAAATTTTATTAATTTATAGGCATCATATTTTATTGCTGTTATATAACTAACTTTTCTTTTTAATATAGGGTGCTTAGTTATAGTTTTTACCTTTCATTTACATCTTTTCCTTCATATAAAATGGAATAAATTCTTTATTTTCTAATATAAATTTTATTAATTTATAGGCATCATATTTTATTGCTGTTATATAACTAACTTTTCTTTTTAATATAGGGTGCTCAAAAGTTTCATTCATTCTATCTTCTAGAGCTCCTAAAAATATTTTTTTCCCATCTTCATTCAAAATACAATAGTTCAAACTTTTTTCAAAATGTTTTTCTACATTTAATTTCCTATTATTTACACAATCAAAAATAGTTCTAAATACAATTATTGGTTTAAATACCTCTGATAAATCTAAAGATAGTGAAAATCTTCTTTCAGATGGAGAATGTAAAAAACTTATTGTCTGTTCTAGGTGTGTTTGATAAATCTGACCAATAGTTTTAGTATATAGAATTGAATTCCCAAAAGAAATTAAAGCATTTATTGGGTTATCTGGTGGTCTTTTGACTCTTTTATTTAGAATAAAATCTTCTCTCAAAAAAATTTTAAAACTATCATAAAATTTAGCCCAAATTTCTCCCTCAACAGCCATTATTTCATTTATATCTGAACTTTTATTCAATCTTTCTTCTACTTCATTAGAAAGCCAATCCAAATATTCTTTTAGTTCTTTTTTATCATGACGATAGTAGTGATACAGCAATTCATAAATATTCTTTCCGATACCATTAATTATACTTTTAGCAATTTTTTCTTTGTAGAGCTTATGGGCTTCTACTTGTTTTATCACCAGCTTTCCGCTTACATATTTTTCTCGGGGATAAAAAGTTCCAGAGTATCCTTCATAATGATTAAAGAAATGTAATACTATTCCATGTTTAGCTAAAAAATCAAAAAGTTTTGTATTTACAGAAATTTCATCTAACGCAAATATTTCTTTAACACCTTCAATGGGAATATATGTTGTTTTACTTTCATTTTTAAAACACAGTGAATTATCTTTTCTTTCAAGAGTTCCTTTACTCAAAATATACTTTGTCCCAGCTCCCATATACACTCCTTAAATGTAGCAATATGAATAATATGCACATTTTTTACATTTATTATTCTTCTCAATTGGTGGTAATTCATCTTCCTTAACCAATTTTTCTATTTCTTCCATTATATTTTTTATATGTAATTCATTTTCAGCAGTAAGTTCAATTTCATAACTTTTTCTTGAAGATTTATTTTTTTCAATTACTTCTATTTTTCCTTTTTTTACTATTCCTTTTTCTTTTAATTTCAGAAGGTAGTAAAGCACCTGCATTTTTGCTGCTTCAATATCTGCATCTGATTTTTTTATTTCTATTAAATAATCTTTCTTTATCTTGTCCACTTTAATATTATCTACAGTTATTTCCTCTGTATTTTTTTCTTCATGCATGGCTTTTCCAATTTTTACTAATTCACTTTCATCTTCCATATTTATTCTATTGTAATGCATATAACACTGTCTTTTACAATGAATATAATAATTTATAATTGTTCCATTTATAGGCATATACCCTCCATAGTTACAATATCATTTCACAATCATTCTTTGACTGCATTTTTTTTCTATCAAATTTTCCATTTACAAAATATTCCTCTCCATCTTGAATATATAAGATATTATCTCCAATGCTATCCTGATAAGATAACCTATATGTCATTTCCTTAGGAATATTATATGAAAACAAATCTACTTTTTCCATCACTTTAGACAGTTTTACTCTTCTTTCTGCATATCCTATTTCATTGTTTAAAAACACTTCTTTAAATTCTTTCCAAACCTTGTTTCCTTCTATCTCTTCTCCTTCTATTTTTATATTTCTAGAGAAAAATATCATCTTTGTTTTCATTTCATCTGTTATTAATTTCAATCTTTTATTTATTTCTTCAAAATTTAGCTGAACAACTTTATTTCTTCTAAAATTTTCTATATTCTCTTCATCTTCTTTATTCGAAAAATCATCTAATACCTCAAGAATTTTACTATAGTATTCACTAAAATTCTTACTTTTAAGAATTTCTCTCATCTCTTCATTCATCAGTGTAAATCTACCCTGTATTCTCACATCACTTTTATAAATTTTTCCTCCATCATCTAATTTGAAAAAATAAACTTTACAATTTTTTTTCTTACAAGAACGATTGATTCTTCCTAAAAATTGTTCATCAGCATCTAAGATAGATATATTTTTAAAGCCAATATCCATATCTATATCTACTCCAGCTTCAATTACTTGCGTTGCTACCAATATCATGCTTTTTCTTTTTTTATCTTTTGCTTCTTTTATTATTTTTTTCTTTCAGCTTTATTATCATCACCAGTTATTAAAAAAATATCTTCTTTAGAATCTTCATTTTTTTCTACTAATCTCTTATAGAAATCAAATGCAGAAGATTTTTTAATAAATTCAACTACCACTTTTTTATCTCTATATTTTTCTAAAATAATTTTTTCTATCTGATCAAATAATTCTTCTTTCTCATATTCTTTTTCTAAAAGTGAAAAATCCAAAGATACTCTGTCTTTAAAAATTGGATTTCTATAATATTTTTCTTTATTAATTACAAGTGATGGGATTTGTGCTTCGCTGTTTAAAAGAAAAGATAAGTTTGGAAGAGTTGCAGACATAATTATTATTTTAATATTTAAAATTTCAGCATATTTTTTTAAGAAAATTATAATTTCTTTCCAGATTTTATTTTTATAGCTTTGAATTTCATCCATTATCACTACACTATTAGCTAAGTGTGGAAGAGCAAAACTGCTCTCCCTATCAATTCCAAATAAATTTTCAAAGAAATGAACATGTGTTGTCAAAACTATTGGCGAATGGATAAACTGCCTGTTCAATAAAGATCTTTCATAATCTATTTGAGCTCTGCCATCTTCATTTTCAACTTCTTTTATAGGAGTTATCGAATTTATCACTGAAATATTTTCTTCCAAGAATGACCCTTGAAATATCTCTCTTAATGAGGCATTAGTTTGCTCTACTAAAGTATTAAATGGAAATATATAAAATATTTTATTTAACTCTCTATTTTTTTCTAACAATTTCAATGCCAAATTAATAGAAGTAATTGTTTTTCCTGAACCTGTTGGAGCTTCTAAAAATAAAATATTTTCTTTTATATTTTTTCCCAAATTTTGTTCTGCTTCTAAAAACATTTCACTTCTATAATAGTTTATATTATCCTTTGAAAAAATTTTCCCTGTTTTTTGATGTAATTTTATTCCTTTATATATGTCTGTATTATTAAAAACAGATATATACTCATCAATGTTTGTCAGCAGATTTAGACTCTCTATTGGTTTTCCAGAACTATACTCACTAGTAGCATAGAAATCTGATGATACTAATAAAGAATATAATAATTTTGTGTAAATATAGTAATCTACAGATTCCCAATCTTTAGTTTCTATAGAATTATTCCATTCTTTTTCTCCAATTTTTAATTGTTTCAATATCCTAAAGAGGTTTTTACTTTCTTTTATTAAGAAATTTAAGTTCGGGCAATAATTATTTACTTCTTCAAATAATTCTTTGTATTCTTCGTAATCTTTTATTATTTCATTAAAAAAATCTTCACTTAAACTTTTAGTTGATGAATGATGCCTTGATATAATATAAGAATTCAATATAATAAAAATAAAACATTTTAGTGCTGTTTTATTATCTAATTTTTTTTCTGAATATAGTTTAAAAACTTTATTGCCAAAATGATCAATATATATTCTTGCAGATAAATTAGAATGTCTCTTACTTTGATATAAGTGCTTTCTGTCAAATATTTTATTTTTCATTTTATCAATTTGAAAGTTTATATTCAACTTACCTATATCATGCATATATATTGTATTGACTATCATTTCATTCCAAAATTTCTTTGTGCTCTCATTTTCTCTCCAAAATTTATCTGCAAGTTTATCAAAAATTATTTTCAAATTTTTATCTTCATAGATTTTTTTGAAATACTTTATCACTAAATCAGAATGTTCTAATAATGTTTCTGGATTCTTTATATCTGATATATGAGCTAAAACTTTATTTTCATCTTTTACATACTTTTCTATTGAAAAAAGTTCTTCTTCAAACATATTCCTCCTAATAGAATTCTATTATTTGATTATTTATTTTTGCAAAATTACTTTTATCTTTTAAAATACATTTTTTATTAGTAAAAATTAAGCTTTCAACTTTATATTGATTAGAAATACTATCAAGAGAAATAGGTAATTTTTCTTCATATTTATAATCATATTTTATCTCATCTTCTTCTGATCCCAATATATTAAATTCTTCCTCTAAAAAGCCTTCTATATCTTTTCTCAGAAATAGAGAATTTATTTCACTTTCATCTTCTAAGAAACTTTCTCCTTGAAGTACCTCTACATTATTTATTGTTGCCAAATGGTCATTTTTTCCAAGATATATTGTGTATTCAAATTTATAGTTCTCCATTCTTTCTTTTAATTCTTTATGAATATCTGTATCTTCCATTTTTATAAAAATATCCCACTCTACATCTTCAAGCCACTGCTCTTTAACTATGAGATTTCCACCCTCTTCATTACTTGCATATCCTACTGAATTATTAAAAATTTGAATTTTCTTTGAAAAACTCCCATTAGTATTTTTAGGCATGATAGAAATTTTTATATCTTTTAGTTTCTCATAAAATTCTGGAAATTCCTTTTCCCCTTGAGAATTGTATCCTTCATAGCCCATTACAGCTCCTAATAATCCTAATAAAGAAACTTTATGTATATGTCCATAAGAGAAATATACATAAGAATTGACTTCTGGAATCTTAAAAAAAGCTGTTCTTCCACTTAAGGTAAATTTTAATATCTCCATGATTATACCTCTTTTCTAGTAAAGATATTATATTCTTTAGCTCCTTTTATATTATGTTTTACTTTTACATTTAAAGTATTGTAGTATATCTCTACAGATAAAATATTATCTTTAAATTGATTTATAAGTTCATCAAATCCTAATTCTATTACATCATAATCTTTTTCTTTAGAAAATTTTACATATTGAGCTAATTCTGGAAGATAATATCCTTCTTTTACTTCTATAAATAATGCAAACTCATTTTCACATCCTAACTTTGAGTTTGAATTAAAGAATGTAGCTGAAGTCAAAGCTGCATCTTTAAATTTTTTATAATCTTCTTCTGTATACCCTTCAGTCATTCCCATTTTTACAAAATCTTTATACACTTGTGGATTAATTACAAATGGATAAAAATAATGAGCCTCATTACTTACTATTTTTGTTCCTAAAGTTGATTGATTGGCTTCTCCTTCTTTTTCATCCTTACTACTATCTCTAAATGGTGATAATATTTGCTGTTCTTCTGGATACGTATCAACATATTTATTAAATCCTTGTCCTATTTGAACTGCTCCTGTAATAGATGCATTATTTTTCTCTTCTGCAAAAGTTGCTCCAAAATTCTTTACATCTATTGCTTTAAAAAGATTTTTTATTACATTAGTTTTATCTTTTTCCTCTTTTAAATTAGTTTCAAATATCTCATCATATCTTTCTCTTAAAGATTTAGGTCTTACTGCTATTTCTCCTTTTTTCCCTTCTCCACTATCTACTTTCAAACTTTTTATATACAGAACTTTTTCTCCTTCAGCTTCCCACATTTTTTTCATTGGATATTTTAAAGCTTTATCACTTCCAAAAGTTTCTCCAGATGAAATTGTTTTAGGATAACCTTCAAAATCTGCATTCCAGTTAGCCATTATTGATTTTACTCCAATTATTCCATAAACTCTATTTTCATAATTATTCATTCTCCTTTCCATTAATATCTTTATTTTCTTTATCTGTTTTTTCATATATCAATGATTCTGATAAATATCCACCAATTATTAATCTTTTATTTCTTTCATTAATATTTTCATTTTCAAGTTCATATAAAGATAACAATGAAAATAGTTTATCAAACTTCATTTTACTCTTATCTTTATTTTCTTTTTCATATCGTTTTATAGCATAATTATATTTTTTATACATTGTTTCTAAATTTTGGTCTAATCTTTTCCTATTATTAACTTTTAAAATCGGATTTATTAATTTATGAGTTTTTTCAGTTGTTCTATTTAAAGAAATAAAATAATCAACTATTTGTCCTACTACATAGAAGAATTCATCATCATTTTCTATTATTCCCTCATTAGTCTTAAGAACTTCCCTAAATTTAGTCTTCATTTTTTGATAATTATCCATAGTTTTTTCCCCTTTATTTATAAGACTTTCTTCAATACTTACCATTAAATTAAACATGTCATATGCAGGATATTTATTTTCATTTTTAAATAGATAATTTTTTATTAATTCCAAAAATATATTTTCACAACTCTTAAAAAAAGCATTTAGCTCTCCTTTATAAATCAATTTAAAAAATGTTTCTTTATATTGATTTACTATATTTTTTACTCTTTCATCATATATTTTCAAATCTTTTGAATTCTCAAAAATTATTCCATAAAGTTTTCCATTGAATAAAAGGTTATTCAATTTTGCAGCTAATTCAGAATTCTTTTTATTGAACTTCCATATTCTAATTTCCCCTTATCTCCATTTCCTAAACAATCCAATATTTTTATTTCAGGATAAATTTCAGCTCTATAATCTGAAATAATTTCATACCTCTCTACTGCACTTTCACTTTTATCTTTTCTTATTCTCAAGTAGTATCCAGTAAAATTATTGTCTAAAAATTCACTATCTTTCAAAGGAATTATTTCTTTTTTATCAGGTGAAATATATATATTTCTTTTTCCTGAATTTGACATATTATAGAGATAATCAAAAAATTTCTTCTGCTCAAATACTTCTTCTTCATTCAATAAATAAGGAACAGTATATTTCTTTTTCCTTGTTTTATTTTCTAAATATGGTTTTTTAGAATTTAAATTAAGGTTATTATTTGGTAATCCATAAGTTTCATTATCTATTATTACATTATAATCTATACTGTTGTATATATTAGGAATAATATATCTCTCACTTTCTTTCTTATATTCTTTTATATCTTCATCAAAGAATATCTTGATATATTCCTTCCCAGCTTTTATTTCTTCTTTTATTTTATAGAGATTTGTTTTAATCCATTCTTGATTTTTTTGGATCTTTTCCTCTGAAGGTTTTCCTAATTTTTCTTCTAGTTGTGTATATACCCTTTTCTTTTCTCCTTTATCATATTTAAGAAATGGATTTTTTAAAATTTCATAATACTTTTCCATGCTTTCTTCTAGTTCTTTTTTCTTTTCACTTAGAACATTATTTTTAACAAAAAAAGATAAATAATTATTAGAATGGATTTGTTTCTTTCCATCAATTGGCTTATTCATATCCAACAATCTGCTTAAATAATCTCTTTCAGCTAAATATTCATAATCTTCTATAGTTCTTCTATTTAAATTCTCTTCTGATTTTTTTCTTCTTTCTATTTTTATATGACTATAACTTCCATCACTTTTAACTATAAAATAATCTCCTGGTTCCAATTCATAGCTATCTGTTATAAATCTTTCTCCTTTTTGGTTGTATATCTCAGTAAAGATTTCAACGCATTCTCGTAACAAATAATCTCACCTCCTCCATTATACCCATCTCGGGTTCATGTAAGAAAATCCTCTCGCATTCATCTCACCTAAACCTACACTCAGGCACAAAAAAGCTAACTTTTGAGCAGTTTCATTCTTTGCAATTCCTAGAGTAAGTTTATCCCCAAGCAGATTAATATTCTTATATTTTACTTTCACTGGAACTTTATTTTTAAATTCAATAAAATTAAATAAATCAATATTTTCATCTATTTTTTCATTAAAAATAGAATTATATTTTTTTATTATATTTAACTTTAATCTATTTTCATATTCTTCCAGTGTAATATTTTCTCTCCAATAACCATTTTCTGTTTTAATTATTGTAGGTGTAACAGAAACAAGCTTATCAATATATCTGTATTTTATCTCTTTTTCTTTTATTATCAGCCCTTTTAATTCTTTTGTTATATTGTCTTTCAAATATTTCATAAAATGCTCTTTCAATTCCTTAGAGATAGTTCGTATCTGAACTGTATATATTTCTCCAGCATTGTATTTTTGGGCATTGACTTTTACCGGATAGAAAGAATTAAAACAATATTCTTTTACTTTTTTATCTTTATGATATTTTTTCCAATATTCACTCTTATCAAAAGTAGAATCTATGAGAGCTGCTATTTTTTCTATAGCACTATGTGATTCTATATCTTCCAATAAAAAAACTTTTAATTCTAAAACCCAACTTTCCATTTCATCCCTCCTTTTTAATACTTAATATTAATTATACCTCATTTTTTAATAAATAATAGTCATTAATTTAAAATTTTTAATTTTTTAAAAGAATTTTTTTATTTAGATTATCATCTCCTATCATTTTAAAATTTTTATTATAAGTTACTATTCAACTGTAAAATCAATCATATAAAGACTCTCGACTTTGCTATTTAAAAACTACCAAGTTACTATTCAACTTTGATAAGAGGAGAGAGAGCTATTTTTTAAATATATTTAAAAACTACCAAGTTACTATTCAACCAGGTGAACATTTTGATAAAGTTTATGAGGAATACAAATTTAAAAACTACCAAGTTACTATTCAACAATGACTATAGGTTCTATATAAACTTAAAATTTTAAATTTAAAAACTACCAAGTTACTATTCAACTGGAATAAAAGGAAGTATGGCTGGAACATCTTTAAAATTTAAAAACTACCAAGTTACTATTCAACTTTTTTAAGTGCATTTTAAGTGCAAAAATATAAAGAATTTAAAAACTACCAAGTTACTATTCAACTTTTTTAAGTGCATTTTAAGTGCAAAAATATAAAGAATTTAAAAACTACCAAGTTACTATTCAACAGAAACAATTCATCTATTTTTTCACTTTTATTAGAATTTAAAAACTACCAAGTTACTATTCAACAGAAACAATTCATCTATTTTTTCACTTTTATTAGAATTTAAAAACTACCAAGTTACTATTCAACTATTTACACTAATTTTTAAATTTATCAAAATATTTTATTTAAAAACTACCAAGTTACTATTCAACAGGAAAACAACAAGAGCTTTTAAAAGAAGCTTTTTTAATTTAAAAACTACCAAGTTACTATTCAACTGTTAGTTTTGCTTTTAATGTAGGAACTAAAGCATTATTTAAAAACTACCAAGTTACTATTCAACCCTCATCAAACTAAACTTCATTTTTTATTTTTTCATCTTTAAACCATAATTTTACCAAAATTTTATCTTTATTTTTCCAAGTTCATCAAAATTTTTATCAAACAACTTTTTCTTTCTCAATTTACTTTGAAATCTAGCTTAGAAAAAATTGTACTATTTTTTACTTGGAAAATTTATTTAGTTTCTAAATCTACTAAATTTATTCCATAAAAAATTCCAAGTGATCCTTTTTTTATGTTAATATTCATACTCTTTTTTCCCAAATACTTATCATAAAACTCCTTTTCTATAAGGAATTTTACCTCTTCTCCATTTACATCAGCAATTAAATAATAAAAATTAATATAATATTTGCTTCCAGGTTTTTTAAAATATCTTTTCTGATCTATAATCATTTTTATAATCTTATATTCTTTTTGCTCTCCTTTACTTCCTATTCTATTTATAAAAAACTTTATTCTCATATAAATATACTTAGCAATAAAACTTCCCAGCCACATTCCTATACAAAATGATATTGTTCCTTTTAATGCAATTACTTCCTTTGTTGATACAACTTCACCTTGTAGATAATATTGGCAATAAAATATAAATGCTGAAAGTAAAAGACCAATTACAATTGGAGAAAATCTCCCTATTCTATCCTCGAACATAACTACTTTCCATGTAGAAAAATATATCATTATTGGAATTATCATCAAAGCAAAATAATAATGATGATTAAGTCCTAATAATAAAAATAGTAATAAAAAACAAATTGAAATATTTTTTACAGTTTTTTCTGAAAAGTTTTTCATCTTTCCCCTCCATTATTTTCTCTCTTTTCTTTTTCATTTTTTTCTCTTTCTAACTTAGAAAATATACAGCCACAATAATCTTGTCTATATAATTCATATTCTTTTGAAATCTCGATAGATTTTAAATACCTGCTTTTCTTTTTAAAATCTCCATTAAGAAATTTTATTCCGTATTCTTTTTCAAGTTCCTCACCAATTTCATTTATCCACTGTGCGTTTTTCATTGGACTTATACTCAATACTGTTGTAAAGTATTCATATCCATCTTCTTTAGCTTTTTTTGCAGTTTCTTCAAGACGGATTCTATAACATTGATGGCATCTTTTCCCACCTTCTTTTTCATTTTCCAGCCCTTTTATACTTTGAAAGAAGTCAATTTCAGAATTATATCTTCCTTCAATTACATTTATTTGATATCCTCTTTTCTTATGATATTCTTTTTGTTCTTCTAGCCTTTTCATATATTCTTCTTGAAAAGTTATATTAGGATTAAAAAAATATACTGTTATTTCAAAATACTCCTGTAAAAATTCTAAAATTGCAGAACTACATGGTGCACAGCAGGAATGAAGAAGAAGCTTTGGTTTAATTTTAT
The DNA here is from genome assembly GCA_900637705.1 of Fusobacterium varium. Taxonomy (NCBI): domain Bacteria; kingdom Fusobacteriati; phylum Fusobacteriota; class Fusobacteriia; order Fusobacteriales; family Fusobacteriaceae; genus Fusobacterium; species Fusobacterium varium. The sequence continues at coordinate 1,488,465 of LR134390.1, forward strand.
TTTTTTCTATTTCTTCCAACTGTTTTTCCATTACCAAATCATAGTTAATTTTCATCATTTTAACCTCCAACATTGATTATATCATAGGTTTAATTTTTATCAAAATAAGTTTCTCAACATAAAAATGGAAGAGAGTTCATCTCCTCCACTCCATTAAATGTTCCTTTTCTCTTGTTTTTTTATCAATTTCAGTATTTAATATTTTAAACCCTGATTTGAGATAAAATTTCATTGCTCTTTCATTTTTATCATATACTGTAAGCTGTAATTTATCATTCCTTTCTTTTAAAAAGTCTAAAATTACACTTCCAATTCCCTCTCTCTGACTATCTACTCTTATAAATAATCCACCTATAAATATATTTTCTATCAAACTTACAAAACCTTTTATTTCTCCATCTTCTTCATACACATAAGTATCTGAATTAGGCAGATAATTGTTTTTCACATTATCATAATTTTCCAACCAATAGCTATCAGGAATAAAATTTTGAGCTTCAATTGTTGAATCCTTCCATAATTCCATAACTATATCAATATCATCATTTTTTAGATTTCTAATCATTTTTCTTCCTTTTTAATTTTTTTAATTCTTCCATTTGGACAGTTAATCTCTTATATTTTTTGAGCAGAGCATTTCTTTCTGGTTCATAATCACATTCATGTAATTCCTCTTTCAGTTCATCAATCATCTTTTCCAGCTTTTCAATTTCTCCATTACTCATTTTTTCATCATCTCCCACAAGATTATTTATCCTAATATCTTATATACCTTTTGAAAGACAAAAAATCAATAGCTTTTTTCTTTAAATTTATTTTAATTTTTCTGTCCAATTTTTCCAAACTTCTGGTTGATACCCCAATGTTATTTCATTTTTAAATCTTCCAATAGGACTTTTAAATAAAACTGGGTTTTCCAACAAAGTTTCTTCTAAATTAAATACCATATACTGAAGATTTCTTTTTTTATAATCCATTCCTTCTGTATCAATCAACTCTTCAAGAGGGTACTTGCTGCATATACTTTTTAATTCTCCCTTAGATGGAGCTTTTTCTTTTAAGTCAATAAATTGGATTTTTATCCCTCTTTCTTTAAAGAATCTTTCAGCCTTCTTTGAACCATTACAATTCTTTTTTCCAAAAATCTGTATTATTATTTTAATCTCCTCCTATAGTTCTATTACCTTCTGTGCCATTTCTCTAAAAGTATCATCATGAGTCACTATTATACTTTGTTCCAGATTTTTCAATATCTCTCCAATTGAGTCAGCTAAACTTCTTCTTCTTTCTGTATCAAGATTATTAGTAGGTTCATCAAATATTGAAAATTTACTTTCTGTAAACAGTTCACTCATTGCTCCTCTTATAGAAATTGCTACTGCAACCTGTTCTCCCCCTGAAAGCTGCTCAAATTTCAATTCTCCCCTGTCCCCATCTAAAAACACAACATATTTATTTTTATCTTCATTAGACCAGACTATCTTTTCTCCTCTTCCAGTTATTTTTCTAAAATTCTCAGTTGCGAGTATTTCTATCTCTTTGAGCATATTTTTTGAAACTTCCTTACCCATAGATTTTATTTTTTCTCTGAATATCTTGGTAAGTTCCAATTTCATATTTAATTTTTCCAAATATTTTCTTTTATTTTTCAGCAGGTCCTCATATTTTTTTACCTCATCTAATTTTTTCTTCAAGGTTTCTACTTCACTATTTACTGCTCCTAATTTTTCTCTTATCTCTTCAATATCTGATGTAATTTCCTCATCTTTTTTCTGAATTTTCTCTAGCTCTATACTTTCTATATCTTTTCTTTTTAGCTCTAATAAAGTACTCTTTTCTTTAAATTTCATTTGATTATTTTCAATAATTATTTTTATATTTTCAAGATTTTTTTCTAATTCATTTTTTTCCATAGCTTTTTTATAATTTTCAAGATAAAGATTACTGCTTCTTTCTAAGCTATTGGTCTTTTTTTCCAACTTATCAATATTCGTATTAATAGTTATCAATTCATTAGAGAAAATTTTATTTTCATTAAGAAAATTTCTTTTTTCTTCTAAAATTTTTATATTTTCTTTAATTACTATTTTTTTTCTTCTATATTTTTTAATTCTATATTTATATTTTTATTAAGATTTTCTATTTCTTTTTCAAGTCCACCTTTTATCTCTTCAGACTTTAATAAATCCAAGCTGTCAATCTTTGTTTTAAGTGTTATTTTTATTTCAGAAAGCTTTTCTTTACTTTCAATATTATTTTCTAATTTAAAATTTTTTAATTTCAATTTTTCATTTTCTATTTTGGATTTTCCTGTTTCCAGTTTTAATTTTTCCTGAATAAATTCAACTTCCTTTTCATCAATTTCTTTTGATAAAGTATCTAGTCTTATTATTTTTCCATTATCTCATTTTTATTTATAAGTTTATTATTTATTTCTTTTACAGTATTTTTTTCTCTTCTATCTCTTTTATATACTTCTCTCTTTTATCTTTAAAATATTCATCTATATTTTTTCCATCAAGATTTTTACATTGTTCTTTTAAATATGGACAATATGAAGTTTTTAACATTTCAAAAGCTTCTTCGTTTTCTTTCAATAGTAAATCTTTTTTTAATATCTCATCTTCCAATAGCTTTTTATTTTTTCATGCTCCTCTAATTCAGAAAGTTGGTTTTCAAGATTTTCACTCATTAAATATTTTCTTTTTCTTTCTCTTTATTTATATCTTCCAACTTTTCCTCTAGTTTTATCTCAAAGTTTTTTATATTATTTTCTCCAACTTCAAGCTTTTTTTCAAATTCCTCCAATTTTATTAAAAGAGGGGTTATTTTGCTTAATTCAGATTTATATTCAACAGATTTCCCCTTTTTATCTATTATTTCTTTTTCTATTTCAAACAATTTATTTTTTCTTTCTAAAAGCAGTGATTCATTATTTTCTTTTTTATTTTCAAAAACTTTTATTTCTCCATCAATTTCTGAATTTAATTTTTCCAATGAATTTATTTCTTTTTCATATAAAAGACACTCTTCTTTTATCTTTTCTAACTCTTTTTTTCTGATTTTCAATATATTTATTTCCTGAGAATATTTCTGATACTCTTCATACTTCTCTCTGTTCTCTTTTACTATTTTTTCTGAAATTTCACTTTCTTTTATAGAATTGGCTACTTTAGTAAATTCTTCATTTTTATTTTTTATACTTTCAGACAAAGCATTTATTTCACCAGTAAGTTTTTCTATCTCTATATTTAAAGCATTGTATGAATTCAAAAACTCTTTTACTTTACTTTTCTCTTCATTCAGCAAAGCCAAACTTGAATTATATTCTTTTGCTCTTCCTTTTTCAAATTCCAATTTTTCTTTTATATCAGCAGGATCTTCCATTATTTCAGCTATATTTTCCATACTGCTTCTTTCTATCTCAATATCTTTTTCATATCTGTTTACTGCATCTCTTGAATATCCTTCATATATTTTTTATAAATATCAGTGTTGAATACTTTATTAAATATTTTTCTCTTTCATTATCTTTTTCTTTAAAGGAAGATATAAATTCATTCTGCTTAGCTACAATTACATTATCATATATTCCTTTCAAGTCACCTTTAATACCACATAGTTCTCTTATTCTATCTTCTTTTCCTATTAGTTGAAAATCTGGATTATCTTTTTGTATATACTTGTTGATCCAGGTATTTTTCTGGTAACTATATAATCTTCACCATCTATTCCAGTAAATTCTATCTCTATTTTTGCACTTTTTTTTCCATATTTTATTGCTTCTCTTTGATTTCCTCCTCTTAATTCAGAATCAAAAAGGGCGTATCCTATTGCTTCAAGAATCGATGATTTTCCTTTCCCGTTTTCTCCAAGAAGAAGATTTATTCCACTATCAAATTCTACATCTAGTTTGTCATGAATACGATAATTTTCTAAATGTATTCTATTTATTTTCATCTCCTATCTCCTCCTCAAGCATAGCATCAAAAAGTTCAAAAAAATCCTTTTCTCTATCATTTTCCTCTTGATATTCTTTAAATTTTTGAAGATAAGATGTTATTTTTTCAGCATCAGAAAACTCTTCCCAGCAGTTTATAATTTCTCTTTCCACATCTCTTACAGAATAATATCCCTCTTCTCCTAAATTTCTATCAAAAATAGAGTTAGGATATCTCAATTTTATATAACCTTTTAAAGCTCCATTACTTTCTAATATTTTTTCAAGTTCATTTACATTTACATATCCACTATCTTTTAATTTTACATTTACAATAACCAGTTCTTCTCCAGTTAATTCTAAATTTTTTGAAAATTCTTCAAATTCAAGTGTAATATCTTTTTCATAAGTAAATTCCTTCTCTATTCTTTTTCTTGGAGAAAGTTCAGAAAATTCATATTCTAAAGTATCTGTATCAAAAATTATGACTCCCTTAGAGTTATTTTTTTCATTTAAAACATTCCAGAATTCAGTTGAACCAGGTATAAAAAAATATGGTTTATCTTTTGGATAACTTACAAATGAGTGAAGATGTCCTCCTGCCATATATATGACCTTATCTTTAAATTTTTTTATTATATCAGTATTCACCAACCCTGGAAGAAATTCTGATCCCCCCAATGCTGTATGTACCATCACTATATTTTTTTCATTTTCATTTAAATTTTCACTCAATTTTTCTAAAACTTCATCAACAGCAAACCCTGGATATCCTACTCCATAAAAATTAACATCTTCTATTGTTATTTTTTCAAATTCATATCCATCATTTGAAGCCTTATATTTTCCTCGTCTTACATAGCCTTTTCTTTCCAGATATCCAAGCCATGAGTTTATCTCATCATATCCAGATATATTATCATGATTTCCTTCAATAAGGAGAGCTTGAATATTATTATTTTTTAATTTTAAAAATACTTTTTCACACCTGTCTAAAGTATCTGGTGAAAGTTCCTTTTTATCAAATAAATCTCCAGTTATTAGAAAAATATCTACTTTTTTTTCTATTCCTCTATCTGCTGCCTGTTCAAAAGCATAAAAAAATCCAAATATCTCTTTTGAGAAAATTCTTTTGTTCCAAAAGGTTTTTTCCCTAGATGTATATCTGAGCAATGAAGTATTTTCATTTTTATTCTCCTCTGCAATAATCTTTAAATTCACATTCTCTGCATTTTTCTTCTGAATATTCTCTTCTGTTGAATTCCTTATTCAATATTCTCTTTACAGTATCCTCAAAATCAGAAATAGTTTTCTCTATCTTATTTTTTTCTAACTTTATCTCTACCATAGGTTCATTTTTATTTCCAGTATAATATAAATAAGCTCTTAAATTTTCTAGATTATATTTTTCTCTCAGCATATATGAGTATATTTCTATCTGTCTTTCATAAGAAGCATATCTGCTGTCATCATATCCAGAAAATCTTCCAGTTTTAAAATCTAACAGTTCTATATAATCATCTTGTTTTCTCAGAAGGTCAATTGTTCCTTCTAGAATATAGTTATCTTCTACACTGTATTCTTTTTCTTCAGAACTTATTAGATTATTCCAATTATTTTTTACACTATCTACATATCTTTTAATCTGTTCAAAAGCTCTTTCTCTTATATTTTCTCCAAGAAATACTCTGACATTCTTTTTTAATATATTATAGTTTTTTCAACAAGCTCTTTTAATTCCTCGTCAGAATAAATTTTTTCAGTATTATTTTTTACTTCTTTATGAATACTCTCAATTGTTTTATGTACAAGTATTCCAAAAGATGTTTTATTGTTTTTTAAAGGTTTAAATTCAAATTCTTTGTAAAATCTATATCTTAGAGGACAATCTTCATATATTAATATATGTCCTGTGTAAGATAGAAACTCTTTAGTTTCTGTTTCTTTCAATTTAGATATCTGTAACTTTTCAAAATGAAAAATTTCATCATTCCAATAAGGTATAGTTTCATAAACAGGTTTAAAAATCTTTGATGGCAGTTCTTTTCCACCAGCTCTGTTTTCTATACTTGTCAATACAAGAAGATTTTGTGCTCTGGAAAAAGCTGTATAGAAAACTCTCCAGAAATCAAAAATATTTTTCCTATCTCTAGGTTCAAAATCATTTCCCAGAGTTATGATATCCTCCAGTCTGTCCTCTTCTGTCAACTCTCTGTTATCTGGTTCAGATTCCAATGATCCTACTATAACCACTGGGAACTCCAGCCCTTTTGCCTGATGAATTGTCATAAATGACACTGCTCCTAGCAGAGTTTCTTTATTTTCATATTCATCTATTCCTTTTTCAAAAAGAAGCCTGATATGTGTTACAAAAAAATATCTTACTACTTTTTCTATATTTTCTTTGGTTATATATTCTATTCTGCTTATATTTTCAAATTTATCAAATATTTGTGAAAGAATTCCCAAATTGTAAATTTCTCTTCCCTCTTTAGCACCATTTTTACTTAAGTCTATAAGTTCTTTAAATGTGTTGAATGCAAAAAGAGAATAAAAAATCCTGCTTATATTTTCTCCTTTTTCCTCTCCTAAATCTATATTTTTTCTCTGTTCTTTAATATCCATTCATATAATTCCTTATCCTTTGCCAGATATTTTTTAATACAGCAATACAATCATTATAATATGCAGCTGTTTTTCTTATATAGACATCATCTAAGACTAATGGTTTAGTCTGTGGAAACAGTACAAGCAATGCTCCCAGCACAAGTTTTACTTCTTTTCTATAGAAAAAATTCTTAGAACGGGGAGAATAAGTAGGAATACCTCTTTCTTCCAAATAATCTATCAATTCTTTTACTCTTGAAAATCTCACTGATTTGAATAAAAATGCTACCTGACTGTAATCTTCTATTTTTCCCATTGCCTTTAAATTTTTGATAAACTTATATATATTTTCTTTCCATTGATTTTCAGAATTTCCTCCTATTCTGATAACTCCTGGATTATCTACAAACTCTTTATCTGCTGGTGGCTGTATATCTTTTTGATATCTAAAATTCTTCCAGTTTATAAGATTTATCCATCTATTACAGAAAGTTATTATATCTTTATGAGAACGATAATTTATATCTAAAGTTATTATTCTACATTCATTTTCATCAAATTTATTTGGAAACTCCAATATATTCTTTACTGATGCACCTCTAAATCTATATATTCCCTGATCATCATCTCCAACAACACATATATTTTTTCTGTTCCCTCCCAATTCAAAAATTATTTTTTCTTGAATTGAATTTGTATCTTGATATTCATCAATCATTATATATTGAATTTTTTCTCTTATCTCTTCCAGCACTGTATCATTATTTAAAAGCATTTTATATATTTCTCTTTGTATTGAAGCAAAGTCTATTACATTGTCCTCTATCAATAATTTTTGATATAATTCATGAGCTTTCTTTAAAAATTCTATTTTTTTGTCCTGCTCCTCTTTCACATAATCTAAGCTTCTTCCCTCTTCATTTATTCTATTTACCCATTTTTGAATTTTTCCTGCTTTTCCCCAGTTATTAGCAGCTGGAATTTCTTTAAAAAACTCATTATACCCTTCTATTTCTTTAAATTCCTTTATTTTGGAAAAAATAAAAAAATGCTGCTCAAGTTCATCTAACACTTGATACCCCTCACTAAAATCTGAATATTCTATATACTCATCTATTAAACGAAGACATATAGAGTGCAAGGTTCCCATGTATATATCATTTATATTTATTTTTGAATCGCAATCTTTTATTCTTTCAGATATCCTTCCAATTAATTCTTTTGAAGCTCTATCTGTAAAAGTTGACACCATTATTTTTTCTGGAGAGATTTTTTTCTCTATAAGCATATGGACTACTCTTTCCACTAGTGTTCTTGTTTTTCCAGAACCAGGTCCTGCTATTACTAAAAGTGGTCCCTCTATATGTGTTGCTGCTTCCTTCTGTTCTTTATTTAAATTTATTTCTTTATGCTCCATATACTCAACTCCATTTTTCTCTACCTCTATTTATACATAAATTATATCATATAATTTTCAAGTAAAAAATTTTATTTTGTTTTGTCAAAAGTATTGACCTAATCTTAAAAAAGGACTACAATATATCTACTGGAGAGATACAGGGAGATGATCTTAAATGAAAGAACATAAATATGTAAATTTTTCTCAGGAGTATGATGTCAATTATATTGTCAATAGATATCCTAAGAAAGTACATGAAACAGTTAAAGAATATCTTCAAACGTTAAAAGCTCAAAAGAATCTTACTCATGAAGATGTTTTTAGTCTGATAGAAAAAAATTTAAAATTAAAAAAAATAGCTAAATAATCTATCTTTGATTAATTTTTGATATTTTCATAATTTTTAAATAACATCTCCAGTTACAAAAGAGCAGTCTAAATATTTGGACTACTCTTTTTTATAATCAATACTTTTTTATATTTTTTGTCCACTATAAATTAACTATTGTCAATTCTGATAAAAAGTTGTAATATTAGAGTATTATAACGAACTTAATATTGGGGTTGATTTAAATGAAAGTATTAAATAAAATGCTGCTCAATTGGATCTATATGCTTTGCTTTTTAGGTGGATATATTAATGCTATTTGTATTGTAAAATATTCATATACCGTTTCCCATTTTACTGGAAATATTTCCAAAACAGCTATTAATATTTCTCAAGGAAACTTTAGTGAAGTTTTTAAAGTTTTTACTATTATAGCTGCTTTTGTTATTGGAACTACTATTTCTGGTTCACTGGTAGATGGTAGAGAGTTTAATCTCAAAAGGCGATATGGTTATGCTTCAATAACTTTAGGGAGTGGTTTATTAATTCTTTACTCATTTCTCTATGATACTCTTCCTTTTTTTTATTACCTGCCATTTATGATTGGGGTAGAAAATGGCTTATTTATTTCTTATAAAGGAGTAGTTGTAAGAACTTCCCATATTACTGGAAGCCTTACAGATATGGGAGTATACATAGGACATTGCATAAAAGGAAAAACTGAAGATAAGTGGAAAGTATTTTTCTGTTTATTTACTATTTTATCTTTTATGGCAGGAGGTTTTTTTGGAATAGAAGCCTTTTATGTATTTAAAAAGGAAGCTTTTCTTATTGCAGCTTTTTTATATATAGGTGTGGGATTGACTTATTTTTCAATTAGACAAAGATATCAAAAAATATTAGGATATTCAGATTTAAAATTATATTGAAAGGAATTAAAATGGAAAAATACTTAATAACAAAGAAGGAAAAGGAAAATTATATAGAAAAATTTCCAGCATTAAACTGTGATGAATCTATCGGAATAGATTATGATGGATATATTTCTATTAAATGTAAAAAACTTTATGGGACTTGTACTTACAGAATAAGCCAGAAAGAAGAATATAAAAATTGCAGACTTTTAACTAAGTAATGGAGGTATTATGGCTTTTAATGCAGAACTTTACAAAGATTTAAACTTTAAAGAAAAGTATTCAGCTTTTTTAAATGAAATTGAAGAATATCTTTCTAAAGAGAGTGATCCAATTGCTAACCTTGCTAATGCTTCAGCTTTTATTTCAGCCTTTTTTGATGAAATAAATTGGTGTGGTTTCTATCTTCTAAAAAAGAATGAATTAGTTTTAGGTCCATTCTGTGGAATGCCTGCTACTACAAGAATTCAAATAGGAAATGGTGTATGTGGCACTTCTGTAGAAAGAAAAGAAAAAATAGTGGTAGAAAATGTATGTGAATTTCCAGGTCATATCACTTGTGATGTAAGATCAAAATCTGAAGTTGTCATTCCACTTATTAAAGATGAAAAAATATATGGAGTGTTAGACATTGACAGTGCAGTTTATTCAAGGTTCTCCTCAGAGGAAGTAGAAATTTTAGAAAAAGCTGTAGCTATTATTAATAAATATACTGATTATGAAAAAATAACTCATTAAAAAAGAATTGCTGTAAATTTAAAATATTTTAGCTAATTTGAGCTAAGAATAGTTAGGGTAAATATTAAAATTAGTAGAAATCTATAAAATGATTTCTATTTTTTTATAGAAAAATAAAAGAGGCTGTAAAAACTAGTAAAATAAATTACTAATTACTACAGCCTTATTTTATATTAATTACCTAAAAGTCTTTTAAATAATGAGTCATTTGAAGTTGTATTTTCAGGAGCTATATCATTGTTAGTTTTTTCAATAACTGGATCATATCCCCCATTTCCTGCACTTTCATTTTCTTTTCTTGTATCTTTAAATATTCCTGCTATTCCATTTGCATATTTCATTTCACTTTCCATCTGCAACTTTCCTTTTCTCACAAGAAATTCTCTTCCTGCTCCAGATATAAGTCCATTATTTACTGTTAATGTCTGCAGATTAAAATCTCCATTTTTCAAATGATTTTCAAGGAAAGAAAAAGTACTTGGAACATACAGCCCTTTATCAATTAAAGTCTGATAATATTTTGCCCATAAAGGAGCCACTCCACTTCCTCCTGTAACATTTCCTTTTATAGCTCTGTTATCATCATAACCTATATATATAGTTGTAACATAATCAGGTGTTATTCCAGCAAACCAAATAGTTCTGTTATCATTTACAGTTCCTGTTTTTCCTCCCTGCTCTATCCTCTTTTTATCTTTTGTGTATACAGATGCTCTGTTAGAACTTCCATATTGCACTGAACTTTTCAGCATAAATGTTATTATACTTGTATTAATACTGTCAAATACTTTTTCTTTTTTAGGTGTATTCTGATATATAGGATTTCCATATCTATCTTCTACATCTATTACTGTTACAGGTTCTACTACATAACCTCCATTTGAAAATATTGAATAGTCTATAGCATGCTGTAATGGTGTATTTTCAAATGAACCTAAAGATGCAGTAAGATCATCTGGTATATTCAGACTTGGATCAAGTTTTGCAACAGTTTCTTTAAATGTTTTTGTTCCTATTTTTTGAAGCATTTTTATAGAAACTATATTTAATGATCTGTCCAAAGCATTAAGCAAAGTAACATTATTTGAATATCGGCTTCCAAAGTTCTTTGGTGTCCAGCTACCAAATGAAATAAATGAGTCTTCTACTACTGAATTCATTTCCATTCCATTTTCTACAGCTGTAAAATATAGGAAAGGCTTAAATGAAGAACCTAATTGTCTTTTTGCCATAGTTGCTCTATTAAAATTTCCTGATTTAAAATTTCTTCCACCAATTAAAGATATTACATATCCATTATTTGGATCTATAGTTGCCATTCCACCTTGTAGCTCATCACTTTTCTTAAAGAATTCATAGTTTTCAAATACTTCTTTTGCAGTTTTCTGCATTTCCAAATCTAGAGTAGTATGTACTTTTAATCCACCAGTATATACCATATTCTCTCCAAATTTATCTACTAAAAATTCTTCTACCATATTTGAAAAATCAGGATAATTGATTGTTACATCACTTTTTTTATTATATATTATAGTTGTATTATTGTCCATTTTAAAATTTTCTGGCAGCTTATCTTCATTTATGAACTTATGGTTTTTTGCCTGTTCATATTCTTCCTTTGTTATAAGTTTATCTTTATACATTTCAGATAAAATCAGATTAGCTCTTTTTAATGAAGCTTCTAGATTTCTTCTAGGATTATATTTTTCAGGTCTATTGGGTATACCTGCAAGAAGAGCTGACTCGGCTATATTTATTTCTGAAATATCTTTTCTGTACAGCTGTTTAGCTGCTGTCTTTATACCATAAGACCCTGCTCCAAAATATATCTCATTCAGATATTTTTCAAATATCTCATCTTTTGTATATCTTCTTTCTATTTCAAATGTTATAATAGCCTCTTTTATTTTTCTTGAAAGTTTTCTTTCATGAGAAAGAAAGGCATTTTTTGCAAGCTGCTGAGTTATTGAACTTGCTCCTTGTACAGCACGACCACTACGAATATTAGCTACAATAGCTCCTATTAATCTTTTTATATGTATTCCATGATGTGAATAAAATTGTTTATCTTCTATTGCTAAAAAAGCATTTCTACTGTATATAGGAACTTCTTTTAGCTTTACTGTATCCCTAGATTCTCTATATATGGTATCTATTACTTGACCATTCCTATCGTATAAGACAGTTGGCAAAGATGGGGCATAATCTTCTATCAAGGTTACTATATCAGGAAGTTCTTTGGAATATTTATTTATAACTCCTAAAACTACTCCCACAGATGCAATACTTCCAACAATAAATAAAACTATTATTATTTTTATTATTCTTTTTACAGGTATTTTCATAGTTTCAGTACTCCTTATAAAATCAAACTATTTTTTAGGAGCTTTCTGTCTTAACTGACCACAAGCACCATCTATATCAGTCCCTTTTTCTCTTCTCAATGTGACATTTACCTTTCTTACATCTTTCAAGAAAGTAAAGAACTTTTCTATTTTCTTTTCAGAAGGTCTTTCAAACTCTGTTCCAGCCACAGGATTATATGGGATAAGATTTACCACATGATCAAATTCATGTACAAAGTCAGCTAATGCATTAGCATCTACATCTGAAACATTAAATTCATTGATCATTATATATTCAAAACTTATTCTACGTTTAGTCTGTCTTTGATATTCCTGCAATATTGCATACAAATCCTCTAAAGGATAGCTTCTGTTTACAGGTATTATCATATCTCTTTTTGCATTTATTGCACTGTGAAGAGATATAGCAAGTTCAATAGGAAGTTTTTCCAATAATATTTTTTCTATATTTGGTACTATTCCTGATGTTGAAATAGTTATCTTTCTTTTAGAAATATTTATTCCATTTTCATTAGAAAGTATATCAAGAGCTTTCAATACATTTGAAAGGTTAAGCAAAGGTTCTCCCATTCCCATGAAAACTATATTATTTATATTACTTCCTTGTTTTACAAGTCTTCTCTCTACAGTATAAACTTGATTTATTATTTCATTTACATCAAGATTTCTTACAAACCCATCTTGTCCAGTTGCACAAAAAGCACATTTTACAGGACAACCCACTTGTGATGATATACATAGAGTATTTCTTTTATCTTTATGTCTTAACAATACAGTTTCAATGGTATTTCCATCTTCAAGCTTAAAAAGAAATTTTTCTGTTTTATCTATTTTAGATATCTGTTGCTTCAAAAGATTTAAAAATGGTATATATGTTTTTTCAGCTAAAAGCTCTCTGTCTTTAAGTGAAAGATTTGTTATTTCATTAATATCTCTTACTATTTTTTGATGAAGCCAGTTAAATATTTGCTTCCCATAAAATTTTTTCATTCCAAGGGAAATTACTAATTCCTCCAGCTCTTGTTGATTTAAATTTAATAAATTAATTTTTTCTGACATTATTCCTCCGATTATAAAATTACTAACATAATATTATATCAAAAAAAATGCTCAATTACAACTTATTAAGAAAAGTTTCAAGTTGTTTTTTCAACTCTTCTTTTGATATTTTTCCTTTGAAATTTCCCTTTATCTGATTTCCTCCACCTTTAATGTTGGTATTAAATGAAGTTAACTCTTTTAAAAACTCTTTACAATTAATTTTATTTGAAATAATTGAATAGCTGTCCTCACTCCCTGTTATCAATATATAATCTTCTGGAGCTATATATCTTGGCAGATACTGCACTGTCATCTTATCTCCTGTATATATAACAAATTTATATCCATTTATTTCCTCTGCCTCTCTCATCAGTTTTTCTCCTAAAAGTTCAGCAAATTCAGAAGCAATCATTTTCATTTCTGTTTCAGTTTTTTTCTTTTCCTCCAGGCTTTTGTTCAGCATTGTGAGAATTTCATAATCTTTACAGCTGAATATATGACATAGTTCTTTTGATAATTCATGTTTAAAAGCATAATCTTTTATAGCTCTATCACCAGCTATAAAAAAGAATCTTGTATAATTTCCTTTTATTTTTTCATGAGATAATATTTTAAATAATTTTATATCCTTTGTGTTTTCAACATGAAAACCAGCACAGGCTCCTAAATCAATTTCTGGTATCTCTACAAATCTTACATCTCCAGTTACTTTATCTTTAATAGCTTTTCTCAGTCCCTCTATTTTTAGAGCTTCTTCATGGTTAAGTGTATATATTTTCAATTCTATAGCTTTCCTTATAATTTCATTGGCCTTATTTTCCAACTCAGTTATAGTTTCTTCTGATATTGTATTAGAATCTAGGTCTACAGTTGTATATTCTTCTGCCATTCTGAACCCAACAGTATTTAATTGATAGTCATTGTATGCAAGAGCTGAAAAAAGGTGTTGAGCTGTATGTTGACAGGCTATATCTTTTCTCCTTTCCATATCTATTGTATATTCTTGTTCTCCCAAAGGTACTTCTTTATCAGTTATTATACTTCCATCTTTCACTTCAAGAACATTACTCTCTCCCAATGTCCCCCTATCTCCCAACTGTCCCCCTTTTCCATCAATATAAAAAGGTCCATTTCCATCATTCAATTTTATTATATATCCTTCTTTAATTTTTTCACAATTTAAAATTTCTACTTTCATTGAAATATACCTCCAGATATCTGTATTTATCATTCTATTATATCACATAACAGAATGAATTTTTAATAAAAAATAGAGGCTGCAATTTAAAGCCAAGATATAATTTTACAATTTTTCCACTAGAAATATCTGCATTCATTTTATTTATAAAACTGAAAATAAAAGTCCTGCTCCTTTCAGGTAATAATATTTTCATATTTTATTCATTTATTAAATACATAACTATCTCTAATATCTAAATTTCTAAAATTCAATCTAACTTTTTACTCAACCTCTAAATATAAAAATCTAAATTTATGTATATTGCAAATTAAAAAATAATTAAGTTACTATTCAACTGGAGGTGATGCAGGAGACTACGAAGGCATATTATTATTTAAAAACTACCAAGTTACTATTTAACTATTAAAAATTTTTATTTTGCAAGATTTTTACTTTAATTTAAAAACTACCAAGTTCATATTTCTATATCTTTTATGCTTTCTAATATATAATCAGGTTTATATGGACTATTTTTTACATCTTCCCTCTTGCTTTCTCCAGTTAAAACTAAAATAGTATCGCAACTATTATCATAACCACAGGCTATATCAGTATATAATCTATCTCCAACTATTACAGTTTCTCCTTTAGATACTCCATTCTTTTTGATACAATAATCTAAGATTTCTCTAGAGGGCTTCCCTAAAAACAAAGGCTTCCTTTTTACTGCATATTCCAACATTTTACATATTGCCCCACAGTCTGGAAGAAATTTACCTCCCTCAATTGGATAGACAAAATCAGGATTAGCAGCTAAATATTCTATTCCTTCGCTAAGCAATTCACAGGCAGTAACAATTTTAGGATAATTAAGTTCACTGTCTAAAGCTACAGCTACATAATCTACATTATATCTCCCATGAATTTTTTTAGGTTCCTCTATTACTTTTACCCCCATATCTTCTAAAAGCTTTTTCAAAGATTTTGTTCCTACCAAAAATACTGATGGCTTATCCCTTTTTTCAATAAGATATTCACCAAGCATATATCCAGCAGTAACTATTTCTTCTTCTAAAATATCGATATTCATTTTTTTGAATTTTTCTACATACTCTGCTCTTGTCCTTGAAGAATTATTAGTAAACAGCATAAGCTTCTTACCTTTTTCTCTTATTTCTTTAATTACTTTCTCTGCACCATCTATAGGTTTATTCCCTAAAATAAGTGTTCCATCAATATCAAATAAATACAGTTTTTTATTTTTCATTTTCTTTTCCTCATTTCAATAATTTTTACTTTTTTATTATACAACAATTTTCCTGCTGTTTCTATAAGCAGATACTTTATTTTTACTTTTTTTACTTTAACATACGAGTGTAAAAAATATATGAAATTTTAGTTAATTATAAGTGAAAAATAATATACACTATTATTACTACATCTATTGACATAAAGTATTTCATAAGGTATAAAGAGAATAAGATATCTAATAAAAAGAAAAGGGGGTAAATTATGTCAGATATTTCAAAAATATTATTAGAAAAATCTAAAAAACGACGTACTTATCGTCAATTTTTAGAAGAACCTGTAGATATTGATATAATCAAAGATTGTATTATGACAGCTGCCACTGCTCCCAGTGGTGCTGATAAGCAGCCTTGGCATTTTTCAATAATTATTGATCCAGTTATGAAAGAAAAAATAAGAGAAGAGAGTGAAAAAATAGAAAAAGAATTTTATGACTCTAAAATCACTAAGGAATGGCAAGAAGATTTAAATAAATTGACACTTACATGGAAAAAGCCTTTCCTCACTCAGGCTCCTTGTCTTATTGTCATATTTAAAGAATTTTATAAAGAAAATAGTGATGGAACTTTAGATAAAAATTACTATGTTAATGAATCTATTGGTATTTCAATTGGTTTTCTTATTAATGCACTTCATAATGCTGGATATGCCAGTCTTACATATACACCAGCTCCTATGATGTTTTTAAGAGATTTACTTAAAAGACCTTCAGGTGAAACTCCAGTAATGATACTAGTTGTTGGAAAACCTGATCCAAGTTATTCACTTCCCCTTTTAACTAAAAAAACTTTTGAAGAAATAGCTGAAATAATTTAAAATATTTTTAGTCTATTATAGGCTTTAAGCTTAATAAAATAAAAAATTATTATAAATTTGAACTATAGTAGTCATTAAAAAATAGAATTATAAGTTATCATTTAAAATTGTATTTTAATTTATTTAAAATAGCTTAACTTAAATAAATACCAAATAGAAAAAGAAGCTCTATAAATCAGTAAAATAAATTACTAATTTGCAGCAGCTTCTTTATTTTTTATTTTATCACTTTTATAATTTCGTCATTTTTATATCTCACTTTTTTCTCTTCTTTTCCATCAGAGGTATAAAAAATTACAACTCCTTCTGCCTTTCCATTCTTGTAATTTTTTTCAAACATGAGCTGTCCATTCTTATAATATTCTTTATGACTTCCTTCTAGTTTTCCATCTTTATAATGACTTTCATCTGCAATTTCTCCAGTCATATAATAACTTTTATAGCTTCCATTTTTTTTACCATCTTTATATGAAGTTTCTATATTTAACTGTCCATTGTTATAATATTGCTTATATATTCCTTCCTGTTTCCCATCTTTATATTTTGTTTCACTATAAAGCTGACCATTTTCATAATAAACTTTATATTCTCCCCTTATTTTATTTTCTTCCATATTAGCTTCAATATTTAGATTTCCATTTTCATAGTACTTTTTATAAAGTCCTTCTTTTTTCTCATTTTTTATATTGGCTTCAATGCTAATATTACCATTCTCATGATACTCTTTAAAAAGTCCATCTATTTTCCCATTTTTAAAATTTGCTTCATATTTTAAATTGCCATTTTCTATATATAATTTATAAAGACCATCTTTCTTCCCTTTTTTATATTCAGTTTCACTTTTTATTTTACCATCTTCATAATATTCTTTAAATACTCCATCAGGCTTATTATCCTTAAAATATTTTTCACTTGATAACTGACCATTTTCATAGTATTTTTTTTGTTCACCATCTAGATGATTATCTTTGTAGTTCCACTCATTTTGAATTTGTCCATCTTTGTAGTATTCTCTTACTATCCCTTCAAGTTTTCCATCTTTATATTGAGAATCCATTTTCATTTGACCATTTTCATATTTAGATATAATTTTTCCAGTAAATGGCTTTTTCTCATTTTCAACATACACTATCCCATTTTTTTCTTGCTTTTTAGATATATCTACTTCTTTTGGACCACCACACCCAAATAAAAAAATTGTCAAAAATACTGCTGCCAGTTTGTTTTTCATGGCTTCCCTCCATAAACATTATTATTTGTATTATATCATAAATTTTCAAAATAATATCTCATCTTTTATAAATTTAAAACCCCAGATATTTTATTCTGGGGTTTTTACAAACTATTTTTTATTATTTCTTTAATTTCTTTTAATTTCTCTTTATCTTTTTCTATTCTTTTTTTAATTTTTCTGCTTCATCTTTTAAACCTTTTTTAGTTCCTTATTGCATTCCTCTATATCTTTTTTTAAAGAGTCTAGATTTTTTTTCAATTCTTCAACTATTTTATCAGTTTCTTCTGAAATTTCTTCCTTAGTTTTAGAAGCAAGATCTTTAACTTTTACTCCAATTTCTTTTTCATTTAAAAATACCTTCAATGTTTCATCAGAAGAAACACTTGGTTTCAGCCTAAGCATTTCTACATTTCCATCATAAGGAACATATATAATTATATCTTTTTCTGACTCCTCTTTTTTATCTCTTTTTCTTTGATTTTTACTTCTTTAACATAGTACTTGTCAAAATATTCTCCCATTTTTTCTTCAATAAATCCTTTTAATTCTCCACTAGTTAAATCATTTGCATTTTCAGCAATTTCACATCCAAAAGCTTTTATAGCTTCTTCTCTTTTTTCTCTGAATAATCATCAAATTTTTTGTTTGAAAAGGCATGGAATTCTTCATGTTTCATAATATCACTCCTCCTAAAATTTATTATAATTCTATTTTAATTCTTAATTTAAATGAAACACCTCAAAATTTTAAATACTCTTATCTACTATATCATTTAATAAATAAAACTATATCTTTGAAAACAATCCAGACTTTTATTTTCTTGTACTAAATATTCAATTGCAAATACAAATTTCCTCTATTATTAATTAATATTTTTTCGTCATACAACAATTTTTTCTCCAAAATTTATTCTTAAATTTTTAAATTTAAAGTTTAAATTATATAAGCTTTAATTTACTTAGTAAATTAACTATGCTATAATATTCTTTGATATATAAACAGGAGGCAGGTAATGATAAAAAAAAGTAAAAAAAATACTGTATTTAAAGTTGAAGAAAAAAATGAATTAATGAACTTTTTAATAGAAAAAATGCCAGAAAAAAGTCGTACAAGTATAAAATCACTTCTTACTAAAAGAAAGGTTTTTGTAGGAAATGATGTTGTTTCTCAATATAATCACCCTCTTCTTCCAGGTCAGACAGTAACTGTTGATTGGGGAAAAGTGACTATTGAAACAGTTATGAAAGGAGTTTCTGTCATTTATGAAGATGATGATATTCTTGTAGTAGAAAAAGAAAATGGAATTCTTTCTATTGCTACTAATAATGAAAGAGAAAAAACTGCATATAATATATTGAAAGACTATTTAAAAAATAAAGACCCTAAAAATAAAATATTTGTTGTACATCGTTTAGATAGAGATACTTCTGGAATCATGATATTTGCTAAAACAGAGAAGGCTCAAGATATACTCCAAACTACTTGGAATGATTCTGTAAAAGAAAGAACATATATTGCTCTAGTTGAAGGAACGGTTCAAAAAGAAAAAGACACTATAATATCTTATTTACAAGAAAATAGAGCTTTTATAACTTATTCAAGTCAGAATCCTAAAGATGGTAAAAAAGCTATTTCTCACTATAAAGTTTTGAAAAAGAATAAAAATTATTCTCTTCTTGAAGTAAACATAGAAACTGGAAGAAAAAATCAAATTCGTGTACATATGCAAGATATTGGTCATAGTGTAGTTGGAGATAAAAAGTATGGTTCTGGTAAAAGTCCTATCAATCGTTTAGGGCTACATGCCAATACTATCGTTTTTGTTCATCCTATTACTAAAAAAGTCTTACATTTCTCAAGTAAAATTCCTTCGGTTTTTACAAAAATATTTAATTAAAAAAAATGTTGACTTTTTTTAATAAATGTTATATTATAATTGAGTACCCAGCCTGGGTGGCGGAACGGTAGACGCGACGGACTCAAAATCCGTTTCCTGTTAAAGGAGTGAGGGTTCAAGTCCCTCCCTAGGCACCAGACATAGCCCCACTATTGAAATATAGTAGCTATGAAAATTATATATATTAGTAATGCCTCTGGATCAAATGATCTGAGGCCTTTTTTTAACTTGAAAAATTAGTATAAAGTGGCAAGGGGAAGGAAAATGTATAATATTTTTATTTTATTGTATTATTTTTCTACTGTTCGATTCAGTAAAAGGGAGGATGCATATGCAACTTTTTCTAAACTTTATTAGCTTGGTATCAGGATTAATAACGATTTTTGATAAAGTTTCTTTCCTTTTGGGTAGCGAGGGGTTATATCCCTTGGCCAGTTTATATTAATTAAAAGAAAAGAGAAGAAATTAATCTTCTCTTTTTTGATAGTAAATAATAGCCCTTACCCTTTCAAAGCTCTTTAAAATCAATTTTATGAGGTATTTTTTTAAATTCTGCCTGTAGACTTATACAAATATATTAATAATAAAGCTACTATTATAAATATAATCCTTTCACTCCAAGAATCTTCCATTAAATCTCCAATTGCTCTTTTAATTCCTTCAATAATAGCCCAGACCATTGCTAGTAAAAACATAATATACAAAAAAATTTTCAAATCTTTCCAACTAAAATGAAGCTAAAACTAAATTAGATCTTCTTGTTAATAGAATAGAAGAAATAGAAGGAGAATAAAAAGTCTCCTTTGCTTTATATTAGTTTTACTGATATAAATATTTTCTATCCTCTAATACATTAAAAAGGCCTTTCTATTATGAAAAGCCTTTTATATAATTTTAATATAACATATACTTTTATTTTTGTGAATACAAAAAATATTTTCATTGATATATTATTCTTAAAAATTTAATTTTTATATATTATTTTTATAAAAAATAATATAGTTTCTCTTACAATTTAATTTCTGTGAATAAAAGCTTTCTCTCTTAATGGAACTTTTGTTATATATTTGAAAAAAATATATTATCTCATTTTTATAAATTTTTAGAATTTATATGTAAGCCCTAGAGAAACTACATAATTACTATTTTTAATACCTGATAAATTTTTAATACCATTGATTTTTTCTCCATCTTCAGTTATAAAATCAGTAGTTGATTTCTTTTTATGAAAATATTTAGAATACTCTACAGTTCCATTTATATCAATAGATGGAGTAATTGGATACTTAGCTACAAATTTAATCCCTAAATTTTTCATATTTTTATATTTTTCTTTATCTTCCATAGGTCCTCTTTCAAGATGTCTATCTTTAGCCTTTGCTTTTCCATATAAACTACCTTTAACTTCAAAGCCTAAAACTAGTTTTTCATAAGTATATGAAACACCATATCCTATATATGGTGTAAAAAACTTTTGTGAATATTTTATACTTTTTTTCGAATAATCATCTTTCATGATATCAACAGAACCATCCAGTGAATAGTTATATTGATCTCCACCTTTAGCATAAAATTTAAAATAATCATATTTAAATCCTAATATAGGTCCAGACTTTAAATTTTCACTATGATTAAACCAATATCTAATATTTGTATCAAACATAAAAAGATTATCTACATAGTTTTTATTGTCACTAAAGTTTGAAAGCTTCCCATAGTCATTCGGAGTAGCTCCATCTTCTGCATCATCAGACGAATACCAATCATAATCTTTCATCCTTCCACTAGAATTAGAGCCAAAATTTTTCTTTAAACCAATTTGAAATTCCGTATTACCTTGTATATGTGTATAATCAACTATAAAAACTGGAATATTTTTAATTTTCCAATCTAAATAACTGACTTTTTCTCCTGTTTCTGGAACATAAACATATTCTCCTGCTTTACCATTAACAGTTCCCAAAGAAAAATTTAAAGTATTATTTGATTGTGCAAAAACTCCTGTTGAAATACAAGTAAATAAAATTAAAACTTCTTTTTTTAACATAATTACCTCCTAAAAATTTTATAAACTATTTAAAAAGAAACTTTAATAAAGTCTATTTTTAATTACAAATTATAAGGTTTCTATTGAAGAAATCATTACTAAAATTACAAAAACAATTCTCTATACTTTTTGATTTTAACATATAAAAAATAATTAAATATAAAAATACACATTCTTTTATGTTACATGCACAAAAATAATTTTTATATACACAAATATTTCATTATTTAACTACTATGATTAAAATAAATATCATATTTTTATCTACTTTATCAAATAATCAGACATTCTTCTTAATTCTGTTTTTATTTCTTTTATGTTTTCATATAAAGCTTTATTATCCTCTTTTCTTTGCTGTTCTAAGTTTTGCCATAACTCCTGTAAATCCTATTTTAAAAAAACATACTAATTCTTCATTTACTTGATAAGTAATCCTAAAGCTGTTCTCACTATTTCTAACCCCAGTCCTGTTCCTGCTACTTCTTTGCTTGCAAATTCTGCCATATAAACTACCTCCTTGCTCTTGATAGTTATATTTTATCTTTTCAAAAAAATAAATCTAAAAACAATATCTGATAATATTCTTTATTCAGTTTTTCTCATTTGTAATATTCTCTAATTCTTTGTATTTTACATAAAAAATATTGACAATTTTTGATAATATTGATAAACTTTCTATGTACCTCATAGTCCAAGTATAAAAAACCAACTTATTCTTATTCTATAAAAAAGAGGGATATAACTGGTATAATCTCTCTGCTTTTTATTTTGAAAAAGTTAAACTTATGTTATAATAACTTATATTAATATTTGGGGGGATTTTATGAAAAAAATATTTTTGGTTATCTTGGGAAGTTTTATACTGTTATCAACTGTAACATTTGGATGTCCAGATAAAAAACTTCACAACACTGTAACAGAGTATTTGGGTCTAAGTAAGGCTGTTCATGTAGAAGGAAAAAGAATGTTCATATCAAGTGATGCTCTTGCAAGAGAAGCAATGGATTCAAGTGAAGGCGATGTAAAAGAAGCAGAGAAAATTGTCAAAGCAATACTTAACCATTTGTATGCATATTCAAAATCTCACGATTTAGAAATAATAGCACTAAATGAAATAAAAGGATGGAATAAATAAAAAGGAGCTTCCACTATAAGCTCCTTTTTGCTATCTATATTATAAAACATCTTGGGGAAGAGATTTTATATTATGTATATTCACAATTATTTTAATATTCCTTTTTTATTTTTTAATTAATAAAAAAAGCACCAATGGGCAAAGTGTGAGGTTATTTTCTATCTAACCATTTACAGATAATACTAGCTAGTACATCGGCAACGACCTGTAAGGCAAGTTCTTTTAGAAAACTCATTCAGCACCTCCATTGTTAAAATAGGATTACTGTATATCAAGACTCTGACCTCTTGCTATACATGAAATAAGCACCCACAAAGTGAGTGCCTATGTCATTCAGAGTTTTTTATATCCTATTTTAACAACGTAAGTCAATGGGTTGTTGCTGTAACTTATTATAATATCTTAGCTACTTATTTGTCAATTTAATGTGTACTTTGTATATGGATTTATGTGCTTTATACACAGATAAGAATAATGGGATAAATTTATATTTTTTTAGTAGGAATCCCATTATATTTTCTTTTCAAAGCTTTTATAAATCAAAGTTTGTTAGTAGAAAAAATAGTGGGAGAATTAACAGGAATTATCACAAGAGTACTACTAAAAACGACCTCATAAAATTGATTTTAAAGGACTTTTAAAGGGTAAGCCTATAATAAAATTATGCCTGTATTTTAAATCATTTTTTATTAAATTATTGACTTAGACTTAATTGAATGATATAAGTATAATAAATAAAGAGGACATATATTAATCCTCTTTATTATTTTTCTAGGTGTAAGTACACATAGTTCCCACTTAGGCACCATTCAATCCCTCACTTTTTATAGTAGATGATTGAAAATAAATATATATGTTAACAATACCTCTAGATCAAATGATCTGAGGCCTTTTTTTATTGTAAATACAAATATAATTAATTTACTGGTCCTAACATAAATTTTTAGAGATAATAAAAAAGGTGGAATTAACCACCTTTTTTAAATACTATTATACAGTATATGGTCCTACGAAAGCTTCTAATAATAAAAACTTTATGAAATCTCTCATTTGCTTTTTAACTTCTTCATTAAAATATTTTTCTTCTATAACTTTATATCCCAGTATATAATTTTCATGCTCATAAAAATTATTATATAGATTGTTTTCTTTAAGAATTTCTATCAAAATTTCTTTATCTTCTTCATGAGCAAAGAAAAAGAATGCTACTGGTTCTTTTTCATAAAATATTGTCGCAGCAACAACCTCTTTAACGTTTGCATAGCTAACCCTATATTTATTGTTTTTATCCAATAAATATTTCATCTCTTCAAACTCCTTTATATTTCCTAAGTTCATAACAATTTTTTCTCTCTCTTCAGTTCCTAAATTTATTAAATACATTTCAAATTTCATATTATTTCTCACTCCCAAGTTATATTATTGTATATATATCTTATTATGTATGTCACATTTTTGCAACTTATTTTATTTTTTTTTTTTTTCAATAGAATATTTTTTAATTTATTAGGAAAATTTAGATATACATTATTGTGCATATCCTTACTATTTTAAAGTACTTTGAAAGCAATTTTGTAAGGACATTTTTTTTAACAAATTTAATTTCTCCTTTTACTTACTATTTAGTTTCTCATAATTTAAGAATTTTTAAGTTTAATATTTTTTTAAATTCTCCCAATAGGTTTATATAAATATTAATAATAAAACTACTGCTATAAAAACTATCTGTTCTACCCAAGAATCTTTCATCAATTCTTCAACTATAATTTTGTGTATATTCTAAAAATTTCCAAAATAAAGTTATTCCAACCAAAGCTACAATAAATAAAATAATATGATGTATTCCAAATGGTAAAATATAACCAATAGTTAGATAAATAAATATATATAACAAATCCTATTATTAATAATAAAGCTGGCATTATGTTTTCTCTCATGCTCTTTCCTAATGATATTACTGAAAAGGTTAAATTATATTATTATACATATCTATTCCAACATTCTTATCTAATTTTATATTAGGATTAATTTTTATATAAACTATTTATAATAAAAAAAGAAAGAATGTCAGTATACTGAAACAATTCTCTCTTTTTAAATATTTTTTATACTTAGTATTTCTCGGCCTACAAATAAATCACTTTCTAAAAATTCTTCTATTGTTATATTTAAAATCACTGGAATGCAATTTTGATGATTATATAAAAACACTATTTTTAGCAAAGGAGAGTAATTTTCATTTTTCAAATATCTAAGAAGTTCTCTATAATTCCATTTAAGACACTTTAAAGCCAATCTAAGTTCACCATGATGCATCAATTCAGAATATTTAAATTCTGGAACTTTTACTTTAAAGGAAGCTTTCTTTCTCGTCATAAAGCTTTCTCTTAATAAACTATGAACTTTTACCATAGAATTTATCAAACCTTGTTCAAGTTCATTTTTTACTGTTCTTTCCATTTAAGGTACTCCTTTTTACTTAAGATTATACCATTTTCATTGAAAAATCCAAATACTTATAAGCAGTAAATATTTAACTAACTCTATTTATCCTTATTTCTAAAGTTTTTAAATTATATATTATTCTTTTTCCTGCTCTTCAACCTTTGGTGGAATATATTCATATAAAACAACATCTGTAACACCTATTTCAGCTAATTTAACTCTGCTTTCTTTTTCAATTACCATATATGCAGATTTTTTAGTATGCTTTCTTGTATATCTATTCATCATTCCTAATAATTCTTTTTTTTCTATGTCAGAAAGTTTATCCCAGTCCTTTAAACTTATCAATATCTCTCTATCCTCTATTGTCACAATTTCATTTTTTAGAAGATCATTTACTTTTTCATCATATTCACAAGAATAAGTTAAAGTAAAAAAAACTAACCCTAGAATAGCTACTAATTTTTTTCTCATGAGTTTATCCTCCTTTGATTTTATACTTAATTTGATTATCTAATTAAAATTATATATTAATAACTTTTAAAGTCAACTAAATAAAATTTTCTATCTTTTTATTTTTCTCAATAGCTTACTATAATACTAGTTTTTTTAATTGAAAATAAATTTTATTTTTATATATTCTTTTTGATTCTTTTCTATACTTTTTTATTCATAATTTATAGTTATTTTCCACTTTACTAAAAAATGAGAATAGAAAAAATTTTATTTTTATATATTCTCTTTGACTCTTCTCTATACTTTTTTATTCATAATTTATAGTTATTTTCCATTTTACTAAAAAATGAGAATAGAAAAAATTTTATTTTGTAAATTAGAATTATTTTATTATGAAAATATTTATAATTTTTTTATTGAGTATTTCTCAAATATAATTTATTTTTAGTTATAAAAGTATTCTCTTCTATTTCTTTTAGTTTTATCTTGCTTATGTATAGTTCTGACAAATCCTTAAATAGTATCTTTTCTTCTTTGTAGTCGAGATATTTTATTAAATTAATATTTACTATAGTACCTCGTTCAACTTTATAGAAATTAGTAAATTCAATTAAACTGGTTTCAACAGTAGAAAAATTAATTTTCAATGTAAAAATCTCTTTATTCAAAATATTAAATTGTACCCTTCTTGATACTCTACAGTAATTTATATATGTGACCTCTGAAAATTCAAGAATTCCCTTTTGATAAATATCATTTAAATAAAATTGAGTGTATTTGATCTGAGAATTTTTTAATCTATCTATACTTTTTTCAATTTCATAAATATCATGTCTTAAAATACAATCTGCAACCTGTTTATTTAAAAATAAAGTTCGCATTTTTTGAATATCATTTTTTCCAAGAACAACAATAATTGGAATTCCTTTTAAAAAAATATCTTTTATCTTCATATCTGCTTCTTCAGAAGCGATATCTATTATAAAAATTTGAAAATCTACATTACTCCTTTTATATTCTATGAATTCATAATCTAAAACTTCTCTTAAGAGAATCAGTAAATTTTCTTTAATATCTGTCCCTATCTTAATCATAAAAACTTATCTCCTTATAAATAGAGTTGAGCCTAATATTGCTTGCTATACTTGAAATGTTTTCAGCCAATTTAGACAAATATCTCATTTCTTCTACATTTAGTGATGTCGAATTCTCTTCAATAAATATTATTCCAACACAAGGATTTTTATTAAAAGCTAGTCTTATTCCAAAAGAATACTTTGTTCCCTTTATATTATTTTTCTCTATGTATAAATCATCTTCAATAAAATTAAGATTATTTAAATACTTTTTAATAGCCTTATTATTAAAGAATAGTTTTACACTAACAGATTTTATATTGATATTTTTTTGAATTTCTTTTTCTAATTCCTCTTTAAACTCAAGTTCGTTTTGGGCCAAACACAGTTTATTGTATGTTTTTTCAACATTTTTGTCTTTGAATACCATAATTTTTTTTAATGCTTCAGTATAAAAATCTAATATAAAAATAGTAAATAAAATTAAAAAGGGATCTTTTAAATCTTTAAAATAGAAAAGAACAATATATGAAATAGTAAATCCAAGTATATATCGTACTACTCTGTTTATATTTTGATTATAAATTCTTAAATTAATGAAGCAAATCCCCCAATATATACACATATATTCAATTAGTCTTATAAAATAATATAAATTTATGGCTTTCGGAAATAATAAATAAAAAAATTCTAAGAAGAAATATACAGCAATAATTGCAATCCAGTAAAATTTATTAGTAAATTCAAGAAATTTTTTGTTTATAACTAAATTAAATACTAACATAATCAAAATTATTCTTCTTAAATTAATGAACTTGTAAAGTCTTTGCAGAAAAATTAAGATTATCTCATGATGTTGATATAAATGTGCATAAACCTTCGGGAAAATTAAATTAACACAAATTATTGCATAATGAAATAAGGTTAAAATAAGCAATATATAAATAAAAATTCTCATCTTTTTATATTTTTTATCCAACATATAATTTAAAATATATAATATAAGATTAGTTACCAAAATAATTGAAATTAAGAAATCTATAGTTACCATAAAATTATTTTCTATATCAGCTTTAACAGAAAAAAATAATTTCACCATTAAAAGAAAAAAAGAGAAATCAAGTGCTTTAACTTTTTTTATATGCTCTTTTATCTTTAGATAAATATTAAAATTTAGAATAATAAGTGCTAAAGTTACTATATTCAGAACAATTTTTTGATTTCGTGAAAATATATCTCCTTGAAGATATATTGTCATTTTTTTCCAAGTATCATTTTTTACAAAAGGAATATATTTAACTTGATTGTCATAATTGACTCTTAATAAATACTCTCCATTAGGAACATTTAAAAATAATTTACCATTTATAAAATTTTTCGTTTTAAAATTCAAATAAGTTTTATTTAAAGAAAGTATGGAATATTCACCAATATTTCTATCTAAAACTTCAGTATATTTTATTCGAGGAACAATATATATAAAATCATTTTCATTTCTAGAATCATATTTTAATATTAAAATCAAAAAAATACTTGTCATTATAATATATAATAATATTTTTTTATTCATTTTATCTCCTTAAATATAATCTTTCTTTAAAATAATATAAACTTTCATATTATTAGTCTTTTTGTAAATTTTTCATTAATTATTCAAGAAAAAATCTTTATAACTTCTTCTTGATTTTATCTTAAAATTGGAAAAGGAGAATAAATTTGGTTAAAAACTAGGCATATTATTTTAAAAATATCATTTTAAAAAATTACTAAAAAACATACTTTTTAGATATTTTTTTTAATTTTAAACAATATTTTCAATATTATTTATAACTCTTACTTTAATCATATTAATATTCTATAATATTATCACCATAATATATTCAACCAGTAGTAAAATACATCTTGTCAATATATTTTCTTTTTTTATTCCCTTATTTTTATAAAATATTATTAACAGTAATTTGGAATAAGATTATTTATTTTTCAAGGTGTTTTCAACTACTAGTCCCACTATTCTTTTACTTTTGTATTAAAACTTCTTTTTAAATTTTTTCCTTGTTTAAATGTAATCTTCTTCTGTGCTGGTATTTTTTCTATCTTTTTCGTTCTTGGATTGCTGAAGATTCTCTCTTTTGTTTCTTTCACTTCAAATTTACCCCAGCCTTTAAATTCAAGTTTTTCATTTGTCTTTAAAACATCAACTATCCCTTCCCAGAAAATATCTACTTTATTTTTTGCTATTTTCATACTTCTTAATTCTCTTTTTTCTTTTAATTCTTTTATAAATTCTATTTCTTTCATGGCTTCTATCCTTTCGATTTATTTTCATCTTCTAATGCAAGTTTAAAAAGCTCTATTAATATTTCAGTATTATTTCTTTTCACACCATTAATTTCTCTTAAGGTTTTTAACTTATTTTTTATGAAAATATATTCTTTTTTTGTGAGCCAGCAACCATACAAACGATACCTCTGTTTATCACTCTCTTTCTTCTTTTCTATTTCCATATATTTCTCCTACAAAATTCTCTTTTAAACATCTATACTTTTTCTTGATAATAACTCTTATTTTAATATTTTTTCCCATATTAATATTTTTAATTTCAGTTATATATTAAAAAGATTTTTTAATCCTTTAGTCTGAATTTCTTTATAAATTTTTTTCAACTGTATTTTTTCCTCTTTACTATAATTAATTTTATTTAATTCTTTGCTTATTAGTTCAAGAAGTAATTCTTCTAATTCTAGTTTGTTCACCATGTGGAATTTATTATATTTTTCAAAAAGATATATAAGTATTTTTTTATTAGTTTTAAATTTAGGTTTTAATTTGACAAGACCTTCTTTTACTATATTGTATTCTTCATAGCTGACTCTCATACCTAATATAGTTCTAACTTTGTTCCCACTTCCTAAGGGTCTTCCTCTTCTTTCTATTTTTTCATTCATATTTTCACCTTTAGATAATAAACTGTCCCTACATAAGGGACAGTTTATTCAATTTAAAATTTATAATTGAATCTTACACCATATTTAATTGATGAATCTTTTTTATGTGACTCATCTGCTGCTTCCACTTCAAATGTTACTCCCATGTGGTTGGCTTTCTCTACTGTCAGTCCTACTTTTCCTGATAGCTTTCCTTCTTTTTCATCTGGAGTAATCAGACTGTAATATCCTTCTCCTCCATTTTTAAGTCTTGCTTTGTTTCCATCATAGTTATCTCCAAGTTCATATGCATATTTTACATCTGCTGTTACTTTTACAGATACATCATTTACTACATAGACTCTCTGCTGAGCTTTTACTCCTGCTGCTGCCTGTGCGCTTAAGTAATCATTATCTTTAATTTGCACTTCAAGTCCACCTTTGCTTCCAGCACTTTCTTTAAAATCATCTACTTTTCCATATTCTAAATTTAAGTCAGCATATACATCTAATTGTCTAGATAAATCTGTATAGATAGCTTTTGTTAATCTGTTATCAAGTGCTACAGAGTAAGTATTATACTCTCCCTTATTTTCAAATGTTTCTTGAAGATTAAGTTTTCTCTTAGCAATATGTCTGTTGTATCCTAGTTCTATTCTTGATAACCATGATACTTTATGCTCATCACTTAGATTTTTAACTCTGTGTGCTCCTACTCTCAATGAATATACATCTTCTTTTGAACCACCATCATCAAAGTCAAATTTAGATCCAGCAAATCCTATTGTATATCCATACTTGCTTCCATACTCTGTTCCCTCTTTTTCTTTCATATATAGAAGTCCCATTACTTTGTAGTCATAGTCATCTATTCCTAAAGTAGAGTCCTTGTAGTTTCCATCAGTATAAATAACACTGTATTTACTGCTGTCTTTAGTTAGGTTGTATGATGATTCAAGTTCATAGAAAGAATTATTAAATGCCTGATTAATATCCTGCATTCTTCCTTGAATAGTTGCATAGATATCTCCTCTGAATTCAGCTAATTTTTTTGAAGCTTCCCCTGTAAATTTATTTTTTTCCATTCCTTCTAAATAATTGTTTAATCCTTTTAAGATTTCAGCATCTCTTCCATTTCCACCACTATTTCTTAAAACATTATCAAGTCCCTTATCCAAAGTATCAAATTGTTTCCCAAGAGTTAAATCTGCATATGGTCTTTTAGCTATTACTAAATCTCCAGCATTTGTCACTTTTGCTATAAATAGAGGTGATGTTACAGGAGTAAATTTTGTTCCTGTTATTGTTTTGATAGCTGTATTTACAAATCCTTTTATTTCATATGAAATACCATTTCCTGTAAGTGTAAAATTAGGTAGTAATCTTATCTCTCCACTTACACTACGTGCATTAAACAGAGGTGTTTTAGTTGTTACATCTACATATGCTCCATTAACAATTACATTTCCAACAGTTGAGAGAGTTCCTCCAATAGCAGTATATTTATCATTAATCAGTATAGTTCCATCTGGCTGTATTACTACTGCTCCTACTCTTGCAGCTGTAACATTACTTGAGTCTTCCGTTTTTCCTTTTCCTGTTACTATTATATTTCCTGTATTAGTAACATTTCCTATACCTTCAATACCTGTTCCATTCTTTACATATATTGTCCCTTTATTAATTAGATTTGCTTGAGTACCTACCAGCATTCCTACACCTTCATTAACAGTTATTATTCCTCTGTTTTCTATTGTAGCTCCTGCATATGCTGCCATACCTATTGTTCTATTTCCACTTGATACTAAAGTTCCACCTAAATTGATATTACCATTAGTTTCATTTATTGCTGTAGCTCCATCTCTTACCAGAACTCCTACTCCACCATTATCTATATTTATTATTCCTTTGTTTGTAAAACTAGTTCCTTCACCTTGTCCATATATTCCTACTGAATATTCATGGTTTACTGTTATTGTTCCAGAACTTGTTGCCATAGTTCCTCCTGACAAATACATTCCTATTGAATTCTCATGTTTTGTTTTGTCATTAGGTTCTCCATTTACATTTGTACTTCCTACAGTTATAGTTCCTGTATTTGTAACTCTATTTGCTCCTTCTGAATAAACACCTACAGCTGACATTCCTAATGTTATATTTGCTTTATTTTCAATTAATGCTGATTCTCCTGCTGTTTGTTTTAAATAGATTCCATATCCACTATTTCCTACTGTCCAGTTTCCTGCTGATGTAGTTATAGTTCCTCTTCCATCTATCTTATAGATTCCAACTGATGCTCTCTCAGTTTTATTAGCTATTATCATGTTTCCTGTATATGTTATATCTCCATTACCTTCACTTGCAATACCTATACTTGTATCAGCACCAATTCCCATATTTCCTGTTACTACTGAGTCCATTCCTTTAGCATATACTCCTATTGCATCACCTGATTCTACTGTAATGTTTGACATATTAGCAGTTATTGTTCCTCCAGTTCCTTCACCATAGATTCCCACTCCCTCTGTTCCAACAGACATTCTCTCTGTTCCAGTTCCTTGGGTAATTATACTTCCAGGTGCCATTCCTTTTCCAAAAACACCTATACTGTAGTTTCCTGCTGAAAGATTTCCACTTCCTGTATATGAACCACCATTTAAAACAACTCCTATTGATGATATTGATTTATCTTCTGATATTGGAGAATCCCCAACTAAAAGATTTCCTCTAGTTGTAATTTGGCTCTCTTCTCCATATATACCTATATTTTTATTTCCTTTTACTGAAATATCACCTGTTATTACCAAATTAGAGTTATCTTTTGCCATTACTCCTACTTGATTATTTTCAGTAGCACTTCCAATAGAGATTCCTCCTGCTGTACTTCCTGCTGAGTTATTCAATACCATTCCAATAGTATAGTTTCCTGTTTGAGTTATTGTTGGTACTGCCCCAAGTGCTGCTACTCCATCATAATAAATTCCCATAGAATACTTAACTGATGTTCCACTTTGTACATTTATTGCAGTTGCTCCAAATGTTGGTGCTGCTCCTTTTACATAGGCTCCTATTCCACCATTTTGAACTGTTATAGCTGATGCTCCTACAGCATTGATAGTTCCACCATCTGCTACTATTCCTATTTGGTTATCAGCTGTAATATTTCCACTGAAATTTAATGTAGCACCTTTAGAATACATATATATTCCATCTGCTCCTACTGTAATATTAGCTGTATTCCCAACTGTTACTGTCGTTCCAGCTCCCTCAGCATATACTCCTATTCCCTTATTTCCAGTTGTAATTGTTGCTGTTCCTGCCATAGTCATATCTGCCCCATTTTGAGCTACTATTCCTATTGCACTTTTTGATGCACTTCCTTCACCTGTTGTAATTGTTCCATCTATTGTGGAAACTGCTGTTCCTGTTGCAAATACTCCTACACTTTCATTTCCTAAGTTAACAGTTCCTACATTTATATTCCCTGATGTTCCCTCTAGAACTACTCCTGTATTTCTTGAACCTGTTGAAGTTATATTATTTGCAGTAAGTCCATTTGTTGCTCCTTTAATATATACTCCTATTCCATCTGTTCCTGTCATATTCATATTATTATTTTGTACAGAAGTAAGCACACCATTGTGAGCTGAATATATTCCAATTCCATTACTTCCTACATTTATATTTCCTGTATTTGCTACATCTGCTACATCTGTATAGATTCCTATTGATGGTGTATTTGTACTTGATTTTCCAGATGCATTGATTGTTCCTGTATTATTTATTGTTACTGGAAAGCCAGGATTTGTTCCTCCTTTTACTGCTGCCAGTCCTATTCCTCCAGATACAGCTGTTATTGTACCAGAGTTATTTACACTGTGTGCTGCTGTAAGTCCTGAATCATATAGCCCCATAAGTCCTGTTGCGCCTTCTCCTACGTTTAGAGTTCCTGAAGAGCTTAGGCTTCCATTTGTTGTTGCTGCTAGTGAACCTGACCCTATCACATTTATATTTGCTCCAAGATTCATTGTTCCCCCATTATTGAATACTCCTATTCCTCCACCTGCTAAGAAGTTGAATTTAAGGTTTCCTCCAGTTCCTAAATTAGCTATTCCACCTTTTATATATACTCCTGTTCCTCCATTTATATTAAGCACAGTTGTATTAGTTGTAAGAGTAGTTCCATTGTCTACATAGATACCTATTCCTCCTACTGTATTTATTGTTCCACTATGAGTAAGATTTGTTCCTGGTGTAGTTCCATCTAAATAAATTCCTACTCCATTTTGAGCATTTACAGTTACATTACTCATTGTATATGCTCCTAATGCACTCTTCAAAAGAATTCCTATTGAAGATTTTAATGGAGTTCCTGTTTTTGTACCTGTTGCTATATTTGCTCCATTAAAAGTTACACTATTATCTAGAACATATACTCCTACTGAGTCCTGTCCTGTTGTTATATTTCCTGATATTACTGAAGTTCCTTTAGCTACAACTCCTACTGCTCCTCCAGAATTTGATGTATCAACTGTAAAATCTATCTTGGAATTTTCTCCAAATACTCCAACTCCTCCTGAAGCTATGTTTAAAGTTCCTGTTTTTATTTTATTTGCTTCAGTATTTTTAAGATACATTCCTACTTTATTTGAATTAATTGTTCCTCCAGTTCCATCAAAACTGTTAGTAGAGCCATCTACATATACTCCTGTTCCTGTTGTAGTAGTTATTGTTCCTGCATTTTTACCTGAGTTTGTTCCAGCTCCTCCTATATACATTCCAAGATTAGCACCTGCTGTGATTGTTCCCCCAGCTGCATTTTCCACTGCTGCAGTTTTTCCAGCTTTAGCTCCAGCAACCATTCCTACAACTGATTTATTTAATCCACTTGGTGCTCCATTCATCAGTATAGTTCCTGAGTTTTCTCCTTTACCTTCTTCTGTATATATTCCTATGCTGTCACTATCATTCATTGTAATAGTTCCTGTTGAAGTTAACTGAGAACCTTCTCCTACATATGAACCAATATTTTCTGATTTTCCTGCTGTCGATGTAATATTAGAATTATTTACTAAAGTTATCCCATCTGCTGCATATATTCCAATGCTTTCACTACCAGTCAGAGAAATATCTGAGCTATTTGTCACTGTTCCAGAAGCAGTTCCCTTGCTGTAATATATTCCTATATTTTTAGTTCCTGCTGCTGTATTATTTACAGTTATTGTTCCTCCAGTTGCAGAAGCTCCATCAGCTAAATACATTCCTGTTCCTCTTCCTGTATCAGTATTAAGAGTCAGTCCTCCTGCTCCTACAGTCACAGCTCCTCCACTTCCATATATTCCTACTGCATTTCCTCTTGCTGTTACACTTCCTGTTATTTCAGAAGCCCCATCTATAAATATACCTGTAGTCTTATTTCCAGTTACTGTTACATTCACATCTAGATTATTATTTCCTTTAGAATAAAGTCCTACAGCTTCATTTACAACATTCAGCTTTCCTGTTGTATTACTTATAAATCTGCTTCCTGTTCCAGCATTTTCAAGATAGATTCCTACTGTTTTATTTCCTGTTGATGAAATAACTTCTCCATCTATAGTTATTGTTTTATTTGCTTTTATTCCAATAGTTGCATCTTTTCCATATACAAATATATTTTTATTTTCATTTGCATTTTTTAGTGTTACATTTTCTACAAAATCCACTAAAGCTTTTTCAGCAAATATCCCTATACTTGATTTTCCACCAAATCTAATATTACTTCTATCATCAAGTTCAGTTTTAGCTCCTCCCTTGATATATATTCCTGTTGTACCATCAGCATTAAGATTTATAGTTCCCTTGTTTATAACTTGACTATTTATTCCTTCAGCATACATTCCTATTTGAGAGGCTTCATTTACATTAATAACTCCAGCTGCATTATTAACAATATGAGCTGTTTTAGTGTACATACCTACAGCTCCAGTTTTACCTGCACCTAAAGTAATATTTCCCTCATTATATCCAGAATTAGTTTCTGTCCCTTTAACATATATTCCGATTCCAGCAGTTCCAATATTTAAAGCTCCTTTTGAAGTGATATTCATATTTTCACTATATACTGCTGTTCCATTATCTAAATCTGATATATCAATATTCACTTTTATTTCTTTAGAAGTGTTTCCTTCTCCTTTGTAGAAAATTACAGTTTTTCCAAGAGTTCCTATCCCATTTGAAGTAACCCTTACATCAGTTGCAGTAAGGTCTGATGTTCCATCTAACATTACTCCAATTCCATCTGCTCCAAGATTAAGAGTTCCAAGAGCTTTTATTTCAGAATTATTTTTAGCATATATTGCAATTCCATTATTTCCTACTGAAATAATTCCTAAATTTGATATTGTAGTTTTATCTCCATATATACCAATAGCTGCATTTGTAGCTGTTGAACTTCCTACATCAATTATTCCATTAATATCATTACTAACTTTAGAATCTGCTTTGGTTCCAGCTACATTGTTGTTATATGCATATATACCTATAGTTCCAGTTCCACCTAAACCTATATATTTATTATTAACAATATTTATTTTTCCCTGCTCAGCAAAAATTCCTCCTGCTCCAAATTCATTTACAATAGGAGTTTCTGCTGGTTGTTCTCTATATGCCATTCCTAAAATACCTATAGCCTGATTTCCTTTTACTTCTATATCCCCTGCATTTGACACTGTACTTCCATTTACTGCATATACTCCTATTGCTTTATCATTAACAGTATTAGCACCTTTTTCAACTTCTACTTTTGCACCTGCTGCAATATCTATTTTACCAAAGTTCATATAAAGACCAATTGCTCCTGCACCTGCATCTGTTCTGTCTGCTATTACTTTAGATCCTGCTGCAAGATTTATTTGAGCATCTGTTGCACTTCCTGCTGCCTTACTTGAATTCATTTCAAGTCCTACTACCTGTCCCTTAAAATATGTTGATGCATCTGAACTGTTGATTTCTGATTTTACTTCTACTCCATTAAGAACATTGAGTTTAAGTCTTTGACCTAAAAATCTTCTGTAATAGAAAAATCCTGGTGAAGTAGTGGAAGTATCTGTTTTGTCCATGTTAGCATTGATATTTAAAATTCCTCCATCTACAGCTGCTATTTTATACTTATCAAATACTTGAGTTCCATTTGTTCCAGCAACTATATTTACTCCACCTAATTTATTTTCTATATCTGTTTTAAGTGTTCCTATATTTAAAGTTCCTATATTCTTAAGATTAACTCCTACTGCATCATTAGACATTACTACAATTTTAGCTCCAGTCAAAGTTATCGGATTAGAAGAAGGAGTACTTAAATCCAATTCAAGACCTGTAGCTTTTCCTCTCAGAATTATTTCTCCATTTGATAAATTAACAGTTCCTCCATTTGAAGTATAAACAGCATATCCATCTCCACTATAATCAACTATACCTCCTGACAAGTCTATATTTGAATTACTTCCTGTTGCTACTGCCCCTACTGTTCCATCTTTTACTTTAACATAAGTGTTTTTAACACTGATTTTTCCACCATCACTTGCATAAATTCCTAAACCTGATGTACTTCCATCAGCTTGTATTTTTCCTTCTACATATATATTGGCTGGAGTAGTTGGCTCAGAAATATTTCCATTAGCATCTGGCTGAGAAAGTGTCAAAGAAGTTCTGTCTGTTATAATACTTCCTTGATTTGTAGCAAATAGTCCTGTACTATTTCCTGATAAATTCAAACTCAATTTATCTTTTTCTATATTTATAACTGTTCCACTATTCTTAGCATATATAGCAACTGTATCTTCAATTTTTTTAGTATCCTTTCCTGCTATTACATCGCCTTTCATAGTTATTGTTTTTCCATTTTGTGCAATTGCTATCTGATTGTTTTTTCCACCTTCTATTAAAATATCTCCATCAAACTTTACATCTCCACCTTGAGCAATTATTCCAATATTTCCTTCTCCACCAGATATTTTTACACTGCTCTTTTCTGCTGGATTTCCATATGGTTTTAAAATTTCAATTGTTCCATTTTTCCCAAATATTCCTATTCCACCATAAGAATGCTCTCCTATTTCTATTTGAGCTGCTGTTTTTGTTGTACTTGAGTTATCCATCAGTATTCCAATAGCTTGCTCTACTAGATTAGGGTCATTTGCTCTTGCAGAACCATCAGGATTAGTAAAAATACTATTTATAGAGTTTCCTTTTTCTATAGCTTGTTTTTTACTTCCAATATTGAACTTCACTATATTTTTTCATTTGTTATATTTGTATTTTGTGCAACCAGACCAACACTTTTATCTCCTAATAATTCAATTGGTTTTTTTATATATGCTGTATGTCCAATATGAAAAGGACTATTGTCTGACATATACAGAGCTATTGCCTCTGCTCCTCTTATTTCAGCGATTCCCTCATTTACAAATGCAGCTCTGTTATAAGGTAAATTTCTATAAACCCATTGCATCAATGAAGCTCCTATTCCATCTACATATATTTTTCCAGTTGGTCCATTTGAATAGATATATGCTTTTGCTTCTTGTGTATCTGGAGAATGCATATATACAGCTGATTTATCTCCATTGACAATAATTGTTCCTTCATTATCTAAATAATTAGTTCTAAGACCTCCATTTGTATGTGATGTTGTGAAAAAATATGCTGAGTTTGTTCCATTTATATCTACTTTCCCTTTATTGACAAACAAAAGCTCAGTATTATTATTACCTTTAATTCCACTATATGTCTGATACTCTCTCAATCTGTCACGTGTTTCTGAAGTTATAAGCCCTTCTGCTACTCTATTGTCTAAATTACCATTTACTATTCCTTCAGTTTCAAGATCAATAAGTTTAGCATGATTTGAATTAAAAACTATTTTTGTATTTTCTCCATAATATGAATATGGTACATTTAATAAAGTATGAAAAAAGTTTTTATTTACAGTATATGTTCCATTTGCTGGTTTATTACCTTGAGGATTTGTTCCAGCAAATGCTTCAGCATCATATCCTGTTACTCCCACACTATAATTTCCTGAGCTTCCATTTATAATATACTCTCCAGATTTTAAACTTATTTGAGAGATTACCCCATCATTTCCGTCCCACCAATAGTATCTTACTGTTGGGTTTGCTCCACTTCCAGTTATTGATGGAGATGAAACATTCACTGGTACTACTACTGGTAGTGAAGGTGCTGTTGGAAGTTTTATTATTGTTGGGTTATACCCCTCAGGCAAAGTTGGATTAGTTACTTTTACATTCTTTTCAGATGGAACAGTTGGTGTTTTTATAACTGGAGTTGCTACTGTTATTTTTTCTACTGGATTTGGTGTTGACAGTTCTACTGATACTTCATTTGGTGCTAATGGAGTTGAAATAACTGGTGCTATCACTGTTGGTACTGAAGCTACCACTGGATTTATTGTTTTAGGTAATGTCCCTAAAATAACTATTGGTGCTGATGCTGTTACTGAAACATTGGGATTTACTTTTGGTAAATCTGGCTGTATTAATTTTATATTAGCTCCAATTTCTACTGTTTCTCTGAATACAGTGTCATCAACACTAACTCCATTTCCCTCTTGTATCTTAACAATTCCTGAATCTTTCCCTAGTTTATAATATTTATCTACGGCATCTATTGTTTCTTTAAATTCTTTATCTGTTACATCTTTCATCTTCCCATTATCTAAATATTGATAACTGAAAAAAACTTGTGTGCTTGGAGCTAAGGGTTTTGAATAAAAATCTCCTTTTCTTATAAGCTCTACAAAATCTGAATTATATTTTTTTATTAACTTTTCATTTTCTATTATCTTCTTTTTTATTTCTTCTCTTTCTATTTGTATCTTTTTCAACAATTCATTTTTATTTTCTTGTATTTCTTCAGTTGTTATTCCTGTGGCTAATGAAATTTCACCAGTTATCATAAATACTACTAGCAATGATAAAGAATAACCAATTTTTCTCTTCAAAAATCTCTTCAAAGCTTTTTCAACATTATTTTTTTTCATAAATCTTTTCTCCCTCTTTAATTTCCTGCTTTTACTTTTTCTTCCATTCTATCTAGTCTACTCAAGTATTCTTTAAGTTTTTCATTTTCTAATAAAAGTATTTCAAGTTCATTATTATTAGATTTAAATTCATCATAAACTTTATCAAACTTCTGTCCTAAAAATACATCTCTGTTTGCATCTTCTATTCCTAAAGATTTTTCAAGTTCCATAATTTCCTTTTCTTCTGCCTTTAAAAATGCCATTCTTTCCCTTCCTATTTCAAAGGCCTTTTCTGCAGCTACCATTCTTGCTTCAGGGTTATTTTCACTTCTAAAAACTTTTTCCTCTAGAGATTCATTCATATCTCTTCTAATCTCTTCAAGTATTTTCTTCCCCTTTTTTTCTTCTGCCTTCTCAGCACTTATTTTTGCTTTCTCCTCTGCTGCTTTGATTTTTTCTGCTTCTCTAGCAGCTCTGGCTTTTTCTTTTTCTTCCAATTGAACTTCTTTTCTTATTTGTTTAAGAACTCTCATTCCCTCTTTTTCACTTATCTCTTGTGAGTAAGTAGAAA
Organism: Fusobacterium varium; assembly: GCA_900637705.1. Lineage (NCBI taxonomy): Bacteria > Fusobacteriati > Fusobacteriota > Fusobacteriia > Fusobacteriales > Fusobacteriaceae > Fusobacterium > Fusobacterium varium. Next base: position 1,528,914 of record LR134390.1, read on the forward strand.
CATAGAAAACAGAGAAACTAAAAAAAAGAAATATAAATAATAATTTTTTTCGTTTCATAAATTATCTCTCCTTAATTGTTTTTATGTAATCTTTAAATAGAACTTTTTATCTATATAAATACTATAATTTATTTTTTCTTTTATTTTTTGTATATACACAAATTCTATTATTGTATGCACAAAATATAATATTACATACACAATTTCTTTAAATCTGTTAATATGAATCACTATTTTTTGATTTTTTTATTATTCATCTCATATTTATCAAAAAAATATTAATATAAAGAATTTTTTTAGAAAAATAATACTCTTTAAATTTAAAATTTATACAGATATAGGTCTTTAATATAAAATATTAAATTTAAATATTTGATATTTAAAATTTGAATAAATTTTGATTTAAAAATATTTTGATATTAAAAATAAAAAGGTATAATAACTTCAAAGCGCTTTTATAAAAAATTAATGGAGGTATTACAATGATTAAAAAAAATTTTTTAAAATTATTTACAATATGTTTATTTATTAGCTTTATTTTCTTAGGAAAAAATGTATATTCCAATGAGCTTCAGCAGCATGAAAAGAGTAATAGGATCACTTTTACTGATCTTTCTAATAGAAAAATTGAAATTGATGCTCCTGTTAATAGAATTTTTTTAGGTTTTTATGAGGAATCTTATTTAGCAGTTGCAGAAAATTTTGATAAAGTTGTAAGTATATCTAAAGGAGAATGGGCAGATTTTTTTAACGATCAATATAATGCTTATGAAAAACAAATGCCGGAAATAGCTAAAATTATAGATACTGGCTCTATTTATAAAGGTTCTTTCAGTATGGAAACTTTATTAAATTCTAAGCCTCAGGTGGCTATAGTTGCTCCTTTCCAATATGAAACTCTGGCTGAAAATATAGATAAATTAGAAAAGTCTGGAATAAAAGTTATTGTAATTGACTATAATTCTCAAACTTTAGAAAATCATATAAAAAGTACAAAAATTTTAGGAAAAATTACTGGAAATGAAAAGAGAGCTGAAGAATTAATAAGAAATTATGAAAATGCCTTAAATGAAGTAAAAGAAAGAGTAGAAAATATTAAAAATAGGAAAAAAGTATATATAGAATTAGGTAATCTAGGTGCAGATCAAATAGGTAATAGTTATGGTAATTATTTATGGGGAAGTCTTGTAAAATTAGCTGGAGGTAATAATATAGCAGAAAATAAAATTGACAGTTATGGTCCATTAAGTCCAGAATATATTTTAACATCTAATCCTGATACAATATTCTTTGCTGGAGCAAACTGGGCTAATGATGCTGGAAACAGAGTTTTAATTGGATTTAATGTTTCTCCCGAACAAACATGGAAAAGACTTACTCCATATACAAAAAGAACTGGTTGGAAAAAATTAAATGCCATAAAAAATGGTGAAATATATGCTGTAAATCATGGTGGACTTCGTTCTATCTATGATTATGTCTATGTACAATATATAGCAAAGTCTTTATATCCTGAATTATTTGAAGATATTGACCCTAAAGAAAATTTAGAAAATTTTTATAAAAAATATCTTCCAATTACTCCAGAAGGAACTTTTATGACAAAATATAATAAAAAATAGCAGTTACCTAAGGAGTGATGAAAATGAATAAAAAAATCAATGGGGAAGAAGTATATAAAAAAATAAATAAAAAACGGCAAATGGCTTTCTATATTTCCTTAGTTGCAATAATTATAATGCTACTCTTTGACCTCATGACAGGTTCTTCTGGAATGACTTTAAAAGATACACTAAAAGCACTTTTGGCAGGTCCTTCCTCTGAAAGTATAGAAGCTTCTATCATTTGGAATATCAGACTTCCTATGACACTTATATGTCTGACAGTTGGTGCATCATTAGGTTTAGCAGGTACACAGATGCAAACTATACTTTCTAATCCACTAGCAAGTCCATATACTTTAGGAGTATCCTCTGCTGCTGGTTTTGGAGCAGCAATAGCTTTTATATCTGGGTTTCCGTTTAAAGGAATACCATGGCTAAATGCTCCTTTTATGGCATTTGCCATGACTTTGCTGGGTACAATGGCGATTTACTTTTTAGGAAAACTAAAAGGTATGAAGGCTCAATCTATGGTACTTTTTGGAATAGTTACACATTTCTTCTTTCAAGCATTACTATCTCTAGTACAATTTCGTTCTACTCCTGAGGTAGCAGGTCAAATTGTTTACTGGATGTTTGGAAGTCTGCTTAAATCAACTTGGACGGGAGTCATAGTAAGTGGAGTTATATTTTTAATTTGCAGTATATTGTTATCCAGATATGCTTGGAAATTGACTGCAATAGCTGCTGGAGAAGAAAGAGCTAAAAGTCTGGGAATAGACACAGATAAAGTAAGGCTACATGTATTTTTATTAAGTTCACTCCTTACAGCTGGTGCTGTGGCATTTGTTGGAACTATAGGTTTTATAGGACTGGTAGCTCCACACTTTTCAAGATATTTTGCAGGAGAGGATCAAAGATATCTAGCCCCTATGGCTTCTCTTTTTGGAGTATTATTAATTGCATGTGCTTCAATTTTAGCTAAAATAATTATTCCTGGAATAATTATTCCAATTGGAATAGTAACATCTCTTATTGGTGTTCCATTCTTAATTTTCTTAATTCTAAAGAAAGGGGTATGACATATGCTAAAAATGAATCTTACAGACATAAAAATAAGCTATGGTAAAAGTAATATTATAAAAAATATAAAAGCTGAATTTCATGGTGGAAAAGTAATTTCACTAATTGGTCCTAATGGAACTGGAAAAACTACATTGCTGAAAGCTATTGCTCACTTAGTAAAGTATGAAGGAGATATCAACGTTATTGGGGAAACTGGTTATAAAAATTTTAGAGATAGTTTTACATATGTTCCTCAGATGTCTGTTAATAATATTAATCTAACTGTTTTTGAAATAGTTTTATTGGGAAGAGTAAGAGATTTAACATGGAAAATTGAAAAAATTCATTTAAATGCTGTAGCTGAAATACTTGATGAATTAAATTTAAGCCATTTAAGCTACAGTAAATTCTCAAGTTTAAGTGGAGGACAAAAACAAATGGTTATAATGGCACAGGCAATGGTTTCAAAACCTAAAATTTTATTATTAGATGAACCTACAAGTGCCTTGGATTTAAAACATCAGCTCCAGATTATGGAAACAGCAAAAAAATATACAAAAAAAACAGGCTCTATAACAGTTATTGTTTTGCATGATATAGCATTAGCAGCTAGATATAGTGATGAAATACTACTTTTACATGAGGGCTATTCTGTACAACAGGGAATTCCTGAAGATGTTTTGAAGGAAGAATTGTTAGAAGAAATATATGGAGTTGAGCTTGACATTTCCAAAAGCTCCAGAGGTTTTATTTCTATAACCCCAATAAAAACAAAGTGAATGGAGGAATACAATGAATAAAGGAATAACAATGGCAGTTATGTCATCACTTACTTTCAGTATTATGAACGTTTTAGTAAAATTAGTAAGTACAAGAATTCCATCTTCTGAAATTACATTTTTTAGAGGTCTAATTGGTACTATTCTTGTTTTAATATTTATGAAAGTCCAAAAAGTAAAATTTTCCAATAAGGAAAATAAAATATTATATTTACGGGGATTACTAGGTGGAATTTATATGCTGACATACTTCTATGCCATATCAAAATTGAAATTAGGAGATGTATCTATACTAGTTCAATTATCTGGAGTTTTTGTTGTAATCTTTTCTTCAATTTTTCTTAAAGAGAAGCTGCAGCCTAAAACATATATTTTTATTTTTGCTATAATTATTGGAACCTGTATAATTATAAATCCTTTAAAATTTTCTTCATATTCCCAATATGCAATATTTGGTATTCTGGCAGCAGCTTTTTCTGGAGCAGCATCTATTACAATAAGATATTTAGCTAGATCAGGATTGCACCATAATTATGAAATTATGTTTTTTTTCCTGTTTATATCAACAATAGTTGCTATTCCGTTGATGTACTCAAATTTTATAATTCCTAATGGAAAAGAACTTATTATTTTAATTATAATTGGAGTTGTTTCTTTTATTGCACAAATATTTTTAACAGGAGCATTTTCACATCAAAATGCAATTATTGTTGAATTTGTAAGATATATAGGAATTTTTATAAATAATTTATGGGGATTTATTATTTTTAAAGAAACAATTACACTACAATCTATTATTGGAGGTACTATTATAGTAATATCAACAATCTTATTATCAAAAACTCAAAAAGATAAATAGTATATTTATTACTCGAGAATTGTACAGAAAGGAAAAAAGAACATGAATAATAATTTAATATTTCAATTAAAAGTTATAAGATTTAAAATATCAGAGGCCTTAAAATTATATGAAAAGACTGGAGAGAAGGATAATTTTTTAAAAGAATGTATTGAAGAGCTGTGTTCTTTCATCTTAAATGAAAAAAATTACATGGATTTTATTTTAAATTCTGAAAACAATTTAATAAAAAACCTCATAAGAGATATCAGAGATAGAGCAGCTGAGGCTTTGGAAATTTTGGAAAAAATAGAGGCAAGAAATATTTTAAATGAAGAAAATACTGCATTTAAATATGGAGATGACCTGGCTTTAGCTGTAAAACGTGAGATTGAAGATTACAAAATTTTAAAATCTTCAAAAGTTTTATTAATAGGCTCTGGTGCAATGCCCATAACAGCTTATACTATTTTTAAGGAAACAGCAGCTCACATTACATGTGTTGATATAGATTCAGAAGCTCTTAATTTATCTAAAAAAGTTACAGACAAATTAGGGATTCAAGGAGTTTATTTTGAAGGAGATATAGAGGCTGTAGAAATAGAAAATTTTTCTCATATAATTATAGCTTCTTTAGTCCAGAAAAAATGTGAATTAGTAGATTATGTATCTCAAAAAATAAATAATGATGCAAAAATTATTTTGAGATATGGTAATGAAATCAAGGAAGCCTTTAATTTCCCCTTATGTATAAAAGAGATAAATGATTTTACCAAGACTGTAATTAGAGATAAAAGCTTTATATATGATACATTGCTACTAGAAAGGATATAAAATGGTAAAAAACTACTTTGATAATGTACTAATTGTAGGTTCTGGCTCAGTAGGAATCAACTTATATATAAATTTTAATAAAGGATATGCTGAAAAAGTAGGGTTAAAAATCAGGAATAGTAAAAACAGCCAATTGTTTTTAAAAATTTAAAAAGTAATAACAATCTTATAGAGAGTACTGTTTCAATTAATGAAATTAATTCAATAAGTGGTAAATGTCTTTTAGAAAACTTGTATATAGATTCTGAAGAACTCATCAATGAATGGGATATTCTGATTCTTTGTACTCCATGTGACGTCTACCTTTCAGTATTGAAAGATTTAAACTTAAAAAAATTAACCCGAATAAAAAAATAGTATTAATTTCTCCTGAATTTGGTTCAGGTCTAATATTAAAAAACTTTTTTAAAGATGATACGGTGATTGAATTTATAAGCTTTTCAAATTACTTTGGAGCAAGTAATTTCTCTGATGATAATCGCTGTTTAGTTATAACCAATGCTCTTAAAAAAATGTATATATAGGAAGTAGCCATGAAAATAGTTTGTTTGTTAAAAAAATAGCAAATTTTCTTGGCGAATTTAAAATAAATAGCATCTGTTGTAAAAATCAATTAGAAGCTGAATCAAAAAATATTACTTTATTTGTACATTCTTCATTTTTGTTAAATAAAGTAAGTTTAGAACAAGTTTTTGATATTGATAAAACAAAGAGATTTTTGTATAAACTTTATCCTGAAGGTCCAATAACTATGAGTGTAATTCATAAAATGGTGAATCTCTATCATGAAATATTAGAATTATATAGTGCAGTAAACCTTCCTGAATTTAATCTTTTAAAGTTTTTAAATGATAGTTATCCTGTATCAGAAAATTCTATTTCAAAAAATGATATAGAAAATTATTTAAGATTTCCTCAGTTAAAAAAAGAATATTTGCTATATGTAAGATATGCTTCTATTCTCATTGATCCATTTTCTACTCCAGATGAAGATGGTAGATATTTTGATTTTTCTAGAGTTAGTTATTCAAAAATTTACAAAGATAAAGAAAATTTATGGAATATTCCAAGAAGACCTCTAGAAGATTATAATAAATTAAATCTAATCTGGCATCTTACTAAATTATATGGAACTAAATCAGATCAGATTTTTGAATTAATAAAAATTTATAAAGAGTATTATTTTAATTTTATTAAAACTGTTGGTGAAAAAAATATTAAAGAAAACTGTAAACTCACAGATAGAAAGTATGAAGCAGAAATAATTTATTCATCTTTAAAATAATACAGCCATAAAAAATAGTCTTCTAAGATAAAATATCATAGAAGACTATTTTATATATAATTCTTTTTCTTAAATTAATAAAAATTAATCTATCTGCTAAATAATTTTAACATACAACTCAGTTATTTATTATCTACCTCTTTCATAGTAGATAATGTATCTTCATCATACTTTGTAGATTTCATATTTGGAAATGATTTCATAATACGTTTTTCCAGCCATGGAATATTTTTTAATAACTCTTCTCTCTTTAATTTTAATTCCTCTATCTTATCTTGAGCTGTTATAAAATCTGATGATACCTTACCTCCAATTTTATCAGAAAACTTATGAATATCCTCTGCTATTTTCTCTAGTTTTTCTAATTTTGCATTAAGCTTTAATACAGTTTTTACTGTAACTATAAAATCTATTATCATAAATATCCCAGCTACTACTAGAATTATTTTTCCTGCAAACAAAGGGAGCCATGATATAACACTTTCCACAACAGGGTGTACAATATCTACTACCAATACACAGGCAAGTCCCCATAAAATAGAAAACTTCAAACATATATATCCACATATATTAAAGGGAACATCTGAATAATCCCACCATCTATAGTGAAATATCTTTTCAAGAATAAATCCTGTTAAAAATTCTAGTATAGAAGTCAATGCCACAGAAGCTATGAAAAGAATAAGCATATTATTTTTAGTGGAAAAACAAAATATATAATGGTCATAACCCCTACACCATATATTGGACAATAAGGTCCATTCAAAAAACCTCTATTTATAAATTTTTTAGTATTAAGAGTTGCATAACAAACTTCTACACACCAGCCTAAAAAAGAATAAATCAAAAAATAAAATAAATATCTATACATTTTTCCTCCTTAAAATTAAAGTTTATCTTTCCCCATATTTTTTAGTTTTTATAATCAAATATATTTCAATATTTATTATTGATTTTTTAAGATATCTCCATTGGAAAGCTATACCTTAATTTATAGGTTTTTAAAATAATTATTCTTCAACTTCTTCTAAAATTATTTTATCAGTATCTGTTTCACTTATAGGAGAGAATTTTCCATTTTCAAAAGTTCCTTCTAATTGAATTTGACCAACAGAATCATACATTTTATAAGACCCCTTAGGTATATTATTTTCATAATACATTTCCACTTTTTTTCTACCATTTTCATAATATTCTTGAGCTAATCCATTTATTTTGCCACTACTATAATTAATTTCACTCAACAATTTTTTATTTTGATAATATTCCTTTACTTTTCCATGTAAAAGTCCTTCAACATAATAGGCTTCTATATGTAAATTTCCAGTATCATTATAATATTGTTTAGTAATACCGTTTCTATTTCCATCTTTAAAAACTGCATCATCAATCAAAATACCTTCTTCAGTATAAAGTTTAAATACTCCATTCTGTAAATTATTTTTCCAATGACCAATTTCCTTAATTTTACCATTTTTATATACTACATTAACTCCATCTAACAGTCCATTCTTATAAGAATAAATTTCAATCCTATCCCCAAGATCAGTTTTAAGTCTACCTGTATATGGTTTTTGACTCTCATTATTTATCATAACTTCATCTCTAATACTATAATTTTCATCAGACTGAACAGGTAAAAATTGATAAAAGAAATACCTATTGTAATAAATTATACACAATAAAACTATAATAAATATTATAAATATTTTTAATTTTCCTCTTTTCATGAAACTTCTCCTTTTTTAATTTATTCGCACATTTTAAATTAATCCCTTTTTATTGCTTCTGTTACAGTCCAAACTGTTTCTGTCCTCCCAACTAACCTAATTTCTACTAAACCTAAATCGTTATTTATAATTTCAACTTTCAAACCATCATCTAATGCTCCACCTTCTCCTGTTACTTGAAGTTCTTTTACATATTTAAGGAAAGATTCTTTATCTCCATTTCTTACATATCCTACTAATCTAATCATCTGGTCTTTATTTCTTGCAAAAATATACCCTTCTAATGTTGTTCCTATAACAGAAGCCCAAATATTTAAAGAAAACATAAATATAGCCAATACTATCATTATTTTTTTCATAAATCATTCCTCCATAAAATTATTATTTTCTATTATAACATAAAATATAATCATAATAATATCTTGTTCTCTAAATTATTTTTTAATAATTCTCTCCTATCTCCATTGCCTTTTCCAATAAATATGCATTTTTTAATTATAAATATTTTTCATTATTATATTACAAGAAAATATTTAAATATAATTAATTGGATTTTTTTATTTTATATTTTTTTATTTTATATTTTTTTATTTTCCATTAAATAATATTAAAATAATTATCTCTAATCAGTCATTTATAAACTTATCGATAGATTTTAAGAGCATATTGACATATTAGATATATTTTGCTAGAATATATTTGAACATCATTCCCTCGATGTTTTTTACAAAATAATCATTCATTTTCAGAAACGGACATTTTCTGAAGGTCACCTATGAAAAGCCCACTTGGGCTTTTTCGTTTAATGATTTCAAAACAAAAAAGATATTACAGCAGCATATTTTACACTGTCTATAATATCTCTTTTATTTTATACTTCATAAATAATAATGTACCTCATCATTTATATAAGTAACATCTAATATTAAATTGTATTTTCCATAAAAATCTTCTAAGCTTCCTTTATGTTTATCATAACTCTATATTTAAAATAAAATTCTACCAACTTTTAAAGGAAATTTTCTCATATAATTCTATACTTTTTTCTTTAAGCATATCAGCTAAATCTCTATTATAACTTTCAATCTCTTTTTTTAAAAAACTGCAAATCTCATTTATTTTAGTCAAATGATTTATAAGTTCCTCTTTTATTTCATGTTCATTTTTGAATTCAGTTTCTTTTAAAGAAATATGATATTTTCTTCCTTTCTCATTACAGGGAGTTTTATTCCTTCTATTGAGTCAGGTGAAACTTTTAATAATTCCCCACTTCCAGAAAAAGGTAGTGAAAAAATTATTTTATTTTTCTCTACTATTTCCTTTATTTCTCCATAGGAAAAATTTAAATATTCTATTTTATTTTCTTTATAAATTTTTTCTACCATTTTAGAAAATTTTAAAAAATTAGTTTTCCCCTTTTTAGTTTCATTTTCTAAATCTCTTAGAGCATAATCTCTCATTCTATTCAAATAAGTACTACATATTGTTCCAGTAAAAATAATGAATTTATCTTCCATATAGTCCCCCTTTTCTCTGCCATTATTAATTATAATAAAGCTGTTTGCTTAAAATTTATTTTTACTCTATATAAATTTAATAATAATTTTTTATTCCCTATACTATATTATATCATACTTTTTAGATTTATTTTTTATTCTCTTATTTTTAAGATATTTTTCTAGCAATATAGGATTTAATAAAGCTTTCTCCTCTCTTTTATAAATTTCTTTATTTATCAATTATCTTTAGTTTTTTCTTTTCAACAAAATATAGTATACAATATACTAACATCTGGTAAAATAAATATTTTTATGTTAATTTATTTTTTTCTTTAGTCCTCTCTTATTCAATACTTTTATTTTTGTTTTTTCTTTTGGATATTTTTTTTATTGAAAATAGTTTTTGATTATGATATAGTCTTATATGAACACTTAAGGGGGATTTTATTATGGAAGCAAAGAAAAATAAGGTAGATGAAAGTTTAATTTTTATGGGTCTTCTTACTTTTATTGGGGGATTTATTAATGCATATGCATTTTTTACAAGAGGGCAAGCTTTTGTTAGTATGCATACAGGAAATATGGCTAAAATAGGATTATCTTTATATCAGAATGATTTTAATATGCTTATATCAAGTATTGTGCCTATATTAGGTTGTCTTTTAGGAGCTGTATTTGCTCAGTTGCTAAAATCCATTTTGAAGGAATATGAACTGCCAAAACTGCAGAAAGCTCTTTTAATTACAGAACTTATTATTCTATTAGGAATCGGATTTATTTCTACTTCCTTTTCTAATAATATAGTAAATTTTTTACTTTCTGTTATAACAACTTTCCAGTTAAGCAATTTTAGAAAATATAATGGCAATGTCCATAATAGTACTATTGCAACAGGGAATTTAAGAAGTCTTGGAGCTCATATAGGTGATGTTTTAATAAAGAAAGATATTGAATCTTTTAAAATAGCTTCTAAATATTTTATATTGGTATTTTCTTTTCCAGTTGGAATATTCTTTGGTGGATTTCTTAGTACTCTATGTGGCATATATGCAATTTGGTTTTGCTGTATTATTTTATTATTTTTAACTTCATTAATCAAATACGAAAATAAATAATTTTTATAAAAAACACCTTATTTTTCTTAAGGTGTTTTTATTTCATCTACTTTTGATTTTGCTATTTCATCTTAATTTCATCTTTTCCTATATATAAATCACTTGTTAAAAATTCTTTTAAAGTCATATTTACTACTGTGGGTACACAATATTCATAATCATATAAAAAAATTACTTTCAATAAAGGTGAGTAATTTTCACTTTTAATATATTTCAATAATTCTTTGTAATTATGTTTTAAACATTCCAACGTATTTTTTAACTCTGTATAATATAATAAATCTGAATAACTAAATTCAGGAACAATAATCTTAGTTTTCACTCTTTCTTTTTTCTTAAAAGATTCTTTTAAAAGTTCATGATACAATATCATAGCATTTATTAACTGCTGATCTAAATTATTCTTAACAACTCTTTTCATTTTTTATTTCCACCCCATTTTAATGTCTTTTTAGTATTGCTCATACTTTTATTATAGCACCTGTCATTAAGTTTTTAAATATATTAAATACCATTCTTTCTAATTTTAATATTATAATTACAATACTAAATTTTTAATGCAACAAATTTTTTAATATAATACTTCTATTTTTTATTATACATACTTTATTCTTATCAGTCGAAAAAATTTAAAAACTATTTAAGTATTTTAAATAAAGCAAATAAATATTTTATAACAAATTTAACTTTTAAAACTATCTTTATAATTTTATTCTAAATTATTAGAAAAATCCTCTTATTTTTTTTATAATATTTATTTTTAAAAAATATCTTTATTTAGTATATTTATAATATATTTTCTATTTTCAATGTCCAATAACGAGCTTTTATACTAATATATTTTGTAAATTTTTTAAACATATAAAACTATTTCAAAAAAATAAAAATTTTTTTTGTATACGAAAAAAAGCTGATATTCTCCATATACTTTCGTTCACAAACCACCTCGTTGTCTGTTTTTTAGTATTTTTATAGCAATACTATTACAAAAGTTATTTTATATCTTTTTATATTTTTCTTTTTTCTATTGAAAAAAAATTTTTTTTCTATATAATATATTCGTTAAATGTTTTCTATATTAATACTGGGAGAAGATTTTATCATTTTATACATAAACTTAATTTACTTAAGGAGGAAAAAATGATAAATATTCACACTATTCATGCTGCTCAAGAGGGTGACGAAGACGCCATACAACAAATCTTTGAAAGTTTTAAACAACTCATAATTTTCAAAACAAAAAATATTTCTTTCACGGTGGAGATAGAGATGATGTTATGCAAGAAGCTATGATTGGGCTTTTAAAAGCTATAAATGCTTATGATGAAAATAAAAATGCTTCTTTCACAACTTTTGCATTATTATGCATTAAACGCCAAATTATTACTGCATTAAAAAATTCAAATTCAGGAAAAAACAGAATACTAAACATGGCAGTTTCTACTTCTTCAGATGATGAAGATGAGGCAGATCTCACATATGATAATAAGTCATTCAATTTTTATAATCCAGAAGAAATTTACCTTAGTAAAGAAAAAATGAAGTATCTCAACCAATATTTAAAAACACATTTGAGCCCTATGGAAAATGAAATTTTTGAATATATGCTTGCTGAAATGTCTTATACAGAAATAGCAAAAAAAACTGGAAGAGAATTAAAATCTGTAGATAACAGTATACAGAGAATAAAGAAAAAGTTGAAAACTTTTATTGAAGAATATGAAAAAAATTAATCATTAAAAAATCCCTTTGCATAGTTTTACTATGCAAGGGGATTCATACTTTTTTAAATCACTATTAATTTTTCTAAAAACAGGAGTTCAGCTAGTACTACTCCTATTAAACCCATTCCTAACATAACTAAAAATAATTTTACTTTCAATTACTCACTTCCCTTTATGTTAAAAATAATTAAATTTAATTTTTAATATTATAACATATTTTTGACATAAAATTAAATTTATTAAGCTTATGACTTTATTTATTTTATTATATTCTTTATTTTTTATTTTATTTTATTTTTCATTTTAATTAATTCTTTATTTCTACATATTTTATCAATTTATTAATATTATTTACTCCTGATTTACTAAAAATAATTCTTATGTTATAATACTATAACAATAATAAAATTAGTCTTGTATTAATAGGAGGTTATTTTATGGAAAAACTACCTAATATAAACTCTACATCTTCTATTATTATCTATTTTAAAGTTCATGATTTTCTTTTTTATGAAAAATTTATTATATCTTTAAAGAATTTTTTTACTTGCTTTTTTTTAAAGATAATTAATACTTTTTCTGAAATTGTTTTTCAATATATTTATCTCCAATTAAAATTTACTAATAAAACAAGCAAAAAATATAAAATTCTTAACATAATTTTTAAAAATTCTGATCTAGATTTTTATGATAAAATATTTTCTAATCATTTATTTGAATATTTTCTTAAAACGCATTTAACAAAAATGGAAAATCAAGTTTTAAAATTTCTTATTCTAAATATTGATGAAACTAAAATTTATAACAGGACTGGAATGGATAGTATTTTCATTAATAAAAGAATTGAAGGAATAAGAAAAAAATTTAAAAAATTTATGGAAAAAGAAGATTGTCATTTTAAAAATTACACTTCATAGTTTCCAAAATACTTGGAGGACAAATGTTTCACTTTTTTGAATCTATAGACATTCAAATTTTATTCTTTATTCAAGAACATTATAAAACTTCTCTTTTCGACAAATTGATGCCAATAATAACCAAGCTAGGAAATATAGGTATATTCTGGATAGTACTTGCTTGTATCTTTATTTTTATAAAAAAATACAGAAAAATTGGAATAATGATTTTATCTCAATATTTTTATGTACATTACTTGGAAATATTATTCTCAAACCTTTAGTTAAAAGGATAAGACCATTTGAGTTAGTCTATTTTACACAATTATTGATATCTGCCCCAAAGGATTTTTCTTTTCCTTCTGGGCATACAATGGTTTCTTTTGCTTCAGCATCTATAATAATTTCTCAAAATAAAAAATGGGGTATATACGCATTTATTCTTGCTTTTTTAATAGGATTTTCACGTTTATATCTTTTTGTACATTTCCCTACTGATGTGATAATAGGAGCTTTTATTGGTTCCATTCTAGGAGTAGTTTCAATAAAAATATATAATAAATATATTATCATAAAATAAAAACTCCCCTTATTTTAGGGGAGTTCTAATTTATAAATTTTTACTACTTCACCATACTCTTTAAGTAATTTAAAAAGTATTACACTATTTGACATATCTTGTTTTTTCTTCAATTTTTTTAATTTTTTATTTATATATTTAAAATCCTCTTCGATAAAACAACAACCAAATAGTCTGTAAGTTTTTCTACTTCTTTATCAACTATTTCATAGTATCACTCTTACTTTATTGCTTCAAATATACTGATTATTTCTTCCTGCTTCCTCATATCTGCCTCAAGTTCCTTTTTAGCCTCACCATATTTTTTTGCTAATTCCTGATATTGTCCTTTATAAAACTTATTATCTTTTACACTTAATATTCTTTTTTCTTTCTCTGATATCTCTGCATACATTTTTCTTTGAGCTTCTAATGTTTTTTCTGCCTCTTCTGCCTCAGCTTTTCTTTGATTGTACATTGCTCTTTCCTCTGCTTCTAATTGTTGAAGATTAAGTTCAAGCTGCTCCAATGTAGACATTACATCTGTTGCTGAATATGATACTGCTGATACTGCCAGAAGACACCCTATTATTATTTTTTCATCTTATCCCCTTTTAGTTTTTCTTTATTTATTTTCCTCTTCTTTTTCGCTGATTCTTCTACCTTTATATACTCTTTTAATACATCGTTTATCTTGTACTTCTCAACTATTTCATTTATTACCTTTACTTTTTCTTCTCCAAGTTTTTGATTAAATAGCGCCTGTTGAACTTGTGGATATACTTCCACTGTATTTTTATCCTTTAATAGTTCTGCATTGTTTTTGTATACTTCTAATAATTCATAGTCATGTATTTGAACTGTTTTTTGAGCTATTGAATTAAGATAAAATTCTATCTCCATATTAAGTTTCATTTCTTCAAGATACTTTTTTTCCTCTTCTGTATATTCTTTTTTTCCCATTTCTTCAAGGATAGCTTTTCTCACTAAAAGTTGTGCAATTGCATCTTTATTTTCCCCTAAAGTTTCTAATTCCTTTTTTGTTAATTTTATCATTGCTTTCCTCCAAGTTATTATACTTTTATTTTCTTTTTATTATCTTTTCCATCTAAGTATTTTCCATATTTTTTAAAAAGATTTAAAATTATCTTATTATTTGTTCCATATTCCTCTTTTAAACTTTTGAAACTTTCTTGAATTAATAAGTATTCTTTTTCAGTGAAGCGACACCCAAGGGCACAATAATTTTTTACTCCACTTCCTAAAGGACGACCTCTTTTTCTTTTTTCTACCATATTTTGACCTCTTTTAATAATAATGAAATTACTTTAAAACTAGTATAATTTTGAAAATTTAGAAAGGTTTGTGCAAATTACTGTAGTAAATAAATTATTATTTTTACTTTCATAATTATGTAACCACAAACCTCTCTAATAGAAAATTCTAAAATTATATTTTTTTACTAATTACCTTCAGTATATTAATATGATTAGAATTTGTAATTGAATCTTACACCATATTTGATAGATGAATCTTTTTTATGTGATTCATCTGCTGCTTCCACTTCAAATGTTACTCCCATATGGTTGGCTTTCTCCACTGTCAGTCCTACTTTTCCTGATAGTTTTCCTTCTCTCTCTTCTGGAGTGATTAGACTATAATATCCTTCTTCTCCATTTTTAAGTCTTGCTTTGTTTCCATCATAGTTATCTCCGAATTCATATGCATATTTTACATCTGCTGTTACTTTTACAGATATATCATTTCCTGCATAAATTCTTTGTGATGCTTTTACTCCTGCTGCTGCCTGTGCGCTTAAGTAATCATTATCTTTAATTTGTACTTCAAGTCCACCTTTGCTTCCAGCATGCTCTTTAAAGTCATCTACTTTTCCATATTCTAAATCTAAATCAGCATATACATCTAATTGTCTAGATAAATCTGTATAGATAACTTTTGTAAGTTTGTTGTCAAATGCTACAGAGTAAGTATTATACTCTCCTTTATTTTCAAATGTTTCTTGAAGATTAAGTTTTCTCTTAGCAATATGTCTGTTGTATCCTAGTTCTATTCTTGATAACCATGATACTTTATGCTCATCACTTAGATTTTTAACTCTGTGAGCTCCTACTCTCAATGAGTATACATCTTCTTTTGATCCACCATCATCAAAGTCAAATTTAGATCCAGCGAATCCTATTGTATATCCATACTTGCTTCCATACTCTGTTCCCTCTTTTTCTTTCATATATAGAAGTCCCATTACTTTGTAGTCATAGTCGTCTATTCCTAAAGTAGAATCCTTGTAGTTTCCATCAGTATAGATAACACTGTATTTACTGCTGTCTTTAGTCAGGTTGTATGATGATTCAAGTTCATAGAAAGAATTATTAAATGCCTGATTAATATCCTGCATTCTTCCTTGAATAGTTGCATAGATATCTCCTCTGAATTCAGCTAATTTCAATGATGTTTCTCTTTCAAATTGATCTGCTGGAAGACCTTCTAAGTATTCATTTAATCCTTTCAAAATATCAGCATCTCTTCCACTTCCACCACTATTTTTAAGAATATTATCCAATCCTTTATCCATTGCATCAAATTGTTCCCCTATTGTCAAGTCTGCATATGGTCTTTTTGCAATAACAAGGCTTCCTTTATCTGTAATTTTAGCAATAAATAGAGGTGATGTTACAGGAGTAAGTTTAGTTCCTGTTATTGTTCCTAATGCTGTATTTACAAATCCTTCCATTTCATATGAAATACCATTTCCTGTTGAAGCAAAGTTTGGAAGCAGTCTTACTTCTCCACTTACACTATGTGCATTAAATAGAGGTGTTCCTGTTGTTGCATCTACATATGCTCCATCAACTATTATATCTCCTGCTGTAGAAAGTGTTCCTCCTATAGCTGTATACTGGTCGTTAATCAATATAGTTCCATCTGGTTTTATTGTTACTACTCCTACTTCAGCCGTAGCTAAACCACTTGAATCTTCACCTGTTGCTCCTGGTGCTACATTCATTGTTCCAGTGTTAGTAATATGTCCTGTTCCTGTTATTCCAACTCCATTATTAACATTTAAAGTTCCTGTATTTATTAGATTTGCCTGATTTCCAACAACCATTCCTGCTCCAGAATTTATTGTTATAATACCATTATTTTCTATTGTACTTCCAGGACCAGATGCAGACATTCCTACATTGACAGCCCCACATATAGGTGAAGCATTTCCTCCTAATGTAATAACTCCTTCATTTACAGCTATTGCTCCATTTCTTACAATAACTCCAACTCCACCATTATCTACATCAATTATTCCATAGTTCTCAAAACGAGTTTTATCTCCAGTAATTATATTACTTCCATCAACATACACACCAACAGAGTGATCTTCATGAACTTTTATTGTAGCTCCTGCTGCATTGAAGATTTTTGTTCCACCTGCTCCATAGATTCCAACTGAGTTTAAATGCTTTGTTGGATCAGAATGATTTGAAGGTCCTCCCTCTACATAAGTTTCTCCTACAGTTATATTTCCAGAATTATTTACTGTATTAGCTCCATTAGAGAATATTCCTACAGATGACATACCTAAATTCATATCAGCACTATTATTGATTGTTGCAGAATTAGAAGTCATAGTTGTTGATATTTCTTTCCCTGCTGCATCTACAGTTACTATAGCCTGTTGTACATAGATTCCATATCCACTGTTTCCTACTGACCAGTTTCCTCCTGATGTAGTTATAGTTCCTGATCCCAGTTTCTTATAGATTCCTACTGATGCTGTATCATCTTTTCCAGTTCCCTTATCATCTATTGTTATAGCTCCAGTATATGTTATATTTCCAGTTCCTTCACTTGCAATACCAACACTTGTATTTGCACCAATTCCCATGTTTCCTGTTACTACTGAATCCATTCCTTTGGCATATACTCCTATTGCATTACCTGTTCCTACTGTAATGTTTGACATGTTAGCAGTTATTGTTCCTCCAGTTCCTTCTCCATAGATTCCAACTCCTTCTGTTCCAACAGCCATTGTTTCTGTTCCAGTTCCTTGAGTAATTACACTTCCAGGTGCCATTTTTTTTCCAAAAACACCTATACTGTAGTTTCCTGCTGAAAGATTTCCACTTCCTGTATATGAACCACCACTTAAAACAACCCCTATTGATGAAGAGGCTTTATTTATACATAATGAAGAATTTCCAACTGCTACATTACCATTTACAGTAATTATACTATTTTCTCCATATATACCAATATTATTATCTCCTCCACTTATATTTACTGTTCCTGCTACTGTAAGGTTAGAGTTTCCTTTTGCCATTACTCCTACTTGATTAGATGTTCCAGCACCTCCAATAGAAATTCCTCCTGCTGTAGTTCCTGTTGAACTATTAAGTGCCATTCCCAGAGTATAGCTTCCTGATTGTGTTATTACAGGTGCAGTTCCTATAGAAGATACTCCGTCATAGTAAACTCCCATAGAATATATAGAAGATGTTCCTGTTTGTACATCTATTGTTGTTGTTCCAAATGCTGGTGCTGCTCCTTTTACATAGGCTCCTACTCCTCCATTTTGAACTGTTATTGTTGAAGCTCCCATAACATTAATAGTTCCACCTTCTGCTACTATTCCTGTTTGATTGTTTGCTGTAATATTTCCACTGAAATTTAATGTAGCACCTTTAGAATACATATATATTCCAGTTGCTCCTACTGAAATATTTCCTGCATTTGAAACTGTTGCTGTTGTTGATGCTCCTTCAGCATATACTCCTATTCCCTTATTTCCAGTTGTAATTGTTGCTGTTCCTGCCATAGTCATATCTGCTCC
Source organism: Fusobacterium varium (assembly GCA_900637705.1). Classification (NCBI taxonomy): domain Bacteria; kingdom Fusobacteriati; phylum Fusobacteriota; class Fusobacteriia; order Fusobacteriales; family Fusobacteriaceae; genus Fusobacterium; species Fusobacterium varium. The sequence continues at coordinate 1,547,685 of LR134390.1, forward strand.
ATTTTGAGCTACTATTCCTATTGCACTTTTTGATGCACTTCCTTCACCTGTTGAAATTGTCCCATCTATTGTGGAAACTGCTGTTCCTGTTGCAAATACTCCTACACTTTCATTTCCTAAGTTAACAGTTCCTACATTTATATTTCCTGCTGTTCCCTCTAGAACTACTCCTGTATTTCTTGAACTTGTTGAGTTTATATTATTTGCAGTAAGTCCATTTGTTGCTCCTTTAATATATACTCCTATTCCATCTGTTCCTGTCATATTCATATTATTATTTTGTACAGAAGTAAGCACACCATTGTGAGCTGAATATATTCCAATTCCATTACTTCCTACATTTATATTTCCTGTATTTGCTACATCTGCTACATCTGTATAGATTCCTATTGATGGTGTATTTGTACTTGATTTTCCAGATGCATTGATTGTTCCTGTATTATTTATTGTTACTGGAAAGCCAGGATTTGTTCCTCCTTTTACTGCTGCCAGTCCTATTCCTCCAGATACAGCTGTTATTGTACCAGAGTTATTTACACTGTGTGCTGCTGCCAGTCCTGAATCATATAGCCCCATAAGTCCTGTTGCGCCTTCTCCTATGTTTAGAGTTCCTGAAGAACTTAGGCTTCCATTTGTTGTTGCTGCTAGTGAACCTGACCCTGTTACATTTATATTTGCTCCAAGATTCATTGTTCCACCATTATTGAATACTCCTATTCCTCCACCTGCTAGGAAATTAAATGTCAAACTTCCTATTGTTCCAAGATTAGCAGTTCCTCCATCTACATATACCCCTGTTCCTCCATTTATGTTAAGTACAGTTGTATTAGTTGTAAGAGTAGTTCCATTGTCTACATAGATACCTATTCCTCCTACTGTATTTATTGTTCCACTATGAGTAAGATTTGTTCCTGGTGTAGTTCCATCTAAATAAATTCCTACTCCATCTTGAGCATTTACAGTTACATTACTCATTGTATATGTCCCTAATGCACTCTTCAAAAGAATTCCTATTGAAGATTTTAATGGAAGTCCTGATTTTGTACCTGTTGTTATATTTGCCCCATTAAAAGTTACACTATTATCAAGAACATATACTCCTACCGAATCCTGTCCTGTTGTTGTAATATTTCCTGATATTACAGAATTAGTTTTTGCTGCAACTCCTACTGCTTCTACTCCTGAAACATTTACTACAAAGTCAATATTTGCATTTTCTCCAAATACTCCTACTCCTCCTGAAGCTATATTGAAAGTTCCTGCTGTTATTTTATTCACTCCAGTATTTTTCAGATACATTCCTACTGCATTTGAATTAATTGTTCCTCCAGTTCCATCAAAGCTGTTAGTAGAACCATCTACATATACTCCTGTTCCTGTTGTAGTAGTTATTGTTCCTGCATTTTTTCCTGAACTTGTTCCAGTTCCTCCTACATACATTCCAAGATTAGCCCCTGCTGTGATTGTTCCCCCAGCTGCATTTTCTGCAACAGCAGTTTTTCCTGTCTGAGTTTCAGCAGCCATTCCTACAACTGATTTACTTAAAGAACTAGCTGTTCCATTCATTGCAATAGCACCAGAATTAATTCCTCTTCCTTCTTCTACATATATTCCTATACTGTCATCATCATTCATTGTAATAGTTCCTGTTGAAGTTAATTGAGAACCTCCTCCTACATATGAACCAATATTTTCAGATTTTCCTGCTACTGATGTAATATTAGAATTATTTACTAAAGTTATTCCATCTGCTGCATATATTCCTATACTTTCATTGTTGGCAATACTAATTACTGAACCATTTGTTACAGTTCCTGATGCAGTTCCTTTACTGTAATAAACTCCTATATTTTTAGTTCCAGCAACTGTATTATTTACAGTTATTGTTCCTCCTGTTGCAGAAGCTCCATCTGTAAGATACATTCCTGTTCCTCTTCCAGAATTAGTATTAAGAACAAGTCCTCCTGTATCTATAGTTACAGCTCCTCCACTTCCATATACTCCTACTGCTCCTGCAGTTGCTGTTCCTGTAGCAGCTACTGTTCCTGATATAATTGATGTTCCATCAATAAATATACCAGTTGTTTTATCTCCTGCTGCTGTTACATCAACATTTAAAGTATTATTTCCCTTAGAATATATACCTACTGCTTCATTTGTAACATTAAGCTTTCCTGTTCCATTAAATGTACTTCCAGTACTAACATTTTCAAGATAAATCCCAACAGTTTTATTTCCAGGTGTTGTTGGTGTTCCCACTCCATCTATTGTTACAGTTTTACCTGAATCTATTCCTACTGTTGCATCTTTCCCATATACAAAGATATTTTTATTTTCATTTGTACTTGTAAGAGTCTGGTTATCTTTAAAGTTTACAGATGAATTTTCAGCGAAAACTCCTACACTGGATTTTCCATCAAACACTATTTTATTTCCAGTATTAAGTTCAGTTACAGCACCTGCTTTAACATATATTCCTGTAGTTCCATCTACCTTAAGGTTGATTGTACCTTGATTTATTGCTTTAACCCCTGATCCTTCTGCATACATTCCTATTTGTGAAGCATCATTTACATTGATTATTCCTGTTGTAGTATCATTAAGGATATTAGCTGTTTTAGTATACATTCCAACAGCTCCTGTCTTCCCTGTTCCTAAAGTTATAGTTCCTGTATTAGTTCCTGTATTAGTACTACTTCCTTTAATATATATTCCTACTCCAGAAGTTCCTATACTTAATGCTCCTGATGATGAAACACTCATATCTTCTGCATATATAGCAGTTCCTTTATCTAAAGCTAAAGCATTTACAGCTACACCAATATTTTTAGTTTCTCCACCAGTTCCTTTATAGTAGATAGCAGTTTTTCCAAGTGTTCCAGTATTATTTGAAGTTACTGTTACAGTAGTTGCACTAAGGTCTGATGTTCCATCAAGCATTACTCCAACTCCATCTGCACCAAGATCAAGAATACCAAGACTTGCAACTTTAGTTTTATTTTTAGCATATATTGCTACTCCACCATCTCCTACTGATACTTTTCCCTGATTAGAAATAGTCGCTTTATCTCCATAAATACCTATTGCCGCATTTGAAGCATCTGAGCTTCCAACTTTTATTTCTCCAGTTGCTGTATTTGTTACAGTAACATCTGCTTCTGTTCCTAAAGTATTGTTGTTATATGCATAAATACCAATACTTCCTTTTCCATCAAGAGTTATTTTACTGCTGTTAGTAATATCAGCTTTTCCTTGAGCAGTAAAAATACCTCCAGTTCCAAATTCATTAACTAGTGGTGTTCCTATAGGTTGTTCTCTATATGCCATTCCTAGAATACCTATAGATTGATCTCCTCCTACTTCAATACTTCCATTGTTTAATACTGTACTTCCATTTACGGCATAAACTCCTACTGCTTTATTACTTCCACCATATATCTTTCCTACTTCTACTTTAGCTCCACCAGCTATATCTACTTTACCAAAGTTCATGTAAAGTCCAATAGCTCCATTTCCAGCATCTACTCTATCTACTGATACTTCAGAGTTAGCCAGCAGATTAATTTGTGCATCTGTTGCACTTGTTGCTGCCTTACTTGAACTCATTTCTAGTCCAACTATCTGATTATTAAAATATGCTGTAGCATAAGTAGTATCTGTTAAACTTAATACTTTAACTCCCATATCCACTGTCAACTTAAGTCTTTGTCCCAAAAATCTTCTAGAATAGAAATATCCAGTAGTAGTTTCATTTTGATTATATTTAGACATATCATCATCAATAGTTAAATCTCCACCATCAACAGTAGCTATCTTATATTTGTCAAATGTATTTATTCCATCAAATCCATTTGCTATTGATACTCCTGATCCTAAATTTGTTTCCACTGTGCTTTTTAAATTACTAGTAAGAAGACCAGTAGCATTTTTTAAATTTGCTACTGTAGCATCATTTGACATCATTGTGATTGTTGTATTATTCATTGTTACTTTTGGAGATAACAGGTCAAGTTCTACTCCTGTTGCTTTTCCTGAAAGTTCTAAATTGGCATTAGTCAAATTGATTGTTCCATTTCCATCTGAATATGCAGCATATCCTTCTCCAGAATATTTCAATTCTGCCCCTGTAAGATTAATACTAGTCCCAGCTCCAAAGGCTGCTACTCCTGCTGCTCCATTTTTTACATCTATCTTGGCAGCTCCTAAATTTACTGCTGCTCCACCTTCTGCATATACAGCTAATCCTCTTGTTGCTGGATTTGATGTATCATCAACTGAAATAGTCAAAGCATTTCCAGAAGTTGATGTAATTGTTCCTCCATTACTATATATTGCTGTTGCTCCTTTTTTTACATCTATTCCTACTGTTCCAGAAATACTTACTGTATTTGCTCCCACTACTGGTTTCAAATTATATATCCCTGATGATGTAGTTCCTTCTATATTTATTTTACTGCCATTTGTCAGGTTAAAAATTCCTCTATTGTAGATACCACTTCCACCAGTTCCAGTAAAATTAATAGTTCCACTATTATTTCCAGTATTTCCAGTTGCTATCGCCATTCCTATACTATTATTTCCTGTAAGTGTAATTGTTCCTGTATTACTTGCAGTTGCTCCTGTTGAACTATTAAAATCTCCTGCTGTCAATCCATAAAATGTAGGAAGAGAACTTGTAACAACAGCTTGATTTGTAACTTTTCCTACTCCACCAGCTTGCATTATACTATTTCCTGCACTTCCTGCTGTAAGAGTAAGATTTTTAGTAAGAATTATTTCATCAAGATCACTTCTAAAAAGTGTACTATTTGTCGCTCCAGCTGCAAATTTAAAATCATGAATTCTTGTAGAATTCATAATCATAGCATTATGATTTGTTCCACTATAATTAGGGTTTCTATAGAATCCTACATTTTCAGTTCCTCCAACAACTACACTAAGATTTGACAAATTTTGAATTGGATCTCCAGTTGAATGTCCTTGAGCAACTGAAATACCTATATTCTTATTTCCTCCTAAAGTAATTGTCCCATAATTTCCAGCAGTTCCTCTTTCACCTGTTACTTGTATCTTGTCATAATAGATTGTTGTACTTACTCCAGTTGAAGGATTTGGAACTCCATAATAGTCTTTCATTCTAAATCCATAGTTATTTGTTCCATTTACTTCAATATTTCCAAGCCATGTTTTATTATTTGGACCTGATACAGATGCATTTTGAAAATAATAAAGTCCAAAGTCTATCCCTATACTTTGAGAAGCTCCTGAACTTATTTTTATCAACCCTGCATTTATTGTTTGAGGTTGTTTTAGAAACTCAGGACTAGCATTATCATATTCAGTATCAATTTGAATTCCAATCATATTTTTTCCACTATTTAATTCTATTGTTCCACTATTTTTCATTATAGATGTTCCTGTTGAAGTTCCACCTTGCACATATGTCAAAATTTGATGTTCCATTCCAACTAAAGCTTCTGATGTTCCAGGTCCATTTCCGTGCATAACTAGTGTTCCTTGAAAATCAAAAGTCTTGTCAGTTCCTTGTACATAATATGGATTTAAACTTATAAATAGTTTACTATTATTTCCTCCAGTTGTTCCTGTGAAATCATAATTACCTGTTACTTCTGCATTCAAGTTATCAACATGACTTATAAAAGCATTTAAAATACTTCCAGTACTTCCTGTAGTAAGATTACTACTACCTCCACTTTCTGTTGTAATATTTCCTGTCCATGAAGTTCCTGTACTTCCTGTAGTGATTGTAATTCCACTACTTATAAATTTTTCATAATTTTGCATTATTATATTACTTTTTGGTGTTGATTTTCCAGATGGTTGACCAAATCCAGTTCCATTAAACACAATATCATAAGGTGTAAATAATAGAATAGTTGGTGTTGGTGGTGCTATAGGCTTTCCAGGAACTGGAATTACTGAAGGTGTATATCCATCTGGAGCAATTGGTGCTAAAACTGTTATCGTTTTATCACTTGGTGCTGTAGGTGTTGTTATTGTTGGTGCTGTTACTGATATTGCTGCTACTGCACTTGGTGTTGATACTGATACTGATACTCCTGATGGAGCTGATGGAGCACTTATACTTGGTGCTGATATTGTTGGTACTCCAACTATTGTTGGACTTACTGTTCCTGGCAATGCCCCTAAGTTTACAGTTGGTGCTGATACATTCACTGATACACTTGGATTTACTAATGGTAAACTAGGATGTATTGGTTTTATATTTGCCCCAACTTCAATTGTTTCTCTGAATACTTCAGTGTCAACAGCTACTCCGTTTCCAGCCATTATTTTATCTTTTCCAATATTTCCTGTAGCTCTAAGCAGACTTCTTCCACTCTTTGTACCATAGTGCTTATTTATTGCATCTATTGTTTCAGAAAATTCTTTATCAGTTCTATCTTTCATTTTTCCATTATCTAAATATTGATAACTTAAAAATACCTGTGTACTGTTGAATAAAGGTTTAGAATAAAAATCTCCCTTTCTTACAAGTTCCACAAAATCTGAATTATATTCTTTTATCATTCTTTCATTTTCTGCTATTTTTCTTTTTATTTCTTCACGTTCTGCCTGTATCTTAGTTAAAAGATCGCCTTTAGTTTCCTGTATCTCCTCTGCTGTTATTCCTGCACCTAAAGATATCCCTCCTGTTATCATGAAGGCTATCAAAAGCGAAAGAGAATAACTGACTTTTCTTTTCAAAAATCTCTTTAGAGATTTTTCAATGTCACCTTTTCTCATAAATCTTTCCCCCTTATTTAATTTCCAGCTCTAACTTTTTGTTCCATCTTATCTAATCTACTCAAGTATTCATTAAGTTTCTCATTTTCTAATAAAAGTAATTCAATCTCATTATTATTAGATTTGAATTCATCATATACTTCATCATATTTTTGACTTAGAAATACTCTCTTTTCATCAGGTTCCATTCCTAAAACTTCTTCAAGTTTCATGATTTCTTCCTCTTCCATTTTCAGAAAAACCATTCTTTCCTTACCTATTTCAAAAGCTGCTCCTGCTGCTGCAATTCTAGCTTCTGGAGTATTTTCGCTTCTGAACACCTTTTCCTCAAGAGATTCATTCATATCTCTTCTAATCTCTTCAATTATTTTTTTTCCTTTTTTTTCTTCAGCTTTTTGAGCTGCAATTCTAGCTTTCTCTTCATCTTCAATGGCTTTTTGCTTTGCTTTTTCTTCAGCCTGTATCTCTTTTCTTATCTGTTCAAGAACTTTTTTCCCCTCTTTTTCACTTATTTCCTGTGAATAAAGCGCTGTTGTCAAACAAGATAGAAAAAGAAATATCCCCAAAACTTTTTTCATATTTCTTTCCTCCTTAAGAATGAACTTCATTTTTCAAAACACTGCAATTTTCTAACAATTAATAATAAAATCCCCTCCTTTTTATAAAATAGCAAACAAATATTTTAAATTTTTGAATTATACATCTTAATAAAACTTTTTTATAAAATTTATATGTTTTATTTTATATTTTTATAACAAAATTATATCACAATTGTTTTTTACATACAATTAAAAAATAGATATATAACTATTAAAATTGACATACAAATCAAAATATAGTAAATATCTAAATTGATTATAAATTTAACTATTTTTTATAATTAGAGGCATTTAATATTTTTTTGTTTTAAATAAAAAAAATTTGTATTATATTTAAAAAAATCTAAAATAATTTTTTATATAGCTTTAAAAATTTATACTTGAAAATAATCAAATAAAAATAAATAATCTCTATATTTATTTCTAACTTACATGGATTAAAAGACTTTTTAAGCTTATTAAATTAATTTTTTAATTGAGGATTAATTATAGCTAACTTTTATTTTTTCACATAAAAAAAAGACCAAAGGAAATTTAATTCTTTTGGTCTTTTCATTATTTTTTATTCAGTTTTATTTTATTATACTTTTTGATGCTCTAAATCTTACTACCTTTCTAGGATAAATTTTCATCAATTCTCTAGTTGATGGATTTGATACTATTCTTGGTTCTTTTTTTAGTACCTCAAAAGTTCCTTTTTTTATAAATTTTACCTTTCCACTTATCACCAAAGCTTCCTGCATAGTTTCTAGAAATATATCTATTTCTTCTAGTGCTGCTTTTTGCGATATCTTCCCCTGACTTATTGCGCTGTATAGCTTTGCTAGTTCTTTCTTATTCATCAGCATCAAACCCATTGACTGCATCTTGCAAACCTGTTCCTGTTCTGAATCGTATCTTTTTCTTTGCTTCAGTTATTACTGCTTCATTCATTTTAGGTATCACTATTTTTCTTGCTTTTACTTCTTTTTTCTCAAATCTTCCCCAATTCTTTAATACTACTTTTCCATCTTCTTCTAAAGCCTTTAATATTGCATTCCAGAACAGGTCTATTTTCTCTTTTGCCTCTTTGTGATTCCTTGAAAAATTTCTTCTCTTATAGAACTTTATAAATTCTTTTTCTGTCATAACATTCTCCTATTATTAGAATTTGTACCCGATTCCTGCTCCTACTATCCATTCACCTTTTGTTCTATTTTTTCTATTTCCATTATGTGAATCTCTTTCTACTGAATAACTTCCTTTTACATCAAAAAGAATTCCATTTTCTAATTCCAGAGCATACTTAGCATTTACTCCTATGCTTTGTTCATTCTTATGAGCTACTAAAATATCAAAGTCGCTTCCACCTTTAAATCTTCCTGTGATATTTTCTTTATCTGCCCCAGTAAGAAGTCTTATATAGCTTACCCCTGCTGACAGTGTGCTTTTTCCTTTTTCATGTGGGATTACTTTCTTAATGTCTACTCCCACTTTAGCTGCTGTATAGTCAAATGATTTTGAATCTGTTTCTATTGCAAGAACCTTACTTCCTTCATCTGTGCTATCTTGCTTGATATATGTATATGACAATGTTCCATATGGTTCTAAGAATAGATTTTCTCCTATATTGTGAGAATATCTTCCATTTAGATAAATATCATATGTCATATCATTATAGTTATCTGAATAACTTCTTGTTTCTGTTATTCCTCTTCCTGCTGCAATTCTGTCTGCATCATAATCTCCATACTGTAGACCTAATCCTCCTGTTACTTTTAGATTTCCAATATACTTCTTAGCATATGCTCCCATATACAGCGCATCTCCATCTACTTTTGAACCATTAGACAAATCAGATTTAAGTTTGTTTCCTCCAATTACTACTCCATAAGTCAATGTGTCTGATACTCCATATTCTCCAAGCATATATGCTCCTGTTATTTTAGTATCTACGTCCATATCTGAACTTCCTATGTCATATGTGTAATATCCCTTTCCATAGTATGTATCTTTTGTTCCACCATCTACATGAGTCAGTCCACCCATTATCAACCATTTATTCAGTTCTGGTTTAAATTGGCTTTCCACTGCTATATCTCTAAACATTCCCACTGATTTTCTTGAAAGTTCACCTGAATATGAATATGGATTTCCTGCATAGATATCATTTAAATATCCTGAGAATGCTGAAAGTTTCTCATCACTATCTACATTAAATTCCTTCACTCCATCTACAACTCTCATACTCTGATATATTTTATTTAATTTTTCATAATTTATATCTTCAGGAGCAGCTGATGATAATGGTAATGTAGATTTACTTGTAACCGTTACTTTTGTGCTATCTGACCCATTCTTACTAACTGAATGCAAAAGAGAAGTTGTTTCTAAAGTAAATAAATCTCTGTATTCAATATCTGTATTTTCTACACCATACAATCCATCTCCAAGCTTCATTCCGATATTTATTTCACTTCCATCTGATACTCCATTTAGAGCTAAAAGAAGTTTTCCCCCATTTGATTCTATTGTTCCTCCTATATTACTTGATAGAGCATGTGAATTGTTATTTGTTCCATCTATTCGCAATGTAAGAGCTCCATTTTCCTCTATTGTTATCTTTTCTGTTCCTGTTACTGTTAATTCTCCCCCTTTACCACTAGTATTAACAGTTCTCTCAAATAGAGTAACATTTGTATTGATATTTATGTCCTTAAAATTAGATATGTTGTGCATAATATTTATTCCTTGACTGTCTGCTGAATTTGACTTAGTAACTGAACTGATTCCCAAATTAAGAGTATTATCTCCAGCTCCTCCATCAAGAGTTCCATTAATTATTGTTCCATCTCCTATTATAAGAATATCATCTCCCCCTCCCATATCTATACTTCCATTAACTATAGTATTTTGAGTTACAGATTTTTCAACTTCATTATCTATATATTTAATTTTTTCTGACTGTAATATTAAAGTATCTCCTTCATTGCTTCCTAATATTGTTACACTATTATCTAGTCCTCCATTTACTATTGTTCCTGACAAAGTTAATTGTTTATTTGCTTCTTCAAATACAACTGCTGTTCCATAGGCATTTATTATTGAACCTGTTATTTCATTATTTGAGCCAGTAACTTTATATGTATTTTTAAAAGCATTTAATATATGGTTTTCTTTATTTCCACTAAATGAATTATCTTTATTTTCATTTTTTCCTGTTACATTTTCTATTGTTACATTTCTTTTTCCTATAATATTTTTCTCTGTATCATAAAACAATATATCATGATTTCCTCCAGCTCCTGCTGTTATATCGGCTTCATTTATCCCTTTATTTTTTATTATAAGTCCATAGTTTACTATTTTATTTGTATCTGTAGTAGATGAATCAACAATGTCTAATCCATCAACTACCTCATTATTAGAACTATTTGCAAGTATTCCATAATTATTTGCTGTAGCTATAGTTCCTATCTTCCCATTTTTATCTTTATAATTTTTTATAGCATTTACTGAGCCATTAATAATTCCTGTATTTGTTATAGCCTTAATCAAATTTCCTTCAAGAGAATTATTATATATTCCATAACGACCAAAATTACGACTATCATGATAATTATTAGAACCATTTATTATTCCTGTATTTGTTATCCTTCCCATTGTGTTATTCGAATTATCTATTCCACCACCATAATTAGAACCATTTATTATTCCTGTATTTGTTATATCTCCTATTGTACCTATATTATATATTCCACGACCATAATGCCTCCCAGAACCATTTATTATCCCCATATTTATTATATTTTCCATTTTACCAGTATTAGCTATTCCCCAACCAGAAGCATGCCCAGCAACAGATGTGTCCTTTGTATAAACACTTATTATTCCTATATTTGTTATATTTCCCATTATACTTTCCTGTCCTGCATCTTCTCTTTGATTATATATTCCATAACTATTTGACTCAGAAGCACCAACCTCATTTATTATTCCTGTGTTTGTTATATCTCTTGATGTCCCTGCATATTGATATATCCCATGACTATGACTACCACTAAAACTACTTACTATTATTACTCCTGTATTTGTTATATCTCCTATTGTATTTTTATAATTCTTTATTCCATTAATACTTTCAGAACCTGGAGCAGAATTTGAAGAAACCCTTATTATTCCTGTATTTATTATATCTCCTATTGTGCCTCTATTATCTATTCCATTATTACCCTTATCTTCTATTACTACTATTATTGAACCATTATTTATAAACTTAAAATTAGGTGAGTTTAATTCTAATTTCACTCCATAAGCATTAACACCTGTTCCATTGACTGATAATATTGTATTATTTATATAAGTATTTTGATTCCAAGTATTTCCAACATCTTCATATGGATTTGTATTACCCCATGCATTTCCATCAGTACTAAATTTTATTCCACTATCATCTTTTATAAACAAATAATTACCATCTACTGCTCCCATCACTACTGTACATGACAATAGAAACCCAATTACTGTTCCTATTGTTATATTTCTTCCTCTTCTCTTGTTGCTGCTTTTTACTACCTTCATAATTTTTTCAATCATAAATTTCCTCCACAGTGATATTTTAATATTTTTGTGCAATTTTCTCCTTTAATCTCCTACTCTAAAATCTAAATTCAAATTTGATTTTTTAGGTATAAATTAAGGGCATAAGTGAGTTCTGTTCTCTTTTATCTATAAAAGCGAACTTTTAGACGCTCTAACCTCCCAATTTTTAATACCCCATTTTTTGGACCCTGTATTCCTCCATATTTTTCTATGTTGACTTTTTTAAATTTAAAGAGTATAATAATAGAGTCAATTTCAAAAAAGTGTTCGCCTTTATAGATAAAAGAGAACTTTTTGCATTCCTTTAGATTCAAAGCTTATTTTCCTCTCTTAAAGCTCCATTAGGAATTCTTCTAACCTTGTAATTCTTTTTTCAATTCTATTTATTTTTCTACTCTTTTTTATTTTTTGTTCACCTCTAAAAAAGTAAGATATCCAAAAAATTTATTATTTTTTTACATAAAAAAAGACCAAAGGAAATTTAATTCTTTTGGTCTTTTCATTATTTTTATTCAATTTTATTTCATTTCATTATATTTTTTGATGCTCTAAATCTTACTACCTTCTTTGGATATATTTTCATCAATTCTCTAGTTGATGGATTACTAACTAATCTCGGCTTTCTTTCCAGTACCTCAAGTATACCTCTGTTGACAAATGTTACTGAATCATATTTCATCAAGGCTTCCTGTAAGGTTTGGGTAAATATATTTATTTCTTCTAGTGCTGCCTTTTGTGATATCTTTCCCTGAGTTATTGTGCTGTATATCTTTGCCAGCTCTCTCTTATTCATCAGTATCATCTCTATTAACAAGAGTTTTTAAGCCTGTTCCTGTTCGGAAACTTATCTTTTCCCCTGCTTTTGTCACTCTTTCTTTTTCCATTCGTGGCGTCATTATTTTCCTTGGAGCTACCTCTTTTTTCTCAAATACTCCCCAATCTTTTAATGATACTTTTCCATCTTCATCTAAAGCTTTTAGTATTGTATCCCAGAAAAGGTCTATTTTCTCTTTTACCTCTTTATAGCTTCTTGAAAGATTTCTCTTTTTATAGAACTTTATAAATTCTTTTTCTGTCATAACTTCCCCCGTTTTTATTATTAGAACTTATACCCTAATCCTGCGCCAACTATCCATTCACCTTTGTTTCTGTTTTTTCCATTTCCATTATGTGAATCTCTTTCAAATGAATAGCTTCCCTTTACATCAAATAGTATTCCACTTTCAAGTTCAAGTGTATACTTAGCATTTAGTTCTATGCTGTGTTCATTTTTATGGGCTACTAGGATATCAAAATTAGTTGCATCTTTTCCTTTAAATCTTCCTGTGATATTCTCTTCATCTGCCCCAGTAAGAAGTCTTGTATAGCTTACCCCTGCTGATAATGTACTCTTTCCTTTTTCATGTGGTATTACTTTTTTAAGGTCTACTCCCATTTTTGCTGCTGTATAATCAAATGATTTTGAATCTGTTTCTATTGCTAATACTTTGCTTCCTTCATTTGCTCCCTCCTGGTCTACATATGTATATGACAATGTTCCGTATGGCTCTAAGAATAAATTTTCTCCTATGTTATGAGAATATCTTCCATTCAGGTAAATATCATATGCCATGTCTGAATATTTATCGCTGTAGCTGTGTCCTCCTAATGTTGCTCTATTAGCATCATATTCTGAATATTGAATTCCTGCTCCAGCTTTCAATGTAAGGTTTCCTCTGTAGTTTTCTGCAAAAGCTCCTACATATCCACTGTTTCCTTTTACCTTTGACATTGGAAGTTTAGCTTCGCTTTTGTTTCCTCCTGTTGTTACTCCCAATGATACATTTTCTGAATATCCATATTTACCAAGCGCGTAAGCTCCAGTAAGTTTCATATCCACATCTACATCTGCTGTACCTGTATCAAAACCATGATAATTCTGTCCATAGTAGCTGTCTTTAGTTCCACCATCAGTATGAGTCAATCCACCCATTATCAACCATTGATTTAAATTTGGTTTGAACTGGTTCTCTGTCACTATATCTCTAAACATTTCCATTGATTTTCTTGAAAGCTCACTTGAATATGAATATGGAGTTTCTGTGTAGATACTTCCTAAATAGCTCATTAGATTTTTAAGTTGTTCTTCATCACTTGTACTTTCATCATAATTATTTTTTGAAGAATCAAAAGAAATTAATACTCTCAAAGCATTTAAGTTATCCTCTTTACTACTGTATATCCCTTTGTAGATATTGTTTAATGATTCATATCTATTTGAATTTTGACTACCTTTTCTTGTATTTTCTGGTTTGTATATTTTATCTAAATTTTCATATGCTCCTAATATAACACTTACTTTATCATTAACTTTATATCCATCTATTATAGAACTAGTTTTAAAATATAGATTTCTTAATTCAATATTTTTCATATCAACATAGATTTTTTCCCAATTCCATTTGTTATGAATCTCAAAGTTCCTGCTATATCTACTCCATTTCCTTCTCCCTGTATAATCATTCCAGTACTGCCTGAAAAAGCATGAGTAGCTTTTGGTATAAGTTCTTCACCTACAGTTTCTTCACTTCCTGTGTTCTTAAGTCTAAGGTTTAAAGTTCCTGTTTCAGCTATTGTTACTTTTTCTGTTTCTGTTACTTTTACATCTTCAAAGAATGTCACATTGTTATATATATTCATATTTGTAAATCCTGTTATATTATGAAGTATATTCATGCTTGCAGCTTCAGATATGTTATTTGATTTATTCAAATTGCTGTTAACTTTTCCATATAGATTGAGAGTATTGTTCTCTCCTGTTGCTTTCATCTCTCCATTAACTTTTGCATTTCCTTCTAAAACAAGAACATTATTTTCTCCTTCAACTGTTATGGCTACATTATCTTTTCCCCCTGTATTTACTATTGATTCTCCCTTTAGAGTGAGAGTATTATTTTCTCCTTTAATCTCTATTGTTGCTACCTCTCCATCTTCTGCTGCTCCTCCATTTGCTATTGTGTTGTTGAGAATAAGGGCTGAATCTTTACTATCCATAACTACTGCTGTTTCATAGGCATTGATTATTGAATCATTAAGTTCATGATTTCCCTCTGAAACCTTTAAAGTTTCATCTTTTCCATTTAATATTGAATTATCATATTCTCCTGATTCTCCTTCAAGTACAAAACTTACTGTTGAAGTTGCACTTCCTGAATCTCCATTTAATGTAGCATTTTTTATTGTCATATCTTTAACTATTTCTTTTCCATCTTCAGTGTATCCTACTACTACTTCTATAGACTCATCACTTGATTTAGTGTCATCTACAGTTATTTGTCCATTTTCTCCAATATACATTCCATAGTTATTTTTAGTACCTGTACTACCATCAATTATTGAGCTTCCTTGTGTTGCAAGTATTCCATAGTTGTCTACTGTACCTATAGTTCCACTATTATTCTTTATAGCATTAGTTTTTCCATAAATAACTCCTGTATTTGTTATACCTCCAATTGTATCTGATGAGTTATTATTTATTCCATAACCCTCACAATAAGCACCAGAAGTAGTAGAACCACTTATTACTCCTGTATTTTCTATATTTCCCATTGTAGCTGAATTATCTATTCCATAACCATAACCTTTACCATATTTATCACCATTAATACCATAACCACTTATTACTCCTATATTTGTTATAGCTCCCATTTTACCTGAGTTATTATTTATTCCATAACCAGAACCACCAGAATTATCACCATAACCACTTATTATTCCTATGTTTGTTATAGCTCCCATTGTACCTGAGTTATTATTTATTCCATAACCCTCACCAGAAGTACTAAGACTAGTACCATAACCACTTATTACTCCTGTATTTGTTATATCTTGTATTTCGGCACTTGAATCGTTATATATTCCATAACCTTTACCAAAATCATATGTATTATCAATACCAGTACCACTTATTATTCCTTTATTTTCTATATTGCCCATTTCAGCTGAATTATATATTCCATAACCATAAACAACACGAGTACCAGTACCATAACCACTTATCAGTCCTGTATTTGTTATGTCTTGTATTTTTGCACCTGAATCGTTATATATTCCATAACCATAACCCTGACTGCTACTAGTATTATCACCAATACCACTTATTGTTCCAGTATTTGTTATGTCTTTTATTTCAGCACTTGAATTGTTATATATTCCATAACCATAACAATTAGTAGAACCATTATAAATACCTGAGCCACTTATTACTCCTGTATTTTCTATATTTCCCATTTTAGCTGAATTATATATTCCATAACCCTTACTAGAACCAGAAGTATCCCTCATTATTCCTATTATTGAACCATTATTTACAAAATTCACATCAGTCAATTCACCACTTAATCTAAGTCCATAACTTAAATTCGTACCATAGTTCCCATCTGTCTTATTAGACGACAATATCATATTGTTTGTATAAGTTTTAGGTTCGGTATCCTTATTCCAATTATTATCGCTATATGGATTTGTTGTCTTCCAACCTCCATCAGCTCCTGTAGTACTATCAGTACTAAATTTAATTTCTCCACCATCTTCTTTTATCCAAAGATAATTATCCTCTCCCATCACAACTGTACATGACAACAAAAATCCAATCACTGCCCCTATTGTTATATTTCTACTTCTCTTTTTGTTGCTGCTTTTTACTGCCTTCATAATCTTTTCAATCATATTTTTCCTCCCCAAGTTTGTTTTTATATATTTTTTATTTAAATTTTTCTTAAAATTTTTTCAATTTTTTCCTCCAAAATCCTAATTAAAATTGAAAATTTAAATGTAGAAATTAAGCTAATAACTGAGAAAAGTTCCTTTTTATACATAAAAGCGAACTTTTAGACGCTCTAACCTCCCAATTTTTAATACCTCATTTTTTGGACCTTGTCTTCCTCCCAATTTTTCCATATTGACTTTTACAAATTTAAAGAGTACAATGGTAGAGGAAATATCAGAAAAGTGTTCGCCTTTATAGATAAAAGGGAACACTTTTTTGTTTATTCAGGTTTAATCAATGTTTTCTCTACTCAAGCTCTCCTTAAAAAAATTATTTAGAGTACCCTGTGTATTTTGATTAAAGTATTATTTATTCTAGAACTTGTATCCTATTCCTGCTCCTACTATCCATTCACCTTTTGCTCTGTTTTTACCTGTTCCATTGTGTGAATCTCTTTCTACATTGTAGCTTCCCTTTACATCAAACAGGATTCCACTTTCAAGTTCAAGTGTGTACTTAGCATTTAGTCCTATGCTTTGTTCATTTTTGTGAGCAACTAGGATATCAAAGTCAGTTGCATTTTCTCCTTTAAATCTTCCTGTGATATTTTCTTCATCTGCACCAGTAAGAAATCTTGTATAGCTTACCCCTGCAGACAGTGTACTTTTCCCTTTTTCATGAGGAATTACTTTTTTAAGGTCTACTCCCACTTTTGCTACTGTATAATCAAATGATTTTGAGTCTGTTTCTATTGCTAATACTTTGTTTCCTTCATCTGCACCCTCTTGGTCTACATATGTATATGACAGTGTTCCGTATGGTTCTAAGAATAAATTATTTCCAATATTATGAGAATATCTTCCATTTAGGTAAATATCATATGTCATATCATTATAGTTATCACAGTATTTCATTACTGGTTCTGCCAGACTAGAAGCCACCTTATTTACTGCAATTCTATCTGCATCATAATCTCCATACTGCAGTCCTAATCCTCCTGTTACTTTTAGATTTCCTACATACTTCTTAGCATATGCTCCCATATACAGCGCATCTCCATCTACTTTTGAGCCATTAGACAACTCAGATTTAAGCTTATTTCCTCCAATTACTACTCCATAAGCTAATGTATCTGATACTCCATACTCTCCAAGCATATATGCTCCAGTTATTTTAGTATCTGCGTCCATATCTGAACTTCCTATATCATATGTATAGTATCCTTTTCCATAGTATGTATCTTTAGTTCCTCCATCTACATGAGTCAGTCCACCCATTATCAACCATTTATTCAGTTCTGGTTTGAATTGATTTTCTGTTGCTATATCTCTAAACATTCCCACTGATTTTCTTGAAAGTTCACTTGAATATGAGTATGGATTTCCTGCATAGATGTCATTTAAGTATCCTAAGAATATTGATAAACTTTCATCATCTACATTAAAATTAGCTATTAAATCTTCTACTGATAAAATTCCATGATATATCTTATTTAATTTTTCATACTCAGGAATTTCAAAGAAGCCTGGAATATTTTGTCTAACTATAACTTTTACATCTTTATTATTTATTATTTCCAGAGTATGAAGTGCTGAAGTAGTATCAAGAGTTCCTTTTTCTGGTACTAACCCATCTCCTAAAGTAGTACTTCCAAAAGATATTATATTTTCATTTCCTGCCCCATTGAGAGCAAGCAGAAGTTTTCCTCCATCAGTTGAAGATATCACTCCTGTATTCCCATAAAGTGCATGACCTGTAATTTTATCATCTCCCCCTTCATTTACCGTTTTACTGCTATTTATTCTCAATGTAAGAGTTCCATTTTTCCCTATTTTTATCTCGTCTGCACCTGTTACTTTTAAATCTGTTTCTTTTCCATATGTTTCAAGAGTTTTTTCAAATAGAGTAACATTGGTATTTATATTCATCTTTTGAAAATTAGATATATTGTGTATAATATTTACTCCTTGACTTTTGGCTGGAATTGACTTAGCCCCTGAACTTATTCCAAAATTAAGAGTGTCAGTTCCAACTCCACCATCAAGAGTTCCATTAATTATTGTGCCATCTCCTATTGTAAGAGTATCATCTCCAGCTCCCATATCTATATTTCCATTGACTATAGTATTTTGAGTTGCAGATTTTTCCACTTTATTATCTGTATATTCAATTTTTCCTGACTGAAGTATTAGAGTATCTCCATTACCACTTCCTGATATAGCTGCCACTTTAACAGTAGGATCAGGATTAGAATCATCCTCATCTATCCCTCCATTTACTATTGTTCCTGATAAAGTCAGTTGGTTATTATCTCCTGTATCTCCAAATACAACTGCTGTTCCATAAGCATTGATTATTGAACCTGTGACATTGTTATTTTCTCCAGTTACTTTATATGTATTTGTTAGAGCATTTAATATATGGTTTTCTTTGTTTCCACTAAATGAATTACTTTTATCATCATTTTTTCCTGCTACATTTCCTATTGTTACCTTTCTTTCTCCCATGATATTTCCTTCAGCATCATAGAATGGTATTGGTATATCTTGAGTTCCTGCAGTTCCTACAGTTATATTATCACCTTCATTTTTTATTATAAGTCCATAGTTGGTATCACTTATCCCAGCATTTACATCTTTATTTTCTTCATTTACAAGTATTCCATAGTTATTTACAGTTATATTACCATTAGTATTATTTATAGCATTATCTTTTCCATAAATAACTCCTGTATTTGTTATAGCTCCCATTGTACCTGAACTACCATTATATATTCCAGAACCAGAACCACCAGTACCAGTCCCACTTATTATTCCTGTATTTATTATAGCTCCCATTGTAGTTGTATTTCCCGGTGTAGTTATATTAGATATTCCATAACCATAACCTGTATCATGACCAGAACCATAACCACTTATTACTCCTGTATTTGTTGTATCTCCAATTGTACCTGATTCATTATTTATTCCATAACCAGTACCAGTACTAGAACTTTCACCAGCACCATAACCATTTATTATTCCTATGTTTGTTATCTTTCCCATTTCTTTACTATCACTCTTATTATGTATTCCAGACCCAGTATCAGAAGTACCAGTACTAGTATTATTATAACCAGTACCACTTATCAGTCCTGTATTTTCTATATCTCCCATTGTAGCTCCATTATATATTCCATAACCCTCACCATTACCACCAGTACTAGTCCCAGAGCCACTTATTACTCCTTCATTTGTTATATTTCCTATTTCTTTACCATAAGTCTTATCATTATGTATTCCATATCCAGTACTAGCACCACTAGTTTTACCAGAACCATTTATTGCCCCTGTATTTTTTATATCTCCAATTTTACCTGAACTATTATTTATTCCATAACCAGTACTAGCATGACTAGTACTATTACCAGAGCCACTTATTATCCCTGTATTTATTATTTTTCCCATTTCTTTACTAATACCACTCGCATTATGTATTCCAGTACCATTAGTACTAGTACCACTTATTACTCCTTCATTTGTTATAGCTCCAATTGCACCTGAGTCATTATATATTCCATAACCCTTACTATCACTACTAGAATCAGCACCAGTACCACTTATTCTTCCTGTATTTTTTATATTTTTCATTTCAGCTGAATTATATATTCCAGAACCCTCACTCTTACCACTAGTACTCTTACCACTACCACTTATTTCTCCTGTATTTGTTATATCTCCAATTTTACCTGAACTAGAATTATTTATTCCATAACCAGTACCAGCACCAGTACCATCACCTTTACCAGTCCCACTTATTTCTCCTGTATTTGTTATAGCTCCCATTGTAGATGAACTATTATATATCCCATAACCCTCACCTTCACCATCGCTACTACTAAAACCAGAACCAGTACCACTTATTCTTCCTGTATTTTCTATATCTACAATTGTGCCTTGATAATTATATATTCCATAACCAGCACCACCATAAGTACCACCATCAAGACCTTTAGCAGTACCACTTATTTCTCCTGTATTTGTTATATTTTTCATTTCAACTGAATTAGAATTATATATCCCATAGCCACTAGCAGTACCAGTACCACTTATTTCTCCTGTATTTTCTATATTTCCCATTTTAGTTGATTCATTGTATATTCCATAACCAGGACCATAATCACTACCACTGCTATCACTTATTTCTCCTGTTATTGAATCATTATTTATAAAATTCATGTTAGCCAATTCACCACTTAATCTAAGTCCATAACTTATCTTCTTATCACTCCCATCTTTTCCATTAGCTCCATTTGATGACAACTTCATATTGTTTGTATAAGTTTTTTTAACTGTATCCCAATTATTATCGCTATATGGATTTCCTTCATTCCAACTTCCACCACCATCAGCAGTTTCAGCTTTATTAAATTTAATTCCATTTTCTCCTTTTATCCAAAGATGGCTATCTGCTCCCATTACTGCTGTACATGACAATAGAAATCCTACTACTGCCCCTATTGTTATATTTCTACTTCTCTTTTTGTTGCTGCTTTTTACTGCCTTCATAATCTTTTCAATCATATTTTTCCTCCCCCAAGTTTGTTTTTATATATTTTTTATTTAAATTTTTCTTAAAATTTTTTCAATTTTTTCCTCCAAAATTCTAATTAAAATTGAAAATTTAAATGTAGAAATTAAGCTAATAACTGAGAAAAGTTCCTTTTTATACATAAAAGCGAACTTTTAGACGCTCTAACCTCCCAATTTTTAATACCTCATTTTTTGGACCCCGTTCACCTCCCAAAACTTTTATATTGACTTTTACAAATTTAAAGAGTACAATGATAGGGAAAATATAGGGAATGTGTTCGCCTTTATGTATAAACAAGAACTTTTTAGCAAAAAGCTCGCTTTTTCCACTTTTTAGTATTCTATTTTTCTCCCTCTTAATGCTTCATCAGATACTCCTCTATCCTTGTCATTCTTTCTTCAATCCTGCTTATTCCCTCAGTCAGTGTTTTTATATTTTCTATTCTGAATTTTTCTGCAAAGATTCTTTCTTTTTCGCACTCCCCTTTATCTATTTTTTTCTCAAACAATGATAATGTGTACCTGTGGTATGCCAGAAAAAAAGTTCCTGTTGTAGTTATTATTTTAAAAAACAGTTCTGCATTATTTATCATTTTTCTCCTCCTCCAGTTTTCCAAATACTGCCTCATATATCTTGTCATCTATTTTGCTTTCTGTTCTCTTTACCAATTCTCCCAAAGCTGTTATCACTACTTTTTCCATTGCCTTTGTTCCAAACCATCTGCTGATAAAATATTTTAAAAATTTTATTATTATTGTTTTCATAATTTTTCCTCCATTTTTTTATTTTTGGGTAAAAAAAAGACTGCAGCTTCTGCCACAGCCTCTTTTCTTTAAGCTTCTGGTGTATTATTTTTTACATAAAACTGGTATGCTGCCAGTAGACTTCTGTACTTGTCTATTGTTTCCAAAGAAGTTGTATAAGATTTAATTTCCTTCTCTGCGCTTTCCTGCCAGTCTTTGTATGACTCATATGCTGAGTTTTCTGGGAACTCCTTTCCTGATTCTACCAACTCTGCTATATGCTCAAGAGTTGCTGTTATATCGTCTATATTTTTTAATATAGCCTTTTCCCTCTTGATTGCATTTTCCACCTTCTCCATTTCTTTTTGAACCACTGCTAATATTACTTGATTTTCTCCTGCCATTTTACTGCCTCCTGTTTTTTTGTTTTTGTTATACATATATGATACTACTTCTAAGCAGGATTAAACAGTGACTCAATGTTACGATTTGTGACGAATTGTGAAAGTCAAAAATTATTCCAGTAAAAAAATTATACTTCTGGTGTAGATTAAAATGCTTGGTCCTATTCTTCTGTAAAGAAGATCTCCCCCATCTACCTTGTCATAAATTGTATTTTTGTGCTTTTTCAAATATTTTGCTACCTCCTCAATTGTTGCCCACTCTCCAAGATACTTCACCATCTCCTTGGAAAGAGCTTTATCCAAAGGTGAAAGGCTCTCAAGTTTCATATAAATATATTCCTCTCTATTCATCTGCACATCTCCCTACCCGTATTTTTTCTATTCTCAAAATAATTATTTTTATCTCTAGTATATGTTCTAAAGCTTTCTTCCCCTTCTTCCTCCCATATTGGTTATTACTTTTATCCCATAAATTCTAAAAATTTCTCTCTAGTTATCCCCCTCCTGCTTTTTCCTGTTACTCTTACAGGAAAACACATATCAATTATTCTATCTCTGATTCTATTTTTGCCCTGTATCGAAAATTTCTCTGTCAATTCACATTTACTCTCATCACTGTTAAAATTCAAATTCGTTGTTATAATCAAAGGTTTATTGCTTCTATATCGCGCATCAATAAGATTATATATCTTCTCAGCCCTCCAGCCAGATTGATTTTCATTCAAACTTTTTTCAGTTCCAAAATCGTCTATAATCATCAAATCACACTTTTCTGTCTGTTCAAGAATAGTTTTTTCCTTTTCTCCCCATTCTATACTCAGCCTGTTCAAATAGAGAGCTAAATTGATTACTATAACAGTCTTTCCATATTCCATGAGATAGTTTGCTATACAGGCACTTGCAAAAGTCTTTCCTGTTCCTACATCTCCATACAGCAATATTCCTGTTTTTTTCTCTTTGACAAGAAAATTATCTGCATATTTCTTGACTAAAATCATATATTTTTCACTCATATCAGCATTTCCAAATCTGCTTTCCAGAAATTTATTATCTATAACAGAAATATCCTTATATTTTTTTATTTTATTTTTCATACCTTCGTAAACCCTTTTTTTCTCCAATTCCTCCATTTCTTTTTTTGATATTTCTTCCAAACAATTGCAGTCTGGGATATACTTTATTTTTTCTTTTATAAATTCAGGAAGTTTTTCTATGTGGCTCATGGGATTTTCTCTGTACTCTTTTCCACAATATTTACATTTTTCCATCTTCTATATCTCCTATCTTTTCTGATAGTATTTCATCTATAAGCTCCCCTGTAAAGTCCTCATATACTGGTTTCTTAAATTCTGTTTTAGTGCCTTTTTTATTATTCACTTTATTTTTAAAATTTCCATTAAGGGCTTTTTTTAGGTTTTCAATTTTAAATATTGCATTTATACTCATATTATTTTTACAAATTCAGATTGTGACATCAATGTCAATGCCTCAAATAGTTTTACGGCTCCCAATTCTCCATATGCCCTCAGCAAAATATAGTTCTCTGGTCTGTAGTCAAAATCTGGCAGTTCCAATTCTTTGTATTTTTTTAATATCTGTTGTATTTCTACAGGTGCATTTTCTAGTTTTTCTTTTTTATCCTCTGTTGTTTTCTCAATATTTTTTTTACTTTTCCCCTTAGTGAGTGTATTATTATTTACACTGTTATTATTTGTCTTTATGTTATTATTTATATTGTTATTATTAGTGTCTATTTGACCGTACTCGGTAGTTTCCGTATCGGTTTTCACCGTACACGGTGAAACCATATTCAGTTCAATATTTATAGTGTAAAGATTTTTAGAAAATTTCCCTTTTTCTTTGTGTCCTTTCACTGTTATATAGCCACTGTCTTTCAACTCTTGAGTATATTTTGCCAATGTCCCTATATTTATCCCCAAATCATTTGATATTAATTTTTGTGATGGAAAAGCGTCTTTCCCTTTCCCAGCATAGCTGCAAATATATGCATAAATAGCTTTTGATATAATATTCAGATTTTTATCTTTCATTACCTTTTTGGCTATAGTTCCATATCCTTTCTTGTATATGCCTTTTGCCTCATTTGCCCCTGTTGTTTTTTCTTTTTTTTCTGCTGATGAATTCATTTCTCACTCCTATTGATTTTTTTGTATTAATATAATATTTAAACTAAATATATTCTTTATAGACTATTTTTAAATATTATTATTTTATTTTTTAATATACAGATATATATAATAGCACATTATCCTATAATTATACATAGTTAAATTAAAAAAATAAATTTTTGAAGAAAATCAATTTTCATCTAAATAAATTTTTTAACATCAGATAAAATGCTATGCTTTTAAATATACTTTTTATTTTTTTCAATATTAAGAAATTTCACAACAAAAATATATGACATAATATTCCCTTAAAAATATATAAGATTCAAAAAATAAAAAAGCACCAGAATTTCTTCTGATGTTTTCTACAAATCCTCTACTTCATTTTCATTGTGCTTGTTGATTATTTCTTCCAGTATCTTCATTTCTTTTTTCAATTCTTCAAATGTTATTGCTCTTTCTGATCTCTTTTTCAATAGTTTTTTTACTATTTCCACTCCGTTCAGCCAATCTATTTCATAGTATCTGCTGTTGTCACTGAATATTTCTTCCATACATTTTTCTAGATTTTTTTCATCTCTCAAATCTACCTTGATTAAATGCTTTCTGTTGTTTGGAAATTTGCAGGTTATATTCCAGTTGTATTTCTCTCCCTCTTCAAATTTTATAAAGTATTCCCAATGGTCAGTTGTATAATCTATAAATTCCAAAATTATGTAATCCTCCATTCTAAAATACCTCCTATCCTCTTAATAATTATATACTTCACAAAATTATTTTTGTCAATATATGCTGTTAATATTTTATTTTATTCAAAATTTTTCGGTATTTACCTTTTTTATATTTTTTTTATAAAAAAAGAGCTGTCTAAATTAATAATTAAAAATTATCAATCTACAACAACCCCTTTAAAATTCATACAAAAAAATTATTCTTCTATTATTGCTATTGCTCTTACCCAACCAGCACTGGCAGCTTTTATTTTAATTGGAAAACAATAAAATTTAAATCCAGTTGCTGGCAGTTTATCCAGATTAGTTAATTTTTCAAGATGACAATATGCTTTTTCTATTCCAGCTCTATGTCCTTCCCAGATAATATCTTTATTTCCTGTTTCATTAAATTCTTTTGCTATGAGAGGAAGTGGTCTATCCCAGCTCCAACCATCAGTTCCAACTACCTGTACTCCTTTTTCAATGAGCCATAGTGTAGCTTCTCTGCTCATACCACAGCCAGCAGTAAGATATTCTTTTGTTCCCCACCTGTCAGCAGCTCCACTTCTTACAAGGACAATATCACCAGCTTTTAATTTATAATTTATTTTTTTAAAATATTCCTCCATATCAGAAGCAGTCACCTTATACCCATCACCCTTGGTACTAAAATCCACTACTACACCATCACCAATAAACCAGTCAAGAGGCACTTCATCTATAGTCCATGCCTTTTCTCCATTGTTCATAGTAGGATAATAGTGATATGGTGCATCTATATGAGTACCACTGTGAGTAGATATATTTATAAATTCAATAGCCCAGCCATTTCCCTCTGGCAGGTCGTCAACTGTGGCATTTCCAAAGAATCCTGCCATTTCAGCAGCAGTATCTTTATGATTACAGTATTTTATATGTGGTATTTGATTTGGTGGATCACATGGAAGTCCTGATTCTACTGCCACACTTAAATCTATTATTTTTCTCATTTTCTCCTCCTGTATCAGAGGTCATACTCCTTGAGTTTTTTATAGAGCATAGTCCGTGAAACTCCAAGTAGTTCTGCTGCCTTGGTCCTATTATTTTCAGTTTTTTCCAACGCTTCTGCAATGACCTCTTTTTCAAAATCTTTTTTTATAGTTTTTATGTCATAATTATCTGAACACTTGGTTCTCTTTAATTTTTTTAAATGTTTACTGTCAAAATATTCTTGAAAATCCTTCCATTGAAGTATCATAGAATCTGACATATTCATTGCTCTTTCCACTACATTTTGCAGTTCTCTAATATTTCCAGGCCAGTCATATTCCATAAGTTTTTCATTTACCTCGTCAGTAACTCTGGCAATATGCATTCCCAGCTGAAAATTTAATCTGTTGATGATATCTTTCACTATGAGTGGAATATCTTCTTTTCTCTCTCTCAATGGTGGTATTTTTATTTTTATAACATTGAGCCTGTAAAAAAGGTCACTCCTAAATTTTCCTTCTTTAATCATTTTTTCCAAAGAAGTATTTGTAGCAGCAATTATTCTCACATCTATTGAAATGCTCTTTTCACTTCCCACTCTTTCTATTTCTCTTTCCTGTAATACTCTTAATATTTTTGGCTGAAGTACACTGGAAAGCTGATTTATTTCATCAAGAAAAATACTCCCCTTGTCTGCCATCTGAAATTTACCTGTTTTCCCACCTTTTTTAGCTCCTGTAAAGGCACCATATTCATATCCAAAAAGCTCTGATTCTATAAGCTCTTCCGGAATAGCAGCACAATTTATCTTGATAAAAGGATTTGAAGTACGCTTGCTTAAATCATGTATAGAATGAGCTACCAGTTCTTTCCCACATCCTGTTTCTCCTTCTATAAGCACAGATGAATTTGAACCTGCTGTCTTTATTATTTTAGCTTTCATTTTCTTAACAGCTTCACTTTCTCCCACAATATTATCTATTGAATATTTAGCTCCTCTTATCTCTCTAAGTTCCTGTTTATAGTATTCAATATTGGAAATCATATCATTCAAAGTATCTGTAAAATTTATAGCCTGTTCCATCTGGTTAAATAATACATGAACCAGTACTCCTATTATTTTATTATTTTCAAAAAGAGGAATATAAGTACAAAATCCCTGTTTAATTATGCTGTTTTCAAATATAAAGGGCTGACCTACTAAAGTTTTTCCTATCTTTAATACCTCATCTACCAGAGTTGTAGGAAAAATATCTCTTACATACATTCCCTTTATCTGCTCAAGTTCATAACCCATATATGCAGACCAGCTCTTATTTACATATACATATCTTCCTTTTTCATCAGTAATAGCTACCCCGTTCAACTGATCAATGGCAGTTTTAAATATATTTTTTTCCATAGCCCCTCCAGATATTTTATACTTTTTTTAAGTATAACTTATATTGGTGGTAAATTCATACATTTTTTATGAGGTATTATAAATATTTCTGAATTATTTCTTTTCCTGCTTCTGTTATAACAAGCTGTCTTTTATATAAGCCTTTTTCTGCAAGATATCCTCTTCTTACAAGATGAGATACAATGCTTGATACCTGCAGTGAAACATATTTTTCTTCTTTAATTATATCCATCACTGCTTTTGGAGAATCTAACACAGCTTTTAGAAAGTTAAGATATCTTCCATTTAAATAATCCTTTTCCATTTCTTTTTCTTCAGGACTTAATTTCGGCAGAACAGTATATGCTTTATCTGCCAGTTCAAAAGTATAAAATCTGCTTCCAGTTTTTCCTGCTCTTTTGATATATCCCCCTCTGTCTAATTTCTCTATAGATTCTGTAGATACTTTTGAATCTACTTTCAATCCATCTGTAATATCTGACATATACTGATGTCCAAATCTTATCAATGAAAGTACCTGCATATCAAAATCATTAAGTTCTACTTTTTCTCTATTGGTATCATTAGGTTCAAGCTCCCAGTCAACTCTGCCATAATATTTAGATGATGACGGGAAAAGAAGAGTAAAAATAACTCCAGCTACAGCTGTCACTACAAATCCCAATATAGCCAGATATATAAATCTACCTACTACAAATATCTTAGTTAATTCCAATATTGTGAAAATAACCATTGTAAGCATACCACAGATAACTCCCCAAAATGCTCCTGTAGAATTAAATTTTGGCCAAAGAAAACCTAAACACAGCAATATAGCCGGAGGCACCAGCCAGCAGTTGGAGAAAGCAAACAGATATGCAGGTCCTCCCGGAAAATAGCACAATACCCATGTAAATATCAGCACAAGAAACATAATTATTTTACTTGCCTTCAATGATTTTGCTGCATCAGCTTTTGGATTTATTGTTCTCAAATAAATATCTCTGGTAGCAGTAGAAGTTGCTCCCATTGCTGAAGTAGAAGATGTGGAAATTGAAGCAGCCACACACCCTATTACAATAAAAGCTGATACAAGAGGAAGAAACATTTTAGCTGCCACTCCATAAGCAGCTGTAGGCATAATACTTCCTCCAGCTAAAGTAAATACTTCAGGTACAGCAGCACCTGTATAAGCACCTATCATTACCAGTGGTATCATAAATATAAACATCAATATTAATCCTGCACATACAAAAGAATTTTTAGCAATCTTCTCATTTCTTGAAGCAGCAAGTTTTCCCCAGTAATAATTATTTCCCCATACAAGAGCCGAACTGAAGCAGAGAACAAAATTTAAAACACTTGGATACTTCAATGACATTCCCGGAAGACTTCCTCCTGCTATTCCATTGTCCATAAAATTTCCTGTCAGCCAGTTAGAGGCTATAAAATCTATTCCCCCATATTTCTTTATCAGCAATATGAGAAGCAGAGGAATAGCAATAGTTCCAATTGTCACTTGAATAAAATCTGTAATAGTTGAAGCCCATAGTCCACTTAATGTTGCAAATATTATTACTATGAGGAAAGCTCCCCCCATTACAAAATAAGTAGGCCAGCCTACATACCCTGAAACTATAGCAGAAAGTGAAACTATATTATTTGCAAGAATCCCACACATTCCAATTATAGTTCCATAGGCAACTACATTTCTGACTCTGCTGTTATATCTCATTTCAAAATATTCAGGAAGTGTCTGAGCTCCACATCTTCTTACAAAATTGGCAAAAAGCAGTCCATACAATACCAATCCAAATATAGAATATATAACTCCCCAGGCCAAAGCTCCCTTCACTCCATAAAGGATAGCAAAACCACATTCGAGAGATACAGTAGTCCCAGCAAAACCAATAGCTGCCACCCCCATAGTATTAATTGGAAAACTGAGTTCTCGTCCTGCCAGTATAAAGTCAGAAGCATCTGATACCCATTTTTTACTATATACCCCTGCTCCTATCATAAGAAAAGCAAAAATTATACAGTAAACCCCAAAAACTAATTGCACACTCATAAAACAACTCCTTTTTTATTTTTTATTCACTCCAAGTATAATTCTTGCCTCCTCTGGTGTCGCCACCTCATAAGAAGCCTCCCTAATAATATTGGCAGCTCTTTGCACCAACTGAGCATTGGATTCTGCCAGTTCCCCTGCCTTATAATATACATTATCCTCCATTCCCACTCTTACATGTCCTCCCATAGCTATAGCAGCCAGCATAATAGGAATATGTCCCTTTCCTATTCCAAGAGCCGACCAAGTAGAGCCTTCCGGAATCAATCCTTTGAGATAAACAAGATTTTCCACTGTTGCAGCAGTTCCTCCAGCTGCTCCCAAAACAAACTGATAATGAAGTGGAGCATTAA
This sequence comes from Fusobacterium varium, assembly GCA_900637705.1. NCBI lineage: Bacteria > Fusobacteriati > Fusobacteriota > Fusobacteriia > Fusobacteriales > Fusobacteriaceae > Fusobacterium > Fusobacterium varium. The sequence goes on from LR134390.1 coordinate 1,577,715, forward strand.
GCACACCTTTTTTTAAATAATAAAGGGAATTATATACCATTCCAGCATCAAATATTTCTATTTCCGGCTTTACTCCATATTCCTGCATAAAATTTCCCAATTTTTCCAAAAATTGAGGGTGATTAATAAAGAGGCTTCTATGCATCCAGTTCATAGAGCCACAATCATATGAGGCTAATTCAGGTCTAATAACTTTTAAATGTGCCATTCTTGTTTCATCAGTGGCATTCAAATCCCCAGATGTAGTACAATTGATTACAATATCACATTTTTCCTTGATGAGTTTTACAGTTTCCACAAATTTTTCTGTATTCATGGTACCATTTCCTTCTTCATCTCTGACATGAATATGACATACTGCTGCTCCTGCTTTCCAGCATTCATACACATCAGCAGCTATTTCAGCTGGTGTAATGGGAATATTAGGATTATCTTTTTTAGTAGTCCATGCCCCTGTAGTAGCTACAGTAATTATCCTTTTATTTTTCATACAATTCCTCCTAAAGTTAAAGTATATGCTTTAACTATAAGCAAATAATATGCCATTTGTGAGAAATATGTATTTAAAGAGAATTTATGAAAAATATAATAAATACTGCCATTGGAAAAATATGTTAACTAAAATTTACACTTTTGTAAAAAAGGTTATATATAAAGTTTTTTGAGAGAAGTGTTAATAAAAGTTTACGTAAACAAAAATTTACACTGGCTTAATTTTTATTTAAAATATAAAAAAAGAAGTCTAAAATCAGACTTCTTTTTTTCTATATCCTTAATTCTATAATTATTTTTCAAGCATTTTTATATATTCTTTAACTACTTTTTCAACATAGTCCTGACAATCTTTTGCTGTACTAGGATCATATTTTCCACCATTTGTTTTATTATTTGATAGAACTCTGATTGTAAGAAATGGCACTTTATATGCTTCACAAATTAAAGCAGCACTGGCAGCTTCCATTTCCTCCACACTTGAACCAAATTCTTCATGCAGCCAGTTTATTCTGTCAATTTCATTATTCCAGAAATTAGCCGATGCTACAGTTCCCTCTACTACTTTTCCTCTTTTATATTGATTTTTTACAGCATTGGCAGCTTTTAAAAGCATAGGGTTTCCTTCATAGTAACGAACTTTTTCTGCATCTGTATTTTCTCCTGCACTTCCTTCAGAAGCCATTACGTCCATAGGAAGCCATTCAAAAGGATTACTTCCCTCTTTTTCATTTTTAGTCAAAGTCTTAAAGTTTCCAGCATTAAATGTTCTTTTTCCTAAAACAATATCTCCAACATTCAGAGATTTGTCATGTCCCCCTGAAGTTCCCTGATTTATTACAGCAGCTGGTTTGAATCTCTCTATTGCTATAGCTGTTGCAGCAGCAGTATTTTCCATTCCCTTGCTTGTCTTAGCAACAATTACAGGGTAATCATTTAATGTTCCTATATAGAAAATATAGTTTCCTGTTCTTTCCTCTCTTACATTTTCAAGTCTTGCAGCCAGATTTTGTGCTTCAATAGGCATAGGTCCTTGAATAATTATAGGTTGTTTCGGCACTGAATGAGATGGGACAGTCACACTTTTAACCTGTGCATAAACTGCTGTAGCCGAAATCATCATTAACAGTAAAATTTTTTTGAATAAACTTTTCATCATTTCCTCCTTAAACATTTTAATATACTCGATTCTAGTATAATATAATATTAATTGACCTTTGGCAAGATATTTTCATATATATTTTGTAATATTTTCAGATTAAGGGTATAATATAAAGTAGTATTTAAAATCATCATAAAAATAACTTTTTAGAAGAAAAGATATATTCAGGAGGTATCATTGTGAAAAAAACTAAAATAATATGTACCATTGGACCAAGTTCTGAAACAAAAGAAACTCTAAAAGAACTCCTTAAATCAGGAATGAATATGATGAGGTTGAACTTCTCCCATGGAAATTATGAAGAACATAAAGAAAAAATTGATAATTTCAGGGCAGCTCAGGCAGAAACTGGTATTAGAGCAGCTCTTATGCTTGATATCAAAGGACCTAAAATAAGAACTACTAAACTTAAAGATGGAAAAAATGTAAATATAGTATCAGGTCAGGAATTCATAATCACTACTGATAAATCTGTAATTGGCGATGAAAAAATGGTCGCTGTCACTTATGAAGATATTATACAGGACGTTAAAGTAGGTGAAAAACTTCTTATAGATGATGGACTTTTACAGTTCAGCATAAAAGAAATCACAGGAAATAAAATAATCTGTATAGCTCTAAATAATGGTGAACTTGGAGAAAATAAAGGTGTCAATCTTCCAAAAGCTAAAGTCAGCCTTCCTGCTATATCTGAAAAAGATAAAAACGACCTTATTTTCGGCTGCCAGCAGGGTGTTGACTATGTAGCTGCTTCATTTATCAGAAAAGCTGATGATGTAAAAGATGTAAGAAAAGTATTAGATGAAAATGGTGGAAAAAATATTCTTATAATATCTAAGATAGAAACTCAAGAAGGAATAGATAACTTTGATGAAATATTAAAAGTTTCTGATGGTATCATGGTTGCAAGAGGAGATCTTGGAGTGGAAATCCCTATTGAAGATGTACCTATTGCACAAAAAATGATGATAGAAAAATGTAATGCTGCTGGTAAAGTGGTTATCACTGCTACTCAAATGCTCGATTCTATGATTAAAAATCCAAGACCTACAAGAGCAGAAGTAAACGATGTAGCTAATGCAATTCTTGATGGAACAGACTGTATCATGCTTTCTGGAGAGTCTGCCAATGGTAAATATCCAGTAGAAGCTGTAAGAGTTATGACTAGAATATCTGAAAAAATCGACCCTCTTGTTTCTAAGAAAAACTATTTTACAGAGGATATGACAATTACTACTGCTGTTACTAAGGGTACTGCTGAGATAAGTGAATCTCTTAATACAAAAGTTATAGTTGTTGCAACTCAATCTGGTAGAGCTGCAAGAGATATGAGAAGATATTTTCCTAAAGCTGAAATTCTAGCAATTACTAATAATGAAAAAACTGCCAATCAACTTCTTATTGTGAGAGGAATCACTCCTTTCATTGATGGACAGCCTGAAAATCTTGATTCATTCTTCCAACTGGCAGAAAAAGTTTCAGTGGATTTGAAGCTGGCTAAAAAAGATGATGTTATAATTGCAAACTGTGGAGAATCTATATTTAAAGTTGGAACTACCAACTCTATCAAATTAATAAAAATAAGCTGAGAAATTTAAAGATATAGAAAAAATGAGAATGTTCAAAAGCGATTATTATATTTCTGCCTATGAATCATTCTCATTTTATTTTAATTTTAGAAGAAGTATTTTATTCCTCCACCTATCATATACATCCAATCTCTTTCTACTATTGGTGAATCAGATATATCTGATGAAAATTTCTCTATCCCGAAAAATGAATCAACAGATATATTTTCAGTAAGTTTATAGTCCAGTGTAAGTACAGCTCCATATGAATAAGCTGTTCCACCTTTATATTCATTTTTTAAATTATCTCTGCTGCTTCTCTCAGCCTCTTTTGATGTTACTCCAAAATAATAATCTGTATAGTGTTTTGAAAATCCTCTGAAATGTATTCCTGGTATTATAGTTAGCTTATTATTTGCAAAATACATTTTATATAAGCTTGCCCTTCCTTCAGCACCATGTTCTCCAAATTGAGCATTCAAACCAGTTCTTATTCCATAGATACCAGTTTCTGCATCTAATCTGATTCCTCCCATTACTTGAAAATCACGATCATCTATATTTTTATATCCATTTTTCATATCCTTTCCTTTTATAGGAAATCCTGCTAATGGATCAATATAAATTGATGTACTGAATTTATCATTTTTATAAAAACGATATCCCAATGTTGCAGCTTTCAAATAAAAATTTCCATAATCTACATCTAGCAAAGGAATTGGATATGCCAGTGTCTTATCTCCTTTATAAAGATTGTTTGAAACTCCAGCTCCAATCCCTATACCGTATCTATTTTCTGCAAATACAGTAGTTGATGCTAAAATAGCTGCTAACCCGATTAAAATTTTTTCATTTGTTCTCTCCTTTTATTTTTTTATAACTACTTCTAGTTTTTTCTCATCATACACATAATCTTTAAAGTCCACTTTGAAAAACAGTGCATATATCACAGGAATTATTCCCAAAGCCAGCACTGTATCAGTTGCAAGTCCAAAAATAAGAACAACTGCTAATGGCTGGAATAAAGGTCCTCCAAAGAAATATAGTGGCATAAGCCCCATAAGTGTAGTGGCAACTGTTAAAAATATCGGTCTTAATCTTGACTGACATCCAAATACTATTGCGTCCTGATCATTTCTCCCCATATCATCTTTTTCAATAGTCATTTTATCTACAAGAATGATAGCATGATTCAGAACTACCCCTGCCAGTGAAATTATTCCTATAATAGCCATAAATCCAAGCTGAGTATTTGTACACAGCAGCCCTATTGCTATTCCCGGTATAGACAGAGGAATTACCAGCATTATTGACAATCCTTTCTTTATAGAATTAAACTGCCCTATTACCAGCAAAAACATTATTAACAATGCTATTGGAACAGCCTGAAATAATGCTCCCTCATTTTCTGAAGAAGTTTTCATTATACCTGCTGGATAATATTTTATTTCCGGTCCCCATTCTTTTAACTTTTCAGTCAGCCATGGCATTATTTCATTATTTACCTCTGGTGGTGTATATCCATCTTGTATTCCAGCATCTACCTCTATTCCATATGACATATCCCTTGTATAGACAAAATCAGGAATATATTCCACTTTTATATCTGCTATCTGATTTAAAGGAACTGACACTCCTGATGGAGTCATAAACTGTATAGTTTCTATATTAGTGATGTCATCTTTATATGATCTGCTTCCTTTCAGCATTACAGGAATAATAGTACTTTTGGGAGGAGCTTCAAAATTTCTATACACAGTGGCATTTGTTCCCTGCAATATAAATTGAAGGGTTTTTCCCACAACACTATTTGATAACCCTGCTTTCTTAGCTTTTTCCTGATTTATATTTATCGTTATTCTAGGGACTTCATTTCCCCAGTTGTTGCTTACAGCTCTTATACCTTTTACTGTTTTTATTTTTTCCTCAAATTCTTTTGATACTTTTTTCAAAAGTTCTATATTATCTGAAACAAATACATATCCCAAATCTTTCTCTAAAGATACTCCACTTCCCATACCTTTGGTAGTTATATCTATTCCCGGATATTTACTCTGCATATACAGATTTATCTCAGAGCTTAATTTCTTTATTATTCTATAATCTGTGACATTATACATTACATAGGCATATTCTGGAAGCCTTGTTTCAGGCTGATAACTTGTAGAATATTTAGGTGCTCCTCCTCCAATAAATATTCCCCAGCTCAATACTCCCTGTTTTTTATACTTCTTGTCTGTTCCTCCAGTAGTTATATAGTTCCACAATGAAGGTGAAAGAGGTTCCTGTTCTCCAGTACTGTAATTTTTCTTTATAAATTCATTCAAATCATTTACAACTTCTGCTGTACGATTGATATCTGTTCCTTTCGGCATTCTTATATATGTAGACATTACAGGGTCTGTAGAATCTGGCATAAAGTTTTTAGGTACTACTCCTAAAAGTACAAGTCCAAGACAGAAAGCTCCTATTGTAACACTTATAGATAATTTTTTCTTCTTTAAAAGCGTAACAAGGATTTTTCTGTAAATGAGATAAGGTTTTGAATCCATATTCTGCCTGCTTCCAGACTTCACTTTCAGAAAATCCAAGCACAACAGAGGAATAAGCGTCTGATTAATAAGCCATGAACCCAGCAGTGCAAGAAGTACTACTATTGTAAGAGGTCCTACATATTCCCCCATATTTTCTTTATTCAGTATAATAGGAGAAAAGGCCACTATTGTAGTAAGTGAACTTACAAGGAGTGGAACAGCCAGAGTTTTGCCTGATTCCAGACAGGCTTCCATTCTGCTTCTTCCCTCCTGCATTAATACCATTATATTTTCAGACATTACCACTGCATTATCTACCAGCATTCCCAGAGCTATTATCAAACCTGCCAGAGTTATCTGATTTATTCCATAACCAAGATAATAAAGTCCTATTATTGTGAATGCTATAGATGTTGGTGTCAAAGCTGCTACTATTAATCCAGAACGAAGTCCCAGACACAGGAGCATTACAATTACTATTGTCACTATTGCCTGTACCAGATTGGCTATAAAAGATGTCACTTTATCCTGTACCAGATCAGGCTGATAGTAAATCTGTCCAACTTCTATTCCTATGGGAAGCTTGCTCTTAAATTCCTTCAGAACCTTTTTTATTCCCTTGCTCATTACCAGAACATCTTCCTTATCTCCAAGGGACACTCCCAGTGTGATAGCTTTATCCCCATTATATGAAATCATATAGTCTGAAGGGTCTTTATATGTTTTTTCCACAGTTGCTATCTCTTTTAAATATATAGCATTTTTTCCATTTGAATCTGTTATTATAGTATTCTCTATATCTTTTATATTTTTAAAATTTCCTGTTGGAGATATTTTTATTCTGTAGTCATCAGATACTACATCTCCTCCGTTTTCTATTACATTGACATTTTGAAGAGTATCTATTATATTACTCATTGATATTTTAGATTGTGAAAGTCTTTCATTATCCACTTTTACATAGATAACTTCACTCTGCACACCACTTATATCTATTCTTCCTATCTGTGGCACTGAAAATAATAATTTTGCCTTTAAATTTTCAGCAGTCTTATACAATTCTTCATATGAATAGCTGTCACCACTTATTGTCAGCAGAGTACCATATATATCACCAAAATATGTATTTATTATTGGCGTCTGTACTCCCTCTGGAAGTGCAGGAACAACAAATGTATTTATTCTGTTCCTTAGCTCCTGCCATATTGGAACTAAATCTCTGTTACCACTTTTTATATTCACATAAACATTAGACTGTCCCGGTATGTTTTTTGAGTCCACATAATCTAAAGTTTCTATATTCTGTATCTGATCTGCTATCTTTTTGCTTACCAAATCAGCCATCTGCTTGGAAGTTGCCCCTGGCCAGTTGGTTGTTATGAGAGCCACCTTCACAGTAAATCCCGGATCTTCTGATTTTTCTGATTTAACATAGGACATATATCCCACAAATAGAAGGGTTATAAATATCAGATAAGTTGTTACTTTGTTTTTTAAAGCGACATCTGTAAGTTTCATCTAATTTTTCACTCCTTCCAACAGAGAAACTTCCTGACCGTTCTGAATTTGCGAAACCCCTTTTATAATAATATATTCTCCAGACTGTATTCCATCAAGTATCTCTATTCCATTTTGATTTATCTCCCCGGTTTTTACCAGCCTTTTGACAGCATGTCCTATTTCACCGTCAATATCAGTTATAATGTAGACATATGGTCTGTTCTCTGAATCTTTCAATATTGATTCAAATGGAATTGTTATATTTTTATTTTCCTTTGATTCTAAAAGCACATTAGCAGTCATTCCCACCCTTATATTCTCAGGAGCATCTTCCAGTTTTGCTTTTACAGGATAAGTGTTTCCAAATTCATTTGATACAGTTCCTATATTAGTTATTTTTCCATTAATGAGAGCCTCAGGAATAAAATCTACAGTTACAAGGACCTTTTCTCCTTCTTTCAGGGTAGGAATTGCCGATTCAGAAACATTGAACTCCACTGTTTTATCTCCAGAGGTATTCAATATAAATACTGGTGTCTGAGGGTTTACAGATTGATTGACTTCACTTTTCACCTCTCCGATAGTTCCTTCTGCTGGTGCTTTGAGTTCTGTATATCCAAGTTGAATTTTTGCCAAATCAACACTGTTTTTCAGAGCATTCATCGTTGCTGCTGCTGATCTGTATGAGGCTATTGCATTATCATAACTGGCTTTTGATATACTGTTTTCAAGATACAGAGCCTGTGCCCTTTCATAATTTGATTTTGCTTCTGTATATCCTGCCTTTCCTTTTTCCAGTTCTGCAAGAGCTTTTTGATAATTTACCTTATATTCTGTTGGATCAAGTACTGCCAGTACTTCTCCTTTTTTTACATGATCTCCAAGCTGCGCCATTCTTTTTTCAATAGTTCCAGATACTCTGAAACTAAGGCTGGACAATGCTTGAGATTTGATTACTCCAACATAATTTTTAGAAATATTTTCATCTGTTTTTTTAGCAATTTTATATACAACAGGTCTTACAGCCATGTCATATTTATATTCCTGTTCTTTTTTTCCACAGGCACTTATTATTGCTGCTAAAATTAATATCATTAATATTTGTTTTTTCATTATTTATACTCCTTTAAAATACCTGACAGCTGATTTCTCAACTGCTCTTTTTCTTCCTTACTCATTGTTAAAGATGATTTTCCATATAAATTCTCTAATTTCAATATGGAATTTAAAAGACTGTAATTTTTTATTGTATTTTCCAGACTTTGAGATAATGCATTATTTTGAGCATCTAAAAAGTCTGTAATATTTATGCTTCCATTTGAATAAAGATTTTTTACTATCTTCATATTTTTAGCTGCTGCTTCTGCTGCCTGTTTAGAAGCATATGTCTGTATGTAGTTAGTCAAAAACTCATTAAAGGCTTGTGATACAGCCTGTGATAGTTGTGATTCTGTTATTTTTTTACTATAATTTAATGAATCTATTTCACTTTGAAGAGATTTTCTCTTATAATGTATCTCCCCTCCTGATATAAGAGGAAGTGTTATTTTTACTCCAGCCTGCCAGTATTCATCTTCTCCATTTGGCGGATAATTTCTATTTTTCCCCCATGGTTCTATCATATTATCTTTGTTGTATTGAGCAAAGGCTTCTATTGTAGGAATTATTCTTTCTCTTCCTGCTGCTGAATATTCTCTCTTTTTACCTTTTATCTCATTTTCTATAATATTCAGATTATTTGAATTTTCCAATGCTCCTTTAAGCAGAAATTCTTCAATAGCAGAATTTTTTTCACTGTTTACAAAAAAGCTGCTGAAGTTTCTGTTGAATACAAAGTATCTTGATATGTTTTCTAATTCTTCATAGCTGTACTGCTGGTTTTTCGGCAGATCAAGATATGTATTTAATTGTATAGTTGATTGTTTTATCTGATTTTTTACAGAAACTATATTTGAATATGCTTCTGAAAGACTTGATTCCAGTCTGTATATATCCTGTACTCCCCCTGATCCCACTTTATAATTTATATTTGCTATTTTCAAACTCTCTTTGAGTACATCATAATTGCTTTCCTGTATCTTCAATTGTGCATTTAACTGAAGAATATTCAGATATGTTGAGGATATATAATAAATAATATCAAGCTTCTGCTGCTCCAAATCAGATCTTTTACTTTCCATAGCCAATTTTGAAAGATATACATTGGTATTCAGCTGCTCGCTATAAATCACTTGAGATAGCTGCAAATATGATTTTGCCGAGTTTTGTTGAGCTTTATTAAATACAACATCATTACTCTTTTTATCCAGAAATGTTCCATCTATATTTGCTGATAACTGAGGTAATCTATATGAATTACTTACATTTACGTCATATTTGCTTGTAATCAAATCCTGATTTTTTTTCAGAATTTCAAGGTTATTTTTTAATCCTATTTCTATAGCAGTTTTTAAATCTAATTTTTTTAATTCCACCTTTTTCTTATTTATAACAGAAACTTCCTGTAATACACTCAAAGGAAGATTATAGCCGATTTGAATTCCAATTTCCTCATTGTAAAATAATTCTCCCTCTGGAGAAGTTATTTCTTCTATCTTATTTATTCCCTGTCCTGTTTTAAAATAAATATAGTTAAGTACAGAAGCTTTGATTCTTTTTCCAAGTTCCTGATCCATGTTGTATCCCATAAAGGCGTATTTATCTAAAGATTTTTCATAGTCAACAAGCAGTGTAGGTATATTTTCCCTTTCAGATTCCTCTAAAAATTCTCTAGTTGCTTTTTGAATATTTATTTTAACAGAATTATTTTGATATTTTTCTTCAAGCTTTTTTATATCACTGTCAGATAAATTAGATATAGCTATATTTATCTGTGAAACTCTTGGTATCTGCTTCATTATTTCTATTCCCTTTTGCAAATCCAGTTCTCCATAAATATAGCTCACATTTCTAGGTACAGCTTTTTGACTTTTTTCAAAATTCAAAGGAAAAAAATACAGCTTGTTTCTGCTTAACTCTTTATAATTTTCAGGCTTAGAACTGCTGAATACAAAAATGGAATCTAATTCTTTGCCTTTGCCCATCTCTTTCAGCAGCTGCTCTAAATTATTTTCATTAAGATAACCTATTCTTGTTATTTTAGGAACATATCCTGTCTTTGAGAAATTATTGTCCAGCTCTTTTTGCAACACTACTTTTGTATTTTTAGAAAAATTTGAATTATTATCAAATATAATACCTATATTCAAATCTTTTGAAAAAACACAAATACTCCATAATATGAGTCCAGACAAAATTAAAATCTTTCGTTTCATAAAAAATTTTTACCTCCATTATTTAAATTTTATTTTTTAACCTCAAATATAGCTATCAATTCCCTGTTTTTCCTTTCATTTTTATTGTGAACAAACAGAGATTTACATTTAGGTCATTAGAAATAAAAAATACTTTCCTTTTTTATTTTTCAAGATTTTTTATTTTTATAATCTTCATTTATTTTATTCGCTATGTATTTTATCATTAATCCCACACTTTTTAAACACATTTTTTTAACTCAGACTAGATTATCTTTGTAGATTTTAAAATATAAATCATCATATATTCAAATTAATCTAACTATTCTAAATATTTATTTTTTATTCTTATATAATTATAAATTTTTATTATATTTTTGCTTTTACATATAATTTAATTATAAAACTATATATAATTCTATTTAATTTTTCCTTCCTTTGCTATCTTTTCCTACTGATGAGAAACTTGCTTTAATAGTTACATTTAATGTTTTTGCTTTTACATATAATTTAATTATAAAACTACATCTGATTCTATTTAATTCTTCCTTCCATTACTATCTTTTCTTACTGACGAGAAACTTGCTTTAATAGTTACATTTAATGTTTTTGACTTTTTACCGATTTATGCTATAATTAGGTTAGAAGTCCCTTAAGGGCACTTTAGATAGTTAATAAACGTGATGAGTTTGGCTCTCTCTTTGAGGGAGCCTTTCTCATACTTATAAGTTAGTCACGTTTCTTATAAGTAGTAGATTAACTATCTAAAGGAGGTTCACTATGATTAAATTTGAATTTAATTTTAGCAACAATTTGATTGAGGGTGGTACCTTAGTTGCAATTCTCTTGATTGTAATTGTTGCTTTAATTATAATCATTTTAGTCCTCTAGTCTACCTCAGCCCTTTGGGGCTTCTTTTATTTTGAGAAGAAAAGGTATAAAAAAAACCTCAGAGCTAGTCTGAGGAATGTTTTTGACTTTTTGCCGATTTATGCTATAATTAGGTTAGAAGTCCCTTAGGGGCACTTGTGGTATGTAGAAAAAGCGATGAAATAAGCTCTCAGTAATGGGAGCTTATTTCATACTCAGGAGTTAGTCGCTTTTCTCATGAGTAGAAGATTACATACCACAAGGAGGTTTACTATGATTAAATTTGAATTTAATTTTAGCAACAATCAGATTGAGGGTGGTACCTTAGTTGCAATTCTCTTGATTGTAATTGTTGCTTTAATTATAATCATTTTAGTCCTCTAGTCCACCTCAGCCCTTCGGGGCTTCTTTTATTTTGAGAAGAAAAGATATTAAAAAACCTCAGAGCTAGTCTGAGGCTTGAGATTTTATTCTTCTAAAAAATTTTATTTTATTTTTATATACATTGAGTTTAGCCTATTTAAAAAATCCGTTTGTTTTTCTTCCTCAAAACTTAGTACTGTCAAATCTATTGTCTGTCCACTAAGCATTTTTAAAGTACTGCATATCTCATCTATTTTCTTAATTAATTCTAAAAGGCATATTCATGTTTTAAGAAATTTAGAAATAAAAATCCTCAACATTATATTGAGGATTAATTTTTAATAGCCTAAATGTTTTTTAAAGCTGCTACTAGTAAAGAAGAACAATTTATATTTTTTTCTTTTGCTAATCTATTAAGCCATCTTGGTATTGTTACATTTCTTCTTTCTACCTTATTTTCATATTCATCTCTATAAGGAGGCATATACACTTCTATTAATTGAACAAAATCTCCTTTTTCTATTTGGCCTTGATAAGGTATATTAGCTTCTGGGATTTTTTTATCTTCTTCTTCTAAAATGCTCATATATCCTGCTAAACAATCTTTAGCCATATATAGACATTCTTCTAAAGTTTCCCCTTGAGTATTAGCACCTTGTAAATCAGGGAATTCTATCCAATATCCTCCTTCTTCTGCTCTATGAAATATTGCTGGATAAATATATGTGTCTTTCATGGTTCCCTCCTTTTCTATTTTTCAAGGGAAACTGGAGCTATTTCACTCCAGCATCCTTTAAGATTTTATGATATAACCCAATCTTTATATCTTTGTTATGTCTTGGAACTGGTATTGCTCTTCCATCTTTAACATAAATATAATGACTTCCACGAGTTCTATCATATTTCCACCCGTTTTTCTCTAACAAGCGAATGAGGTCTTTAAAGTTTGTTCCCATGGTTTCACCTCAACTATATTATACACATTATAAGTGTGTATGTCAATATATTTATCCAACTCTTTACATTTTTTCATTCTATTTATTACAATCTAAAACATAGAAAAAAATATGATTTATACTATTTTCATTACAAAATATTAATACTTTAAGAATTTAAAATTTTTATCATAGAAAGTTATGATTTACAGAAACTGTTTCACACTCTCTGTGATTTTATAAACAATAAAAATTTCTTTTTGCCTATTGTCTATTTGTCTTGGTGATACGAACAACGTCCGTCAACTTGTGCAAGTGGTTTTTTTATACAAAAAGAGCTGGATCGTGACTCCAGCCCCTGTATGACAGCTTAGTTTTGTTTTTTAATTACTAAAATAAAAGTTTATATAGTAAAAAAAACAAAATTATGGTGATAATTTTTTTCAAAGAACTCACCCCCTTTCATAAGGGATAGATTTTGAAAGCTGTCACATTCGATTAGTATAACAGATTTTAAGGAAAATATCAAAAAATAAAAAAAGGATACTCTGTCACGAAGAATATCCCTTCTCTGATGAATTCTTTGAAAATTCATTATCACCTAATTAATTATATCATTTAATCTTAATTTTTACAAGTTATCTGCACAATATTCTTAAAAAAGAGTGTTCTATGAACGAAATTAAAAATGCATTCTCAAATTTGCAACAATCCCTTTTCATTTAAATTTTATGATATTTTTGTTAAATTCTTAACTCATAATTAACTGCTACAATAACATTAAAGAGAAGTTCACTTATCAACTTTGTATCTATAATAGGTCCACAATAATTATGTTCATTATAAAATGCTATTCTAAAAGTAGTATAATGATTTATGACATTTTGACTACAAATAGCTCTCATAAAATTATAAGTGCTGTCATTTATCAAGTTTTCTATTTTATTATTATATGTTTTCCAATATTCCATATATTTTTCATGCCTTTTTATCAAATATTCCAGCCATTCTTCATTATCTTTTTCATATCCATATTCAATTCTTTTTTTAATATTCCTATCCTATTTTCAGCTGGAGTCATTCCTCCTAATCCATATTCTGTTGTTAAATAATCTGCTTGTGTTATAATACAATCTAAACTTGGAAGTGAAGATAACAACTCTTTATAAAAATCCATTATCAATACCTTATCTTTTAATTTTATTTCTTTTCTATTATAAAATATATCAGTTATTACATTTAAAACATCAATTATAAATCCCACTATAGTAAGCCCCCAAATGAATTTAATGTAATAAAAATTATATTTTTACAATAATATTTACTTATCTTTTTTGTAAGAACAACGTCCGTCAGCTTGAAACATAGGTGTCATAATAATTTCAGGGATCTGTACATTATCAGGCAAATTACAAATATACATAACTGTATCTGCTATATCATCAGGAGTAAGAGCTTCTATTCCTTTATATACTTTATCAGCCTTATCCTTATCTCCTTTGAACCTTATCACACTAAAATTAGTTTCAACTAATCCAGGTTTTATATTAGTTACTTTTACTTTTGTATCTACTAAATCTATTCTAAGTCCATCAGAAAGAGTTTTTACTGCTGCTTTAGAAGCACAATATACTGCTCCACCTGCATATGCAGCATCTCCTGCTACTGATCCAATATTTACTACAAGAGCTGGTTTATCTCTTTCTACCATTCCAGGTACTACTTCTCTTATCATGTAAAGCATACCTTTTACATTTGTATCTATAACAGCATCTATATCTTCAGCTGAATTAGAATATACTTTTCCATTCCTAAAGCAAGTCCTGCATTATTAATAAGTATATCTATATTTTTCCATTCTCCTTCAAGAGCAGTTATTTTTTCTGCAACTTCTTTGTAGTTTCTCGCATCAAGCTGCATAGTTAGTACTTTTACTCCATATTTTTTTTCTATTTCAGCTTTCACTTCATTTAGTATTTCAGTTCTTCTTCCAGTAAGAATAAGATTAACTCCCATTCCAGCAAGTTTTTCAGCACAAGATTTCCCTATTCCACTTGTAGCACCAGTAATTAAAGCAAGTTTCCCTTTTAAACGATTTTCGTTGCACATAAAAAATCCCTCCTTATTTTAACTGTTATAAATATAAGCTTCTTTTATTTTTTCAGCAGTATCATACATATTACTTTCTATATCTATTTTCACACTAAAATCTGCCGATATTCTATACAATATCTCTCTTTTAGAATGGAGTTCTTTTATCTTCTCAAACATATCATCTACATTAAGAAGAGGCCTTCCTTTACTATGTTTTACTCTTTCATATATACATTCAATAGTACAATCTAAATACACGATAAACGAAGTTTCTCTTAGAGTTTTTATATTTTCATTGTCTATAATGACTCCTCCACCTGTAGCAATAACTATATTATTATCTAAAGATTCCTCATAAACAATCTCTCTCTCTAATTTTCTGAAATAAGCTTCTCCCTTTTCTTCAAATATTTCAGGAATAGTTTTTTTCTCTCGTGCAGAGATCATTTTATCTATATCAATGAATTTCATATCTAAGTATTTGGCTAGAACTCTGCCTATAGTGCTTTTTCCACTTCCCATAAAACCAATTAGAGCTATATTATCCTTCATTTGTTCCTCCTTTGGTAATTATACCATTTCTCCAGTATAATTTAAAGTTTAAATCTGGAAATATTTTTGAAACTATTTGTCTATTGTTTTTTTTCTGATTTATAAGTATAATTTAGAAAATAATATCAATTTTGGAGGAAAAAATGTTAGATAAAGTTTTAATTATCAATACAGGTGGAACAATAGGTATGGTAAATAGTGAAAAAGGTGATCCTAATAGTCCATTAAGACCAGCTAATGACTGGAATGAGATTGCAAAAGAACACCCTATTCTTGAAAAATTTTCAACAGATTATTATCAATTCTCCCCATTGATTGACTCATCTGATATGTCACCAGAAGTATGGATCAGTATAGCTGAAATAATTGAAAAAAATTATGAAAATTATAGAGGATTTGTTGTACTTCATGGAACTGATACTATGGCCTTTACAGCTTCTGCCCTTTCATTTATGCTCAAAAATCTTGATAAACCAGTAGTTTTAACAGGTTCACAAGTACCACTGCAATTTCCAAGAAGCGACGCTCTTCAAAATCTTATCACATCTATACAAATAGCAGGTAATGATTTATATGGTGTAAAACTTGTTCCTGAAGTCTGTATTTTCTTTAGAGATACTCTAATGAGAGGAAATAGGTCGAGAAAAATAGATGCTACTAATTATTTTGGTTTCTCTTCCCCTAATTATCCAGCTATTGGGGAAATAGGAGGAGATATTAGAATTATAAAAGATAGAATTCTTGATAGACCTTTAAATAAAAATTTTTATATTGATGGAAATATGAATAACAATGTCATTATTCTTGAACTATTTCCTGGATTAAATCCTCAATATTTGAAAAGTATATTTGAAAGTACTAATGAAATAAAAGGTGTTATCTTAAAAACTTTTGGAAATGGAAATGCTCCTACTAATGAAGAATTTCTAAATGTACTTAAATATATTTCTTCTAAGGGTATTGTGATAGTAGATATTACTCAATGTACAAAAGGGTTTGTTAAGATGGGATTATATGAATCGAGTGCAAAACTTACAGATGCAGGTGTCATAAGTGGTGTTGATTTAACTCCAGAAGCTGCTGTTACAAAATTAATGTATCTTATAGGAAAAGGATATGATGTAGAAGAAATAAAAAACTTATGCAGATAGATATTTGTGGGGAACAGACTATAAGTCAGTATAATTTTGTTTTTGAAAATAATTCCTCTGCATCTTCAGATAATTTTGAACTTGAAGTGGCTATTCCAAGTACATTGAGAGAAGAAGATTTATTTGAAGCAGTGGTAAGAATAAAAGAAATAACAGATAGAGAATTCCCTGATAGAGAACTAAATATAGCTGTCACTATTGAAGGAAAAAATCATCATGAAGATGAAAAAATGCTAAAAATCAATAATAAGATTAATAAAATTATAGCTGCTGATAAAAAAATCTTCATACTATTTTCAATCATTCTATAAAAAGTATTATTGATGAAAATGAAGTATTAAAAATAAAAATAAACAGCAACATGAAAATAAGTTGGAAAAAAATTAATTTTTCTGTTTACTCTGAATGCTTAAAATGATATAATAATTTTGTGATAAGATATTTTCATAACATTAAAAAAAATATATTTATTTTCATTTTCATTAAATAAATATATAATTATTTAATTGGTATATTTTAACTGCGAACTTCATATATTTTTTGAAGCTTTTTTTGGTACTTTCTATCTTGAAAAATATCTATTTACCCTGTATCATTATTATGAGGATAAAATTAGGAGGGTAAGAATGATAAAATACAGATTAGAAAGTGATTCAATAGGAACTTTAGAAGTACCTGCAGATGCATATTATGGAGTACAATCTCTTAGGGGGCAAAATAATTTCCACATTACTGGTTATAAAGTAAGTGATACATTTATAAAAGCACTAGCATATGTAAAAAAAGCAACATCAAAAGCAAATTTTGAAGCTGGAGTTATTACTCAAGAAGTAGAAGCTGCTATGGTTCAAGCTGCTGATGAAATTATAAATGGAGGATTCAGAGATCAATTCATCACTGATGTTATCCAAGGTGGAGCAGGAACTTCTATGAATATGAATATGAATGAAGTTATTGCCAACAGAGCTAATGAAATATTAGGTGGAGAACTTGGAAAATATGACAAATGTCACCCTAATGACCATGTAAACTATGGACAATCAACTAATGATGTTGTTCCAACTGCTGGAAAATTAACAGTTCAATTTATGATAAAAGACTTATTAGTTTCTTTACAAGAACTTTTTGATACATTACAAGCTAAAGGTGAAGAATTCGATCATGTAATCAAAATGGGAAGAACTCATCTTCAAGATGCTGTACCTATTAGATTAGGACAAGAGTTCAGAGCATTTTCTGGACCAGTGGCAAGAGATATCAAAAGAATCAAAGAAGCAGTAGAGGAGCTTACTTATGTAAATATGGGAGCAACTGCTGTTGGAACTGGTATAAATGCTGATATTAATTATGTAAAAAATGTTGTAAGAATTCTTTCTGAAGTTTCTGGATTTGATTTCAAACAATCTCCAGACTTAGTAGATGGAACTAGAAATCTTGACAGTTTTGTATGGTTATCTTCTGCACTAAAAACTTGTGCTGTAAATCTTTCAAAAACTGCTAATGATTTAAGACTTATGGCTTCTGGACCAAAAGCTGGACTAGCAGAAATTTCTTTACCACAGCAACAACCTGGTTCTTCAATTATGCCTGGTAAAGTAAATCCAGTTATTCCTGAAGTATTAAACCAAGTATGTTTCCAAATCTTTGGAAATGATATCACTATAGTTAAAGCTGCTGAAGCAGGACAATTGGAATTAAATGTATTTGAACCTGTTTTATTCTTTAACTTATTCCAATCAATAGAAATATTAAAAAATGGAATTAAAACTTTCATAGACAATTGCTTGAAAGGAATTACAGCTCAAGAAGAGAATTGTAAAGCATGGGTAGATAGAAGTGTTGGTATTATTACAGCTCTTAACCCACATATTGGATATAAAAATGCAGCTGAAATAGCTAAATTATCTATAAAAACTGGAACTCCAGTTGCACAAATAGTTCTTGAAAGAGGGCTATTAAGTAAAGAAGATTTAGATATAATTCTAAATCCATTTGAAATGACTAAACCAGGAATACCTGGAAAAGAACTTTTAAATAAAAGTAAATAACAGCTCACAAACCGTCAATCATTCATAAAAAAAAACTCCCTGTCCATGCAGGGAGTTTTTTTTATTACTCTTTTATTCCCATAATATATTTCGTATTTAAAATCAAATATATATTTTATTAAGTGCTTAATATCAGTACAAATAATATAATTATAAAATAATTTTACATTATTTATTGACATATCAAAAGAATTATTATATTATAATCTTATAATTAATTCGTTATATAAATCAATTATTTTAAGGAGATATTTTATGAAAAAAAGACCTAATATTTTGTTGATAACTAGTGATCAACAACATTTTAATACTATAGGTGCTTTTAACAAGGAAATCTTTACTCCTAATCTTGATAGATTAGTTAAAGAAGGAACTACTTTTGACAGAGCATACTGTCCAAATCCTACATGCACTCCTACTAGAGCATCTATTATTACAGGAAAATATCCAAGTCAACATGGAGCATGGACTTTAGGTACTAAGTTATCTGAAACTGAAAATACAATAGGAAATGTATTGAGAGAAAATGGTTACAAAAGTGCATTGATAGGAAAAGCACATTTTCAACCACTAGCATCTACTGAAGAATTTCCATCTTTAGAGGCTTACCCTTATTTACAGGACCTTGAATTCTGGAAGAATTATAAAGAAAAATTTTATGGATTCGACCATGTTGAACTTGCAAGAAATCATACTAATGAATCTCATGTAGGGCAACATTATGCTATATGGTTGGAAGAAAAAGGCTGTAAAAATTGGAGAGATTATTATCTGAGCCCTACTGGAAATATGAGCGAAGAAGAATATCCAAGATTAGAAATTTTAGTAGAAAAAGAAGGAAATATTCTCAATAGCAGGAGAAATTGGGGAAAATGGGAAATTCCTGAAGAATATCACTATAATTCATGGATAGCTGAAAGATGTAATAGTATGCTTGAAGAATACAAAGATAATAATGAAAATTTCTTTCTTTGGGCAAGTTTCTTTGATCCTCACCCTGAGTATTTTGTTCCTGAACCTTGGGCATCTATGTATGATCCAGAAACCCTTACTATAGATGAAGATACTCTAAATGATGATCATAAGTACAATCCTCCTCATTTTAAAAAGACGCAGGAAAAAAATCCTGATTTCAGTGAATATAAAGAAACTGGATTTGGTATCCATGGTATGCATTCTCATCTTCAAAAGAAAGAAGATATTAAAAAAGACCTTGCTTTATACTATGGAATGGTTTCAATGATGGATAAATATATAGGTAAAATTCTAGATAAATTAGAAGAATTAGGTCTTGCTGAAGATACTATTATAGTTTTTACAACAGATCATGGACATTTTGTAGGACAACATGGACTTATTAGAAAAGGTCCTTTTCATTATGAAGATCTTATCAAAATACCTTTTATTGTAAAATATCCTGGTTTTGTTCCTGAAAATAAAGTATCTCATTCCCTTCAATCATTAGTAGATCTTGCTCCTACTTTTTTAAGTATATGTGGAATAAAAATACCATATGATATGACTGGAATAGATCAAACTAAAGCTTGGTATGATGAAAACAAAAAACTTAGGGACCATATTATTTGTGAAAATCATCATGAACCTACTACAATACATTTAAAAACTTATGTTGATGAGAGATATAAGTTAACTGTATATTATAATCAGACATATGGAGAACTCTTTGACTTGAAAGAAGATCCTAAAGAATTAAATAATTTATGGGATAATAAAGAATATAAAGAACTGAAAAGTGAGCTACTTTTAAAATATATTTGGGCAGAACTTGGAAAAGAACCAATGTGGATGCCAAGAATAAAACAGGCTTAAGAATATATCTTAATAATACATATTTAAAAGGGGTGAAATATGAATCTATTGGCAGTGGTTACATTTATTTTCTTTACTGCACTGGTTGCAGTAATATCTTGGTATCTTACAAAAAATGAAAATCTTGATTCTAACAGTGGGTATTTTTTAGGTGGTAGAAGTTTAAGTGGTGTGGTTATAGCTGGTTCATTATTGCTTACTAACCTTTCAACAGAACAGTTGGTAGGAATGAATGGAAATGCATTTATGGGAGGGCTATCTGTAATTGGATATGAGGTAACTTCTGGTATTACTTTGATATTTATGGGATTATATTTTCTTCCAAGATATCTTACAAGTGGATTTACAACTGTTCCTCAATTTCTTGAAGAAAGATATGATAAGGGAACAAGAAATATAGTAGCAATTCTATTTTTAATAAGTCTTGGAATTATCTTTCTGCCAGTAGTATTATATTCTGGTGGAGTTGCTTTAAACTCTCTATTTAATGTATCAGCTATGTTTGGAATATCAGAACAGGCTGCTCTTGTCCTTACTATATGGGGAATAGGTATCATTGGAGGAATATATGCTATATTTGGTGGCTTAAAAGCAGTTGCTGTTTCTGATACTATCAATGGTATTGGACTTATAGCTGGAGGAATACTTATTCCTGTTTTAGGATTAAAAGCTTTAGGAGATGGAAATTTTACACAGGGAATAGAAAAATTAATAATCAATCACCCAGAAAAATTAAATGCTATAGGTGATGCCACTGCACCAGTTCCATTTTCTACACTTTTTACAGGAATTATATTAATCAATACTTTTTACTGGTGTACAAATCAAGCAATAGTACAGAGAGCCTTTGGAGCTAAAAGCTTAGCTGAAGGACAAAAAGGTGTTATATATGCTGGATTTTTGAAAATATTTGCACCTATAATACTAGCTATTCCTGGTATAATTGCTTTTCATCTATACGGAAATGAAATTACTAAAGGTGACTTCGCTTACCCTATACTTGTAAATAAGGTTCTTCCTACTCCTTTAGTAGGATTCTTTGGAGCAGTACTTTTTGGAGCTATTTTAAGTTCTTTTAACTCTGCTTTAAACTCTGCTTCAACATTATTCTGTTTGGACTTGTACAAACCTATGGTCAATCCAAATATAGAAGATAAAAAACTTGTAACAGTTGGAAAGATATTTGGAACTGTTCTTGGAATTCTTGCTATTTTAGTTGCTCCTTATATAGTAAACGCACCAAATGGACTATTTGAATTTATGAAAAAATTCATGGGATTTTTCAATGTTCCAACTCTTGTAATAGTATTTGTAGGTTTTTTCTCAAGAAAAATTCCTGCTATTGCAGCTAAAGTCGCTATCTTTGTATTCATGTTTCTATATGGTATGATGCAGTTTGTATATAAAGTAAATATAAGTTTCCTTCATGTATTAGGTATGCTGTTTGTTCTTTGTGTTATAATTATGGTTATTATTGGATACATAGCTCCTATGAAAACTCCATATGTACAAAGTATAAAAAATGAAATTTCTCTGACACATTGGAGATATGCAAAACCTATGAGTGCTCTTATAGTAACAACAACTATATATGTCTATACACTTCTTTCTCACAGTGGTTTAGTTGGATTTACAGAAAATATTGGAAATAGATTTATGATAATAACAGCTGTCTATATTGTTTTATCTGCTGTACTATTTGTTCTAGTAGATAAAATGGGAATGGCTAAAACAAAAGAAACAGTAAAACAAACTATATAATAAAAATAACCAAATTAGAAAAATACAAATATAAAATCTAAAAATTAAAAAAGCAATATAACTTTAAAATAGTTTCATTCTATAAAATACTGAAGTGAAGATTTGATTCTTTTATTTCAGTATTTTTTATTTAACAGAGAAAAATAAATTAGAAAAATACAAAATATAAAATCTAAAAATCAAAAAAGCAATATAACTTTAAAATAGTTTCATTCTATAAAATACTGAAGTGAAGATTTGATTCTTTTATTTCAGTATTTTTTATTTAACAGAGAAAAATAAATTAGAAAAATATAAAATCAAAAAACTAAAAATTAAAAAAGTAATATAACTTTAAAATAGTTTCATCACATAAAATACTGAAGTGAAGATTTGATTCTTTTATTTCAGTATTTTTTTATAAAAACAAATAATAAAAAAGACTGTAAAAATCAGCAAAAATTACTAATCTCTAGCAGTCTATATCTTTATAGCATGTAAAATCTCTCTTTTAGCACCGAAAATATTGGTGCACATCTTTCCTCTTTCTCAGAAATAGTACTCACAGATATTATCTTTTTAAAATCAAATATCTGTTTATTATGAATATATCCAAAAAGATAATTAATAAATACATCATTTTTAAAAATATTTCCACATAAAACTATTTTTTTAGGATAAAATAAAGTGAACATATTTAATATGAGCACTGCTAAATAATCTGCTGCCTCCTGAAGTATTTTTAATACTATTATCTCACCTGACTCAGCAGCTTTAAGTACAGTGTCAAAAGAAAGGTTAGATTTATTTCCAAATGTCATTGAATATATAATTGGAGTGCTCTCTTTAGAGTATCTTCTTTCAATTTTCTCTAAAATAGCTCTTTCTGAATAATTATTTTCAAAACAGCCTTTTCTTTTACACACAGGACATATATTTTCATCATTATTGATTATTGAATGCCCTATTTCTCCACTTAATGAAGATTCTTTTTTAAAAAGCTCACTTTGAATAACCAGACTTCCTCCTACTCCTGTTCCATATTTTAGAAAAAAGAAATCAGAAAATTCATCATCTAAAAACATTTGATAAATAGCCAAATTTTTTACATTATTATTTACATAAATTGGAATTTCTAACTTATCTTCCATTATTTTTTTAAAGGTACAGACTCATTCCAGAATCCAATGAAATTCATAGTAGACCCAGTATTAAAATCAATAGCTCCCACTATACTTATTCCTATACCCAGAAGTTCTTTTTTATTCAGATTATTTTCAGTTATAAAATTTTTTATTTCATCTATAAGTTCATTTATAAAAATATATGCCTCTGAAGTATCCCTATTAAAATATTTTTGTGCTTCCACATCTCCTTTCAAGTTAGTGAGAGTAAGGGAGAAAAAATTATTTTTTATATCTACTCCTATTATTTTTTTGTAATCATAATTTATAGATAAAAGTACTTTTTTCCTTCCTGGTTTATCACTGTTAACCTCTCCAAGTTCTTTTATTATTCCTTGCTCCAACAAATCAGAACAAATTTCTGTAAGTGTACTTGGGGAAAGGTTTATAATTTCTGAAAGATCTTTTTTAGATGTATTATTGTTTTTTCTCAGTGCATTTAATATCTTAGAAATATTTCTTTTTTTTATATCCTTTATTTTCATTGAAACCACCCTTTTATAATGCTAATATATTATAGCATAGAGAAAGGAAATATTGTAAAATAAAAATTAAGTTCAATTTAAAAAAGTTTCAACAATTTTGTATTTTTTTCGTCTAATATATTGTTGTAAAAATTATTGTAAAAAAGGAATAGCTTTATAACTTATTAATATAAATAATAGCAACACTCAACAAGGAGGCATCAATGGAAAATCTAAAAGAACAAATTGAAATTGAAAAAGAGAATATTCTTTCTCTGAAAAAAGAAATTGAGAAAAAAATAATTGGTCAAGAGGACATGGTAAGAAAAATTCTTATTGGTATTCTTACTGGTAATCATATCCTTTTGGAAGGACTTCCAGGATTGGCAAAATCTTTAACTGTAAATACTTTAGCACAGACATTAGGATTAAAGTTTGCCAGAATACAATTTACACCTGATCTTCTTCCCAGCGACATCATAGGTACTGAAATATATAATGAAAAAACTGGTGAATTTTATACTAAAAAGGGACCTATCTTTGCCAACATAATACTTGCAGATGAAATCAACAGAGCTCCTGCTAAGGTGCAATCAGCACTGCTTGAAGCTATGCAGGAAAAACAGATTACAATAGCCAACGAAACTTTTAAACTGGACAGACCATTTATTGTACTTGCTACACAAAACCCTATTGAACAAGATGGTACTTATCCTTTGCCAGAAGCACAACAGGACAGATTCTTAATGAAAGTAAAAATTGAATATCCTACAAAATCAGAGGAAAAAGATATGCTTAAACTTCTTACTTCTGTATCTGATTTTGATTCTATTCAAATAAATGAAATATTAAATAAAGACAGAATAGAAAAAATCAAACAAATTATAAGAGAAATTCATATAGATGAAAAACTTATGGATTATATTCTTGATATTGTATTTAAAACAAGAGAAACTAATAATTATATCGCCTGTGGAGCATCACCAAGAGCTTCAATAGCACTTGTTGTATCTGCTAAGGCAAATGCTTTCCTAGAAGGAAGAGATCATGTTATTCCTCAGGATATAAAAAGAGTTATCTTTGATGTACTTCGTCATAGAATGATTCTTACATATGAGGCAGAAGCTGAAGGGAAAAAAGTAGAAGATATCATTACTGATATACTTGAAATAGTTGAACTGCCATAGTCTGAATAGGAGGAGTTATGAACAGAGCAGAAATTCTAAAAAAAATAAAAAAAATAGAAATAGCTTCTTCCATACTTGCTGATGAATTGTTTGCAGGAAAATATCGTTCATATTTTAAGGGAAATGGAATGGAATTCTCTGATATACGAAGATATGCTCCTGGAGATGATGTTAAGAAAATAGACTGGAAAGTCAGTGCAAGACAGAGAAAAACTTATGTAAAAGAATTTACTGAGGAAAGAGAGCTTGCCATATTTCTTCTTATTGACATATCTAAATCAAATAGCTTTTATGCTAAAAAAGATTTATTATGCCAATTGGTAGGAAGTCTTGCATTCAGTGCCAATAAAAACAGTGATAAAGTAGGAGCTATTTTATTTACAGATAAAATAGAAAAGTTCATTCCATTGAAAAAAGGAAGAAATCATTCCCTCGTTATACTGGATAATTTATTAAGCTTTGAACCTCAAGGTAAAAAAACTGATATATCTAAAGCACTTGATTTTCTAAACAAAATAGCAAAAAGAAGAGCTATTGTATTTTTAATATCTGATTTTATAGACAAAGGTTATGAAAAATCTATGGCTGTCACAGCACAAAAACATGATCTTATTCCTATAAGAATAGCAGATAGAAAATATGAAACACTTCCTAAAGGGGCTATATTCAACATGATAGATTCTGAAACAGGAGAAGAGATAGTAATAGAAAATTTTGACAAAGATATTACACTTAATGAAGATATCCCTAAAAATATACTTAATCTTTATACTGATGAGGATTATATTGTTACTCTTTCTAATTTTTTCAAGAGAAGGAGGGCATTATGAAAAAAATACTGATTGTAATTTTTATGACATTATCCCTTATTCTTTCAGCAAAGGATATTAATATTGGGGATACTGTTACTTTACAAATAACAGGAGTATCTAAAGATAAAATAGTAAATTCTTTTAAAGATACAGAATTTTCCATTGAGAATATAAAAGATGGAAAAGATGGTGCAGTTATCCTTTCTGTAAAAGGGTTTAAAACTGGTAAAAATACAATAAATATAGGTAATAAAGAGATAAACATAGATATAAAATCATTACTGAGCCCTGAAGATAAAGAAATATTTATAAATCTCTCTGATGAGAGCAATAAAAATTTATTTCTTCATCAATTTCCATATGTGACTCTCATAAGTGTAATAACAGGAATTGGAGCTCTTGTGTTTATTCTTTTGGGATTGAAAATAAAAAAAGATAAAACTGTCCTTCTTAATCCAGAAGAAAAATTTGAAAATGAAATGAATTCATTGTCAGATGACAAATGGTTCTATGAAATGAGTTATGCACTTAGAGAATATATAGATAGGAAATGTGGTTCTCACTTTATTAATGGTATTTATTCTCCAATAAAAAATCTTGACGATGAGGATATTCAATTCATTGAATGGCTTGATAATTACAAATTTTCTAAAAATAGAGATGGCTACTTCCAGCAGAGTAAAGATAAAGCTTTTGAAATATATAGAAAAATAAAGGAGGTAAAAGAATAATGTTTAAATTTGCATCTCCATACTTCCTTATTCTAATACCTGTTGTCCTTTTTCTTTTTCTGAAAAAAAGAAAAAATCAGGGTATTGAAGTTCCTGGAATAGAACCTATTAAAAATTTTAAATTAAAAACAAAAAAATATCTTATTGGAAAGTATCTAATACTTTTATCATTAATATTAATGATAATCGCTTTAGCCAGACCTCAACTGCTGTCAGAAAATAGAATTGTAAAAAAAGATGGTATTGATATTGCTATCTCTTTGGACCTTTCTCAATCTATGCTTCAAGAGGATTTCACACCAAATCGTCTGGAAAAAGCTAAAGAAGTTCTTGATGAATTTATAGATAAAAGAGGAAATGACAGATTATCTCTTATTGTATTTGGTGGAGATGCCTATACAAAAGTTCCTCTCACATTTGACCATAATGTAATAAAAGAAATGACAAGAAAACTTACTGTTGATGATATAACAAGCAACACAAGAACAGCCATTGGTATGGGTATTGGAGTTGCTTTGAACAGATTAAAAGATTCTGAAGCTAAATCTAAAGTTATAATACTTTTAACTGATGGAGAAAATAACTCAGGAGAAATGAGTCCATCTGCTGCTGCTGATATTGCTAAGGAACTTGGTATAAAAATATATACTATTGGTATTGGAGCAAAAGAAATAAAAGTTCCTTCATTTTTTGGATATAAAACAGTTAAAAATACAGAACTTGATGAAAACATGCTGAAAAGTATAGCTGAAACTACTGGTGGAGAATATTTTAGAGCCAGTGACAGCAAAGAGTTTAAAGAAATTTTTAATAAAATAGATGCCTTGGAAAAAACAAAAATAGATGGAAGGACATTCTATGACAAACATGAGCTTTTTGAAAACTTATTAAAACTTTCTTTGATACTTTTAGTTTTAGGAATATTTTTTGAATATGTTTTCTATATCAGAATACCATAATAAGAGGTGAATAACTTGGAATTTGGAAATATAAATTATACTGTATATATAATAGTTCCTGCACTCATTCTCTTCTTTATGATAATTGGTATGAGTAAAAGAAACAGGATACTTGATATACTTAAATTAAAAAAATACAATTCTGTACAAATAATTAAAACTATACTTTTAACTTTAGGTGCAATTATGGTTGTCATAGCTTTGCTATCTCCTCAAAAACTTTTAGATGAAGATACTGTTGAAGTCAAGGGATTAAATATATATGCCCTTATTGATACATCAAGATCAATGATGGCTGAAGATGTCTATCCTAATAGACTGGAAGCAGCAAAAAGAACTTTGGAAAATCTTCTTCAGGGTTTAAAAGGGGATAGAATAGGATTTATTCCTTTCTCTGACAGTGCTTATATACAAATGCCCCTTACTGATGATTATTCTATTGGTAAAAATTATATTAATGCTTTAGATACTAATTTAATTTCTGGTGGTGGAACAGAGCTTTATCAAGCTTTAGAACTTGCTGAGAAATCTTTTAAAGAGATTAACAGTGACAATAAAACTATAATTATTCTTTCAGATGGTGGAGATTTTGATGAAAAATCTTTAAAATTTGTAAAAGATAATAAGATGAATGTTTTTTCAATAGGTATAGGTACTGAAGAAGGAACTATAATTCCTGAATATGTCAATGGTAAAAAGGTTGGCTTCATAAAAGATCAAAATGGTTCAGCTGTTATAAGCAAGCTTAATTCTGATTTTTTAAAGAAACTTTCTTCAGAAAGTGATGGAAAATACTATGAAGTAAATAATCTTAAAGATGATTCTTCTAATTTCTTTAAGGATACTATTAATTTAGAAAGAAAAAATCAAAGAAATGAAAGTATGAAAATATATAAAAGATATTTTCAAATACCTTTGAGTATTGGAATACTTTTTATCCTTCTTGGCTATTTCATAAGGGGAGGGGCAAAAGATGAAAAATAAAATAATATGTCTTAGTATTCTTATACTTTCACTTATAGCTTTTGCTACTTCTTTTAACAAAACTCAAGCTTACTACTATAACAGCAAGGGAAACTCTTTCTTCAAAGAAATGAAATTTCAGGAAGCTCGAGATGAATACAATAAGTCTTTAAAAATAAAAGAAAATAATGAAGTTAGGAATAATATTATAAAATCTCTCTATGAAGAAAAAAAATATAAAGAAATAACTGAAACTCCTAGTACAGAATATTTTATCAGAGGAAATTCATATGCTTTTCTTGGAGATGAAGCTGTACAGCAGAATCCTGAAGAAGCAATAAAAAATTATAAAGCTGCTCTTGAAGAATATAAGCTTGCCATGAAAAGTTCTGATGATTTGAATATTAAAAAGAATTATGAAATAGTTCTGAAAAAAATTGAAAATTTAAATAATAAACAAAATCAACAGAACCAGCAAAATCAAAATAATGAAAATAATAAACAAGACCAGAACAACGAACAGGATAAACAAAATCAACAGAATCAGCAAAATCAAAATAATGAAAATAATAAACAAGACCAGAACAACGAACAGGATAAACAAAATCAACAGAACCAGCAAAATCAAAATAGTGAAAATAATAAGCAAGACCAAAACAACGAACAGGATAAACAAAATCAACAGAACCAGCAAAATCAAAATAATGAAAATAATAAACAAGACCAAAACAACGAACAGGATAAACAAAATCAACAGAACCAGCAAAATCAAAATAATGAAAATAATAAGCAAGACCAGAACAATGAACAAGATGGTAAACAAAATAATATTCCACAAGGTGGAGTACAGCCTATAGACTCTAAAGATGATGGAAGAGAAGGAGAAGTCAGAGCCATTCTAAAAAGACTGGAAGGTAATGAAAAACAATCCTTTAAAAACAATGAAAGAGTCATAAATATAGATACTGGAAATTCTAATAATAGATGGTAGAGGTGAAAAATGAAAAAACTTTTTAATCTACTGCTGTTTTTATTTATCAGCAGTTTTGCATTTTCTCAAATAATCTTAGATGTCAGCAACAGCAATCCATCTATAAATGAACCTATATCTCTACAGGTAAAATTTTTAGACAGTGACAAAAAAGATTATACAATAGATGGAATAGAAAATTTCAAAATAGCTTCCAAGGGAAGTCAATCAAATTATTCCATAGTAAACGGTAAATCTACAAGTTCAAAATCAGATATATACACTATAATTCCTCTCAAAGAAGGAAATTTTACTTTAAAAGTAAATGGAAAAAATGAAATATCAAATTCTATAAATATAGATGTTTCAAAAGAAGCAAAAATCAATGTTGAAGGTAAAATAACTCTTCAAGATAACTTAAAAGAAAAAAATACTTTTTATTTTGGACAGAAAATACCATTTGAAGAAAAGTTATTAACCACTGTTGCATTGAGAAATCTACAATATATAGATAGACCAAATTTTGGTGATCTTTCTGTAAAAGATATAACCCCTGTAAATAATAGAGGAGGTTATACTGAAAAATATTTTACTGATGAAAATGGAAAAAGAGGACTTGAGATAATTCTTTATCAAGCTCTGCTACAAGCTAATTCTTCTGGAGAAAAATCAATAAAAGGAGGATATGTTGCTGTAACTGAAAGTGGTCCTAATGACAGCTTTGTGTTTGGAAGTACTTCTGCTCCTGTATACTTAGGTGCCAAGGAAATGAATATAAATATTCTGCCTCTTCCTGCTGGAAAACCTGCTGGTTTTCAAGAAGTTGTCGGAGAATTAAAGGGAGATTATTCTTGGAATAATGATAAAATAAAATTTGGTGAATCTGTAGTTCTTACTTTAAAGCTCTATGGTGATGTCAATTTAGATATGCTTGAAAAAGTAGTGTCTAATAACATTCCTGACTTTAATATCTTTGAAAGCTCTAAAGAGAGTGGAGAAAAAATTGTAAATGGAAAATATTATGCTGAAAAAAACTTTGAAATAGCTTTTATTCCCAAAGCAACTGGTAAAATAAATATTCCAGCCATTAAAATTCCATATTTTGATACAACAGATAAAAAATACAAAGAATTTGAAGTCCCTGCAAAAATGATAGAAGTAACAGGTTCTTCTAATGGAACAGTCATTCCATCAATATCTAATGTTCCACCTGTAAATAATACTCCTGCTGTTGTGCCAGCTTCATCAGCACCAGCAGAAAAAATAGATATATCTTCTATCCCAGATTCACAGATAGAAAAAATTAATAGTGCAGATAACAAGCTTATGATAGGAGTCATAATTCTCTCAATACTGGAGGCAGCTATTATTATTTTTCTTATACTAGATAGAAAAATATTAAAAAATTCCTCTATTCCAAAACTAAAACAAATGAAAAAAGCAAAAGATGATAAAGAGTTTTATAATCTTTATTGTGACCTTATGAAAGAAAAATTTGATTTCAGTCCAAAAGCTCATTTGGAAGATAAGTTAGTAAAAAATGGAGCCAGCGAAAAAATAATTGAGCTGAATAGAGATATTGAAAAGAAAATCTATGCTCTTGAACCATTAGATAGAAATGAAATACTGAGAACACTGAAAAAGGAGTTAAAAGAATGAAATATAATTATCTGACAATGGATATAAATATTGCTTACAGCATGTTAAATATGAAATTAAGAGATTTTTATTCATCTATTGAAGAGCTATGTGAAGATGAAGGTGTAGATAAAGAAGCTATCATCTCACGTTTTAAAGATAATGGATTTATTTACAATACTTCTACTAATCAATTTACAAATATGTAAAATGAAATTTAAGCATCTTTAATATATTTATCTTCTTAGATGCTATATTTTAATAATCAACTAATAAGGATTGATTCCTGTAATATACAGGAATTGATCCTTTTAATTTTATCTTAATTCCTCCATTAAAATAATTTATCTTTTTTTTATTTATGGCATTTTTTAATAATATTTACAGTATTCTGTTTAAAACTTTTTATTATTTTTTAATACTTATTATTTTATCGAAAATAAAATATTGAATTAATTAAAAAATCTAATATCATTTTAAAATTAATATTCTCTAAATATATAATATGTAATTGAATTTTTTATATTTTTCTGATATAATCCTACATTGAAATAAAGTTTAGTATTTATATATATTTTCTTTTCTTATCTCTTTTGATATACCAAATTTTATTATGTTTTTAACAAAATAATATATATGAGGAGCTGAAAATGAGTAACTTAAACAATCAAACGAACATTGAAAAGGATTCTGAATATTCTCTTTCTGCTGTTCCATCTTCAAAAAAAGCACAGGGATTATGGGCAGCAATGGTAGTATTGGTAGGATTTACATTCTTTACTCCCAGTATGACTGCTGGAGGAAATCTTGGTATTGGTATGAATATGACCAATTTCTTTTCTGCTATGATTATTGGAAATGCATTTCTTGGGGTATACTGTGGAACTTTAGGGTATATTGGACAAAAAACTGGACTTACTCTTGATCTTCTTGGACATCATTCTTTTGGTACAACTGGTTCTTTCCTGCCTTCTGCACTTATAAGCTTTACACAAATAGGTTGGTTTGGAGTAGGAGTTGCAATGTTTGCTATTCCTGTATCTGGTCTTACTGGAATTCCTGTTTGGATTCTTATTGTTATCACTGGTATTATAATGACACTTACTGCATATTATGGGATAAAAGCCTTGGCTGTCTTAGGTTCTATTGCTGTTCCTTTGATTGCTGTACTGGGAATTTTCTCATTAAACTGGGGAATAACAAAAGTTGGTGGATTTATGAATATCTTTCCAGAAAAACCTGAAGTACCTCTAAGCCTTGCCACTGGTATAGCTATTGTTGTTGGTTCTTTTATTTCAGGTGGAACTGCAACACCTAATTTCACTCGTTTTTCTAAAACTGCAAAAATAGCTGTTATAGCCACTGTAGTTGCTTTCTTTGTTGGAAACTCAATTATGATGATATTTGGTGCTGTAGGAGGAGCTGTTACTGGAGTTGCTGATATCTTTGATATACTTATTCTTCAAGGACTTGCAATTCCTGCTGTCATAACTTTGGGACTTAACATCTGGACTACTAATAATAATGCTCTGTATACTGCTGGACTTGGAGTTTCAAATATTACTAAAATACCTATGAAGCCAATGGTGCTTTTAGGTGGAGTAGTAGGAACTGTCACTGCTGTATGGTTATACTATAACTTCGTTGGATTTCTTAATTTATTAAGTGGTATGATTCCTCCAGTAGGTGCTGTTATTATTCTCCATTATTTTACTCACAAATCTGAATATGGAAATAAAAATTATAAATATAAAGATTTTAACTTTGCTGGTATTTTTGCTGTTATTGTTGGAGCTCTAATCGGTATATTTATTCCATGGGGAATAAAACCTTTAAATTCTCTTGTCAGTGCTGGTATAGTATTTATAATTCTTGACAATATGCTTAATAAAAAAAATAGCTAGGAGGTAATCAATGCTTATTAAAAATATATTTATTGAAAATAGTAAAACTGCTTCTGATATTCGTATAGAAGATGGTATATTTAAAACTATCTCTTCATCTCTTGAAGCTCTACCAGGAGAAGAGGTCATAGACTGCACTGGCAAGTCTGCTTTTCCCCCATTCATAGAAAGCCATGTACATCTCGATACATGTCTTACTGCTGGAGATCCTGTATGGAATATGTCTGGAACTCTTTTTGAAGGAATTGAATGCTGGTCTAAAAGAAAAGAAAAATTAAGTAAAGAAGATGTTAAAGATCGTGCTCGCCGTGCTATAAAGATGCAGGCTTCTAATGGTATACAGCATGTACGTACTCATGTAGATGTTACTGATCCTACACTTATTGCCATGGAAGGAATGCTGGAACTTAAAGATGAACTAAAAGATTTTGTAAATATACAAATAGTTGCATTTCCTCAAGAGGGTATATTAAGTTATCCCAATGGAAAGCAGCTTTTAGAAAATGCTGTAAAAATGGGAGCTGACTGTGTAGGTGCTATTCCTCACTTTGAATTTACTCGTGAATATGCAGTGGAAAGTGTTAATTTCTGTATGGAGCTTGCTGAAAAGTATGGACGTTTGGTAGATGTCCACTGTGATGAGATAGATGATGAACAGTCAAAAGGACTGGAAGTATTAGCCTGTCGTGCTCTTGAAAGTGGTATGAAAGATATGGTGACTGCCAGCCATACTACTGCTATGCATAGTTACAATAATGCTTATTGCAGTAAATTATTTCGTCTTTTAGGAATGAGTGATATCAATTTTGTATGTAATCCTCTTGTTAATACACACCTGCAAGGAAGATTTGATACTTACCCTAAACGTCGTGGAGTTACACGTGTGAAAGAACTTCTTGCCAATGGAAATAATGTTTCTATGGGACATGATGATATATTTGATCCTTGGTATCCTCTTGGAGATGGAAATATGATGACTGTAGTACATATGGGACTTCATGTATGTCAAATGATGGGATATGAAGAAATTCTTAACAGTTACAAACTTATTACTCATAATGCAGCACGTACTCTTCATCTTGGAAACTCTTATGGTATCAAGGAAGGAAATCCTGCCAGCTTTATAGTATTAAATAATGATAATTTCTATAATGCATTAAATAAACAAAGTGAAGTATTATACAGCTTCAACCGTGGAAGACTTATAGCTTCTGCTGTTCCAGCAGTTAA
The DNA here is from genome assembly GCA_900637705.1 of Fusobacterium varium. Lineage (NCBI taxonomy): Bacteria > Fusobacteriati > Fusobacteriota > Fusobacteriia > Fusobacteriales > Fusobacteriaceae > Fusobacterium > Fusobacterium varium. Next base: position 1,611,889 of record LR134390.1, read on the forward strand.
AAAAATATTATTCTAAAATAAAATGAGGGTAATTTCTTATTAGAAATATAGTTTTAGAATTTTTAATTGGATGACTTAGAAATAGACATATGATTTTAAAATTTTCCAGTAGAAATATTTGTTATTAATTTTGTTCCTAAAACTAAAAACAGTAAACTCACGTTGTTCAAACATACTGTTTTTTACGTTTTATTCACTTCATTAATTACACAAATATTTCTAATTTCCAAATTCTTAAAATCTAATCTAGCTTTTTAGTCATCCTTTATCTAAAATTTAATCTAATTGTAGTTCCCTCATTTTTTATTTTACAATATATATAAATTCCTGACATGGATAATCAAATACAGTTATGAGCCTTCCTTCTGAAAAACCAGCTTTTTTATATAATTTTCTGGCATTTTCTCCTTTTTCATCTCCAGCTCTATAAGTAATCACAGTCACTTTGGTTCCTAGTGGAAATAATGAAATAACTTTTTTCACAAGTTTTAATCCTATCCCTTTACTTCTATGCTCTGGATTTACTGCTAAAAAACTAATTTCTTTTTCTTCATATGAGAAAGCCAAAGCTCCTACTACTTTTTCTCCATCTTTTATTACCAAAGTTTCTTTCTTCTCTATTTTCTCAATTAATATATTTTTATAACATTTTAAATCCAATCCTGGAAAATTTCCACTTACAATTTTTACAAGCTCTATCCAGCTTTTAAAATCATTCTTTTCTCCAAATACAGCTTCCATAATTTTCTCCATTTACTTTAGCTTATTTTTTCATAATTTCTTCTACTTCATAATAGTACTTAGGCATCTTATCTCCCAATCTTCTTGCACCATCAGCAGTAATTACAAAATCTCCTTCATACCTCATTCCACCAAATCCAAAATATTCCTCTATTTTATCGTAGTTCAAATATTCCATAAATTTCCCTGCTGCTTTCCATCTTTTTACAAGTTCTGGAATGAAATATATTCCTGGTTCTATAGTAAATACATATCCTTCTTTTAATACTCTTGCAAGTCTTAAAGATTTTAATCCAAACTGCATATCCCTTGGAAAACTTTCATATCCTACAAGATCTTCTCCCAGATTTTCCATATCATGTACATCTAATCCCAGCATATGTCCCAACCCATGTGGGAAAAATACAGCATGAGCTCCAGCTTTTACAGCTTCATCTGCATTACCTTTCATCAATCCTCTTTTTATCATTCCTTCAGTCAATACTTTTGAAACAGCTAAATGTACATCTTTGTAATTTATTCCTGGTCTTACCATTTCCTCTGCTTTTTCAAACATTTCTATCAATAGAGAATACATATCTTTCTGCTTATCACTATATTTTCCATTTACAGGAAAAGCAGTTGTCATATCTCCACAATAACCTTCTTTGCTCTTTGCTCCACAATCAAGAACAATCATATCTCCATCTTCTATTGTATTATCATATCCATGATTATGCAGAATATGTCCATTTTTAGTAAATATAGTAAAAAATGAAGTTTCTCCATAATATTTTTTTGTTACAGCTTCTATAGCTGCTACCACTTCATATTCTTTCATTCCAGCTTTTACAGTTTTCATAGCAGTAATATGCATTTCTTTTGTTATATTAACAGCTTTTTCTATTTCATCAATTTCTATTTGTGATTTTACATTTCTTTGCTCTATTATAGCTTTTATCAAATCTAAAGATGTGTATTCATCATACTTAAATGGATCCAACTCTAAAGCCTTGCTTAGCTTCATTATATTATCTGCTCTATATTGAGGAATTAAAAGAATTTCTCTTTTATCTTTTTTTAATTGAGCTGTAAATTTTTCAAACTCTGACATTTCAATAAAATTTTCTATTCCTACTTCTTCTGCATAAGTCTTAAGAAGTTTTTGTTCTCCCATCCACACTATATCATCTAATGTAAAATCAGTTCCAAATATATATTCCTTGTTATTGTCTATATCTATTACCCCTATCAAACTTGGAATATCCATTCCAAAATAATAAAGAAATGTTGAATCCTGATTAAAAGAATAACAGTTATCTTTATAATTTCTAGGTGACTCATTATTTCCTGGAAGAATCACTACCCCTTTTCCCAGATTTTTTTAAGTACCTCTCTTCTTTGAATATAAATTTCTCTTCCCAGCATTTTTCCCCCTTAATTTCTTTTATTTATAAATTAATATCTTATTTTATAATACACCATTCCAATGTATTCTTTCAAGAGTAATCCCAATTTTTTAAAATTAACATACTTGGGAATGTAATCAAAGAAATTTTCAGTTTCACTTTTTGCCATAAAATCACAAGGAGCAGGATAAAATATTAATCCCTCCTCTCCTTTATCAAAAGTTTTTACACTTCTAGGCATATGAAATGCTGATGTAATTAATACTGCCTTTTTTTCCTTTGCCTCTTCCATCATCTTTTTTATATATACAGCATTTTCTTTTGTATTTCTGCTTTTTTCCTCTATTACAATATCTTCAGCTGGAACTCCTAACCCTATCAGTTCTCTCTTGTACACAGAACTTTCACTTTCTTTATTTTGAAGTGGTGTTCCACCAGATACATATATTTTTTAGGATATTTATTATAAAACTGTGCTGTTTTCATTATTCTTGTATTGGCTCCCTCTGCTGGTACATTTCCCCCAGCACTATTTGGAATTATTCCTCCTCCTAGAAGAATATAAACATCTGCATCTCGTAATTTTACTGTTGATATTAATGGATATTCGCTCTCCAATTTAAAAAGAAATCTATCTATAAAAAAATCACTTGTTCCTAAATAAGTTCCAATTCCAATTAAAATTAAAATAATTCCAAATTTTATCTTCCTATTAAGTATATTTTTTAATCCTATATAAAGAAAAATTAAAATAAATGGTAATGGTGACAATAATGTCGATGAGATTATTTTTTCAAGAATAAACATACACTTCTCCTCTATATCAAAGTTCTTTATTATATATTACTATAATTTGTTGAAAAATAAAAGGATTTTTAAAATTTTGTCTAATAACTGTAAAGTGTAGGGGAAAATCAATTAATATATACTTTACAAGGAGAGAAAAATGAAAAAATATCTATTAATTTTCATATTTCTTGGTATGTACTTAAATAGTTCTGCTGAAGAAAATGAAAGTATAACTAATTCAGACACAATCTACAACGGTATAACAGGAACTGCCCATACAGATATATTGAATACTGGTACTATAAAAAATGACGGCTCCCATGGAATAACTGGTTCTTCATTTTCTTTAATACAAAATTTTGGTACTATAAAAAATAATGGTGACTATGGAATTGATGTATCTGGTGATTCAGTAATAGTTAATGGAAATGGTGGTAAAATTTCCAATAATGGAAGTTTTGGAATAAGACTTATTGATGGGAAAAAGGTATCTAATCTTGGAATAATCAACAATAAAGGAGAATATGGAATCACTGCCTATTCTACTAAAGAAGCTATAAATGAAAAAAGTGGAATAATCTCCAATGATGGAAATACAGGTTTCTATATACATAACAGTACTGGTACGAATGATGGAACTATTTCCAATAGTGGAAATTATGGATTCACAATTGATTCTGACAGTAAGGGAGTAAATAATGGTATCATCGCTAATAAAGGAAAATTTGGTGTAGCTGTATACAATAGTATATTTATAAATTCTGCTGCTGGTGAAATAAAAAATGGCTCAAGTTATGGACTTGCAATACAAAATGGAGGGTATGGAGAAAATTATGGTATAATTGCCAATAAAGGAAATGTTGGTGTTTCTGTAAGTAATTCTTCTTCTTTTGTAAATCATGGGACAATAGAACAGGAAGGAGAAATTGCTATCCTCATGGGAAATGGAAATAATACTTTAGAACTTGGTACTGCCTCTAAAATAAAGGGAATAGTAGAAGGAAATAAAGGTACTGATACTCTTATTTTATCTGAAACTCCATCTACAGAAAAGCCTCTTACTAATGGTACAGTTGATTTTACTATTCAAAACTTTTCCAATATAGCAATAAAATCAGGAACATGGAATCTAAATAAAGATATGGTTCTTGTAGTCCCTGATAAATTTAGAAACAATCCATCTTCTGTTTCTATGCCTCCTATATCAAAAGAAAAGTTACATGGAACTTTTATTATTAATTCTGGTATAAAATTAACATTAAATATACAGGTAAGTGATCTTCTTACTCCTACATTAAGTACTGGCAAACTTATCAATAATGGTACAATTAATGAAAGACCTATCGATTCATTATATGTAACAAATGATACTGTAATTAAAATACCCACTATCTACATCAAAGATAATAATAACAGCAGTATAGGAAAAATAGATGTGACAAATGTTGCTGAAGGCTGGCTTGGAAATTATGAATATGATAAAGAGAATGGAATATTATACCTTATTCTAAATAAAAAATCTGACAATCCTGCTCCTGATAATAATATAGTTGGTGGCTTTTATGACTCTGTTTATAATTACCCAAAATCTAATATTCATGAAATTAATAATATGGAAGCTAGAGAAAGAAATTATTCTTTAAATAGAGAATTTAATTTCAATCCTAATTTGAATGTTCAATCTGCTGAGCTTATTACATCTTATGGTAAATATTATGGAAATTCTTATCACCCTGCTTATTCATATAGATCATATGGTTTCAATGGACAGTCCATTTTTCCTTGGAATAATTTTACTTTTGGTTTAAATTATGGTTATATAGGAAGCAAAGCTGATTTCAAAGATAAAGGAAGCAGTACAGAAAATATTGATTCATTTACATTGATTGGAAGTATTTCCTATCTTCAAAACAACTGGCTGAATATTTTTCAAACAGGATTAGGATACTCTCGTCATGATTTAAAGAGAAGAATATTGGACAGAGAAGATAATTATAATAAAAGAGAAATAGATGGAAAATTTAATTCCTTTCTTACTTCTTTTGGTTGGGAAACTGGATATATCCTATCTGGAAATAATAAAAAAAATTATGTATATCCTTATGCTGGATTAGATTATATCTGGAATAAAGATCAGGGATACAATGAAAAACAGGATACAATTGCTGATGAAGATAATTATGCATTAAATGTTAAAAAAAATACATCTCCATCTCTTATTTCTAAAGCTGGGGTAAAATACAAATATAATATTTCTGAATATTGGAATATTAATGGTGATTTTACATGGTATCATTCAAGTAAAAAACCTAGAAATACTCATGCTGATTTTATTTTTAAACCTGATGTACATTATACAATACCTGCATTAAAAGTATCAAAAGATACAGAAGTTATAAATATAAATGCTTCATATACTACAAAAACTCTTTTAGAATATAACATTGGACTTCATGGTTTAATTAATAGAAATCATTTTGAATCCTCTCTTTCTTTAGGAATAAAATATACATTTTAATTAAAAATAGCTGTTACATACTTAAAATACAGCACCTAAAAAATGAGTTCACTATATTCCAAATAGTTTAAAAAAATACTGAAAAGAAAAAGGAGTTGTTCCAATAAATGATTAAAAATCATCAATTTGCAACAACCCCTTATTTATATTTATAAAATATATTCCATTTTTATGTCAGCTTCTTCATTTTTATACTGAAATAATTACTGCCAATGACATTATACTTTTCTGCTTTCAATTATTTTCTTAGCCAATACTTCTGGTACTTCTTCATATCTTGCAAATTCAAATCTATAATGTCCTCTTCCTTGAGTCATAGCTCTAAGATCAAGAGCATATTTTAATATTTCAGCTTGAGGAACTTCTACATTCAATACTTGTTCTCCATATTGATTAGGCTCCATTCCCAGTATTCTTCCTCTACGTTTATTCATATCTCCCATTACATCTCCCATGTAACTTTCAGGAACTACAATTTCAAGCTTCATTATAGGTTCCAAAAGAACTGGGTTTGCCAATTCCATACCTTTTCTAAATGCAAGTATAGCTGCCTGTTTAAAAGATATTTCATTAGAATCTACTGGGTGGTATGACCCATCAAATATAGTTGCTTTAAAATTAATAACAGGATATCCTGCAAGTATTCCTTTTTCTTTTGCTTCAAGAAGTCCTTTTTCTACTGCTGGCATATATGTTTTAGGAACTACTCCTCCTTTTACTTCATCTACAAATTCAAATTCATTTTTACATGGTTCAAATTTGATATGAACATCTCCATATTGACCTGCTCCACCAGATTGTTTTTTATGTTTTCCTTGAACAGATGTTGTTCCTTTTATTGTTTCACGATAAGATACAACTGGGTCAGTAAGTACAGCGTGCACTCCAAATTTATTTTTTATTTTACAAAGAATTACATATAAATGTTTTTCTCCCTGTCCTCCAATCAGCAGCTGCTTAGTTTCAGAATTTCTGTACATAACAAATGTAGGATCTTCCTCCATCATTCTTTGGAGGCAAGTACTCAATTTTTCATCATCAGCTTTTTGAGCAGGTTCCACACTTGAATATAGACAAGCTTCTGGAAGTTCTATACTGTCATAAACTATAGGTTTATCTTTATCACAAAGTGTGTCCCCAGTCTGAGTAAACTGAAGTTTAGTTGTAGCTCCAATATCTCCTGCTACAAGCTCTTGTGCTTCTTCCTGTTTATTTCCTCTTAAATATATAATCTGAGCTATTCTTTCTTTCTTATTTTTATTAGAATTCAATACCTCTGTATCTTTCTTTAATGTTCCTGAATTAATTTTAAACAATGATATTTTTCCAATGAATGGGTCAACAAGAGTTTTAAAAACTATTGCTGAGAAAGGTTCATCTTTAGATATCTTTCTGACTTCTGGCTCTCCAGTAACAGGATTAGTTCCAATTCTCTCTCCATTAAACATTTCAGTTGGTGTAGGCATATAATCAGATATCATTTTAAATAAAGTATGAACCCCTATTCCTTGTATAGCTGATCCCACTATTACAGGAACTACATCTCCTGAAACCACTCCTTTATGTAGTCCTGCTTTTATCTCTTCCAAAGTAAATTCTTCTCCATTAAAATATTTATCCATTAATACTTCATCAGTTTCTGCTACAGCTTCAAGAAGTAGACTTCTTACCTCTGATATATCTAAATCTTCAGGTATAGGTCCATCTACACATTCTACACCATTGAATATTCTTCCTATTAATTCTACTACATTTACAAATCCTTTAAACTCTTCTTTATCACCAATTGGTACACAGAAAGGAGCAATTTTCTTTCCAAATTTTTCTTTCATTTCACGTAGCAATTTCTCATAATTAATATATCCCTTATCCATTTTATTAATAAAAATTATTCTTGGAAGCTTTTTTCTTCTAATATTCTCCATGCTTTTTCAGTTCCTACTTCTACTCCTGATGTAGCATCCATTACTATAACTGCACTTCCTGAAACTCTTACTGCTGAGTATACTTCACCAGAAAAATCAAAATATCCTGGAGTATCTAGAAAATTATATTTACAATTACCATATTCTACAGGAACTATTGAAGTATTTATTGAAAACAGTCTACGAGTTTCTTCTTTGTCAAAGTCAGATACTGTTGTTCCTTCTTCTACAGATCCCATTTTATTTGTAAATTTAGAAATATACAGTAAAGCTTCTGTAAGAGTAGTTTTTCCACTTCCTCTATGTCCTAAAAGAGATATATTTCTTATGTTGCTTGTTTCAAAGTTTCTCATAATTATGCCCCCTTATTGTTTTGGAAAGTTCTTTCTGATATTTTACTTCTAATTCATTGTACTATTGTATATAGCTAATAAATCTCGATTAGTCAATAGGTAAATTTAAATTTATTTTAAAAACTCTCTTACATATATTTCAAACATTTCTGAAAATTTATATTTTTAGAAATATAAGTTAAAATTTTTCTATATATTGAGTTTATATTTTTTTTAATAGTTATTGCTTAAAATTGACTTTTGTTCATAAGTTCATGTATAATATATTAAAATAAGTGTTATACTTATACTATTCTTTCAGGAGGGAAAAATGGAAAAGTTTCAGACAAAATTAGATGGTTTTACTATAAGGTTTGCAACTGAGGAAGAGTGTCCTCTTATTTTAAAATTTATAAAAGAACTTGCTGATTATGAAAATCTTTTAAATGAAGTGGTAGCAACTGAGGAGATATTAAGAGAATCTATATTTGTGAATAAAAAGGCTCAAGTAGTTTTTGGTGAATTAAATGGTGAACCTGTAAGTTTTGCACTTTTCTTTAATAATTTTTCAACTTTTTAGGAAGAGCAGGAGTATACCTTGAAGACCTCTATGTTAAGCCTGAATACAGAAACAAGGGAATAGGAAAAATTATGCTTTCTTTTTTAGGAAAAGTAGCAAAAGATAATAATTATGGTAGAGTAGAATGGTGGTGCCTTGACTGGAATAAATCATCTATTGAATTCTATAAAAAAATGGGAGCTATTCCTATGGACGAATGGACAGTATTTAGAGTTACAGGAGAAAACTTAGATAAACTGGCAGGAGAATTTTAATGGAAATAAAAACAGCAGAAGAATTAATGAGAGCAAGATATAATGCCTATGTTACAGGAGATATAGAATTTATTAAAAATACTCATGATCCTGATAATATGAGTGGCATAGATTGGGCTGAATCTGAAAAATGGTCTAGAGAATCAGAATGGCTGGGACTTGAAATTGTAAATACTGAAAAAGGGACTGAAAATGATAATGATGGAATAGTTGAATTTAAAGCTACATATAAAGAAAATGGAAAAACTGTGATTCATCATGAAAAAAGTTACTTTGTAAAAAAGAATGGTAAATGGTATTACCAAAAATGGCTTCCTTTACAGGGAACTATTATAAATGAAAATAAAATAGGACGAAATGACCCATGCCCTTGTGGAAGTGGAAAAAAATATAAAAAATGCTGTGGAAAATAAAGCTATATGATAACATCTGGGGAAGATTTGTAAAACATATAACTTTAGTAGGAGGAAAACAAAATGAAAAAAACATTATTAGGTATGTTTTGTCTTTTATCTGCAGTTGCTTTTGCTGGTGATTTTGATAGAGAGGAGCATATATTAGCTGGTGAAATTTATAAAAATTTTCCTGTTCTTGAGGCTGGTAAAAAAATAATTATAAAAGAAATTGATGTAGATATTGAAGATGACAAAGCTGTAGAAGTAGATGTTGAATTTGCTGTAGGTTCAGAAGTAAACATTGGAAGTTATGATGTCTATGCACAAAAAATCAGTGCAGAAATAAATAGAAGTATAAAATCTACAATAGGAAATGATTTTAAACTTATAAAACTTGAACTGGATACTTCAGGCATCAAAAATGATAAAAAAATATATAGATACTAATCTTTTTTTGAATTATATAAAAACCAAAAGGGGCAAGATATGAAAAAAATTGTATCACTTATTTTTTTGTTGCTTTCAGTTGTAAGTTTTTCTGAAAGATTAGTAATAAACCCTAAACTCTACATAGATTCTGGTATTATTTTTATCAATGGAGAAGCTGATGCCTATACTGGAACTCTTGTAACTAAAGATGAAGAAGGGCGTTTATTAAGTTCAGTTGATTATAAAAATGGCAGATTAAATGGAAAAGCTGTCTTTTATTACCCATCTGGCTGTATAGAATATTTAGCTGAATTTGTAGATGAAAAACCATTATCTATAACTTTGTATTACACGAATGGTAATATATATCAAAAAAGATATATAGATCAAAATAATAATGAAATTCTAGAAGAATACTATCTTAATGGAGAAAAAGCTAAAGAATATATATCAAAAAATGAAGCTATCCTTTGGAATAACATATATTATTCCAGTGGCAATATAAAAAAAGATGAATTTAGCGATCCAGAGTTTGAAGTCTTAGAATAAAATTAAAGAGCTGGCTTGAATATGCCAGCTTTTTTATTTTTCTTCTATTAGTTACTATTCAACCTATTTATACCAGATATACCAGGCAACTGGAACGAAATTTAAAAACTTCTAATTTTTAAATTTATTATTGAATGATTTTTTTTAATATTTTTTCTTTACTCTCTAATTTAAATTTTGTAATATTATTTCTAAAAAAGTTGAAATAACCTCAATATTCCCTTTATTCAGTATAATTCCATTGATACTTTTTTAAGTCTACATGAGTTTTATTTTTTAAAACAACCCCTTCTTTCTGCAGCAAAAATCCTTGTGTACTCCACCCAGGAACAAGTCGTCCAGCATGATTAACTACCCTATGGCAAGGATATTCTCCATAATACTCTGCCATACTGAGAACTTTTCCTACAAGTCTTGCATTTTTATCTTTCCCTATTAGCTTCGCTATTTGTCCATAAGTAGCAACACGACCTTCTGGAATTTCATCTACCACAGAAAGTATTTCGTAAATTAAATCTTCATGCAAAATTTATTTCACCTCTTTAATTATCCATATCTAATATTTTTATAAAAGAATTCCCTATCTAACCTACTTTATTTCTCCCACATTTCTTTTTAATATTATTATAACATAATCTATATTTAAAATCTTGCCGTATTCAAACATAATATTCAACTGATTATAACACAGAAAATTTTAGTTAAATTATTATATAACAATTTTATATTGACCTTATCTTTCTCTGAAGCTCTCACGATTAAAATCGCAAGTGTTCTAGTAGATTTCATAAAAGCAATAGTATAATACTATTATCACATTAATTTTGCTTTTCAAAATATTTTTATTTTAAATTTTTTTATATTGACATAAATCTAATTTAATATTATCATCTATATAGATATAAAAAAAGGAGTTAATCATGGTTAAGAAAAAATTATTATTTATTTTAGGTTTTGTTTCTCTAGCATTGGGAATAGTAGGTATCATAGTTCCACTTCTGCCCACTACTCCATTTTTATTGCTTAGTGCTTATTGTTTCAATCGTTCTTCTGAAAAATTTCACAATTATATTTTGAACAACAAAATTTTTGGGCAATATATTAGAGATTATAATGAAAAAAAGGGAATAACATTAAAAAATAAAATAACTGCCATTTCCCTTCTAATTTTAAGTATAGGATTTTCAATGTATAAGCTGAATCATCTTCACATAAGAATAATGCTTGTTGTGGTATTTATAGGAGTAAGTTTTCATATTCTAAAACTTAAAACATTGAGATAAAAAAGAACAGTTTACTAAACAAAAATATATCTTTAAAACTTTTTTACTAAAAACATTTATCATTTACTTTATTTTTAAAATTAAAAACAGTGAGCTTACTAAATTCTAAGTTCACTGTTTTTACATTCTACTCACTTTTGCTAATTGTGTTAACTTTCTGATTTCTAAAATTTATTTCAATTGTTGTAAATACCAATATACAGCAATAGAACTCTGAAATACTTATCATCTCTATTTTTCTACTTTTAAAAGTTCATCATAAAATTCCAATATTAATTCAAAAATTCTTGGAGATCCTCTTAATATTTTATTAGAATCTACAATAAAAATATTATTTTTCTGCCCTGCTTTTATCTCTTTTATAGCAGGATTACTATTTTTAATGTCATCAACTGATTTTATACTCATAGCACCTGCTAAAAAATCTGGATTTTCCTTCAAAAGAAATTCTTGTGATATTATTGGTCTTTCCCCAGTAAGACTATTAGTTATATTTTCCACTCCAAGAAGTTCAAGAACTTCTCCTGGCAAAGTCTTACTATTAAATCCCATCATTGGTGATACAGAATAGAGTACTGTTCCCTTCAATCCAAGAGGCTTGTTCTTTATTTTTTCTTTTAGCTCATCTAGTTTAGCTGCACTATCTTCATAAAGCTTTTTACTTTCTTCTTTTTTTCCAAGTATTTCTCCATAAGCATTTATATTATCTAATATCTCCTGTATATTTCCAGCCTCATTTATGAGATAAGGTATTTTCAAACTTTTTAAAGTTTCTCCTGTCTTAGTTGACATTCCATTTAATATTACCAAATCAGGAGTATAAGATAATATTTTTTCAAGACTTGGTTTTGATATATTTCCTACACTTTCTAAATCTTTCGTTTTTTCTTCAGGATATATTTTACTCATTGCAGTTTTTCCAATTGCAACTATTTTCTCTTCTCCATTTAATAGATATATAGTTTCTACCACTGCTGGATCCAGTACAATCAATTTATTATATTCTTTAATCTCTATACTATTTCCATAGTTGTCTTTTACGAAATTGTTTTCTATTTTCAAAGCAAGCATTTCTTTAGTTGATATAAGCATTAATGCTGCAATCATCAATTTTTTTATCATTTATTCCCTCCTTTTGATTTGGGAATTATATAAGGAATATCATTTTCAGTATAGAAAATACTGCATTCCAATTCATATATTTCCTTTAAATTAGCAGCTGTAAATGTTTCCTTGGGGCTTCCTTTGCAGTATACTTTTCCATCTTTCATCATAACTATTTCATCACAAAACATAGCTGCAAGATTAAGATCATGCAGAACTGCAACTGCTGTTATTCCTTTTTCAGTTATTGTTTTCTTCACTTTTTCCATAAGATCTATTGCGTGATTCAAATCAAGAGCAGAAGTAGGTTCATCTAAAAGTATTATTTCTGTTTCCTGAGTCAATGCTCTTGCTAAAAGAACTCTCTGAAATTCTCCTCCTGAAAGAGTAACTGCTTTTCTTTTTATAAAACTCTCAAGTTCCAGCTGACATATACATCTATATGCTGTTTCTTTATCTCTTTGACTATAGCCGTCCCAGCTGTTTTGCAAATGTGGAAGCCTCCCCATTAAAACAAAATCCTCTACATCCATAGCAGACATAAGCTGGGATTTTTGTGGAACTAATGAAATACATTTTGCTTTTTCTTTTTGAGTATAATCTCTGCTATCTTTATCCAATATTTTTATATTTCCTGAGTCATTTTTTAAATATCCAAGTATATTTTTCAGCAATGTAGATTTCCCACAACCATTAGGTCCAAGTATTCCAGTCAACCTTTTTGATTTTATATCTAAATCTATTTCTTTCAATATCTGCCTGTTCCCATAAGAGAAATCTAATTTTTCTACTTTTATTATATCCATTAAAAATCTCTCCTTTTATTTCTTAAAGCTAAATATAAAAAGAATGGTGCACCAAAAAATGCTGTTATTACTCCTATTGGTACTTCTACTGGTGCCAATACTATTCTTCCAAATGTATCACATATAAGAAGAAAAAATCCCCCTGCCAATATAGTACTTGGAAGCATTTTTGTATTAGAAGGTCCTACAATCATTCTTATAGTATGTGGAATTATAAGTCCTACAAAGCCTATCATTCCTGAAAAAGCTACTGAAAAAGCTACTATCAGTGCAGATACTGTTAAAACTTTAACTTTTAGGCGATTTACATCTACTCCCAGTGAATGTGCTTCTTCATCTCCTGATAGTAAAGCATCTAATTGATTCCTTTTTGAATAAAAATAACCAACAGAAAATATCAATGGTATTAGTATGAAAACAACTCTTTTCCAAGTTGCATTTCCTAAATATCCCATCATCCACATAGTTATTTTAAAAGAATCCTCTCCTATCATATACATGGCAAAAGAAGTAAACGCTCCCAGAAATGAAGAAACTGCTATCCCAACTATAAGAAGAGTAGCCACATTTACTTTATTCCCTTTTTTAGCCATTTTAAAAATCATTAGAGTACTTATCAAACATGTAATAAAAGCAATAATCCCATACATAAAGTCTGGCATACCAAATACAAAAGCTATAACTGCTCCAAAAGTTGCACTTGCAGCTATTCCTATAATATATGGATCTGCTAGTGGATTTTGAAATACTGTCTGTACTACTGCTCCACTTGATGAAAGCATCATTCCTATAAGAACTGCCATGACTATTCTAGGAAGTCTTAGATTAAATATTATTATTCTCATATATTCTGGGGCTTTCTCTGGTGCAAATATATATTCCAGAGGAATAGGAACACTCCCTAAGGGTATAGAGAGTATTCCTACTATAAAAATTCCTATTGTTAATGCTATAGGTAAAACTTTTTCCATTTTATTTCCTCATTCTTATTTTTTATTTTATAAGCTGTATCTGAACCCTACATAATAATTTCTTTCAGCTGCAGGATCATATGTAAATGTTCCTGTTGATTCTGTATAATCTACATCTTCATAATATTTTTTATCAAACACATTGTTTATTCCAGCATGTAAGCTTAACCCAAAATCAAAGTTATAGTTTGCTCTGATATTTGTTACTACATGAGAGTTCTTTTTTCCTCCTAGATTTTTGTTATTTAAATAAACATCATCTATGTATACAACTTCTCCACCTACATTAAATCTATTTGTAAAAGCATAATTTGCTCCTATATTAAATTTATTTCTAGGTACATTGGCTACTCTATTTCCAGATACATCTACACCTTTTACTTCTCCATCTTTAATTTTTGCATTAATATATGCATAAGATTGAGATAAAGTAAGTTTATCTATATATTGTTCTGCCTTAAGTTCAAATCCTACTCTCTCTGTTTTTCCCAGATTATAGTTATCAATAGTCATACTGGCACTTCCCATTGTTCCAGAAGTTTCACTAGTTATTTCATCTTTAGTGATTGTATAAAATACTGATGCATTTAAACTTGTAAATCCTATATAATCTGATACTCCAATTTCAAAATTATCATATTTTTCTGATTTAAGATTATTTAAATAATATCCTGCTGCATTTTTATTTGTCAGCAATGCTGGTGGAGGTGATGTAAATCCTCTCTCATACCTAATATATGTTTTTCCTGTATCTGAATATAGATAATTAGCTGATACTTCATATGCGAAATTATCTTCATCTGTAGTTGTATCTATTCCAGGGCCAGTTGAACTTGTTCTTTTTACTTTATAGTCTGCTCTCTCATATCTTACCCCTTGAGCAAATTCAAAATTTCCCCATACATAGTTATTCATTACAAATCCACTTATTGTTTCTTTAGTCAAATCATTGACTGTAAGTATATTATTCATCATTGGAGGCATATTCATCAAACTTTTTCTTTTAGCATCATTGTCAATATATTCCAATCCGAATATCACTGAACTTCCTTCTCCATAGGCATATCTCAATTTCGATTTTATACCTTTCTTTTTATCTCTAAACAAAGCCTCTTGTGTCATCCAGAGTTTCATTGGTCCCATTGCCCCTTGATAACTTCTACCATGTATTTTCATCTCTGTTTCCTGAGAAAATAATACTAAATTCAAATCAAGATTTTCAGTGAATTTATTATTATAAGTTAAAACATATTCATCTTTATCTGTTTTTGTTTTACTATGCTCTCCATCTATAAGTCCTGATTGTTTTCTATCATCTTCTACCTGAGCTCTTGTCAACATTTCAGGATATGTTTCATCTGCTTTATATTTTGAATATTTGAAACCTATATTTTGTGTATCTGATATTCTATATCTAATATCTCCCTGAAAATAGTCAGAATCAGATTTATCATAATCTCGATACCCTTCCCTATCATTCTTTGTATATGTAAGATTTACATCGAAGTTTCCAAAACTCTCTCCTACAGCTACATTAGTTTTATTACTTCCATATCGTCCATGATCAAATCCAACTGTTGCTGTTCTTCCAGTTCCTCTTTTAGTTATAATATTTACAACTCCTCCAGAAGTTCCACTTCCATAAAGAACACTTCCTCCTCCAGGAAGAACTTCAATTCTTTCAATATTATCCACAGCTATTGTATTTATAGGTGTAGCTGTCATTGAAGTATCTAAAGAGTTCATCTGCACTCCATCTACAAGTATCTGTACATTTTGTTTTGCCTTATCTCCTTGTCCTCTCAAGTCAATTATCGAATCTTTTCCTTGTTTTACAATATTGATGCTTGGAATATCATTCAATATTTGATCAACTGTCTGATAATTCCTCTCCTTGATTTCTTTAGATGTTACTACACTTGGATTACTTGCTGTTTTTCTCATCTCAGTTTCAAATCCTGTTGTAGAATAAATGACACTTTTTCCTAAATCTACATTTTGTTCTCCATATGCTGTTGCTGCCAATACTGCCCAAAGCAGAGCTGTCTTTTTACTCATTTCGCAATCTCCTTTCAGATGTTTTATATATTTTTAACTTTTAAAAAGTTTTTCCAGAACATAAATGATTACATCACTAGAAAGATTATTTCCCCAGAATACCCCATCTGTTGTCAGAACATAACTTTCTTCATTTTCTTTTACCAAACCTTTTTCTTCGTATTCTTTCATTCTTTCTCTAAAGAACTTTAATTCCTCTTCTTTTAAAATGTCTTTCAATGCCTCTTTTGATATTACTGGAAACTGCATTATTCCAGATAGTTTTGAAAATCTTTCATGATACTCAGTCTGTTGTGAATAAAAAGACATCTCTTTACTCATTCTATAAACTCCAATTCCATGAACTGATCCTCCTGCCCCAACTCCTATTGGAAAAGTATCTCCTCCAGTATTTCTTACTTTAATATACTTATAATCATCTCCACCATTTCTTGCTATCTTTGTTAGCTCAAGAATATGGTATTGATTCCCTCTTAACATTTCATCTACAAAATGCTGATATAACAGATAATCTTTTTTCATATCTTCTTCCATTTTCACTTTTTCAGCTTCTATATCTTTAGATAATTTTGAACCTTCATGAACCATCAATGAATAAAAACTTGCACTGCTTATTTCCAATTTTTTTACTATTCTTGCATCTTCCAATACTTCATTTATTGTTTGATTCGGAAAATTATATATAATATCTACACATACATCTCCCTTGAAAAATTCTTTCAGTTTTTTTAATTTTTCTATTGTTTCTTCTTTTCCATAGGTTCTATTATAAAATTTTCTTCCTGCTTCAGAAAAAGTCTGTATACCTACACTTAATCTATTTACTCCATATTTCATCATAACTTCTAATTTTTCTTCAGTAAGGTTATGCAGAGTTGTTTCAAATGTAAATTCATAATTTTCTGCTAAAACAACATTTCTCTTTATACTTTCAAGTATTATTTCAAGTTGTTGAGGTTTATATACAGTTGGTGTCCCTCCACCAAAGAAAATTACATCAAAAATCCCTTTTTTAAAATATTCTGTTCTCCCATATTTATCAAATTCATCAGCTAAATATTGTGCATATGAATCTAAACTTCCATCTATCTGCTTTCTGTTAAGATTACAAAAAGAACATATTTTATCACAATATGGTGTATGTACATAAATTGCCTTTCTTCTATCATCTGGAATCTCTCTCAATACAGCTTCAAAAACTTCTTTATCAGCCTTCTTTCCAGAAATATATTTGTTAATCAAACTATTGCTATCATGATGAGATTTTAATCTTTTATCAAATAGCATTAAATTTTTTGTCATTCTTTCCTCCTAAGTTTCACATTTTAAAACTATATTTTACTATTAAAATAATATTTTATTTTAATATAAAAATTTTTATGCCTGAGCTTATATTAATATTTATTTTTTTATTGTCAAGAACAAAAAATTATAAAAGCTAAATTAAAGTGTTTAAAATATTTTGTAAATAAAATATATTTCGATAATATATATCTTTAAAATTAAAATTTAAAAAAACAAATAAAATTTGATTATAAAAAATATTTTTTCTTCATAAAAAAATATCATAACCACTTTATTAGTTATGACAACAGAAAATAAATATATTTATAAAATAAAAAATCAGACGAAATATCTAGCAAGCTAAATTTTCATCTGATTCTATATTATTTACTTATTTATTTTTAATAATTCTAAATAAAATTCCTCTACTGCTTCAAATATTCTTGGAGAACCTCTTAATATTTTACTTGAATCTACAATAAAAAAGTTTCCTTTCTTTCCTGCTGTTGTTTCTTTTACTGCAGGATTACTGTTTGCTATATCTTTAGCAGATTTTATACTCATAGCTCCAGCTAAAAAATCTGGATTTTTCTTCAATAAAAACTCTTGTGATATTATAGGTTTATCTCCTATAAGATTATCAGCTATGTTCTCTACTCCCAGTATATCCAATATTTCCCCAGGAAGAGATTTCTCATTAAATCCCATCATTGGAGATACTGTATATAATACAGCTCCTTTTAAATTCAATGGACTTTCTTTTACTTTTTTCTTTAAATTATTTAATTTTTCCTCACTATTGATATATAGTTTTTCAGCTTCTGCCTTTTTACCAGTTATATCCCCATATATTTTTATATTTAAAAATATATCTGAAATATTTCCAGCTGTATTTATTATGAATGGTATTTTTAATTCTTTTAAACTTTCTCCTGTAGATGCTGCCATTGCATTGAGAATAACTAAATCAGGAGTATATGAAAGTATTTTTTCTATACTTGGTTTTGTTATCGTTCCTACATTTGCTAAATTCTTTGTTTTTTCTACAGGATATATCTCACTCATAGCAGTCTTTCCTATAGCTGTTATTTTACTTTCTCCTCCTAACATATAAAAAGTTTCCACTACAGCTGGATCAAGTACTACTATTTTCCTATATTCCCTTTGTTCAATACTATTCCCATAATTATCTATTATTTTTTATCTTTTATTTCCATAGAATAAATATTTATTCCCAACATTAAAATAAATAACAGTACAATACTTTTTCTTACTCTTTTCATCTTTTCTCCTTTTTAAGTTTTGGAATTATATAAGGTATCCCTTCTTCTGTATAAAATATTTCACTTTCTAAATCATAGATATTTTTTAAATTCTCTTTAGTCATAGTTTCCTTAGGAGTCCCTTTGCAATATACTTTTCCATTTTTCAGCATTATTATTTCATCGCAAAACATAGAAGCAAGATTAAGATCATGAAGGACAGCAACTGCTGTTTTTCCTTTTTTGTGTATTATTTCTTTTACTTTTTCCATTAGTTCCAAAGCATGATTTAAATCAAGAGCAGAAGTTGGTTCATCTAATAAAATTATATCTGTATCCTGTGCTATGGCTCTTGCCAAAAGTACTCTCTGAAATTCTCCACCAGACAATGTTACTGCTGTTCTATTACAAAACTTTTCAAGCCCAAGTTCTTTAAGAGAATCTTCTGCTATTTCTCTATCTTTTTTGTATACCCACTCCAATTGTTTTCCAAATGAGGTAGTCTTCCCATAAGGACAAAATCTTCTACATTCATAGCTGACATAAGCTGTGATTTTTGTGGAACTAAAGATATACATTTTGATTTTTCCTTTTGCGTATATTTTCTACTGTTTTTATTTAATATTTCTATATTTCCAGAGTTGTTATGTAAATATCCAAGTATATTCTTTAGAAGTGTAGTTTTCCCACAACCATTGGGTCCAAGAATACCTGTAAGTTTTTTATCTGCTATAGTTAAATCTATATCATTTAATATTTTTCTTTTTCCATAGGAAAAATTAAGTTTTTCTATTTTTATTACTTCCATTAGAAATCTCTCCTTTTGTTTCTAAGTGCCAGATATAAAAAGAATGGTGCACCAAAAAACGCTGTGATAACTCCTATTGGAACTTCTGTAGGAGCCAGTACTAATCTTCCAAATGTATCACATATAAGCAGAAAAAATCCTCCTGCCAGTATAGTGCTTGGAAGAAGTTTTGAATTAGATGGCCCTAAAAGCATTCTCATTGTATGAGGTACTATTAGTCCTACAAAACCTATCATTCCTGAAAAAGCTACAGAAAATGCAACTACTAAAGCTGCTACAGTCAAAGTTCTTACTTTTAATTTGTTGACATCTATTCCCAGCGAATGTGCTTCCTCATCTCCAGAAAGTAAAGCATCTAATTGATTTCTTTTTAAATAAAAATAACTTACAGAAAAAACAAGAGGTATTGCTAAAAATATTACTCTATTCCATGTAGCATTTCCTAAATACCCCATCATCCACATAGTTATTTTAAAAGAATCCTCTCCTATCAAATACATGGCAAAAGATGTAAATGCTCCTAGAAATGAAGACACTGCTATTCCTACTATAAGAAGAGTAGCTACATTGACTTTATTACCTTTTTTTGCCATTTTAAAAATGAGAAGTGTACTTGACAGGCAAGTAAAAAATGCAATAACTCCATACATA
Source organism: Fusobacterium varium (assembly GCA_900637705.1). Taxonomy (NCBI): domain Bacteria; kingdom Fusobacteriati; phylum Fusobacteriota; class Fusobacteriia; order Fusobacteriales; family Fusobacteriaceae; genus Fusobacterium; species Fusobacterium varium. The sequence continues at coordinate 1,632,016 of LR134390.1, forward strand.
TAGTCAGGCATATTAAAAACAAAAGCTATAACTGCTCCAAATGTAGCACTTGCTGCTATTCCTATAATATATGGATCAGCTAACGGATTTTGAAATACGGTCTGTACTACTACTCCACTAGAAGAAAGCATCATTCCCACAAGAATTGACATCACTATTCTAGGCAGTCTTAAATTAAAGATTATAATTTTTATATATTCAGGGGCTTTCTCTGGATTAAATATATATTCCAGAGGAATAGGAACACTCCCTAAAGGTATAGAGAGTATTCCTGCTGCCAAAGTTCCTATTATTAATAACAACGGTAAAACTTTTTCCATTTTTATTCCTCACAATTTTATTTTATAAACTATATCTGAATCCTACATAATAATTTCTTTCAGCTGCTGGGTCATATGTATATCCTTTAGATACGCTATAATCTACATCTTCATAATATTTTTCATTAAATAAATTGTTAATTCCAGCATATAAACTTAAACCAAAGTTAAAGTTATAGTTTGCTCTGATGTTGGCCACAGTATGAGAGTTAGTTTTTCCTCCCAAGTTTTGGTTATTTAAGTATATATCATCTACATATACTACTTCTGCACCTAAATTGAAGTTATCAGTAAATCTGTAGTTAGCTCCAATATTAAATTTATTTCTTGGTACATTAGCTACTCTGTTTCCAGATACATCTACACTTTTTACTTCTCCATCTTTAATTTTTGCATTAATATATGCATAAGATTGAGATAAAGTAAGTTTTCCAAGATATTGTTCAGCTTTTAATTCAAATCCAACTCTTTCTGTTTTTCCTAAGTTGTAATTATCTATTGTTGTGCTTCCTCCCATCATTCCCTCAGTTTCACTAGTTATCTCATCTTTAGTGAGTGTATAGAATACTGAAGCATTTAAACTTGTAAATCCTATATAGTCTGATACACCAATTTCAAAGTTATCATATTTTTCTGATTTTAAATCATTTAAATAATATCCTTTTTCTGGAGATTTGTTTGTTAATAAAGCTGGTGGTGGAGAAGTAAATCCTCTTTCATATCTTACATAAGTTTTACCAGTATCAGAATATAGCCAATTTGCAGACAATTCATAAGCAAAATTATCTTCATCTGTAGTCATCGAAATACTTGGATCTTGTACTGTTGCTCCGCTTTTTATTCTTGAACCATATTTCTTAACATCATACTCTGCCTTTTCATATCTAATTCCTTGAGCAAATTCAAAATTATTCCATACATAGTTATTCATTACAAATCCGCTGTATGTCTTTTTATTTAAATCATTTATAGTCTTTAAACTATTCATCATTGGAGGCATATCCATTAAACTATCTCTTTTTGCGTCATTATCAATATATTCTAAACCAAAAATTACTGAGCTTCCTTCTCCATATGAATATCTCATTTTAGTTTTAATTCCTTGTTTTTCATCTTTAAACAAAGCATTTTGTGTCATCCAAAGTTTCATATGACCCGTATCTCCCTGATAACTTCTGCTGTTTATTTTCATCTCTGTTTCCTGTGAGAATAATACTAAATTCAAATCAAGATTTTCACTTAATTTATTATTATAAGTTAAAATATATTCATCTTTATCTGTTTTTGTTTTACTATGTTCTCCTGATACAAGTCCTGATTGTTCTCTATCTCCATTCACTTCATCTCTAGTCAACATATCAGGATAAGTTTCATCTGCTTTATATTTTGAATATTTAAATCCAATATTCTGTGTATCAGATATTCTATATCTGATATCCCCTTGAAAATAATCAGAATCAGATTTATCATAATCTCTATATCCCTTTGCATTATTTTTAGTATAAGCAAGATTTACATCAAAGTTTCCAAAACTTTCTCCTACAGCTACATTAGTTTTATTACTTCCATATTGCCCATGGTCAAATCCTACTGTTGCCTTTCTTCCAGTTCCCTTTTTAGTAATGATGTTTACTACTCCTCCTGAAGTTCCACTTCCATAAAGAACTGAACCTCCACCTGGAAGCACCTCTATTCTTTCAATACTGTCTGGTGATATTGTATTGATAGGAGTAGCTGTCATTGAAGTATCAAGAGAATTCATTTGCACTCCATCTACAAGTATTTGTACATTTTGTTTAGCCTTATCTCCCTGTCCTCTCAAATCAATTATTGAATCTTTCCCTTGCTTTACAATGTTAACACTAGGAATATCAGCTAATATTTCATCTACTGTCTTATAATTTTTTTCTTCAATTTCTTTAGCTGTAACTATACTTGGATTGCTTGCTGTTTTTCTCATTTCAGTTTCAAACCCTGTCGTTGAATAAACAACACTTTTTCCTAAATCTACTTCATGTTGTCCATATGCTGCTGCTGCCAGAGCTACCCAGATTAAACCTATTGATTTCTTGCTCATTTGTTTCTCCCTCCGAAATTCTTAATATATATTAATTATTCTTATAAAAACTTATTTATTAAAAAGCTTTTCCATAACATAAATTATAATGTCACTTGAAATATTATTTCCCCAGAATATCCCACTTTGCGTTAAAACAAAAGAGTCCTCTTTTTCATTCAACAATCCTTTCTTTTCATAATCTTTCATTTTTTCAGCAAAATACTTATATTCTTCTTCTGATAAAATATTTCTTACATCTCCCTTATTTATTATTGGAAACTGCATAAATCCAGAGAGTCTTGAAAACTTTTCATGGTAATCAGTCTGTTTAGAATAAAACGACATCTCTTTACTCATTCTATAAACTCCAATTCCATGAACTGATCCTCCAGAACCTACTCCTATTGGAAAAGTATCTCCTCCAGTATTTCTAACTTTAATATATTTATAATTATCTCCATTGTTCTTAGCTATTTTAGTCAATTCAAGAACATGATATTTATCTTCCCTTAGCATTTCATTTATAAAGTGTTGATATAGAAGATAATCTTTTTTCATATCTTCTTCTAGCTTTACTTTTTCTGCTTCTATATCCTTTGATAATTTTGAACCTTCATGTACCATAAGAGAGTAAAAACTTGCACTGCTTAATTCTAATTCCTTTACAATTCTTGCATCTTCAATTACTTCTTCTAAAGTTTCATCAGGAAAATTATAGATAATGTCCACACACACATCTCCCTTAAAAAAAGCTTTTAACTTTTTAAGTCTTTCAATTACCTCTTCTTTCCCATAAGTTCTGTTATAAAATTTTCTTCCTCTATCAGAAAATGTCTGTATTCCTACACTCAATCTATTTACTCCATACTTCATCATAACTTCTAACTTTTCCTCAGTTAAGTTATGCAGTGTAGTTTCAAATGTAAATTCATAATCTTTTGTTAAAGTTACATTTCTTTTTATACTTTCAAGTATTATTTCAAGTTGATGGGGTTTATATACAGTAGGTGTCCCTCCACCGAAAAATATTACTTCAAATTCACTTTTTTTAAAATAATTTGTCTGCCCATATTTATCAAATTCATCTGCTATATATTGAGCATATGAATCAAGACTTCCATCTATCTGCTTCCTGTTAAGATTGCAAAAAGAACATATTTTATCACAATATGGTGTATGTACATATATCGCTTTCTTTCTCCCATCAGGATTTTCTTGAAGCAATAAGTCAAAACTTTCCTTATCAGCCCTTTCACTTTTAATATATTTGTTAATCAAACTATTACTGTCATGATGAGATTTTAGCCTCTTATCAAACAGTAGTAAATTTTTTTCCATGTGTTCCTCCTTGAAAATTTTGCTATACTTTAAAGTATACAAACATTTGTTTTCTTCAAACCATATTTTATTTCAGTGTTTTTATATTAATATTAATTTGTTTTATTGTCAAGCAAAAATTTATTCAATACAAAATTATAGTTTTTGAAATTATTTGACTTTAAAAGTATTTTTTGGTATAACTTATGTGATGATAAAATTTTAGGAGGTTTTTTAATGAAAACACTTGTTACTTATTCTACAAAAACTGGTAATACAAAAAAGGTTGCTGAATCTATTGCTAAAGCTATAGAAAATTCTGAAATAAAAGATATTGCAGAAGTAAACAATCTGGATTACAATTTGATTATTGTAGGAACTTGGATAGATAAAGGTACAGCAGATGCAAAAGCATTGAACTTTATAAAAACTATCAAAAATAAAAACACAGCATTTTTCTTTACACTTGGAGCTTATCCTGATTCACAACATGCTTTAGACTGTATTGAAAATATAACAAAACTTTTTACAGAGAATGAAAATAAAGTATTAGGACACTTCCTGTGTCAAGGTGCTATTGATCCTAAACTTATAGAAATGATGAAAACTAAATTCGGACCTGACCATCCTCATGGACCAAATCCAGAGAGAATAAAAAGATGGAAAGATGCAAGCTTTCACCCTGATGAAACAGATTTAAATAATGCTTATGTATATTTTAAAGAGCTTATAGAAAAACTTTAATTAAATTTTTAGGAGGAACATACTGAAATGATGTACTATTTTAAAGTTGGAGGTCCACTGATGTGGGTACTTTTCATACTATCTCTTATCTCTACAACTGTTATAATTGAAAGATTATTCTTTTTCTTTAAAAAGGAAAAGACTATGAACAGAAATTTTAGGAAAGAAGTAATAATGGCTGTTTCTAATAGAGATATGTGTAGAATTATTGAAATTTGTGATAAAGAAAGAAATTCTGTTGGGTGCACAGTTAAAAAATTTCTTTGCAGATGCAATATATGTGATACTAACCTAAAAGACTTTCACCAATTTGATCAAATAATAAAAGAAATTGAGATGGATGAAATCAGTCCGCTGGAAAAAAGACTTCATATCTTAGGTATAATAGCTCATGTAGCTCCTATGCTTGGACTTTTAGGAACTGTTACAGGAATGATAGATGCATTTAAAGATCTTGCTAAATTTGGAGCAGGGGATCCAACAATTGTAGCCGACAGTATCTCAAAAGCTTTGATAACTACAGCAGCTGGTCTTTCTATCGCTATTCCTGCACTAGTTGTATATAATCTTTTAAATAAAAGAATTGAGGAAATTGAAGAGGAAATAGATAAAATAACAACTAATGTTATTAATATTGTGAGGGGATAAAAATGGCTAGATATAAGAAAAAAAGAGCACTTCTCACTCCTGATTTGACACCGCTTATAGATGTGGTGTTTTTACTTTTAATATTTTTCATAGTTTCTACAACATTTAATAAATATGGGAATATTGATATCGATCTTCCAACTTCAACACTGACTAGTGAAGAAAATGATGATAAAAATCTAGAAATTATTATTGATAAAGACAATAGATATTTTATCACTTTTGGAAATAAAAAAAATGTAGAAATAACTTTTGACGAGATAGATTATTATCTCAATGGAGCAAAAAGTGTTTCTATAACTGGGGATAAAGATTTGAAATATCAAAATATTATTGATATCATAACTAAAGTCAAAAAACATGGCATAGAAAATTTAGGAATAAATTTTTATGAGTAAAGGACAAGAGGTTTAATATGAAGAGATACTTTATTATAGCACTTCTATTACATGGAATGCTCTTTTTACGATTGGGGCTTCCAACTGTTACAAAAGATTTAGATAGCAAAGATAATTTCTTAAAACAAAGTGTTCCAGTCACTTTTACTCAAATAAGTAGAGCTGTCCCTGCAGCTGCTCCAGCTCCCCTACCTGTTGTTGAAGTTCCTAAACCTCAAGAAAAGCCCAAAAAAGAAATAGTAAAACCTGAAACACCCAAACCTGTTTCAAAGAAAACAATCCCTAAAAAAACTGAACCTAAAAAAGAAATAAATAAAGAACCTGAAGTTGAAACAAAAGAAACTTCAAAAGTTCCAGAAACTATAACTACTGCTGCATCTAGTAACGATTCTACTTCTATTCCAAGTGTTGACAACTTATTTACTGCCAATGCTGATGGAACTTATAATGCTGTATCTAATCATGGAATAAAATATAAAATAGTTAAAGAAATAGCTCCTACTTATCCTAAACAAGCTGAGAATATTAGGTATAGAAAAAAAGTAGTAGTAAAAGCAAAATTCTTGGTAGATCAGTCAGGTAATGTAAAAAATATTTCTATTATAAATTCACATAGTAAATTAGGATTCGATCAGGCAGTAATAGAGGCTTTAGGTAAATGGAAATTTTCACCAATTGTGTATAATGGGAAAATTATTAGTGTATACTTTCAAAAAGAATTTATTTTTGAACCAAAATCATAAAACTATATGGGGAAAAAATTAAGTTTTAGAATTTCATGATTTATATTCATGAGGTTCTAAAACTTTTTTTATTAAATAAATATATTCAATTTAAACTTATTTTAATTTGTTATACTTTATTTTTAATGGTAAATATCTTACTCTTTTCTCTTTAATTTTTTTAAATGATTATATTTTCAAAATAAAAAATGGTGTAGTTTCCCACACCATTTTTTATTTATATTTTTTTATTTATACTTTTAAACTATTACACTAATTTCTTTAATTCAGTTGCAACAAACTCAACCTCAGGACCAACTATTACTTGAACAGCTGTCTTACTTGGTTTTAATACTCCAGGAACCAATTTTTTGATTTCCCCTTCTTTTACCACAGAACTATCTACCACATCAAGTCTTAATCTAGTAGTACAGTTATCAATATTAACTATATTAGATTTCCCACCTAAAAGAGGTAATAATGCAGCTGCTAATTCTGTATTAGAAGTAACTTTTGATGCTCCTTTTTCTTCTACTGTATCATCATCATCTTCTCTACCAGGAGTTTTAAGATTAAATTTTTCAATAGCAAATTTAAATATTACATAATAAATTACAAAGAATACAAGCCCTTGTACTACAAGCATATACCAACCTTGAGCTAATGGGTTTCTTGTTGAAAGAACTAAATCAATAAATCCAGCTGAGAATCCAAACCCTGCCATCCAGTGCATAGAAGCTGCAATGAATACTGATATTCCTGTTAAAATTGCATGTACTAAATATAATCCAGGAGCAACGAACATAAATGCAAATTCAATTGGTTCTGTAACTCCAGTAAAGAAACTTGCAAATCCAGCAGCTAACATAATAGAAGATATTTTAGCTCTATTTTGAGGCTTTGCAGTTCTAACAAATGCAAGACAAGCTCCTAGTAATCCAAACATCATGATTGGGAAGAATCCAGCTTGATACATTCCTGTTTTTCCTATTACAGCAGTTCCTTCAGCTATTGATTTTGCACCACCTAGGAAGTTTGGAATATCATTTATTCCAGCAACATCAAACCAGAATACTGAGTTCAATGCATGATGTAAACCAACAGGTATTAATAATCTGTTAAAGAATCCATAAATTCCAGCTCCAACTGGTCCTAGTTTACTGATTCCTTCACCAAATGTTACAAGTCCAGAATAAACTGCTGGCCAGATATACATAAGTATGAAAGAAACCAACATCATAACAAATGATGAAATAATTGGAACAAGTCTTTTTCCACTAAAGAAAGATAAAAACTTTGGCAGTTCCACTTCACTAAATTTATTATAAAGTGCTGAAGATATAACTCCACAAAGAATACCAGTAAATTGGTTGTTTATTTTAGCAAATCCAGCAGGTACTTCATTTGCAGGAATTCCTTTAATCATTCCTACTGCACCTGGAGATAATAAAGTAGTTACAACTAAGAAAGAAACTAATCCTGCTAGAGCTGCTGATCCATTCTTATCCTTAGACATACCAAAAGCTACACCAATAGCAAACAGAATAGGCATATTATCAATTATTGCCCCTCCTGATTTTATAAAGAAAGCTGCTAGTACACTTTCTCCTCCCCAACCTACAGGGTCAATCCAATATCCTAAACCTAACAATATTGCTGCTGCAGGTAGAACAGCAACTGGCACCATAAGTGCTTTACCTATTTTTTGTAGATAACTAAACATAACTTTCCCTCCTTATAATTATTTTTAAATTTTTTTTAGTTTTTTTTCGCTCATTAAGAATTTATAATTCATTTAATTTAATTATAGCATAATAAAAAAATTATTTCTACTAGATTTTAAAAAAACGAGTGTTCTTTTTCAGTGTCAATTATATTGAATAAAATACATTTAGTCTATTATGTTTAAACTCATTCTCTTGTCATCTTACCTCACCTACCAGTATATCTCTTATCTGTTTTATATAATGTACTGTAATTTTTTCTTTCTTCCTTTAAATTATTCTGAATTTTTTTTTCAAAATAATAAAGGAAATATACTTTGAATAATAATATATTATATAGAGATACTATAATTTAGAATTAATTTAAGGAGGAAATATGAAAAAAATAATAATCTTAATTGGAACTATGCTTATAACTATTTCTGCTTTCTCAGCTTCTGTAACAGATTTTGAAACTCAAATGAAATCTTTAGAAAAAGAGTATCAGCTTCTTTTAAAGAAAGAAGATCAAAGATATGCTCAAGAAAAACAAATAGCAGAAACAGCAGAAAAAACTCTTGCAGAACAGAAAAATCTTTATAAAAGTGTAGCTGGAAGCCTTAGCCAATTACAGCAAATGGAAAAATATATTTTTTATAAAGATGACTACAATCAACTTTTAAATAAATATCAAACTATATTAAAAGATTTAGAAAAGTCTATGAATAACCAACAAGTTATAATAGATAATTTTAAACAGATCCAGCTGGAAAAAGAAGGAAATAAATAATTAAAATAAGAGGTTCTCTGCTTAACTGCAGAGATACCTCTTATAAAAAAAGATTTATACATACTACTATTAAAATAATAATAACTCCTACCACTATATAATTCTTTGCAAATTTATCTTTATGTTCAACTACCTTTTCTTCCTTTATTACTTTTTCTTCTATTTTTTCTTTAACTTCTATTTTGATTTCTTCTGTTTCTTTTGCTGTTTCCTCTTTTATCTCTGTTGAATTTTCTTCTATTATTTCATCTTCAACTCCAATCTTTTCTACAGCTTCTATTGGAGTTTCTTCAATTTTCTCTTCAGCTAGAATTCCTTCTACAGCTTCTTTATTTTCCTTTTCTCCATTCCCAGCTAATACCTCTTCTAACTCTTCGATATTATCTTTCAAAAATTTTCTTCCTAATGGAGTTAATTTATATTTATCATTTCCAAAATATTTTTTTAATTCTTTTTCATCTATGTTGTCAATAACTCTTTGCATCAATATCTCTTTATTTCCAGTTTGTACTAATCCAGCATTTTTTAATATTTCCTTGAGGTCTTTGACTGTTCCCTGTTGAATATCATATATTTTTATATAATCTTCTTTTAATGCTATTTTCAAATAATTTTTTTTATCAATCCCATATTTATCCAGCAATACTTTTGAAGCCTCTGTGTCATAATCCATTTCATTTATTAATTTCAATAAAAGTACCATATTAAAATTCTCCACAAAACTTCCTCCTCTCCTGCTTTAGAACATTCTTACTTTCTATAATATACTATTTATGCTATAAAATCAAACTATAAAATTTTTTTTAGTTTTTTTCCTATAAAATTTTATCTATAATTCTATAAAATAAGCTTTTTATTTTTTAAATCTCTACTTAAATTGTTTTCTTGTGATATAATATAAAGAAAGCAAAGGAGATTTATTTTATGAAAAAAATACTTATAATTTTTTCTCTTTTTATTTTAATGATTAGTTGCAATATAGGAAAAAGAAACGTTGATGCATCTAAGAAAGAGGAAAAAGATGGGATAGTCTATATCATTAATGAAAAGAAACCTTTCACTGGAAAAATTACTGCTAAATATGAAGATGGAAAATTAAAAACAGAAGAAAATTTTAAAGATGGTAAATACGAGGGTATCTCAAAAGAATATTTCTCTAATGGGCAGCTAGCTTTTGAAGGAACATTTAAAAATGGAAAATTAAATGGTGAAGTCAAAACATATTTTGAAAATGGACAATTAGAAGAGGAATCTTCTTATGTTGATAATAAAATTGAAGGTATATGTAAAATATATTATGAAGATGGAAAATTAAGAAATATAATAAACTTCAAAGATGATAAAAAAAATGGTCCTGTTGAATATTACTATCCCAATGGTCAACTTCAATATTCAGGAAATTATGTTGATGACTTACTACAAGGTGAAGGAAAAGTATACTTTGAAAATGGTATTTTAATGGAAGAAAATAATTATTTTGATGGAAAATATCATGGTTTAATAAAAATATACTATAAAAGTGGAAAACTAGAAAGTGAGTATAATTACCAAAATGGAAAAGCTCATGGAGAATCAAAAATTTATTATGAAAATGGGCAGGTAAAAAATATAGCTAATTTTATTGAAGATAAAATCAATGGAGTTTCTAAAACTTATTATGAAAATGGACAGATAGAGGGAGAATACACTTTTATTGATAATCAATTTGATGGTTTATTTAGAAAATATTCCAAAGATGGTAAAATTACCAATGAAGCAATATTTAAAAAAGGAAAAGTAGAAAAAATTATTAAATAAATATTTAATGCCTGAGTTGTTGCAAACTGATGATTTTTAATCATTTATTTGAACAACTCTTTTTTTCAGCATTTTGATTCGGGTTATTGGAAATGCAGCACTCTCTTTTTATAAACTATTCTATATTTTTATTTTAATAATGTATTCTATATATTTTATTAAGTTTATATACAATACATTATTCTTCCCAATATTCTGTCACAAGAAGCTCCATAGTTTTCACTGTGTTTTCTGTTATTTTTGGTGTTCTCATGGGAGGAACTTGTTCTCCTGTTTCTGATATCTCCGTACTTTTCTCTATGGTAGCTGGTGCTGATTTTATAAATCATATAAAAATTCAAATTCCTTATGCATTTTTTAATGGAATAATATCTATATATTATTTTTAGTTATATCTTTAACCATTGACAATAAAATTTTGTTTTTTAAAGAATGATATCACAATCTTATTTTTCATCTTTATAGTGCACATTATTTTATATTGTATACACTTATTATATTTATTTTTTTGAAAAATTTGCTTTTTTTGATTTCATGTAATATAATATACTAAGAGAATCCTTTTTAATATTGTTTTATTATATGACTGGGGGAGATTTACCTTTAAATTTATGGAGGTGGTCTTTATAGTAAGTTTAAATTTAATTAAAAAGGCAAAAGCAGGTAGTGAAGAAGCTATTCAGGAAATTTTTAAAACTTTTCAAGGAATAATGCTTCTAAAAACTAAAAAATATTTCTTTTATGGAGGAGATAAAGATGATGTACTTCAGGAAGCTATGATAGGACTTTTGAAAGCTATAAATGGTTATGAAGCAGGTAAGCAAGCTTCTTTTAAAACTTTTGCTATTTTATGCATAAAAAGACAATTAATTACTGCAATAAAAAGCTCTAATAGTGGAAAATACAAAATTTTAAATATGGCTGTAAATAATAGTGAAGACTCTTATGAATACAATGCCGTTCCTGCATATTCTAATAAGTCCTTTAATTTTTACAATCCTGAAGAAATATATTTAAGTAAAGAAAAATTCAATGCTTTAAAAAAATATTTAAGAACACATTTAAGTAAGATGGAAAATGAAATTTTTGATTATATGCTTATTGAATTGTCGTATACTGAAATTGCTGCTAAAACAGGACGGGATCCTAAATCAGTAGATAATGCCATTCAAAGAATAAAAAAGAAACTTAGAGCATTTACAGAAGAATATGAAGCTATGTAATAAAGACAGGGAGATATATTCTCCTTGTTTTATTTTTTTAAATAAGGATTTTGTTTTCTCAGCCACTCCAATTCCCCATCGTATTTACTTTCATCTATAATTTCTTTATATTTTTCTAGGATATATATTTTATCACAATAGTCACAGTAATATGCAACTGTTTTATAGAGCTTTAATCTGCTCACACAATTATCTACTAGAGTTTTTTTTATTGGATTCTTGCATTTTTCACAATTCATAAGTTCCCTCCCAAAGATGTCCATTTTATTTGCTCTTTAATTTTCATTCTGAATAATATCTATTTACTCCCTATAAATTCTATAAACTATTATCAAGATAATCAGAAAAAGAGAAATTAACTGTATATGTGTCTTTTTACTTTTATATCCAATATAACTGCACAATGTCACAATTATACCTAGAATCACTTTTTGCATATTTTTTCTTTCCCCCTATTTTTTAATTGGAAAAAATATACTTTATTATTTTAAAAATAATATATTTTACCATCCCTCCTGTAATCTTCAGCAGATATTTTATTATATCATAATATTTATTTTTTTATAAAAATTACAAAAGAAGTCCTTAGACTTCCTTCTATATTTGCTATTACTACATCTATTTTTTCTCTTTAGTTTTAATATTTTAAATTATAATTTTTTACTAAAAAGTATTAGACTCTTTTTACTTTTTAATATAAAAGGGGCTAAAATTTTTACTCACTCAGCCCCTTTTTATATTAATCATTTAATTTTATTATTGGAGAATTATCTCCCCCACTCACTTGTGGTAGTTTTCCGTCCCATTTTTCAATAGTTAATTTCTTTAACAACATTGGTGACAAAGATTCTGCTTCTACCTGATTGGCTTTTGCCTGAAGCTCTTTTTCTTTTAATTTATATTCTGCAAGCAACACTTGATTTTCTGCTTCCACTCTGAATTTTTCCTGCTCAAATCTTGTTCTTTCTACCTCTTGTTCTGCAACTTTTTTAGCTTCTATAGCTCTTTCATATTCTGCAGAAAAATCATGGTTTGTTATGGAAACATTTGCTACAGACAACCCATAAGCTTGAAAGTCATCTTTTAAATCTTCATATATCATTTTACTTAGTTCCTGTCTTTTAGAAACAAATTCTTCAATAGTATATTTACTAATTGATGCTTGAACTACTTCCTTTGTTCTTGGAATAATAAAACTTGTTTCATGTAATCCTCTAAATGATCTATAAAGATTTTCAGGATCAGAAACAGAACTTTGAACTGTAAGATCAAGAATTATTGACTGCATATCTTTAGTACTTACTGACATATTATCAAAACTATATATTTTATCTCTTGTTATCATCATTTCCTTTGTTTGTACAATAGGTATTTTAAAATTCAAACCTTCTCTATCTATTCTTGTAATTTTTCCCCAACTAGAAATAATAGCTATTTCCCCTGTTCTCACTGTATAAAATGATGTAAATATAAGAAAAAATAATATTATTGCTACAAATCCAAGACTGCCAAATATAATCTGCTTTTTCATTAATTTTCTCCCCTTTTATATATAGAATAAGTATAATAAATATAGTCAGGATACTACATTTTAGAATTATATAAAATTCTTTCATTGTTAACTATCCTCACAAGATATTATAACAGAAAAATAAAAAAGTACCTAGCAAATCACTTTTTCTTTATATATTTTATTATATTGCTGTAATTATAATAATTTCCACAAATAATAACTTTTTTTTAATAATCTTTCTATGAGCAAATAAAATATAAAAAACATATTGACAAATTTAGATATATGAATATATAATTGTTTTATAATATATCGATAAAATAGATTTGAGGTGAAGAAATGGAAAAAAAATATGAAAACATGTCCAAGCTTTTCAAAGCTTTAAGTGATCCTAACAGATTATTTATATTAGAAATGCTTAAATCTGGAGAAAAATGTGCCTGTAAAATTTTAGAAGAACTTTGTATTGGGCAATCAACTTTATCACATCATATGAAAATTTTATATGACAGTGGGATTATTAAATGCAGAAAAGATGGAAAATGGAGCTATTATTCTTTTGACGAAGAAGGATGCAAAAATTTAAAAATAGTATTAGATGAAATACTTGATTGTAAGCTAATGATGAAAAAGGAAGTGGATAATTCATGTCAATGATTATTGTAATCTGGTCTTTTTTTGAAGATCAATTTTTAAAAATGTTATGGTTAGATAACTTAGTAAAAAAAGGACTTATTTCCTTAGGAATAGATGCTGACAGCAGAATGGGTGGTAGTATTCAGTTTTTTATATATGATACTGTAAAAATAATTGTCCTTTTGTCTATTCTTATATTTGTTATTTCATATATTCAAAGTTTCTTTCCACCAGAAAGAACAAAAAAAATTCTTGGAAATTTCAAAGGAATAAAAGCAAATATTTTAAGTGCCTTGCTAGGTACTGTGACACCTTTTTGCAGCTGTTCTTCTATTCCTATATTCATAGGATTTACAAATGCAGGACTTCCTGTTGGGGTAACATTTTCCTTTTTAATATCTTCTCCATTGGTAGATTTAGGTTCATTCATTTTATTGATTAGTGTATTTGGTTTACCAATAGCAGCAATTTATGTCATTGTCGGACTTATTCTTGCTGTAATTGGAGGAACTATTTTAGATAAAATGGGAATGGAAAAATACGTTGTTAAATTTACAAAATCTGCTGGAAGTCTAGATATAGAATCACCTGAACTTACAACTAAAGAAAGATTTGAATATGCTTACGAACAAGTAAAAGAAACAGTGAAGAAAGTATTCTGGTATATAATTGTTGGTGTTGGAATAGGTGCTCTAATTCACAACTGGATACCAGCTGAAATTATTCAAAAGATATTAGGTCTTAATAATCCATTTTCAGTATTAATAGCAACATTTATAGGAATACCAATGTATGCTGATATATTTGGAACTATTCCTATTGCAGAAGCTCTTTTTGCAAAAGGTGTTGGAGTTGGAACTATTTTGTCTTTTATGATGGGAGTTACAGCATTAAGTTTACCTTCTATAATAATGTTAAAAAAAGTTGTACAAAATAAACTTCTTGTAACATTTGTAGGAATAGTTGCTGCTGGTATAATAATAATTGGTTATAGCTTTAATGCCTTTGGTTATTTATTTATTTAAAAATATATTTTATAAAAGGAGTGAATAAAATGGGAATATTTGATAAAATTTTTAAAAGTGGTTGTAATTGTGGTAGTTGTGATGTTGATGAAACTTCAAAAGAAAATACTATAAAAAAAGAAGGAGCCATGACTATAAAAATTTTAGGGACTGGCTGCAAAAATTGTGTTAACTTAACTGATAATGTTAAAAAAGCTCTTACTTCTTTAAACATAGAAGCTAATATAGAAAAAGTCACAGATATAGAAAATATTTCAAGTTACGGAATAATGTCTACTCCAGGTTTAGTTATAGAAGAAAAAGTAGTTTCTTATGGAAAAGTACTAAAGCCAGAAGAAATAGTAAAAATAATAGAAAATTTAAAAATTAATTTATAAAATAATAATATCTTTTATTTGTGTATATATCTCTTATTGAAATAAAATAGTAAAAATTCAAATAATCAAGATACTATAAGAATTACAAAAAAATTATAATTAATAACCTAATAATTAAAATTTACAACAAAAAGGGAAGTCTTTCAAATATAAAAGACTTCCTTTGTTATAATTTCATATAATATCTCGGGGGAGAGATTTTCATACATCATAAATATTTTTTATTTTTAATTATCTTTCTTCGCTCCTTTCATGAGCCATTTTATGATTCATTTCCCAGCTTGTTTCTTTTGAATTATTTTTTTCATTATCTATTTTTCCCGTAAAGTTATATGCTTTTTCATTATTATTTTGTTTTTGAATACTTACTTCTGTTTTTTCTACTTCTAATGGTTTTCCTTCACCTGCCTCTGCATATGCAACTCCACTTGAACAAAGCATTACCATTAATGCTGATAAAATTATTGTTGTTTTTTTCATTTTATTGCCTCCTCTATTATTGAATTTTATTTATATAATATAAGAATATTTCTTTATATAAATAATTATAAACGTTTAAGTAGGTTTAAGGTCAAGAATTTTTTAAAAAAATTTACAAAAAAAATATATAAATAATTAATCTATATTTGTTATCTTTAAATATAAAATTAATCATTTATATATAATTTTCTGTTTTCAATTTTTATTATTTTTTACCATCCCCACTTATTCCATTCTTCATCAAAAATTTTATTTATTATTTTATATGCCACTAAACACAGTATAAATACTACAACTCCTGTTATTGCTATTACTCTCATTTTTCCTCCTTAAATTTAGAAATATTTTATTCTTACCAAATTTTTCTTCATTCCAGAATCTATTTTAATTAAGCTTTTCTAATTTTTTCTTATATTCCTTTTTATTAATTTATTTATATCTTTTATCCTTAATCTTATTTTTAATTTTCTTTCAATATCTTTGTATCTATAAATAAATATTTTAACTTTTTATATTTCTCCTATCTTTAAAATAACAATATTTAAAAATAAATTATAATTTACAACTAAGAAAATATAAGAAAAAATTAAATTACTAAAAGTTTTCTAGAAAAGAATTAAGGAATAAATTAAAAAATAGATTATGATATAAAAATAAAAGAGTATAAATATCCATTTATAATAAATAAAATAAAAAATATATTCAACTAAAGTGGGAAAGCTAATATAAAAAAATTATTCAGAATTTCAAAATTAAAAATAAAGACAAGGTGAAAAATTATTGGAAGTTATAAAAGAGAAAGGAGTAAAATTATTACAAGAAAATGAAATAAGTCATAAAGTACTAGATAAATATTTATTTTAAATAAAGATGGGATAAATAAATATGATGATGACATAAAATTAAAAAATAATATCAAAATAAAAAAAGGCTGTTGAAAATACAGTCTTTTGCTTTTTGTATAAATATTTATAATTCTTTCATTGAGTATATACATGGTGCACAGGAAGAGATTTGAACTCTCACTGGAAAACTACCAATAAGGACCTCAACCTTACGCGTCTACCATTCCGCCACCTGTGCACACAAGGATTTTATTTTATCATAAATTTAATATTTTGTAAAGAGTTTCTTCTACATCTTTAATACCATAATCCTTCTGTTCTTTTCTTAATTTTCTTTTTTTTAAATATTCTATCATATTCTCTTAATAAAATACCAAAAATAAAAAGTGGAAATAGGAATATTTTTACTGCTGTATTTATAATAAAAGTTTGAGATTTTTTTTCTTTTTTATAAGACTTTTTTTTCATTTGATTCCTCCATTAACCATTTCCACCAAGAAAAAAATAGGGCACCTGCTGGTACCCTACAAATTTTTTCAGCAAATTTAAAACTATGCTACAGTTACATTAGAAGCAACTGGACCTTTTTCTCCTTCAGTAACTTCAAAAGTTACAGCTTGTCCTTCTTCTAAAGATCTGAATCCTTTTGAATTAATATTTGAGTAATGTACGAAATAATCGTTTCCATCTTCACCAGAAATAAATCCAAACCCTTTGTCTTTGTTAAACCATTTTACAGTTCCTTTTAGCATTTAAAGCACCTCCAAAAATTTTAAGAAAATTAAAACCATTAAGAACAAACAAACCCTAAAATTTTTGAAAAGTGTTAAAAACTTAGTGTTTAATTTATAAATTAAGGTTTTACTACGGCTCTATTTTACCACTAAATAGCATTTTATACAAGCAAATTTTTTTAAAAAAGTTGCTTATTTATATACTTTCATACAATTTTTAACTCACTTATTTATATTTTTTATTCAACGCTTTCAAAATAGCAAAACTTTCTAAATCCATTTCCTCACTTAACATTTTGGGATTAAAGTGTGCTTTAAAATTATATACTACTCTTTTACTTTCTTCGTCCCACTCATCAGTAGTATTAATCTTATAACCATATTTTCTAAGTTCTGCTTTTATCTCAGCAATTGGAGTGACATTAAATAAAGCTTCATTCATAAAGAAAATTTTATCACTTTCATCATACCAAGCTCCTATATTATATTCTTTATAAAGTCTTTCCCAAGGGAATTTTGGACCTGGATCAATTTTTCTTAATGGTGCTATATCTGAATGACCCACAACAAATTTTGGTTTTATCTGATATTGTTCAATAAGTTTTTTTAATAAAGCAGCTACTTTTTTATCTGTGCATCATCATACTCTACATATTCATCATACGGTCTGAAAAAACCATCATACTTCGGAGCATCTGGAATGGCTTTTATTCCCATATTAATTATTTCTATTCCAATAGATGTATCATTTATATTGCTTCTTCCTGCAAACTCACTTACTCCTGCATGCCATGCTCTTTCTTCATGTGGAACTAGAGCATATGTTGGTTCTTCCTCTTTAGAAGTTATTAAATAATGAGAACTAACATTTGGACCAGTTAATGCTCTTATTCCTACTTCATCATTAGTTGCTGTATAATGTAAAACAATGTATTTTATTCTACTATCTTTCCCTCTAGCCTGATATGACTTGTCATCTATTTTATAGTTAACACGGCTACATGAGAAAAAAATTATTGACATTAGAAATAATCCCAACCATTTTTTCTTCATTATTCCTACCTCTCTTTTTTTAATATTATATTTTTATTTATCGCTGATTATATTCTACTATGTTTTTTTAAAATATCAAAAGAAATATTTTAAAAATTTATAAAAAAAAATTTGAAAATATCTGGATTATATGATATAAATTAGGAACTTGTATTTTTTTAGTTTTATTTTAGGAGGAAATTTATAATGACAAAAAAGGATTTTGCAAAAGCTTTATTTGAAAAAGGGATATTTGTTTCTAAAGCTGAATCAGAAAGAAAAGTTGAGGCTATTTTAACAGAGATTGAAGAAGTACTTAAATCTGGTGAAGAATTAAACTTCATTGGTTGGGGAAAATTTGAAGTAGTTCAAAAAGCTGAAAGAATGGGAAGAAACCCTAAAACTGGTGAAGAAATCAAAATAGAAGCTAAGAAGTCTGTAAAATTCAAAGCGGGAAAAACTTTAGTAGATAAAATAAACTAATCTTTATTTTTAAGAAGCTGGCTCAAAATTGAACCAGCTTCTTTTTTTACCTTTTTTTTCTTTTAAAATGAAGTGAATCTCCCCACTCTCCATAAACAATTTCATCACCTATAGACTTTACTTTCTTATCCATATCATCTCTGCACTTTTCTACACTGTCTTCTATTCCAGGTTTATTATCATAAAGAAGATATTTTTTCTTATGCTCTTCTAATGTTGCAGTGGGCATAAGTATATTAGCTCCTGCTAAAAGTCCTTTCTCTCTTCCATGAGAATCTAATCCCTGAAGTGCAGTAGTAGCTGCAATGTTTACATCTTTAAGAAATATTCTTGTCAGAGCTATCATTTTAAGACCTAATTCTACTCTTTTTTCACTAGGAAGCACTATATCTTTCCATTCCTGACCTAGTGGTGTATCTTTATGAATTATATAAGGTCCCATTCCTATCATATCAATTTTCATATCCCTGTAGAAAAGTATATCATCTACTAGGTCTTCTTCTGTCTGCCCTGGGACTCCTATCATAACCCCTGTTCCCACCTGATATCCTATCTCTCTTAAATATTCTAAACATTTTTTTCTAACTTCAAAAGTGTGTTTTCCATCTTGAGGGTGAAGCCTTTGAAAAAGTTCTTTATTTGTACTTTCTATTCTTAATAAATATCTATGAGCCCCTGCATCAAACCACCTTTTATATGTTTCAAAAGATTGTTCTCCTAAAGATAAAGTTATTCCTAACCTTCCATTTGAAAGTTTTTTTATCTCTTTTATTATATCTTCTACAAAATCTGTAAATTCTTTGTCTTGCCTCTCGCCAGATTGAAGTGCCAAAGATCCATAATTATTTTCATAAATCCATTTTACTCCCTTCATTACCTCATCTTTCGACATAGAAAATCTTTCAACTTTAGAATTTCCTTTTCTTATTCCACAATAATTACAATTTTTTATACAAACATTACTTATTTCTATAAGCCCTCTGTAATATACTTTTCTTCCTACCTCTTTTGTTTTTACCTCATAAGCTTTTTTATAAAGCATATCTAATTCTTTTGGGTCAGATATCTTCATAAGAGTAATAAGGTCATCTCTTGTTAATTTTTCTTTCTCTAATATCTCTTTTATTCTCATTTTTTCTCCTATTTCATCATTACTTGCTGTCTTTCTTTTTTCATATTTTTCCGAAAACCTATATGCAAATGTCCTCTTTTAGGGTAATATATTAATTGGTCATAACTTAGTGAAGATTTCATTATTTTTTGAAATTCTTTGTAGGCTGAACCTTTTTTTAATATTATATCAACAGCAAGACCATTTTGATGAGCAGAACTGTCAGAACCACCTACTCTCCTGTTCACACGGCTGCTTCTATACCAGCTGCTTACTTGAATTGGTCTACCTAGCAATTTTCTAAATTTATCCAGCCTTACAGCTGTGTATCTTATATTTGCTGCATGCTGTTTTGAAGGAGTATTGTCTATCCCATATTTTTGGCGACGGCACTGTCAACTGCCTCTCCCATTGTAAAATATTTAGAGATTTTTTCATCTCTCCTAATCTCTGCACGAGAAAACATACACCCTGAAAATAATATTGTCAGTATTACAAAGAATGATAATTTTTTCAAAATCTTCCCCCTTAAAAACTTAAATTCATTTACAGAAAGGACGTTTAAACTTATGTCAAACAAAACCAAAGCTGTATTTTTTATGCTTATATCTGCCTTAGGATTTACACTTATGAGTGTCACAGTAAAATATCTAGGAGATATTCCTTTATTTGAAAAAGTATTTTTTAGAAATCTAGTAAGTCTTGTTATCGCTTTCTACTTTATAAAAAAATCTTCTTCTCCTGTCTTCGGGCAGAGAAAAAATCAATTAGCTCTCCTTGCTAGAGCAGGGTTTGGACTTACTGGTGTTATACTTAATTTTTATGCTATAAGTCGACTTACCCTTGCTGATTCTACCATGCTTGGAAAACTATCGCCAATATTTGTAACTATTATGGCCTGTCTGTTCTTAAAAGAAAAAATAGATAAAGAACAGATTATTAGTATATTCATTACATTTGCAGGGGCATTATTAGTTATAAAACCCCAATTTTCTTTAAGTATTATTCCAAGCATATCTGGACTGTTGTCAGCTGCATTTTCAGGAGTAGCCTATACTCTTCTTAGATATCTTAAAGATAAGGAAAGTCCTGATACTATTGTATTTTATTTTTCTATTATATCTGTGCTTGGAACGCTACCATTTGTTCTTGCTGATTATGTAATTCCAACATCAACTCAGATTATGCTTTTTTTAGCTACCGGCTTATTTGCTTCTATAGGTCAGTTTGGAATAACTTATGCTTATAAATATTCAAATGCTACTGAAGTTTCCATTTATACTTATTCAGCAATTGTCTTTGGTATCCTGTTTGGTTTCATATTTTTCCATGAAATACCAGATATGCTAAGCCTTTTAGGTGGTGCCATAATCATAGCTGTAGCTTATTACACATTTAAACATAATCAAAAGAAAAATTAGATTTTTCTATTTTTTACAAAACTTACTGCCAACATAGTTTTAGCATCTGAAAGTTTTGTAATATTAATATCTTTTAAAGGTATTCTTTCAACTTCTAAAAACTCATCTTCATCAAGATGTTGATGAGTTTTTTTTAATTCTTCAGCATAATAAATATAAAATTTGCCATCTGTTACTCCAGGACTATTATAAAACTCACATATTTTTTCTATTTTTCCAGCCTTATAACCTGTTTCCTCTTCTAATTCTCTTAAAGCAGCAGCTTGAGGCTCTTCTCCCTCTTCTACTAATCCTGCTGGTATTTCCATTGTTACTTTTTTTACTGCTGGCCTGTATTGTTTTACCATAAGAACAGTATTGTCATCAAATGAAGCTACTATTCCTACAGCTTCTCTTTTCCCTGTAAATGTCCAATCTACAACTTTTTCATTAGGGAGCTGTAATTTTTCACTATAAACTGTTATATGATTATTTTTAAAAACTTCTTTTCTTTCCAAATGCTTATACTTCTCTACCATTTATTCCCCCAGTATCTCCTTAGTTTTATATAAAATTATTCCACTTGCCATAGCCACATTTAGAGATTCAGCTATTCCATATATTGGTATAATTATTTTTTCATCACATACTTTTAAAAAATTCTGAGATACTCCATCGCCTTCACTTCCAAAAACAATTGCATTTTTTTCTGCTAACTTCATCTGTGTATAGGAAACTGAATTCTTTTCTAATGCTGTAACTACTATTTTGTACTCCTCTTTTTTTAAAAGAGCTATAAGTTCCTCTTCTTCCATGTATATTATGTTCATATTAAAAATAGAACCCATGCTACTTCTCACAACTTTTTCATTATAACAGTCTACGCTCCCTTTTGTAAGAAGTATATCTTTAAATCCAGCTGCATCTGCCACTCTTATGATAGTTCCTAAGTTCCCCGGATCTCCTATTTTATCAAGTACAACTACATTTTTTGTAAATTTTCTAGTGCTCCTTTAATGTATGGATATATAATTATTACTCCCTGTGAATTTTCTTGTGAAGTAAGCTGAGTAAATACTTTTTCAGAAACAACTATCTTTCGACATTGAAATTTTTTAAGCTTCAATTGTATTTCTTCAGTTATCTCATAACTTTCTCTGAAAATTATAATCTCTGGTTCAAAAGGAAAATCAAGAAATTTTCTCCCTTCAGCGATAAAAAGCTGTTCCTCTTCTCTGTATTTTTTTATTTTAAGTTTTTTTATTTTTTTTATTGTACTATTTTCCAGACTGTTAATATAGTCCACTGTTCCTCCTAAAACTCTTTTAATTATTTTTTAAATTTTCATACAGTAATTATATCATAATTTATTGAAAATTAGGACTTTAATTTATACCACTCTCCCTTCTTAATATTTACTTTAAACAAAATATGAGCTATAATTAATTGTCTAAATATTTGTATTATCCTAAGGAGGAAGTTGGTATGCTTTTACTAAATTTCATAAAGTTAGTTTCATCTTTTCATTCCAAAAAATTTCCCAACCCAGATATCATCACAAAGCTTGGTATACTTGGTATCAGAATTGCTCAAGAATATTCTTCAAGATTTGATGTTATAGATATAGAAAAATGTATTTATCTCTCTAAATTCCAAACATCTGATACAGAAAAAGAGGATAGGCATCTCTTGACTCTGCTGCCTAAAAAAAGCCCCCTGCTGTCACAGATGGAATATTATGATAATGATTCATACTCTTATTCAGATATAAATTATCTCTTTAAAGGTTGTTTAAAAAATGGTATAGAGATTACTATAAAAGCTGTTAATGAAAATGCTAAAAAAAATTTTACTAAAAAAGTTAATTCTCTAGAAAAAGAATTAAAGTTTTTTTCATGGTTTTATCCCAAATTTAATAAAAAATATAAAACTGTTGAAATAATAGAAAATTTAAAAAAAGTTACAGAACAGAAGCTTAATCTTAACAATGAAATAAAAAGTACAGAGCTTTTAAAAGATTATCTTGCTCAATATAGTGATTATAAAGGTTTTGCAAGATTGAAATTTCCTTCTATCTATGCTTATCTTACATCTGATATTATGCTGGTAAGCAAGTATACATATGGTACATATTTTTATCAAATGCTTGAAAACAGAAGGCTCAGTTACAAAGATGTTCTGGAGGTAATTAGAATACAGCTCTTCTTTATTTTAAAAATAGGTACTTTTCATAGTAACCTTCATTTAGGAAATATTATTCTTGGAAGTGACGGCTTCATATATTTCCAAGATTGTAATGTTCTTTCCTCAGTAAATGATGAAACAAAAGAAAATCTTTTTAAACTTCTTTCTGTTATTTCTAAATATGATTATTCAGAAATACCTAATATATTAAATAATATGTCTGATGTTAAAATTGAAGCAGAAAAAATGAATTTGGTATCAGTAGAAATAAATAATATATTTAAAAATTCAAAAGGAAGCTTCCTTCAAAAAGACAGTATTGTAAAAAATATAATGTATTCTTTCAAATCAGGAATAAAAAATGGAATGGTTTTCAGTAATGATATCTATCCAGTAATTAAATCTCTCATTTATCTAGAAAATATGGCACTTAAAGTTAAGCCTAAAACTTATTTCGCTGAGGATATTTCAAAGATTTTAACTGAAATTTCCCTCTACCAATAATATGAAATTTAATTGACTTAATCTTTGTTCTATATTAAAATATTAAAAGACTATGAACTTAGGAGGATTGATAAATGAAAAAAACATTATTACTACTTACTTTGGTTTTCACTTTGATTTCTTGTGGAAAGAGCAGCAAAGATGAAAATACTTTATATCTATATGGTTGGGCTGATTATATTCCAAAAGAAACTTATCAGGCATTTGAAAAAGAAACTGGTATAAAGGTTATTGAAGACATCTATTCTTCTAATGAGGAAATGTTTACAAAACTAAAAGCAGGTGGAGCTGGATATGATATTGTACTTCCATCAGCTGACTATACTGAAATTATGATGAAGGAAAAAATGATAGACAAACTTGATAAAAGTAAATTATCTACATTCAAAAATATAGATCCTTTGGTACTTGAGAAGCTTCAATATTTTGATAAAAATAATGATTATGCTGTTCCTTATGTAATGGGAGCTACTATCATTGCAGTCAATACTGACTATGTTAAAGATTATCCAAGAGATTATTCTATTTATAATAGAAGTGATCTTAAAGGAAGAATGACTCTTTTAGATGATATGAGAGAGGTTATGACATCAGCTCTTGCTATGAATGGAAAAGAGCAAACTACATCGAATGAAAAAGATATTGCTGATGCTGCTGAAATGATAAAAGGTTGGAAAAAAAATATAGCTAAATTTGATGCTGAATCTTTTGGTAAAGGTTTTGCTAATGGTGATTTCTGGGTAGTTCAAGGATATCCTGATAACATCTTTAGAGAGCTTGATGCAAATGAAAGAAAAAAAGTTGACTTAATTATTCCTGAAAAAGGTGGAACTGCTTATGTAGATTCATTTGTTATTCTTAGCAATGCTCCTCATAAAGAAAATGCATATAAGTTTATTGAGTTTATTCACAGACCTGAAATATATGCTCAGTTAGCTGACGTTTTAGAAACACCATCTATTAATATTCCTGCTAGAGAATTAATGAAGGTAGAACCTCTATTCCAAATAGAAGATCTAAAAAATACTCAAGTATTGAGAGATATTCATGATACTCTTGACCTACAAAATAAATACTGGCAAGAAATATTGATTGCTAATTAACAAATACCTTTGGAGGCACAAATGAAATTTTCTATAAAAAGAGAGGAATTGATTTCAATACTTTCTGAATATACAAATATACTGAAAGAAAATCCTATCAAACCTATTGTTTCAGGGTTACAAATAAAGGCTGAAAGTAATCTTATTACTTTTGTAGGAACTAACCTTGAAGTAGATCATATAAGAAAAGTTGAAGCTGATGTTAAAGAGGAGGGAAGTTTAGTTTTAAAACCATTTCTTCTCCTTGAATATATAAAACTTTTAGATGAAGAATATATTGAATTCATTTTAAATAATGGATTTATTACTGTTCATCACGCAGAATTTTCAATACTTGAAGAGGGAACTTTTCCTATTATTACAGAAACTACTCCTATAAAGCTACTTTCTATAAATGGAGGAGAATTTGTAAAGCTTCTTGAAAAATCAAAATTTGCTGCATCTTTAACAAGTGATAATATTCAAATAAATTGTGTAAGAGCCATTTTTAAATTAAATGAAATCAATCTTGTTTCTACAGACTCTTACAGACTTTTATATCTAAAAAATGAAAAAAACTGTCATGTAGAAAAAGAAATCTCAATTCCTATGGATACAATAAATGTCATATGTAAACTTCTAAAAGATTCTGAAAAGGAAGTAATAATCGGATTCAGTGGGGAAAATATTATTCTTACTTGGGAAAATGCTTATTTCTCAAGTAAAACTATAGCGTTGCCTTTTCCTGATTTCAAAGGTATACTTGCCAACAGTTCTTTCAGTAAAGTTATGGAGTTTAATAGAGATGAATTGAAAAGTGCTTTAAAAAGAGTTATTACAGTTGCAAAAACAAGTGTTGACGCTAAATTTGGTGCCATATTTGACTTTAAAGGAAAAACTCTTTTAATCAATGCTTTTTCTGGAAAAGCTAAAATTAATCAGAAAGTTAATATGATAAAAGAGGGAGAAGATTTTAAATCTTCCCTTAACTGTAAATTCCTTGCTGAATATATAGATAATATTTCTGATAATCCTGTTATAAAAGGAAGTAATGCTTCTTCTATGTTTGAAATAACTGAAATTGGAAAAGATGATTATAAATATATTTTGATGCCACTCGCACTTAGAGATTAGTATTATCATAAAAATAAAGTTTAAATAAAAAGCTAGGTTTTATCCTAGCTTTTTTAATTTTGTTTTTACTCTTTTTCTCTGCTATTACTTTTTTCATAAAAATTCTCATTCTATTTATTTCAATATTTCTAAAATCTTTCTATCAATATATTTTTCTTTCTAAATAAGTTGGCATCATTAATTTTTTTTATGATATAATTAACTATAAAATTTATCAAGGGGGACTTTATGAAAAAACTTATTTCAATTTTAATTGGAGCAGTATTAATTTTTGCTGTTATAGGTTGTGGAAATAAAAAAGCTATGACAGTTGGAGAGTTTGAAAGTAAAATGGTAAAAAATGGATATGAAGTAATTGATATTACCTCACAGTATCCTTCTAAAGCAATTAAAAATGTAATGATTGCTAAAAAAGATAATTATCAAATAGAATTTTTTGTTGTTGAAAATGTAGATGTTGCAGTTAGTTCTTACAATCTTAACAAGGAAACTTTTGAAAAATCAAAAAGTAATAAAAATGTTGAAACTAAAAAACTATGGGAAATACTTCAAAATATACTTTAAAAGCTAATTCTAAGTATAAAGTTATTTCCAGAATAGAAAATACATTTATTTTTATCAATGCTCCTCAAGAAAAGAGTGAAGAAATTGATACAGTGTTAAAAGAATTAAACTATTAATTATAAAGTAAAAAGAGAATGAATAAAAAGAAAAAGTAAATTTTAGAAATTTGGAAATTAGAAAGGTTTGAGTAATTAATGATGTGAGTAAAACGTAAAAAAGCAGTATGTCTGAACGTAGTGAGTTTCCAGTAATTAAGCAGTTAAAATTTTAACTGCTATAATTACTGAGATGCAACAGTGGAACTGTTGTAATCCTTCATCTGTCTTCTATATTTTATGAACAAAATTAATAACAAACCTTTCTACTGGAAAATTCTAAAATTATCTCTCGAGAGTGTGAAACAATTTCTGTAAATCATAACTTTCTATGATAAAAAATTTTAAATTCTTAAAGTATTAATATTTTGTAATACCATGTAAAAAAGCTGACTTGAAATTTTCTCATGTCAGCTTTTTTATAGCACAAATAATTTTTTTAATTTTATCTTTTATTCTATACTTTCTTTTCTACAATTTGAATTCTATAAATTCTGTTATTATTTCAAATTTCTCCAGCATTTTCCTCTCTTCTAAAAGTTTTTCTATTAAATGTCTATAGTTCTCAATCTGTTCTTCATCAGTTTCTCCAGTTTTATAATCCACTATATATATTATTCCTTTAGATTCATCTACTGGCATTTTTACCATTAACCTATCTATACGATATGTTTTTTCCTCTGTAAATACTTCATATTCAGGAAATATGAAATCCCATTCATCAGAAAAGATTTTTCTATTTTTATTTAGAATATATTCTATATTCTCATCTGACAAAAGTTCTTTTATAACCTTTTCTCTAATCACAGAAGCAAATCTTGAAAAAGTAAGCTCCTTAGCTAAGGCTATCTCTTCTTCACTTCCATGTAAGATATTTTCTAAAAAGAAGTGTACAGTTGTTCCTCTCACTCTTTTCATCTCATTTGCAAGAGCATGGGAATAAATCTTTTCCCTTTCTTTTTCCATACTTTCTTCTGCATCAGGATAATCAGCTTCTGGAGTTGATAAATCAACTGCAAATTCCCTTTTTTTCCCTTCAGCTATTTTTACATCATTCTTACTAAATACAATATTGCTCTCTTCTATAATATTTTCACTAAGAAATAAAGCCTCAGAAAAAAGGTTTTCTTTATCATTTTCAACTGCTATATATAAATTATTTTTAGGTCTTGTAAGAGCTACATAGAGATTATTTATTTCTTCATGCTTTTCTTTAATTTCTATATCATTCAAATAATCATATTCTTTTCCCAAAGATTTTATAATTTTTTTGAATTTGTCATGAGTGATAAGAAAACTTTCAGGTTCATTGTATTCTTTATCCATTTTCAGAAAAAATCTCATATTACCTCTTGAATTTCCTCTTGATGAAGGATTGTAATAATAGAACAGAGTATCAAATTCCAATCCCTTAGATTTATGTATTGTCATAATATTGACACTGTTATCATCTTCTAATACCATTTTCTTAAACTTATCACTATTCTTTTTATCTTCAAATTCAACTATAAATTCTTCAAAATATTTATAGTTCTTTATTATTTTATAAAAAGAATAAATATTGGAAATATCACTTTTACTATTAAATCTTCCACCTATTCCTACTTTTTTTAATATATCATAAGTAAGAAAATTTGTTTCTCCATTATTTTCCATATATTCTTTTCTAATATCTCTCACTATTTCCAATACCTCAAGCTCAATTCCATCTAATAAGATTTCTATATCTTCCATATTGAGATATTTTTCTATATCTTCTCTATTTTTTATCATATATTTTAGAGCTTTTACTCTTATATTTATCAAATCTGACCTAAAAAAATCTAAAAGTGAAAGATAATCATTTTTTACAAGATAATTTATCAAAGAAAAAAGTCCATTTATTCCTCTATAATCTACTATATTAGAATTTGAATCTATAACATAGGGGATATCTGCTTCTGATAATTTTTCAGCTATCATATCCAGCTCTTTGTTAGTTCTTCCCAATATTCCTATACCTTTATAATTATTATTAAAATCTTCTTTTATCTTTTTTATTATTTGATTTATTACTGTAATTTCATCATCTGATTTTTTTCTCAATATTTCTATATGACCTGATACATCTTCTGACTTTGAATTTACCTCATAGAAATTCCATGGTTCTTCTCCAAATTCTTCCTTGTCTGACATTTTAGAAATATTTGAGAATATCATATTTGTAAAGCTCACTATATTTTTTTCACTTCTGAAGCAGGTAAAAAGTTTCTCCTCTTTTCCATCTATTATTTTTTCAAGATTTTCAAAGAGTTTTTTCTCTCCCCCACGCCAACCGTAAATACTTTGTTTTTCATCTCCAACGCAGATTACATTATTTGTTTGATCAATTATATCTTTCAATATTTTCCATTGAAGTATGCTTGTATCCTGAAATTCATCTATAAATATAGTATCTATTTTTCCATCTAGGATTTCAAAAAACTCATCTGTTACTCCATTTTCATTTATGAAATTTAATTCCTTATCTCTTATATACTTAAAAGTGTAACTACTGATATCTGAATGTGTGAACTTTTTTTCTTTAAATTTTATGTCATCATAGACTTCATATATTCGATTTAATATATATAACAATTTTTCCTCATAGGGAATAATACTGTTATTATACATTGTCTTGGCAAGGTTATCCTTTAATTCTCCATAGATATATTTCATATCTTCCAGTTCAGAATCTATATCCCCTTTTTTAGACTTTACTTTTACCCCATTCCATATCTCTTTTTCTAAAATATCTCCATTTTTTTCAAAAATAAAATCCTCTTTTTCATTTTCATTCTTACATAACAGATATTTTTTCAATGAAGTTTTAAATAGTTCTTCTAAAGATTTATCTTTTATTTTAGATACTCTTTCCAGTATTTCCACTATTCTGTCCATGTGTTTATAGTTGCTCTCTGATGTCAGCACTTCTCTTTTCTCTTTAAGTTTTTCTCCTAAAACAATTACCTTCCATCTCTCATTTAAAATATTTTTTATAAGTGTAAGATAATTTTCCATATCTTTTTCTGAGTTATCTTCCAAAAAACCTTTAAAAGCTCTGAAATCTTCTTTATTATCAAATATCTTCTGAAATGTTTTAATCAATATTTTTCTATTTTCATCATCATCAATTATTTCATATGAGTATATCTTCAAGTATGGAGCTATTGCTTTCTTAAATATTAAATTCGTAAAAGCATCAATTGTATATACTTTTAATTTATCTCTATTTTGAATTAAATCCTGATATACAGCAGATATTTTTTGCTGATTAAATTCCATATCTGGATATATTTTTTTTAAATTTTCTTTTATACTTTCTCCATCTTTCGCATTCTCTGCCAGTTCTTTCAAAAATTTAAGTATTCTTTCTTTTATTTCGGCTGTTGCTTTTTTAGTAAAAGTCATCACAAGTATATCTTTAAAATCTGTTCCTCTGCACAATGCTCCTACATATTCTAAAGAGAGGCGATAAGTTTTTCCTGTTCCAGCACTTGCTTTTAAAACCAGTCTGTTTTTCACTTTTATCTCCCCCTTCCACATATTTTTATATATTCGCAGCTATTGCATACAGTTGTTTTTTCAGCAAGAGAATATTCATTGCTTTTTAAAAAATCTATTATATCTTCCTTTAATGCTTCTTTTGTGAGTTTTATCTCTTCATGTGCTTCTATACTTCCCTTCCACACATTAAAAATAGACTTTTGAGCTTTTTTTCATCTTCATATAAAATTATACTATAGTAATCTAACTGTTCTTTATTAGCTCCTCCAGTTTTATAATCTATAATTTCATTTCCAATTTCACTTTCTATTACTAAGTCGGCAACTCCCCTGAGAAATATCTGAATATCTCCATCTATAAATGGTTTTGTTTCATATACTCCCTTTTCTCCCTGAAATCTTTTTATCTCAATATTACTATATTTTGCTTCTATGTAATTAAAAAATTTATCTATATTAGATGCAATTATTGGAATCATTATTTCACTACAGTAATTATCCATATGCAATGGTATTTTAGCTCTGTTATATGAAAAATGTTTGCTTAATATCTCTTTTATATAATTGTTGTCAATATTAAAATTTCCCTTTGAAATAACTTCCTTCCACATTCCTTTTACTATTTCCTCTAATACTTTATGAACAAGTATTCCAAAAAATCTACTGCTTATATCACTTTCTTCAGGAGGACACAGATACTCTAGATTATTCATTTTTTGAAAATAAAATTTTAATCTGCATTGTTTTAAATTGCTGTAATCATATGCTCCCATACTCAATTTTCTATCTTTAAAATCTTCATTATCCTTTGGAAATTCTTCTATTTCAAATTTTGGATATCCCTTTTCCTTTTCAAATACAGCATTTTTAAGTGCCTCTATACTTCCATTAAGATCAACAGGTACTTTTTTTATTTCCAACTCATATTTTATGCAAAGCTCATCTAAAAATGGAGATACATCTATTCCCTTATCTTCATTTTTTTTAGTAAAAATAACAGCATTAATATTACTGAATACAGCTTGGAAAAATCTATATTTTTTTATTTCTCTTTTTTCCTCTCTGCTCATCATTCCCATATCTTTTCTCTGTTTTTCAGTAAATATGAGATTATCACCTATATTTCCGGGCAAAATATCCCCAGTAATATCCATAAAGAAATTAGTTTCCCCAAACATCTTTTTCTCTTTATACAGCGACTTACTTTCCCTAGCAAACCTTGCAGCTTCTATATTTTTTACAATGGCTCTTTCAGAATCTACTTTTTCATTTGAAGCTATTACTATATCTTTCATATACTGAATAACAAGCCTGAAAAGAGAATTCCCAAGACTTCCATCAAAATAGCTGTTAAAATTCTTATGAATGCTCATATTTTCATTACTTTTCATTATTCCAAATATTTCAAAAAACTTTTCAAAAACGCTTCCATATTCTTTCTCTATAAATTTTTCCAAATTTATTTGTTTTTTAAAATATTCATATATATCATCTACACTTTTCAACTCTATTATACTATTTAAATCAAAAAATATATTTTCCATTTTATTTTTAAAATCCATATTATCTGAAAAATAATACTGTGCTTCCTGCGTTTCTAATATTTTAGAAGATATATACTTATAGTCCTCTTTCATAAAATTATTAAGTACAGCTATATCTTCTATTCCCAATGAATAATATTCTCTAAACACTCTGTCATCAAATGCTTTTTTAAGGGCAGATATTAAATAAACTCTTCCAAGTTTCTCTTCCATGTTCATAAGAATATTTAGTTGAATATTTAAAAATTTATATAACTTAGTGTCATTCATTGTCACTGCTTGAGATTTCCCGAAATATCTTGGAAAAATATTATGGTAAGTATTATTCTCTGGAACAGGAGAATATATATCTCCATTTTTTCCCTTGCCTTTAAATAAATAAATCAGACTCATACTTTCTTCCAGTTCATCTTTAGATTGATACACATATATTTTGCTTGGAGAAGTTTCTGGCAATGTTATCTTTTCTATTTTAAGATTTTTTTCATCAAAATCCCCATTTTCTAGCTGAAGTATTATTTCTATTTCTCTTTCTTCCAATAATTTATTTATGATTTTTTATATATTTCTGGATACTCTATTACATCTACAAAAATTATTTTCCTATATTTTTCAAGCCATTTTGTTTGAAAATATTTTATATCTTCCAGCCAATCATTTGGAATATAGTTATATTCCTGACATAAAATATCAAATGATTCTTTTATTCTATTAAAATAATAAAAATATTTCTCCTGCCAATTGTGAATATTATCTATTTCTTTTATATCATTTATATTCATTTCCCTGTAATATGCAAAAAAGTTATTTGCAAAATCTATTATGTCATAATATGACTTTATATTAAGTTCCTCTTTTACATCTTGAGGTATAGACTTATAAAAGGCTAAGATTCTCTTAGCCTCTTTTAATACTATTTTATCAGAGATAAATATTCTTTCTTTAAATTCATTCATAGTCAAAAATTCTGGTTGTTTTGAAAAAATATCTTTTTTCATTTTTTTACAAATACAGATTTCATTCTGTTATCAGAAAAAAGGTACAGATTGCTCTCTACCTTGTCCTCTTTTTTCCAATATTCATCTGCAAAACTATTCCCATACCCAATATATCTGAAATTTATTTTTTTCTCTGCCAAAACTACCTCCATTTATTAAACACTTAAATATCTCCATCTTCCTTTTTTAAATGTTCTATAGCAAGCCATACTCCTAAAACCAAGATCTATTGACATTACTACCCATGCCCCCAGCAGTCCTGTTTCCAGCTTGTATAAAAATAAATATGTAAGAGGAATTCTTATTAGATACATTCCTAAACTTGTAATAAGAAGAACTGCCTTTGTATCCCCTGCTCCTCTCAAGCAACCACTCAATACCATTGATACTGCAAGGAATGGCTGACATATTGATACCAGCCTTAAAGCTCCTGTTGCCATTTCTCTAATAGCTGGTTCTTTTGTAAACATAGCTATTATAGTTCCCGGAAGTATAAAAAATGTCAATCCAAAAGCTGACATTGCACAAAGAGCTAATAAAGTTGTTGCTTTAGCATCTCTTTCAGCATTTTTAGGTGAATTTTTCCCTAGCTGCTGTCCTACTAATGCTGTCCCTGCTACTGAAAATCCGAATCCCATATTAAATGAAAATGATTCAGCTGTAAGAGCTATCTTATGTGAAGTATATGCCATAGTTCCAAGAGATATTACCATCATTTCAAATACAAGCATACCTATTCTGAATATACCTTGTTCTATTGCAGCAGGTATTCCTACTTTCAATATTCTTCTTGTCATATTTCCATCATATTTTAAAGCACTAAATGGTATTGATACCCAGAACCTATTTGTAAATAATGTAAGCACTAAATAAATAACTGTTACTATTCCTCTTGCTATTGTAGTAGCTATTCCTGCCCCAAGTACTCCCATTCCAAGTGTAAATATGAAAATATAGTTTAATATAACATTGGAAATAACACTTATCAAATTTGCCACCATAGGAATTGTAGACTTGCTTGTTGATCTATAAGCTGCTGCAAACACTACATTAAAACATAAAAAAGGCAGTCCCATAACTACTGCTCTATAATATTCTGTAGTTCTTACTAAATCCATATCATCAGCTCTTCCTACAAGACTAAGTATATTGTCACCAAAAAACAATAAAAGTCCTGCTATAATAACAGAAAATGGTACAGAAAGTATAATACTCTGTGCCATTGAAGTTTTTCCCTCTTTTTTATTATCAGACCCAAAAGCTCTGCTGACTATTGCCGTTGTTCCAATACTTATTGCAAAGAATACTGGAATAACTGCCTGCACAGGTGCATTCCCTATCCCTACTGAACTTATTGCCACTGGCCCTAATTTTCCAACCATTATCATATCAAAGAACCCCAATAATGTTTGAACAAATAAATCAGCTATTGCAGGAAGTGCTATTGCCATAATTGCTGCAAACACTTTTTTATTCCTTCTCCACTCTCTTTTATATCCATTGCTCCTCCCCCCGTGTACAATTCTCTACCTTAATTATATTACATTTCCTATTTTTTTTCACCTTTTTAATTTAATTTTTTTAAACCAGATTTTTAGAATACTTTGAATCAAATTTTAAAAAAATTGTATACTAAATATTTTTCATTTAAATTTTTCTATAGACTTTGTTTTATAAAAAATGAACCCTTCCTGTTGGATATTATCCAAGCAATTTGGGTCCACTTCAAAACAACTTAAATTTTGAATTTTAAATTATTTTTATTTTTTGATTTCCTTAAAATATATCTGTTTTTCTTTTCAGCACTAAAGTTGTTAAGAATGTCATTAAATCTGAAAATGGCAGTGCAAGCCAAATCCCATTCTCTCCCAAAAATTTTGGAAGAATCAAAAGTCCTATAAGGACAAATACAGTACTTCTCAACACTGAAAGTATATTAGCAGCTTTTGCTCTGTCTTTAGACTGAAGAAAAGATATATTTATAAAATTAGCTCCAACAAATATTATTGCACTTGCATATAATCTCAATCCATGTACAGCAGTTTTTATAAGCTCTGGGTCTTCATTAAATAATCTTATAAGGCTGCTTCCAAAGAAATTTACCCATATGAGTATGACAATTGCTATTCCAAATGATATTTTATGTCCAATTTTAAACGTATCTTCCACCCTGTCTAATTTTTTCTCACCATAGTTATAACTCACTATTGGCTGAATTCCTTGCCCCATACCGTTATACAGCATTCTAAATATATAAAATACATATCCAACTATACAGAAAGCTGATACACCCATTTCTCCACTATATTTCATAAATGAAATATTGAATAAAATTGTTATCAGTGCCACTGTAAATTCCATTATAAATGATGGAAAGCCTATGGCTGCTATTTTTTTCATTATATCTATTTTTATTCTATTTTCAAATGAAAATTTAAATCTTGAACCAGGTTTCATAAAATACTTAACAAGAAAAAGCATTGAAAACAGCTGCCCTATTCCCGTAGCTGCTGCTGCACCAAATATACCAAAGCCAAATTTCATTATAAAAAGCCAGTCTAAAAATATATTTGTCACAGCCCCTATTACCATTGAAATAAAAGCATAAGCTGGTGCTTTATCATTTCTTACTACAGCATTAAGACTATTAGATATCATTAGAAAACCTAGTGCTGCTGTACATGGATACATATATGCTTTTACCATTGGAAGAAGATTGTCATTAGCTCCCATAAGTCTTATTATTCTTTCATTAAAAAATACAACTAAAAGAAGTATAAGTAGATATGCAGTAACATTGAGTACTATTATATACGAAAAACATCTATTGCAAAATTCTTTATCCTTTGGGTTCAAAGAAATAAGAGTAGCCCCTCCTATTCCGAACATCAAGCTTAAAGCAGCTCCAAAATTAACTATCGGATAACCTAAATTCAAAGCAGCAAGTCCATCTGCCCCTACTCCACGACCTACAAATATTCCATCAACAATAGAATACATAGCTGTTACTATCATTCCTGTCACTGCTGGGATAGAGAAATTTAAAAATAGTTTCCATACTGGATCTTTCCCCAAGCTAATACTTTTAGACATTTTACTCTCCTTATGTATTTTTTACAAAAAATTCAAATCCCTCTAATAATATAGAGGGAAATTTTAGATTCAATTTAATCCAATCATGTGGCAATAAAATTATAATTGTATTAATAATATTAAGTTCATTATGTCTAAATAATTTTTAGCCTACTTTATTTATAATTCACTAAAACATTCTATAGTTTCATAGAATCATCTAACTACTTTTTTTCAAATATTAATTTTTCATTATCTTTAGTAAGTAATATGATACTGTCATTTTTAACTTCTATTTTATCTGCTTCATTTAAAAGTTTAATATATCCACTTTCAGCCTGCATTCTATCTTCAGGTCCTGCCATCATAGTAGAAGCAACATTAAGTACCTCTATATTATCTCCATCTATTTTAGCTCCACCAAAATATCTGTTTACACCTGAAAATCCGTATACTTTATCACCTTCAAATGCAATAGTTATATTTGCATCTTTGTACTTGTTAGTTAATAGAAATTCCTGCTTTTCTATATTTTTTATGTTATTTTTTCCACTTCCTATGCTAGAACACCCAACTAATAATGTTCCTACAGCTAAAAAAGTTGCTATTTTTTTATACATTATTTCTACCTCCATTAAAGACTTTTAATACACTCTATCATTTTTTATATATTAAATCAAACAGTTTTTTAAACAAGCAGAAAATATAATTTTTCCATTTGAAATTTCTTCATTTTGTAAGTTTTGTTAACATATTTATACCTGCTAACCTCTAAGCAAATACTAAAAATATATTATTTTTTTCTATCGAGTACTTTATCTCTTACTTCCTGATCATCTTTTCCATTACCAAGTCTAAACTCTTCAAATAATTCGTCATCATCATCTACATACACAGTAGCTTCTACCATGTCACCATTTTTTATTTTTAGCTTTTCAAAATCTTTGATATCTCTTATAACATACTCATCTTCAAGTCTTGATGTAAATACTACAAGATCTCCCTTTAATTTTTTTGCTGTTTTTATAAATTCCTTTATTACTTCATTCATTACTTCTCTACTTACCTCATAAGTCATTTTATTACCTCTACTTTCTCTTTATATTATTTTATTTTCTTAAAAATTGGCTGCATTCCTTCAAAAGAAGTAATATATTTTTCCCTATACTTTCTAAAAAATCATATGCTCTCTTGAAATCCATAGTTAAGTATTCTTTTACATGAGCATCTGACCCAATTGTCAATATTTCTCCTCCAAGCTCATAATATCTTTTTATTATGTCAGTACATGGATAGAATCTTTCTTCTTTGTATCTATATCCAGAAGTGTTAATCTCTATCCCTTTCCCTTTTTCTATTAATTTTTTTAATACAGCATCAATTCTATCAAAATTTTCTTTGTAATTTAATCCTCTATATTTAGGCCCACCATATCTTGTAACAAAATCAAGATGTCCATAAACATTAAATTTATCATAAAGCTCTACATTTTTTAATACATTGTCAAAATAAAGAGCCTGCACTTCCTCTTTAGTTCTTCCTTCCTGTATCTCTCCAAAAGCAAGGTCTATTCTGTTGATAGCATGGCTGGAATTTATTACAAAATCAAAAGGATAACTATTTACAACACCTTCCAAATATTCTCTTGTATGTGTTTGAACTCCCACTTCTACTCCAAGTTTTACCTCAATATCTTTTCTATATTTTTCTTTTAACTCTAATACCCTTTCCACATACTTATCCACTTTAAGAACCCATCTATCTGTCATTCCTTCTATATCATATTCTAAATGGTCTGTAATGGCGATTTCCTGCAGTCCTAAAGAAATAGCTTTCTGTACAATTTCTTCCATATCTTGAGTTGAATCTCCTGAAAATTCACTATGTACATGATAGTCACTTATAATCATAATCTTTACCTCGGTCATTCATTATTTTATAATATGTATTCTATCATATTTTTGAAATTAATGACAGCATTCTTACAATCATTTTCTTATATTCAAATATCAGACAATAAAAATTTTTGAGTACTTTTAAAAATCATTTTTCTGATAAAAAATCCTCATATGGTAATAGGAATTTCTTTTATGTTCTATTTGTTTAAAATAAAATAACATTTTTTTCGGAAAAATATGAATTTTTATTCCAAAGTGTATACTATTGTATTTTTTAAACATTCATTATTGACAAAGTACAAAGTGTAGGGTAATATTCTATTGTAAACGGTTACAAAAATAAAAAACAAGTGGTGATAATATGAATATGAAAGACATTGCAGCTCATCTTGGAATTTCAGTAGCCACTGTTTCCAGAGCTATCAATGGAAGTGAAAACATAAACCTTGAAACTAAAGAGAGAATTTTAGCCTTCGTAGAAAAAAAGGGGTATACTCCAAATGTTATTGCAAGAAATCTTTCTAAAATGGAAAATAATACTATTGCTCTTTTAGTTCCTAATATCAGCAATCCTTTTTTTGCATCACTTATTAATAATATATGTGCAAATTTTGCTAAAAGCGATTATCAAATAGCTCTTTATAATACATCTGAGGATATTGAATTAGAAAAAAAAGCTATAAAAAATATAATTGGACAAAGAATAGCCGGAGTTATTGCTATTCTCATCAATGGTAAATATGAAGAAAATCCCCTTCTCCCACTTATCAACTACAATATTCCTGTTTTTCTTTTAGACAGAGATATCAGAGATTATACTCTCCCTGGAGTATTTCTTGATAATTACATAGGAGCATACAAAGTAGTTACTGAATTATTAAAGAGAGGGCATAAGGATATAGCTATTATTACAGGAGATCTTTCATCTCTCACTGCAGAAGAAAGACTAAAAGGATATATAAAAGCTCATGAAGATATGAATATTCCATATTCTAAAGCAAATATTTATGAAGGTAACTTCCTTTTGGAAAGTGGATATGAAGCAGGTAAGAAGATTTTAAATTCTTCAGCTACAGCAGTATTTGCTTCTAATAACCTTATGCTTTTAGGATTTTTAAAGACCATGAAAGTTATTGGTAAAGAAATAGAATTATCATGCTTTGAGGAAATAGAATATCTTCAAGTACTTGGAATAAATGTTATATGTTGTAAAATTCCACTTGATGTAATGGGAGAAAAAACATATTCTCTATTTTTCACAGATAAGAGTAAAAGAAAAAAAATATATATAGAACCTATTTTAATAAAAAATAGAAAGGAGTTTTAATGAAGAAAGTTGTAGTTGCAGGTAGTATAAATATGGACTTAGTAACTGTTTGTGAAAGAGCTCCAAAAGGAGGAGAAACTCTTTTTGGAAAAGAATTTTTTCAGGTACCAGGTGGAAAGGGAGCTAATCAGGCTGTTGCAATTGGTAAATTAGGAACTCAGGTTACAATGCTTGGCAAAATAGGAAATGACTCATTTGGTAAAGATCTTGTAGCATCTATGAAAAATAGTGGAGTTAATACTGAATATATAGAAAACTCTGCCTCATCTACAGGAATAGCTAAAATAATAGTTGAAGCAAATGGTCAAAATAGAATACTTGTCGTATCTGGTGCAAACATGGACGTAGATAGAGCATATATAGACAGGCATATAGAGGTTATAAATAATTCAGATATTCTTGTTACACAGCTGGAAATACCTATAGACACAGTAGAATATGTATTAAAAAAAGCCAAAGAAGCTGGAAAAATAACTATATTAAATCCTGCTCCAGCTGCCCAGCTAAATGATGAAATTATAAAGAACAGTGATATAATCATTCCTAATGAGAGTGAATTAGGTATTATAACTGGTATGCCTACTAATACTTTAAATGAAATAGAGGCAGCTGCTCAAAAACTTTTAAATATGGGAGTAAAAGAACTCATTGTTACTCTTGGAAGTCAAGGTTCTCTTCATTTAAATAAAAAAGGCTCTACAATCCATAGTGCATACAAAGTAAATGCTGTAGATACCACTGCTGCTGGTGACAGTTTTATTGGTGGTCTTGTAAAAAATATTCAAGATGATAATTTAGATGAAGCTATTGAATTTGCCACAAAAGTTTCTGCTATAACAGTTACAAGAAAAGGAGCTCAAATATCTATACCAACTATTGAAGAAGTAGAAAATTTCAAAGGAGAAAAAAATGAAAAAAAGTAGATTACTAAATAGTGAATTATCTTATGAAATAGCAAAAATCGGACATACAGCTCATATTACTCTTTGTGATGCTGGACTTCCTATTCCTCAATCAGTAAAAAGAATAGATTTAGCTGTAGAAGCTGGACTTCCTGGGTTTATAAATGTATTAGATCCCGTACTTAGTGAAATGCAGGTAGAAGAAATAATTCTTGCTGAAGAGATAAAAGAAAAAAATATGCCTATGTATGAAGCTATAATGAAATCTTTTAAAGAAGCAGGTATGAATCCTAAAGTTGTTTTTGTTCCTCATGAAGAATTTAAAAAAATCACCCATAATAGTGAGGCCATTGTAAGAACTGGAGAATGTTCTCCATATGCAAATGTAATACTAAAATCAGGAGTAGTATTTTAGGGAGAGGGTATGGAAAAAGAAATAGTTTTAAAAATGACTGAAATCGTCAAAACTTTCCCAGGTGTTAAGGCTCTCAATGGTGCTCAACTGAATATATATCGTGGAAGAGTAATGGCTTTGCTTGGAGAAAATGGAGCTGGTAAATCTACTCTAATAAAAATAATGACTGGTATATATCAGATGGACAGTGGAAATATTTATCTGGGAAATGAAAAAGTAAATTTTAGAAATGTTACAGATTCACAAGGAAGAGGAATAGCTGTTATCCATCAAGAACTAAATCTTATTCCTGAATTGAGTATAACAGAGAATATTTTTCTAGGTAGAGAAATCACAAATAGTTTTGGAAAAATAGATTCTAAACTTATGGATAGAGAAGCAAGATTTCTTCTTGATAAATTAAATGTTACAGAAAGTGAAAAAACATTAGTTAAAAATCTTACTATCGGAAAGATGCAAATGGTTGAAATAGCAAAGGCTCTGTCACAAAATGCGAAAATAATAGTTATGGACGAACCTACTGATGCTCTTACTGATAGTGAAACTGAAAGTCTTTTTGAAGTAATCAGAGAACTTACAAAAGAAAAGAAAAGCATTGTATATATATCTCACAGATTAAAAGAGATTCCAGAAATATGTGATGATATAACAATAATGAGAGATGGAAAATTCATATGTGAAAAAGAAGTAAAAGATATTGATGAAGAATTTATTATTAAAAATATGGTAGGAAGAACTTTAGATGAACAATTTCCTAGAGTAAATGTAAAAAAAGGAAAAGAGATACTTAAAGTGAAAAATCTTAAAAATGACTATATAGATGATATCTCATTTACTTTACATGAAAGTGAAATATTAGGAATATCTGGGCTTATGGGAGCTGGAAGAACTGAACTTGTAAGAACTATTTATGGACATTTGAAAAAACAATCAGGGGTTGTACTTCTTAATGGCTCAAGAAAAAATATAAAATCTGCAAAAGAGGGTATTGCTAATGGAATAGCATATGTTTCAGAAGATAGAAAAGGTGATGGTCTTGTCCTTGGTCTAAGTGTAAAAGAAAATATGACAATATCATCACTTGGATTTTTCTCAACTTTCTTTAAAATTAACAAGAAAGTTGAAAAAGACAGTGTAGAAGAATATGTTGAAAAATTTAGTATTAAAACCCCAACTATAGATCAGAAAATAAAAAATCTAAGTGGTGGAAATCAACAAAAAGTAGCTATTGCTAAAGCTTTGCTAACTAATCCTAAAATACTTATATTAGATGAGCCTACAAGAGGAGTAGATGTAGGAGCTAAAAAAGAGATATATGACTTTATTAATGAATTAAAGAAAAAAGGGCTAAGCATCATCATAGTTTCATCTGAAATGCCTGAAATACTTGGACTTAGCGACAGAATATTAGTTATTCATAATCACAAGATAACTGGTGAATTCACAGGAGAAGAGGCAACACAGGAAAAAATTATGAGATGTGCAGTAGGAGGAAATAATGTTAAAAAAACTTTGGAGTAATAAGCCATTGATTGGTCTTGTTATATTTTCTATAATAGTAGCTATTCTAAATCCTAGATTTCTGTCTATGGCAAACATTCTAAATGTATTAAGACAGACTTCTATAAATTCAATAATCGCTATTGGAATGACATTTGTTATTCTTACAGGAGGAATTGACCTTTCAGTAGGTTCTATACTTGCTTTCTGTGGTGCAGTTATGGCTTACCTTCTAAATATTGGACTAGAACCTGTAATTGCTCTTATAATTACTCTTTTATTAGGAATGATTTTTGGTTTCTTCAATGGGTTTCTTGTTTCAGTAATGAAGCTGCAGGCTTTTATTGTCACACTGGTAACAATGACTTTCCTAAGGGGTGCTACTCTGGTATTCACCAATGGAAAACCTATCACTGTCCGTGATGGAGGTATGCTTTTTGAAAACATTGGTGATGGTTATCTTTTCAATATACCTATTCCTATATATTTAATGATTTTTCTATTTATTGGAGGACACTATATCTTATCTCATACAAAATTTGGTAGATATACATATGCAATAGGTGGAAATGAAGAAGCTACAAAACTTTCTGGGATAAATGTAGATAAAATAAAAATATGGGTATATGGTACTTGTGGGGTTCTTGCTGCTCTTGCTGGTGTAATAACAACTTCCAGACTTTTTTCTGCACAGCCTACAGCAGGTACAGGATATGAGCTTGATGCTATAGCTGCTGTGGTATTAGGAGGAACATCTCTTTCTGGAGGAGTTGGTAAAATTACAGGGACAGCTCTTGGAGCTATTATAATCGGTGTCTTAGGAAATGCTTTAAATCTACTTGATGTTTCATCTTACTACCAAATGATGATTAAAGCTCTTGTTATCTTAATTGCAGTATTAATAGACAAAAAGTCTAACAAATAAATAAGGAGTGGTGTAAATGAAAAAATTTCTAAAAGTTTTTGGAGTAGCAGCTCTGCTCGTTGCTGTTTCTTCAGCAGCCTCAGCAGCTGGAGAGAAAATAGGTCTTGTTGTTTCTACACAAAATAATCCTTTCTTTGTAACATTAAAAGAGGGTGCTGTACAAAAAGCTAATGAATTGGGATATGAACTTATAGTTCTTGATTCACAAAATGACCCTTCTAAAGAGTTAGGAAATGTAGAAGATCTTCTAGTAAAAGGTGTAGATGTTCTTCTTATCAACCCTACTGATTCTGATGCTGTTGCAAGTTCTGTAAGAGCAGC
This sequence comes from Fusobacterium varium, assembly GCA_900637705.1. Lineage (NCBI taxonomy): Bacteria > Fusobacteriati > Fusobacteriota > Fusobacteriia > Fusobacteriales > Fusobacteriaceae > Fusobacterium > Fusobacterium varium. The sequence goes on from LR134390.1 coordinate 1,675,362, forward strand.
CAACAGAAGCAAAATTCCAGTTGTAACTCTTGACAGAGCTGCTAACGGAGGAAAAGTTGTTTCTCATGTTGCATCTGATAATGTACTAGGTGGAGAAGTTGCTGGTAACTATATTGTTGAAAAATTAGGTGGAAAAGGTAAAGTTGTTGAACTTGAGGGTATTCCTGGAACTACTGCTGCAAGAGATAGAGGTGAAGGATTCAATAAGGCTATTGCTGGTAAACTTGAAGTTGTAGCTAAACAATCTGCTGACTTTGACAGAACTAAAGGACTTACTGTTATGGAAAATATTCTTCAGGCTCAACCTGAAATCAATGCTGTATTTGCTCACAATGATGAAATGGCATTAGGAGCTTTAAAAGCTATTGAAGCTTCTGGAAGAAAAAATATAGTAGTTGTTGGATTTGATGCTACTGATGATGCTGTTGCTGCTGTAAAAGATGGAAAACTATCTGCCACTGTTGCACAAAAACCTGCTGAAATAGGAGCTATTGGAGTAGAAGTTGCTGATAAAATAATTAAAAAAGAAGCTGTTCAAGAAAATGTTCCTGTAGCTTTAGAATTAATAAAATAAATGATTTATTAATATTTTAATCAATACTTAACAAATTTTAAAAGCCTCTTAACATTCTGATTATTTCAGAATAATAAGAGGCTTTTTTTATAAAAATTCCTTGTTTTTTTTCCTAAAAGTTATATAATTATGTATATGGTTTTTTGAGAGAACCATATACTAAATATATAGCTACCATTTAATTCTTATTTTAAAAAATCTTGTTGATTATTCTTCTTCTTTGGTATAAAATCATTGTGTTAAAATTATAATTTACAAAAGGAGAAAGATAATTATGAAAATTTTACCAATCTGTCTATTGTTTGTTTCTAATGTTTTTATGTCATTTGCATGGTATGGACATCTAAGAAATACTAAAAGTGCTTTGATATTTGCAATAGCTTCAAGCTGGGGAATAGCGTTTTTTGAATATTGTTTTTCTATTCCTGCCAACAGAATAGGGAGTCAATACTTTACTGTAGCTCAACTGAAAATAATACAGGAAGTAATTACTCTTATAGTATTTTCAGGATTTTCAATATTATATTTGAAACAAGAATTTAAATTAAATTATATCTATGCATTTTTCTGCATGATAGGAGCTGTATATTTTATGTTCAAGAAATAAAATGTAACATAAGGGGTGGCTTCAATGAAAACTATTTTTGATAAAACTAATCTGGCAAATCTTAATTTAAAAAACAGACTTTTCAGAAGTGCTGTTTGGGAAAATCTTGCAGATAATGGGCATATGACAAAGGAACTTTTTGAGCTTTATGAAAATCTTGCTAAAGGGGGAGTAGGCAACATAATTACTAGTTTTTCTTCTGTATTAGAAGATGATATTCCTGCACCTAATATGCTTTGTATCTATGATGATTCTTTTATAGATGACTATACTCAGCTTACTGAAAAAGTTCATGCATATGGAGCTAATATTTTCCTTCAGATTGTTGCTGGAGGTTCACAAGGAAGAAATAATATAAACTCTGGCAAAGTTATTTATGGTCCTAGTGCCCATAAAAATCCTATAACTGGTATAGAAGCCGTAGAAATGACACAGGAAGATATATGTAATTTAGTAGAAAAATTTAGAGATGCAGCTGTGAGAGCCAAAAATAGTGGCTTTGATGGAATACAAATACATGCTGCTCATGGATATCTTTTAAGCCAATTCTTAAACCCTTTTTACAATAAAAGAGAAGATGAATATGGTGGAGATGTAGATGGACGAGCTAGAATACTGATTGATGTGTATCTTTCTATACGGGAAGCTGTTGGAGATGATTTCATTGTTGGTATGAAAATAAATTGTGATGATTTTGAAGATGAAGGACTAAACTTCGGAGAAAGTTCTTGGGTCTGTGAAAGGCTTGCTATGATGGGTCTTGATTTCATTGAAGTAAGTGGGGCAAATCCTTCAAGAGTTATCTCTTCTCCTTCAGAAGAAAGTTATTTTAAAGTATTTGCCAATGTTATAGCTGAAAATACTCAAATCCCTACTATATTAGTAGGAGGAAACAGGAGTATAGAAGGTATGGAGGAAATACTCAATAATTCTTCCATAGAATATTTTCATTAGCCAGACCTTTTATTGCAGAACCTGATTTAGTAAAGAGATGGGAAGAGGGAGATACTAGAAGATCCAAATGTATCTCTTGCAATAAATGTCGTGTTCCTGGTAAAAAAATAGAGTGTATTTTTAATAGATAAATACTAAAACACATAATTTTAAGTACCCTCTACTACTAAAAAGCAAAAATTATTCTAAACTTATTATTTTGAACTATGCTACTTTTAAAATAATAACAAAGCTTTTAATAATATGTACTATGAAAAAAAAATAGGTTATCAAATAAATTTTTTAGATAAGCTGAAAAATTTGAATTTTTATCGATAGTGCTAAAATAGAATTATAATAAATATACTTAAATAATTTACTCGTACATAGAAAAAGACAGCTGATATACTTCAGCTGTCTTTTTTTATACTTTAAAATAAATCTTAGAAGGCTAATCTTTTATAAGGTCAAATAATTTTTGTGCAGCTCTTTTAGGACCATCTTTTTCCTTTCCTTTTATACCTAATTGAGTCCTTATCTGACCTACTTTTACACCTTTTTTAAACATATCCTCAAAGAATTTTTCTATGAGTATATCTGTTTTGGCTATATTTTGTACAGGTCCAAATGGGTTGGCAAAATATGAGTCTACTAAACCTTTTTCACTTGTAGTTCCCTTAGCCATTCTTTTCCCAGCTTTGAATACAGGTATAGCCTCTTCTGAGGAATTGAAAAATTCTATTTCCTCTCCCTCTTCATAGTTATTCGCATATAAAAACATATCTATAGGATATCCTTTCATAATATCATTGTATGAAGCTATTGGTATAATTATCCTTGAATTTATTTTATCTGGATTCATAAAAATACTTCTATCTATCTCTTTATAAGCATATCCTGTATCTAAATCATCTAATCTTACAAAAGCTCCTATTTCTGTTCCATATGCTTTAGGACTGGTAGTTTCATTTAATACAAATGTTCCCATATCATCAAATATTACTTTCATATCTTTTACATATTTCTCACTAAGAGCCCTAAAAGCTTCTAGACTTTCTGATTTTCCAGCTCCACTATCTCCCATAATAGCAATATTAAATGTCTTTCCATTTTTCATAACAATATTTACCATAGCACCATGTATTGGAAGTTTTCCCTTTTCTATCATTCTTATATTATGAAGTGTTAATATCATTTTTTTCATATATCCAAAATAGTCTATATCTTCATTATAGTTTGCATACCCTATTATCATATTATTTTCTTTATCATTATAAAATACAGTTTTCATTTCATTTTCAAAATCTTTTACCCCATATATGTATAATATATCAGGTCTTCTATTCATATATTCTTCTTCTCTAGCCAATTCAAAAAGATTACATAAAGCTATTCCCTGTGACATAAAATATCTATTAAAATATATAAAAGCTAATGAATCTCCTACTTTAGCTGGATAGCAGAACCAATTTTCAGTGTTTATACATATATCTTTAAATGGATTTTCTTTTACTTCCTGAAATATTCCTGTTCTTGTATTTCTTTTTGGGTAAGTAATAAATGGTGGCTGTAATATGATTGTTTCTATAAAAGGAATCTTTTCTAAAAATGAATATTCAGAAGGGCAACTTCTCTTAGTATCATTTAATATTATTCCTGCATTTATTCCTGCACTCAATTGTCTATATACCCTATGTTTGTACCCCATTACAGCTTCTTCTATCTGTCTGTATGTACTGAGTATAAGGTTTTTAAAATTATTTATAGCTTCAATGAAGTTGACATTTTGTAAACCTTCTCCCCTTTTGGTATTTCTTACAACTGCATATCTTTCAAATTTTCTCCAGAAAGTATAAAGTCTTTCAATAAATTCAACTAACACATCTCTATTTTCCAAAAGTCTGGCATATTTTTCATCTAATGTAGCTATTTCCTGTGCTTCTAAAACTATAAGAAGCTTAAAGAATTTTGTTATTATCTCTGGAAGATTGTCCTCTGAATTACATCTCTCTTTTATATATATGTAAACTGGAACTTCTTTTCTTTCTAATTTTTCTAAAAATGCTGTTATAATTCTTTTAAATCCATCACTATCCAATAGAGATTCTGCATTATTACAATATTTTATTGTAAAGTTTATAGTTATGCTGTTTCTATTGATAGTTGCTTCTTGTCTCATCTTATCCTCCTAAAATATCTTCTCTTAATTTATTCATAGGTATAAATTATCATCTTTTGTAAAGTATGTCAATACATTTTTGCAAAATATTTTTTATTTTATTAAAAAATGATAATTTATTTTTATACATAAAAATAAAAGGAATACTGACTCATTAATAGTAATATATAATAACATATATACTGTTATCATAATTGTTAAAAATGGAGGTTTTTTATGGGATTTTTTAAAGAATTTAAAGAGTTTGCTGTACGTGGAAATGTACTGGACATGGCAGTTGGGGTTATCATAGGTGGAGCTTTTGGGAAAATAGTTTCAAGTATGGTTAATGATATTATTATGCCTTTAATTGGTATAGTTACAGGAAGAATTGATATTTCAGCTCTTGCTTTGACAATTCCTTCTCCTACTCATGGTGCAGAACCTATTATGCTTAAATATGGAATGTTTTTACAAAATACTCTAGATTTTTTAATAATTGTTTTTGTATATTTATTTTTATCAAATTTATAAACAATTTTAAAAAGAAAAAAGAAGAAGCTCCAGCAGCACCACCTGCTCCTTCAGCAGAAGAAGTTTTACTTACTGAAATAAGAGATCTTCTCAAAAATAAATAAGATATCTATCTTGAGATGAGATACAAATATTTCTAAGAAATTGATATAAAATAAGGTTGATTTATTTAAAAAGTAAAATTTAAAAATTTATTAGTCACCATTAATTAATTTTTTAAATTTACTTTTTAAATAAATCAACCTTATTTTGCATTATGAATTCAAAAAATAATGCTCATACTTATTTAATAAAATCTCTTTAATCTCTTCGTCGCTCTTTCCTTTTATCTCATCTATAAAACTATTGACCTTTATTTTTCTGCTTCCAGTGGAAACTCCTAGTGAAAATAATTTTTCTATATCTTTATTCTCTAAATAAAAATCAAGTTTTATATTTTCATATCCATTAAATTCCAAAAGAGATTTTATTCTATTTGAAAAAGTTATTATTAAATCATACTCTTTCCCTTCCAGCAAATAAAGTTCATTTATATTTATTTTTAAAACAATTTCTACATCAGTATAAATCTTAAGTATCTCTACAAAAAAATCTATCTTTTCTATTGCTGAATTACTAACTATTACTATCTTTTTTCTGTTTCTTCCAAGAACTTTATTCTTCATAACAGTTTTTCTAAATATAAGAGTCATAGCTGATATTTGCTGATGTGTAAAATATATTTTATATTTTTCTTCTATTGTATCTATAGAATTTTTTACTATATTATATAAATTAGCATACACATTTTTTGTATTTTCGATATTATTGTCATAAAAACTATATTTAAAACTGTTTCTTATTAGAGATTTATGGATATATCCATAAATTTCATTAAATAATTGATTATAGTTATAAAACTGTGTTATTACTCTGTTTTGAACTTTTTCTATAAATTCTTCAGTAAGATTTTTAAGCTCCCTGCTGATAATAGGCTCTAATCTAGTTGTATAATCAAGAGAAGATATCAGATAACTTAAAAAATTATCTTCAAATTCATTATTCATTATACTATACTCATTAATTTCAACCATATTTTTTATAGTTTTATTTTCTATACTGTGTCCTCTATTTATTCTATATAAACTTAAAGCAATATAGATATATATAAATTTTTTTGAAGAATAAGATATCCTTAAATTATTTTCCTTTAAAAAATCATTTAACATAGTTTTAGCTTTACTTATTTCCTTTGCTCCTTTAACTATAAAATAATTAAAGATCATTCTTTCCAAAGGATTATTTGCTTTTCTATTTATAAGACTGTCATCAAAATCGAGATCAAATACATCTGATAGAATAGAAGCAATAAGAATACGATAATTTCTCTCATTTCCTACAACCTTTATCCCTTTCTTTGCTACTATTTCAGATTTTAATTCATTTGATTCCAGTATATTACTCAGTTCTTTACTGTCTTTTTTCTTTGTAGTAAGACTTATTCCTAAATTATCATATAAACTTGTCATATTTAATATTTCGCTGAAAAAGGAATAAACTATCATGAGATTGATTCGTTCTCCCTGTGAAATTATATAATCATTCAAAGAAAGATTGTGGACAAATTCTATGTAATCTCTATAATCTATTTCTGCTGTTACAGTATTATTCAATATTTTGAGTTTTTTTTCATCAGGGAGATAGCTGTTAAGATTGGATATGTTTCTTTTCAAACTTATTTCACTTTTATTAAATACAACTTCTGATTCTTCTAAATTAAAAGATTTTTTTTCCTGTATTCTTTTTAAAAGTTTAAGTTCAGATTTATTTATACTCAGCCTTCTCACCTCCCGAAAATCTTATACCTAAATAGTACCACAGATATTAATCTATGTATAGATTCAAGAAAGCATTTGTAAAATAAAATAGCTATATTTTAATCTCAAATTTTTATCAATACATTAACCTCTCTCATTTAAAATTACTTTGTAATTTTTGAAACTGGAGTTTCTTTTTTGGAAAGTAATTGCTTTTATTAGTTAGCTATATTTACCAAGCTATCTCTATAGTTCCTACGGTTCTTTATATTTTTAGGCTGCCTGTCTTATTCTCAAACTTTCAGTTTACCATCTAAAAAACAATAAAGCAATTAATCGCATCACTTATAGAAGTGGGCAACTTCTTGCCTGTTATGTAAAAAATACCCATAAAATATTGAAAATTTCAATAACTATGGGTATTCTTTATTTGTTTATATATCTATCTTTTAATTTCTGCTGCTTTTTTTCTTGCTTTTTCTGCCATTTCTTCTGCTAATTCAGAAGATAACCCTATATAATTTTCAGGTTTAAGCATATTCTTTATATCCTCTTCATTAAAAACTTCTGAAATTACTTCATTTTCTTTTAACAATTGTAAATAATCTTTATGCTCAGTTTCTGATTTTATAGCTAATTCATAAATTATTGAGTGAGCTTTATCTTTCCCTAATCTCTCTGCTATCTTCATCATAATATATTCACTGTTATCCAGTCCTTTGTTATTAAGAACATTTTGATACATTCTCTCTTTAAATATCTGTATTGTTCTAGTAAGTTCCTCTGTCCTCAATAATACTTCTGTTATCAATTCCATAGCCTCTTCCAGAGCTGCATCAAAAAGCATATATGATGAACTGTCAGCTTCAAAAGGTCTGCTTCCTGAGTATAATCCCATCGGCACTATAGAATAAAGTTTTTGTGAATTTGCTATTATTCCCTTAGCAAGTTTTGGATTTATTTTTTGGGGCATTGTACTGCTTCCTACTGTTCCCTCTTCATAAGCTTCTGATACTTCACCATATTCCTCTATTGAAGTAGTATATACCTCTTCTGCTATTTTATGACAGTTATTTGCTAAAAGAGCCAGCCCCATTATATATTCTTCTTTATGACTTGTTATGTTTCGTGAAGGGACTTCCATAGAATACATTCCAAGTATTTCTGCTACTCTGTTCTGAACTTTTCTTCCAGTTTCCCCTGATGTATTAAAAGCTCCAACTGCTCCTCCCATCATTATTTTAAAAACTCTTTTTTCAACTTCTTTCATTCTCTCTACACTTGCAAGTATATCACTTATCCACACTGATACCTTATAGCCATATGTAATCGGTGTAGCATGTTTGCCATGTGTCCTTCCAGCCATTACTGAATCTTTATTCCTTTCAGCAAGTTCAGCTAAATTTTCCAATATTTTAGAACAAATTAAAAGATATTTTTCATGTACCTGTTTCAAAATAATAAGCTGCCCACTCTGCTGTATATTTTGAGTAGTTACACCATAATGAATGTATTTTGAACTTTCATTTTCCCCAGATATTTCATCACAGGCTTTTATAAAAACTTTTATAAATGGCACAAAGCCATGTCCTATTTTTTTATATATTTCATCCATCAATTTAAAATCTATATATTCTATTTTAGCTGCTTTTTCTATATTTTCAGCTGCTTTTTTAGGTATTATTCCAAATTCACTTTGGGCCTTCGCCAAAGCTGCCTCTATATTCAGCCATGCTTGATATTTTGCTTCTTTAGATACTAATTCTTTTATACCAAAATAGTCCATTGTCTTACTCTTCGAATCGTAGAGTGCTCTCATATTTTCCTCCCAAAACCCATATTCATCTATTTTTTAAGATAATCATCAACAGCATTTTTTACAAATTCTACATATGGCCCAAATACAACATGAATATGATTTTCCTGTGGGAAAAATATTCCCGATGCCCCAGCTTCTTTCAATTTTGCTTGATTTATTAATTCTTTATTCTTTATATCCACTCTTAATCTTGTAATACAGTTTTCAGCATTTATTATGTTATCTTTTCCACCAAGACCTTCTACTACTATTTCAGCTACTTTTCCATATTGTTTTTCTTTTAGATATTGGTTATTTCTATTATCTTCCATTTCTCCCTGTTCTCTCCCTGGAGTTTCAAGATTAAATTTTGTAATTGCAAATCTAAATACAACATAAAATACTACAAAGTTTACAATTCCTAAAAGAATAAGCTGTACCCAATGTGTATTTTCATAAAGAAGTCCAAATATTCCAAAATCAAATATAGTTCCTCTTATGTATCCGATTGATACATTTAAAAAATTCAACGGAAGTGCCATTATTCCACAAAGTACTGCATAAACAACAAAAAGTTGTGGTGCTATAAATAAAAATGAAAATTCTAGTGGTTCTGTTACATTCCCTAAAAAAGCTGTAAGTACAACAGTAAGAATAACCCCTCCAGCTATTTTCTTATTTCTGGCATAAGATGTATGATACATTGCAAGTCCTATTGCTGGTACTCTGAACAAAGTTGTAAGCATTTGACCAGCTCCCAGATAACTTGTAAGTTTAGGCATAAGTTCATTCCAATAAGGACTTTGAGGACCTAATACAAATAATACATGATTTACAGCATTTAATATTCCAATATATGCCTGCCCTTCTATCATATAAGTTCCTCCTGCCTCTGTAAATCTTACAATGGAAGCAAGTACATGGTGCAGTCCAAATGGAATAAGTGATCTGTGCATAAACCAGTAAACTGCCAAACCAAATTTATCATTCATAAATATAAAAGAAGATTTCAAAAGAATCTTTGTAATAACTCCCCATACAACAGGTACTACAATTCCCACTGGTATCATAACCATAAATGTTATAATAGGTACTGATTTTTTACCACTAAAAAAGCAAAAGCTAATGGCAGTTCAAGTTTATAAAACTTATCAGTCATTTTTGCAGCTATAAGTCCACTGATGATTCCTCCAGCAGCATCTATTTTCAGAGTATGTATTCCTAAAACTATTCCCTGACCTACTTGTGACATACCTTTTGTTACAAGCAGACCTGTTGTTTTTAAGTATACGTTCATGACAATATTCAAAGTAAGATATGCCAGAACAGCTGCAAAGACAGCTATTCCCTTTTCCTTCTTTGACATACCATATGCGACTCCCATTGCAAACAGCAAAGGAATATTATCAAAAACAACACTCGTTATGCTTTTTAAGCTATTAATCAGCATATTTAAAAATTCATTTCCTAAAAATGGAAATCTTGAAATCATATAATTTTGTGTCAATGCTCCTGTTATCCCCATTACCATACCTATTGGAGCCATTACTGCTATTGGAAGAAGCAATGATCTACCAAAAACTTGTACGCTATCTTTAAAATTAGTTTTCATAAAGTCCCCCTCATATTTTATTTATCTTTTATAGCTCAAGTTTAATTTATTTTAATGATTTCTTCAAGGTAACTTTCAACAGAGTTTTTTTTACATAAAGTTACCTTTTAAATTCCTCTATATTATATTCATTTATAATGAAGAATTTATAAATAAAAAATATGATATCTCTTACTCCTTTATAGATTAATATTTTTTGTTATTTTCATATCTTATTTTCTGCTTACTTTGATTTTTCCCCTTAATATTTTTTATTATTTCTAAATCTTATTTTCTGCTTACTTTAATTTTTCCCCTTAATATTTTTTATTATTTTCATATCTTATTTTCTATTTATTTTAACTTTTTTCTTAATATTTTTGGTTATTTCCAAATCTTATGATTTTTTAGTATATAAAAAAGCGGCTTATTACACCGCTTTTTTCCACATAATTTCTTTTTATTTATTTTTTATCTTCTATCAATTCAAAGATTACTCCCTCTTTGATAGCAAAAGCTATATTTATATCTCCAGCATCAAAAGTATCAAAAATTACTCTATCCATTTTTTTCTTTTCTTCTTCAATAGATGCTACTTTTATAGCTACATGAGGTTGATGCTGCATTTCAATAGGAAGTGGAGTTCCACTTTCATATCTTAAATATTCAAATTTATATTCATGATTGTCAGCAACTGTTACAAATACTTTTAAGGGTGCTAAATATATTTCATTTTCTTTTATCTCTGTAGTAGGAACACCTATATGTACAAATTCCATATTTTCCTCCTCAAAATCTTTTATTTTTTAATACTAAGATAATAATCGTATGCTTCTTTTCCCGTATAATTTTCATGAACTACTTTTGCTACTGCTTTAGCCATAGCTTTAGGATCTTCAGCTTGGAATATATTTCTTCCCATATCTACTCCTGCTGCTCCCTGTCTGATAGCGTTATATGTCATTTCCAATGCTTCATCTTCTGGAAGTTTCTTCCCACCTGCTACTACAATAGGAACAGGACAAGCTGCCACTACTTTATCAAAATCTTCACAATAATAAGTTTTGATTATATGAGCTCCCAATTCTGCAAGAATTCTTGTTGCAAGAAGGAAATATTTAGTTGTCCTTTCCATTTGTTTTCCAACTGCCACTACTCCCATTACTGGTATGCCATATTTATTTCCCATATCTATAGTTTTTGTAAGATTAGCTATTGACTCTTTCTGCCCTGGAGCTCCTATAAATGTCTGTACTGCCATACATGTTGCATTCATACGAATAGCATCTTCTATATCTACACCTATTACTTCATGGCTCATATCATCATCAAGCACAGAACCTCCTGCTGTAACTCTTAAAGCCAAGCCTTTATCAAAATGAGGAGGAATACAAGTTCTCATAGCTCCTCTAGTTGCCATAAAAACATCTACATCTTCTGCTAAAGGTGGAATAGCTAAATCTAATCTTTCCAGTCCTGCTGTTGATCCCATTATATATCCATGATCAAATGCCAACATGACTGTTCTTCCACTTTTCGGATTAAATATTTTAGCCAGACGTGATTTCATACCCCAGTCCATATTTTCCATACCTTTTACATAAAATGATTTATTATTTTCAAATGGAATGTCTGTCATATAATCTTTTGCTATTTTATTTCCAAATTGTTCTGCCATTAATTCTACCTCACTTATTTTTTAAAATATGGTGTTCTACAAGGTTGATTCCAGTAATGAATAAGTTCGTCATCCATTCTTGCTATCATCATTTGAAACCCTGCCTGCTCTTGAACTGTCAATAATTCCCCAACTACGTTAGCTACAACTTTTATTTCTTTTTCTTTTAAATAATTATAGCATTTTCTGAATACTATTAATTGTTCCATAAGAGTAGTTGCACCAGTTCCATTGATTATTAACAATAATTTTTCTCCACTTTTAATATCCAAGTCCTTTAATAAAGCATCAAGCATAATTTGAGCTGTTTCATCAGCAGTTTTAAGTGGCATTCTTCCTCCTCCACCTTCTCCATGCTGTCCCATTCCTATTTCCATATCATCATCATCAAGTTCAGCTATAACTCCTCCTGTACTTGGGTGAGTAGCACCTTTTGCTGCCACTGCTATTGTTGCCATATTATCAGCAAACTTTTGAGCTATTTCTGCCACTTCTTCTAAAGATTTTCCTTCTGCAGCTGCTGCTCCTGCTATTTTGTACAGAGGTACACACCCAACAAGTCCTCTTCTGTCATCAGCATTTTCTCTAGGTGCATTAGCCACATCATCTTGAGTAACTACTTTAATTACATTTAACCCAGCTTTTTTTACCATTTTCATAGTAAGGTTAGCTGTAAGCATATCTCCAGCATGATTCAATACTACAAAAAGCACTCCTTTACCTTTATCTGCCATTTTTATTGCTTCAAAACATTGTTGAGGTCCAGGTGCTGCAAAAATATCTCCTGGTACAGATATGTCTACCATTCCTTCCCCTACAAACCCACTGATAGCAGGTTCATGCCCTGTTCCTCCAAGAGTTACAATTGTAACTCTGTCTGCATCTTTTAATTTTTTATTCACTATTAATCTTGTTCCTTCTGTCAACTCAATAATATCCTGATTAGAAAGTGCCAGTCCTTCCAAAAGTTCTTGTGTTAAATTACTTGGATCATTGATGAATTTTTTCATTTTCATAATAAAAACTCCTCCTATTAATTTATTTTATTCAAAACTTTTTGCAAATCCCTGAAATAAAAGATTCATTGAAACTGCTCCTGCATCTTTAAATCCTAAAGTTTTTTCTTTGTAACTTTTTACTCTTCCAAATTTTGAAATATAGTTTTTAGTATCTTCACACCCTTGTTCTGAAGCTATAGCTGCTTCTTTGAACATTCCTTTTATATCAGATTTAGAAGTTGTAATTGCTGTTACTGCTGGTATAAAAGCGTCCATCATAGTTTTATCTCCAATTTTTGCACCAGACACATCATTCATCTCTTCCAATGAAGCTGTGAACATATCTTTTATAATCTGCTCATCTAATTCTTCTGCTCCTTCTGGAATTCCAACAGCCAAACCAGATATCCAACTTCCCCAAAGAGGTCCTGCTGACCCTCCATTAACTCCCATAGCACTCATTCCTAAATTATCTATAAAATCTTTTATACTTGTTTCTGAATTCCAGTTTTCTATATCTTTTTCAATAGCATTTGCTATTTTTACAATAGTTATCCCATGATCTCCATCACCAAATTTTGAATCTATCTCAGAGAGTTCATCAGCATTGGCTTTTAAAAGCTCACATGATGTCAGAAACATTTTTTTAATATCTTCTCTATTAATTTTCAATTTTGACACCTCCATACTTCTTTAATTTAATATTATCATATGTAATTACAAATGTCAATGGAGTTAAAATAATTGTTATGATATTTTTATGTACGTTATAATTTATTTTAAAACAATCTTTCTATTTAAAATTTTAAATAAAATAAAAAATTACAATAAGGTAGTTGTACTTCCAATATCTCAAAACAAAAATACTGGAGAGAAAGAAGTTATTCAAATAAATGATTAAAAATCATCAATTTGCAACATTACCTTCAAATTCAAACAAATTCAAAAATGATTTTAAATATTTTACTATTTTATATTATAAAAATTATATTTTCTATTTACATAATATCATTTAATTTCAGTTAAAAAATTCACTACATCACAAAAATATTTATATAAATAAAAATTTAAAATTTACTTTTTTCATTTTATAGATTATAATAAACTGGTATGTTGCAATAATTAAGTTAATTAATTATTGATATACTGAAAATCATTAAAAGGAGAGATAAACAAATGAAAAAATTATTTACAACTGCATTATTTTTACTTATCAGTGCTTTTATATTTGCAGCTGGTACAGTGACAACATCTGGAACTGGAGATGGATTTTCTGGAAAAATTAAAGTTGATGTTGTAACAACTGGGGAAAAAATAGAAGATATTAAGCTTGTTTCAGACTCTGAAACTTCTCACATAATATCAAGAGCATTTCCTATATTAAAAGAAAGAATTTTAAAAGCTCAATCACCTATTGTTGATAGTGTATCTGGTGCTTCTTATACTTCTTTTGGAATAAAAAAAGCTGTTGCTGAAGCTCTTAAATCTAACGGAAAGGATTTTGGAAGAATCAGATTTAATACTAAAGCTCCAGAACAGCCTGTCACTAATTTAAAAGCTGTAAATACTGATCTTGTAATCATTGGTGGAGGTCCTGCTGGGCTAGCTGCTGCTATATCTGCAAGAGAAGCTGGATTAAAAAACATAATTCTTATTGAAAAATTAGATATTCTTAGTGGTAATGGAAAATATGATATGAATTTTTATGACCTTATTAATTCAGAAGCTCAAAAAGCTAGAGGAATAAATGATACTGTTGAAGCACTTATTGCTGATAATACTAATCCTCTAGACACTCCTGAAAGAATAAAAGCACAAGCTGAAGGGGCATTTGTTTTAGATAAATGGCTAAGAAGTTTTGGGGTAAAATTAAACTATAACTATGGAAAAAGAGGACATATGGCTGAATCTAATGCTTATGCTGGAGCTCATATCCAAGATGGTATGGAAAAGAAAGTAAAGGAATTAGGAATTGATGTTCGTACTGGGACAAAAGGATTTGACCTTATTATGAAAGATGGTAAAGCAGCTGGTGTAAAAGTACAAAATGGAAATAATTTCTATGACATCAACGCTAAAGCTGTTATTATTGCTACAGGTGGATTCTCTGCTAATAAAGAACTACTTAAAAAATATGTTCCCGGATCTGAAGTTTTCCAAACTTCAAACCAAATAGGTGCCACAGGAGATTTTATTCCTGTATTTGAAAAAAATAATATAAAAACTGCTAATCTTGAAGTGTTGAATATATTCCCTTTCATTATCAGACAAACAAGAGATTTAACTGGTGGAGGAGATGGATTTATTCTTGTGAATAAAGATGGAAAAAGATTTACAAGTGAAAATATCACTTACGCAACTAGATTTTCTACTGCACAAAAAATACTTGATCAGCCTGATTCTGCTGTTTTTTACATCTATGATCAAAAACTTTATGATGCAAGTTTCCGTCTTCAAAAACATACAGCTCAAGGTCTTCATACAAAAGCTGCTACTCTTGATGAATTAGCAGATAAATTAGGAATAGATAAAAACAATTTAAAAACAACAGTTGAAGAATTTAATAAAGCTGTTCGTGGAGAAATTAAAGATCCATTCAGAGAAAATCCTACTAAGAAAGAATTTATGACTGAAGGTCCTTATTATGGTGTACAGGTAGAATCTGCTATACATATGACTAGAGGTGGAGTTGTTGCTGATGAAAAAACTCAAGTTCTTTATGATAATGGAAATATTGTAAGTGGTCTATACGCAGCTGGTGAAGTTGCAAATAGTAACTCTGGTGCTTATAGTGCTGCTGTTATTTTTGGACGTATTGCAGGACAGGAAGCTGCTAAATATATCAACAAATAAATATTAATAAAAAAGAGGATATATCAAAGTTAGATTAACTTATATCCTCTTTTTACATCTTATTTTATATAATCTTTATTTGAAAAAACTCCTGACATTATTATAAACTTTCTAATAAAAGAATTATACATCAATTTTCCTTTTAAAATCTTTAAATTTAACTTCATTCTTATACTTTCAGTTCTTTTACAGTATTCTATAATTCCACTTTTTATACCTTTTTATTTATAGAATCTGCCAGATAATAACCACTAATAAGAGCATAACTTATTCCCTCAGATGAACTGGCACTTATAAGTCCAGCTGCTTCTCCTATGAGTGCTATCCTGTCCTTTGCCATGAAATATTCATTCCATTTAGGAACTCTTATAAAAGTTCCTTCATCTCTGATTATGTCATTGATATCTATTCCCTCTGATTTAACTCTCTCTTCTAATTGGTGAAATTTATCCCAGCTGCCTTTCCCTTTTTTTAAAATAGTTCCTAGTATAAGTTCATTTCCTTTTGGGACCAACCATGAATAATAATTATTTATATTTTTATCAAATATAGCCATATGATATGAAAAATCTTTCTTCATTTTATAAACTCTTTGAATGGCAATATAATCATTTTTTGATTTGTTGTCTAAATTTTTTCTAATAAGAGAATTTGCTCCCTCAGCACTTACTATCATTTTGGTTTTTACTTTTTTTATATCCATTCCTATTCTATAGATAACTGTATAAATGCCATTTTCATCTTCTGAATAATCTATAAATAAAGCTCCCTTAATTAATTCTACATGAGATGCTTTTTGAGATAAAAGATAATTATCAAATTTCTCTCTATCAAAATTCAAATAATTTTTATAGTACTTCTTTTTAAGATTATTATCATAATCTATTACCTGCACATTGAATACTTGAGGTGATACCAATATATCTTTTGATAAAGAGTATCCTAATCCTGATAAAGCAGCTTGAGCTTCATGAGCCAAAAGTCCTCCACAGCATTTTATAATTTTATTATTTTCATCTTCATAATCTCTTCTGTCTAAAAGAAGAACTTTATATTTACTGTTAATAAATTTTGAAAAAACACTCCCAGCTGGGCCTCCTCCAATTACTACTATGTCATATATCATATATCTTTTCTCCTATTATTAGTATATTTTATAATACCACAACAGTTTATATTATCCTAGCAAATCCTAGATTTTTTTAATCTATTTTTTAATATCTTATTTGATAATTTTTATTAATCTCTTAATTTCTAAAAAATGAATTTTCATATTCCTCTTTATCATCATCTTTTTCTTTTTGTATTTCATTTTTTAAAGCATCTATTACATAATCACACTCAGCAGGAAAAGTAGTTTCTATCTTTATTTCAGGAATAGGTACTCCATTTTCAAAAATAACCTCTTCTTGAACTTTTCCTAGCCTGTCATATTTTTTAAATGTTCCATTCAATAAATCATTTAATACATCACATTCTCCCATTAAATTTCCATTTCTATAAAAAGCTTGAAATTTTCCATTAATTTTATTATCATTAATATAATATAAAATATAAGGTGTCCCACTATGATAAAACTTTTCAATTATTCCATCTTGAACTTCATTTTTAATTTGACCTTTTTCTACCATAACTTCATTTTCATTATATATTTTATATTCTCCACTTATAATTCCATCAATATAATTTTCTTCCCTTTCAAGTTTACCATTTAGATAATAACTTCTACATATCCCCTCTTTTTTTCCTTTTTTGTAACTATCTTTTTTCTTTAATTTTCCATTTTTATAAAATATACATAGTTCTCCATCAATTTCATTTTCCTTAAAAGAACCTTGAATCATAACTGCTCTTGGTTTTACCATAGAATAAAAAGTACTAAATGGCCCCTCTAATTTTCCATCATTACACATTACCTCATATTTTAATTCATTGTTTGCGTAATCTTCTCTATAAAATCCCGTGTAGTTTGGTGGAATATCCTTTTTTATTATTATCTCAATTCCTTCTTCAAGGAGTAAAAGTTGCATTTCATCTTCTAGACATCGTTTGCTAATTTTATCCTCAGCATTTTCAGCAATAGCTTTGCATATCCTATAAATCAAGTATATTATCATAACAACTATATAAAGAAGTGCCCTTTCCATAATAATTTCTCCCTATGCTTTTAATTTTTTAAAATATGAAATAACTTCTTTATGAAGATTGTCTTGCCTTTTATTAAAAAAATCATTATTACGTAAATAAAAAGAAAAGGGTTCTTCTAAACCATGAATTGTTAAACTTATTTTTTTCTTTCTTCATCTATATTTATCTCTTTTATTTCTTCAACTGAAATATCAAAACTTTCTTCTTCTTTTACTACCTTTCCATCAAGAAGCGTCCTTCTTACCCTTAGAAAAGAAAGTCCATTTCTGTTGTAACAAAGAATAAATTTTCTATTTTTTTTCTCTTTTATAAAAGCAACTGTTCCAAAAGTACATATCAATGTAACAAATCCTATTAAAAGAGTAGTTCCCATCGTTGACATTCTTTCATTCATATCCATTTCATTTACAGCTATGTACCTCTGGTTTGTATCATCACCAAAATATGATTTTACAAATTTTTCCATTTTATTTTCAATCTTTTTCCCATTGTTTTCCAACTCCATAAGTTTCCCTCCGATGTTTTTTATTTTATTTCATGTAAATTAAGTATACCCTCACATTTTTATAATGTCAATATTTTTAGTTACCTTTTATATTTCATTAAGATATTTTTTGTTTTTTTACAATTTTAAAATCATCTTCATTTTAAAAATATATATATTTTTGTTTTCCACAATAAAAAATCTATAATTTTCTTTTAATTAAGTATTCTTATCATTTTTAAATTCTTGAATTATTCCTATATATCGTGATATAATCTCGTCGTTATATAATTAATTTTATTCTGATATTTTACAAAAAGGAGTTGAGATTTTGGATATTATCCTAAAAAAGAAAATACAAAAAATAGTAGACAGCAGACATCTGTACAGAGTCATGAGTAATTCAAAATGGTGTGATCTTTTATTGGCTATGGAAACTGAAATGCCTTTTGAACCACCTTTTATTTTAAAACGTCTTGATGAAGAAATACTTCCAGAAGAAAATATAATTGAAGAAGAATTAACATATTTGGGAGATTGGTCATTTGAAAATATTTGCAATGGAAATTTTTTTGTTATTGATTGGATAAAAATATATCCTTTTTACTATATACATCAAAATCATCTAGAAAATCCTAAGAAGATAGATGCAACAGAAGAATTAGAAGAAATACTAAATATTCATCGTATCCCTTACAAAATAAAAAATGGAATATTTATCATTCGAGGATATAACAGATAACAAAAATTCTTTAGCCTCTTAAATCCACTTGTTATTATTTTCTATTCCATAAATACTGTTTGAATTTTCTTTAAGTATTCCTCTTCTCATGCAGTCATATATAATAACTTACTTTGATATTTCTATTTATCTCTTAATTTACTGCATAAAGAATATAGAATATTATTATAAAAAATATTTCTTTATAAAATTAAAAATAGAAAAATTATAGTCTGAATTTTTTATTCGTTAAATACAAAAAGGCTACAGGTAATAAAATTACCTGTAGCCTTAAAAATAAGTATTTCCTCTTTTATCTCTATTCTTTAAAAATTATATTTAAATGACATAGTTCCTCTGTTTTCTGTTTCATGTTTTGACGAATAAAGAGTGATCCTCTTTTCTTCTATAAATAAATTAAATTTCACTTACTGGTTTCTTCCAAGTTCCTAATATAAAGGCTGTTACAAGTGAACCTATAACTACTGATACAAGATACATTACTGGGTTTGTAACTACTGGGAAAACGAATATTCCACCATGTGGTGCTGGTAACAATACTCCAAAGAACATTGAAAGTCCTCCTGCAATTGCTGCTCCTATTATACTTGCTGGTATAACTCTTATTGGGTCAGAGGCTGCAAATGGAATTGCCCCTTCTGTAATAAATGATAATCCCATTATATAACAAGTTTTTCCAGCATCTCTTTCATCTTTTGTAAATTTATTTTTAAAGAATGTAGTTGCCAAAGCTATTCCTAAAGGTGGTACCATTCCTCCTGCCATTACTGCAGCATGAGGTGCATAGTTTCCAGCAGCTATCATAGCAATACCAAATGTAAATGCTGCCTTATTTACTGGACCTCCCATAAACAATTAAGGCAAACACAAAAAAAGAGAAGAAATCAATCTTCTCTTTTTAGCATTTTCTAATCTACATTAATTTATCCAGATAAAATAGAAACAAGTTCTCTCTGGTATAGATAAAACTTATTTCTATTTCTAATTTTTATTTAAAATTTATAACCTATTCCAACAGTTGCATTAATATTTCTATTGTAATCTTTAGCGAATTCTAAACTCACTCCTGCTGTATATATTAATCCATTTGTTTTTTCATACTCAATATTTAATGATACTTTTCCTGATGTTTTAGGAAGTTCTGTTCCTTGAATATCAAATTTCTTTCCATCTTTTTCTTTTCCTAGTATATAACCATTTAACTCTTTTGATTTATCTCCAATTGTATTTATCACTCCTAAAGATAGAATATTTTTTAACTTTCCATTATTTAGATATGAACTCTTTATAAAATCTACTCCAACTTCTACATCTGCTGTATTACTATTTATTTTATCTGTTCTCATAGAAATCTGTCCTGGTGTGTATCCTTCATTTACTTTATCTTGTTCTATGTAGTAATAGCTTAATCTTACTTTTGGCTCAACTGTCCAATCCTGTTCAGCGCTATAAACATATTTAGCTTCCATAAAAGCATTTAATGAATTTATATCGTACTTATCTCCTGTTGAGAATGAATCATATCTATTTGATACCTTTCTATCTGCATCTGCTGATGTATATTGATATCCAACTCCTCCCATAAATTTAAAATTATTAATATCTGTTTTAGTAAATGCTCCTAAATATAAAGAATTACCTTTTATTTTACTTGAACCTTTAAAATTAATGTCTTGGTTATTTCCACCTAAAACAAACCCTACAGATGTTTTATCACTTAACCCATATTCAAAAGTTGCTAATCCTCCAACTGTATTTGTTGTTGTCTTGTAATTTCTATGTCCAGTATCAAACCCATAATAGTTCTTTCCATAAGCTCCATTATCACTTTTAACTCCAGTATAAATAGCTTTACCTTGAACTATCATTTCATCTTTTTTAGGTTTTATTGTTAAATATGATATATTATCTTCAAATAATTTTAAACTATCTCTTGAAGATTTAACTGTATATGTATAAGGATTATTTGCATACATTTGATCAAGTATTGTTAACAATCCTCCTAAAGATTCAGTATATGTTTTATCTTCTAATAAAGTTGTATTAGCTAAATTTTCAATTTCTCCTGCACTTACTATTGATTGATATATTTTATTTAACTTTTCATATAATAAAGAATTAATAGTAATTGGTGGTTGTGGATTTACTGGCGGGTCTACTGGAGGATTTATTGGTGGCTCAGGTTTTGCTGGTGGATCTACAGGTGGATTTATTGGTGGCTGTGGATCTATCGGTGGAATTGGAATTGATGGGGCTAATGGTATTGATTCTAAAACTGTTATATTTATATCTTTTCCATCTGCCGATAGTTTTCCATCTAAAACTAATGAATTAGTTTTTATATGATCTGTATCTTTCCACCAGTTATCATTTGTATCAGGAGTTATTGTTGTCCCTCCCATTGATATTATAGCTCCTTCTCCTAAACCATTTAATCCTATTACCAAGTTCCCACCATTACTTGTTAACATTCCATTATTTCCATACAAAGCATGTCCTGTAACTTTTCCATCTATTGTAACAGTTGGGTCAACTCTTAATACTAAGTTTCCACTTTCTAAAGTTATATCATTAGCTCCTGTTATTTTAACTGTTTCAAATAAAGTAATATTGCCATTTGTATTTATATTTTCAAAATTACTTATATTGTACAAGATATTTAAATTAGGCATCGTTTTTCCAGCAGTCATTTCTCCTAAATTTAAAATGTCATTTCCTGACCCACCATCTAGTTCTCCATTTATTTGAACTGTATTAGCAATAGATAGAGTATCATTTCCATCACCTAAATCTATGGCTCCATTTATTATTGATGTCCCCAAAATATTTGCTACATTATCTCCTATACTCCCTTTGATAATTGCAATATCATTTTTTAATCCTCCACCATTAAAAATAGTATTTGTTGCTGTTAATTGTGCGTTATCTTCCAAATACACTGCTGTATTATATCCATTGACAATACTTTCAGATATTGAAGTTCCCGCTTGAATAACTAAAGCTCCTTTGTTTATTCCAGCACCATTTATTATATTATTTTCATAGCTATTACCATTTGCTGTAATATAACTCTCTTTAGCCTGATTATCTATATTTGTTTCATATCCATCTTTATCATATCTTTGCCCATTTAGGACAAGTTTTTTAGTTCCATCTTCTAATGTAACTTCTCCACCTAATCCATTTTCGATATTAGTTATATTCCCAATTGAATCAATTAAAATTTCAGCCCCTAAATTTGATGGTTTCACTTGGCCTGAATCTACAATATCTTTCCCTGCTAAAATTCCATAGTTATTGTTGTAAGATATATAAGTTATATCATTATAAGTTAACGCATTTTTGTTTCCTTTTATAATTCCATAATTATTTAATTTTAAATCATTTATTTTAGAATATGGTATTGCAATTCCAGTTCCTTTATTTGAATTATTATATTTATTAAAAGCATAACCACTAATAGTTCCTTTATTATCTATTGATATCAACGAAGTTTCTCCTCTTATATAAATACCATTTCCTTCTCCCCAAAGTGTACCATCTAAATATGAAAATCCACTTATTAATCCTTCGTTTTTTATCTTTCCAATATTATTTAGTTTTCCTTCAATACGAATCCCATTTCCACTTGTTGTACTATTTCCATCTGTAATACCTTTTATAGTTCCTTTATTCTTAACGTTTCCAGTTTGAATATTCTTTCCCGCATATACTTCAATACCATTTCCACCAGGAGCATTTAGAGTTTCACCTATTATAACCCCATTGTTATCTAAATTTCCTAAAGAGCTATTTTGGTTAGAACTAAAACTTGAAATTCCATTTCCAACACCAGAGTAGGCGTTATATTGAGAATATCCTTTAATAAATCCACTATTTATTATATTTCCTATACTACTGCTGGTTCCATCTCCACTACTTTTATGATCTTCTATTCCACTTCCCCAAGTATCCCAACCACTTGGAAAAGAAAATTTATTTCCTAAAAGCACTCCATTATTTATAATATTTAAATTATCTGCTTTTAAAAATAATCCTGTTTGATTATCTTCTTTAATAATAGTTTCATTTATAAAATCTTCAGATATATCAATTCCATATCCAATATTTCCAGTTATTAAAAATGCAACTAATATTTGTAAGGTAAATCTTTTTCGCTTTTTCAATGCTCTTTTTAATAATTTAATCTCTTTCATAATAACCTCCTCACTTTATATTTTCATCTACTTTTATAACTTGTTAGTTTTTTGTATTAATTTATATTTTTATTTATGGTTTTTCAAAAAACAAATATAGTTTTCCTCAAATTATTTTTTATTTTTTGAAAACTCACAATGGTAAATTCCTCATTACTTTACATTATTTCATTTTTATAGCTATAGATTATGTCTTTGTATTTTGTATTATAACATTATTAATTAAAGAACTTTAGATTTGTTTTTTCTCGTTTATAACAATACTATAATACTATTTTTGTTTATTTACACTCTATAATATATAATTTTATTTATATCAAATACTTGATTTGAAAAACACTCATAAGTATACATATATTTTTTTTGCTTGTCAATATTTTATTTTATATATATTTCTATAAATGGTAAAATAAGTTATGTTCTCTTTATGTATTTATTATATGTATATAAAAAAATTAACTTATTATAGATATTTGCAGAAAAATATTTTTTTTAAAAAGTAAATAATGAAAGGCTGAAAAAATTTTTATATTTTATTCCAAAGTATGATAAAATTAAATTACATATTTTTAAGTTAAAAAAAGCACATAAAAAGTATTTATTATAGTTATTATTATTAGAAAATAACTATAGCAATAAATAACATAACAATAAATACTACAAAATAGAAAAATCAAGTATTTTTATTTTCATATCAAAATAATTTTAAAAATATTTTCTAAGTAAAAAATAGTCTTTATAAACATTATTTAAAAATATATTTATTTTTTTGATAAAATTATTTAATAAAAATAAATTTTTTATATATAACTTTGTATTGATTTACTTAATTTTTCTATGTATTATATCTTTTGTAGTTAGATAGTATATAGTTAATTGAACCTACACAACTTTTACTTTGTAATTTCCAACTATAAAAGCTCTCTTATAAGCCATAGATAAAATATCTATGACTTTTTTAATATCTTGGTAAAAAAATTTTACTTTTGTGAACATAAAAAATATTTTCATTGATGAATATTTATTTTAAAAGCTTAATTTTTATAAAATCATTTTCCTCAATAAAAAAAAGGAGAAGTAATTCTCCTTTTAATTTTCTGCTATACTTGCAAATAACTTATCTTATGTCAGTAATTTTTATGTCTTTTACATATTCATATTGCTTTCTACTTGCATTATTGCTCCTTGATCAGATTCAGCTTTAATAGTAGTACTTGTACTTATCCAACTTTTTCCTTGATTAGTAGAGTACTTAAAACTAACTCTATATGTTTTCATATGTCTCCTCCTTAAAATAAAATTTAAATAAAATTGTATAAACAATACAGTTATTGTAGTATTTTTATTTTTAAATATCAACATTTTTATTCTTTTAAAATATATACTTTGAATAATTCATTAATTTATAACTATTAATTTATTATTAAGTATATAAATAAAAGTTTGCAATTATTTTAAATTTTTAAGATAGAGAGAGAGGGAAACCCTCTCTTTCTACTGGATTATAAAATAATAGGTTTGGATTATGAAGGCACTATTTATATTCTATAACCCAAAATACAATCATGAAAATAAAACAACTACCATGTTTTTATATTATCATAATAGATATTTAAAATGTTAAAATAAACACATTCCATTATACTCTGAGCACAAAAATATATTTTTGTATTTTTCCATATTTCATATTTCTTTTATTATTTTTCTTTATTCCATTTAAATTTCGCACTTCGATTATTAACTTGTAATAAAATTAATACACTTATTATATTTTTTTAATAAAATATTCTCAAGAATAATTTAGTATCCATAAAAAATCTTTCCTCCTAAACACATAAAAAGACCTCTCATAATTGAAAGGCCTTCTTATAGTTATAAATATCTTGGGGAAAGATTTTATATGTAAGTATAATATCATATAAGTTTCTTTTTGTGAATACAAAAATATTTTCATTGATAAATATTCTTCTTAAAAATTAATTTTTACATATTATCTTATTTTTATTATTTGTGAATAACCATTTGGTACAGATATTTTTTCTTTAGAATATTGGTGTACCATTTTTTAGTATATTGATAAAAAATACAAAACATTAGTTTTATAATCAAATTATTTTTTATTAACGTGTTAAATAAAAAAACATGAAAATATAGAAATTTTTATATATAAAATTTAATTATAAAATATCAACTATTCTGGATAGCCTTTCCCCTTTAAAAATCCTTTAAAATCAATTTTATGAAGTCATTTTTTTATAGATTTCACAAAAATTATCTGCATTTCAAAAAGAAAAAATCTCAAACTTTTGCAGAATAACAATGTAATAGATCTTTTTCCAAATGAGATTTATAATAAAGAAAAAAGAGCTGATAGGATTAAAAGCTCTTTTTTCCCTTTTCTTCGTTATCTATAACAAAGCATTCTGGGGAAAGATTTGTTATTATGATAATACTCTCTTTTTTATTTATTGTCAATTTTTTAGTTTTATAGAATATTTTTTATTTGTCTTTTTAGTTTCTTTATTTTTTTTATATCTCATCTATCTTCGCATTGTTCTAGTGCTAATTTTAGCTAAAAACCAAAACTTGTAGATATACTTGAACTCTTTTCTGAAATTTTACTTTTAGTTATGCTTTCAGTTTTTGTATTGACCGTATTCGTATTTGTTTCTGTTATCCTGTTTCTACCGTTAGAAAGACTTTGAGTATTTATATCAGAAATGCTTTGACTATTTATTTGTGTGTTTGATACAGTATTAATAGTCTCGTGTGATTTAACCTTTGTCTTAGTATTTACTTTAGCTACTGGATATTCAATATTATTATTATATAAAAGTGTTGCTATTATTGATTCATACAACAAATTGCTATTTGATTGAGAAGTATTACTGTTTGTATTAGTACAGCTTATTGTTATTAAACTAATAAAAACTATTATTAGTATTTTCATATTTTCCTCCTTGATAATTCATTTATAACTATATAAAATATTTTTTAATCTATTCTTTTACGGCTTCCTCTCCAAATTCTTATATACTATTTTTATTTTTTGCTATAAAATTTCAGTCACTCATTTTTGATATACGAAATCTAATAAATAATTTCAACTAAATTTTTTAAATTAAGTTAAAATAACTTTCTTTTATAGAAAATATAATATTTTTTATTTTTAAAAATATTTTTAATTTTTTTATTTCACAATACACACTTTTAAATAATGCTTTGAACCTATGATATAATACAAAAAATGTTAGTAAGAAATTAATTTTCCTAATCCTTATTTTCGCTATCTGATATGAATTTAAAACAATTAAAACTTTCTAATAGAATAAAAAGGCCTCTCATAATTGAAAGGTCTTTTTTATAGTTATAAAACATCTTAGTGGAAGATTTTCATATTATATATTACTCATCTATGGCTAAACTTATATCTTTTCCTTCTAATGTTAGAATTCCTTCTTTCCCTTTAAAATGTATTTCTATTTTTTCATTTTCACCAATCATCCTAGTTCCTGACCCACTCACAGCTTCCTTCATTTCTATTTTCTTATTTCCAATTGTTAATATCCCTGTTTCAAAAAGATTTGAAGATTCAAGAGTTATTATTTCTTTATTGTCTTCTCTCTTAAAAGTTATTATTTCTTTTTCAACTGATGGAATATTTTTTTCAACTTTAACTACTTCTTCTTTCTTTTCTATATCTTTTCCACATCCTGTAATAGCAAGTACAACTCCCAAAATAACAAAAAATTTTTTCATAATTCTCCTCCTAAATTTATTTATTATAAATATTAAGTAATCAAACAAGTTAACTTAAAATTATGCCATATTTATTACTAATAGCACTACCAGCTGGTAATACTATTAGTATACTTCTTTCCAGCCCCCTTGTCAATTTTTTACATTGCTGCTGAAATTTGTAGCTCTTCCAACTCCGATAAATAGCTTCAACAAAAACTCAATTTTAAGTAAGAATTACAATATTTCTACCACAATTTAAATTTTCAAAATCATAGTATTTTCTAATGTTACTAAAATAATACTTGAGTCTATGATATAAAATACCAGAAAAAAATTAATCTTCCTGACCATTATTTCTACCATTTGATATGAATTTAATCCTAAAAGAACAATTAAATTTTCCAATAAAATAAAAGAACCTCTTATAATTAAGAGGCCTTTTCCAACTATAGTTATAAAACATCTTGGGGAAAGATTTTATACCTAAATATAATATCATATAAATTTATTTTTGTAAACACAATTTTTTATTAACTATATTTACATTAAAATTTGAAAATTAAGTTTTATTTTTTACTTTTTTAGACTAAGGAGAGAATTTCTTCTCCCCCTTAGTCTATCCCCCAAAGTCGTATAATATTACTACATAATTAGATCATTTCTTTTTTTATTTTACAAAAAATTTTATTTTATCAAATAAGCAGACACTCTTCTTATAACTCATATTTGAGAAGGGATAATTAAATTTCTTTATTTATCATTTCTTTTTATCTCTTACTTATTTTTACATTGTTCTAATGCTACCTTTAATTTTTCTGGTATAGGTATTCCTAGTATAGCCGCATTTTCTAAAATAGATAAAAATTCTGTAGCTACATAAAACATTAATACAAGTGTTCTTATTCCCATGCCTTGTAAAATTATATCCATTTGAGTAGCTCCAACTATTATTACAAGGATAATAAATTTCTTCCAAAATCCTTTATAAGCTCTTTTGGAATTCATATTCTTCTCTTTATACCCCTTTGCAACTCCTGTTATATAATCTAATGCCATCATTATCAACAATGCTCTAAACAAGTTGTCGAAGCCTCCTATTAAAAAAATGGTTACGCTTACCCAGCTTGTCCATACCATAGCAAGTCCTATCTTTGCTAAATTTATATATTCTTTTAACGCTTCAAACATATATTCCCCCATCTTCTATAGCTTAATACCTACTTTTAATCCACCAACTATATTATTGTTGCCTCTTAAATCTGTTTTTCCTTCTAAATATCCTTCTATATATCCTTTGCTATTTATATCTTTCTGCATTTCCTCTGCCACTTTTAATATATCCTTTGGAGCTCCTGTGGTAGCTGTTTTAAGGATTTCATTCACAATTGTAAGCTGTTTATCCTTTGAACTTTTAAAAGTCTTTTGAAGCGTTTTAAGAGCTTCCTCTATTAAATAAATAATAAATTTTTCTGATATAAACCAAGACAAATATGTGGGAATCCTTTTTTTAAACTCTTTTATTGCATATTCAAGCTTTTTCTTTCCCTCTCCTGATATAAACTCTTCCTCTGCTCTTGTTACCACATAACAAGCTATTACCCATAAAGTTTCCTTTTTATATTTATACAAGCAATAGAACCCAAATATAACCAAAATAATTGTTATCATTAAAAGTATTATTTCTTTATTCATTTTTATTTCCTCCTTAATTCCAGTTATTTTCTATATTCAAATATCTTCTTTTAACATCCTGTGGCTGTTCCCTTCCCCATTTAAGTCCTAATTTAAAGTTTAAAATATCCTGAGAAGTAAGGATTTTTTTATTTTTTATAAAATTGTGCATAAGCCCACCTTTGCTCAAATTAAATTGATTATGATAATCTACCAAATGAACAAAAGTCTTTTCATTTTTAAACTCTGGTAATCCACTAAGAGAGGCAACATAATTCACCATATCTCTTATATGTTTTTTATCTAGTTCATCTATTTCTTTTCTATATTTTTTTAATTTTTCATTAAGATCCTTAATATTTTTATCTAATTTTAATAATCTTTCAATATCTCCTGCCGTAAAGCCACATTTATTTCTAAGAAAATTTCTAGCTACTCCATTATGTTTTACATCAAATTGACTCCTCCCAAAGCTATACCCCGACTTTCCTCCTGCATAACTAAATTTACAGATCACATTTTCATTCCCACTAATTTCATTTAAAGATATTACTTTCATGATTTTTTCTAAGTTTATATTATCTGTTATTTGTTTTATGTTCATTTTCTCCTCTCCTATACTGTTTTAATTTTTGATTTTTTATTTATCATTTTTTTAAATCTTCTATAGTCAAATTTAAATTTACCTCATCCCGTTTTAAAAATGCTTCTACTTCATATACTGTATTAATAAACTCCATTCCCTTTACTCTCATTTCTTTTAATTGATTTAATGTCATCTTTAAAATATCATTATCTGAAAAAGCCCAAAAAAGTCCCTCTTCTTTTCTTGCATCTTCCAAAGCTGATATTGCATTACTTAAAAGAGCAAGATCTTTATCTCTGCATCTTTGATTATGTCCTTCATATATAAATCCTCTGTCTAAAATTTCTGCTTTATATTTATCTATTTGTTTTTTGTAAAATATCTTCTTTTCTTCTTCACTAGCCCCTTCCTCCCAAATCCTTTTCTCCTCATTCCATTTCTTCTTTATCATATTATCTGGCTCAGGAATGCATACAATCTTTCCATTTTCAATATATTCCCCACTTTTTAATTTTTCTCCCCCAAGATTTAGCTGTATTCTTTCAATTCTTGTTGCCTCTCTCAAGATTTCATTCCCTGAATTATCTATTTCTAATATTGGAAAATCTATTAAATTTTCTGATATTAGATAATTTCCTTTTCCATATCTATTTATTGCTTCATCTTCTGGTAATTTTTCTTCAAAAACATCTAATATTTTAGAATAATTATTTAATATTGCTTTCTTTTCTAAATAAAAAAACATATTCTACCTCCTAAAGTAAACTAATTTCATAATCTGTGTTAACCGTTTTTGCAAATACATAAAATTTAGGAAAAATTCCTGATATTCCACTCTGAATTATTTTAAAACCTGAAGTAATATATTTATTTCCTCCTGTTTCTTGTAAAGTAGGTTCTGTATAAAAATATATTTTAAAATTACTTGCTTCATCTGTTCCTATTACTTTTATATCTTCTACATATCCATTTGTATAAAATGTTTCTTCTCTTCTATTTCCCAAGTTTGGATTATTGATAGTTTCATAAATTTTCATGCTTATTTTTATTCCATCACTTTCATTTCTCATGTATTCTCTTAATATATTTGTGTCCGGATAAAAACTTGAAATTAAATTATTTTTAAAACTTAACCACTTTATAGTTCCCTCAAAAGTTCTATGCCATCGTAACATAGGCTTATTAATATCAAATGGAATAAATATTTTATAATTAGCATTTGGATTAGTTGGGGACATAAGAACAATTAAGCTTCCTCTTAAAAATCCCCCATATGTTTTTGGAAGTAAAACATTAGTATTTCTATAATCGACATTAACTCTATAAATACCAGATGCAAGACTTAAATCATTAATTTCTTCTGGAGTAGATAAGAAAGGATTGTTTATTGCTCCTCCTTCTGTTGCTGGAGTTTTCCAATCAAATGTTGTCCCATTATCAAATATAAATCTGTAATATACATATCCTTCTTCCTCTCTTAAATACCTAGCTTCTTTTATTCCATTTCCTTTTGTTCCTTGCTCTCCTTTAGGAAGAACTAAATTTAGAATTTGTTCTGTTCCCGCTTCTGTTATTTCTGCTTTAGCTTCCTCTCCTTTTTCAACTGTTCCAATTTTTATTTTGGAAATTGGTCCTGGAATCCCTTGTTCTCCTTGTATGCCTTGCTCCCCCTGTTCTCCTTTTGCTCCTTGTTCTCCCTTATCTCCTTTTTCACCTTTTAATGCAGCTTTATTATCTGCAATATATTTATCTAATTCTGTTTTTTTGACATTAGTATGTGAGTTTAATTCAACCTTTTCTCCTTCTGTAAATTGGTCTATTTCTAATTCTTTAGCTGTCACATATTCATTTATTTCTTCCTTTTTATTATCTGTAAGATCATTTATTTCTTTTTTAGATTCAGTTAATAATCTATTTAACTCAACTATCAAGTTATTCATTTCACTTATTAATTCATTCCCTGGAATCATTTCTAAATTACTTCCAGCTGTAGTTTCAGTAACTACAAAACGAGCTAACTTATTTACAGTTAATATCTTTTCTCCTTCTAATAAAACTATTTCAATTAAAACATCTCCAATTATATTTAATGCATTATTAGGAACAAGTACTTCATTTATCTTTCCTATATTTGTTATCATTGTAAATACACTTGTTTTATTTGGTCTTATAAAATTTATTTTCATTGTTTTTCCACTGAAATTTATTTCATCCTCAAATATTATTTTTAAATAATGTGTTTGATTATCTCCCTGAGTAAATATCATTTCTTCTTCATAAGTTACCCCTTTATTTATATTAACTTTTATACTAAAAACTCTTTTCATATCCCTCTCCTTATCTCATATTAAAACTCTTGATGTCATCCAAGGTAGTGTTACATTACTTGTCTCAAAATGTGGTGAACTTTTTCCAGTCCAACTTGTTACTGTTGGCCAACTTCTTACACTATCAGCAAGAGCTCCTGACATCCATGCAGTATATGTATAATACCCATCATCATAAACACTATTCAGTCTATTTCTTGTTATTGAAAAATATGCATATCCTTCTAATAAGTGGCTCGTTTCACTATCTCCACTTCCTCCACCTCCAGAAGTCCATTCCAATCTCATATATATTTTTACTGTTCTTGTTTCCCCTAATCCCATATTACTCATTCCACTTATGTAAACCCACTTTTTATCATGTCTGTCATTATTTGCTAAACTTACTGTTAATCCCGCATTATCAATAATCTGCCATGGAGTTGACCTTCGTGTTTCGTATTCTACTCCTATAGTTGCAACACTGCTTCCATATACTTTATACTTGCTCCATTCTTTCATTTTATTCAAAGTATTAAGCATATGATTTCTTCCCCAATAATGTCCAAATTCATACAGCTCTTTCTCTGCATTAATTACCTCTGCTAATAAATAATAATCTGCTAAAGTTTTATTGGCTACATATTTACTAGAATAATCTATAAGCGAAGAAAAATTATATTCAAAATTATTAATTTCAGGTATTTTATTTTTTATTGAATTCAACCATGTATTATAATTATTTAACCATACTATAAGCCTGCTTTTTAAATAAAGCTGCTTGCTATTTAAAGATACCAATAGTTCTTTACTTAGCATATCTCCCATTTTAGCAGTTTCAAAATTACTCACTCCTCTACTTCCTATTTTTCTTGATAGCATAGTAAAAGAAGTGTCTAAAAATTTAAGTGTTGCTATTCCTTTTTTAAAATTAGGAGTTTTTTCAATTATTTCCATTAATTTAGACACTTATTCCCTCCTTCATCAACCATTGTCTTATATAATTATGATTATCTAAACAGCTTTTAAAATTATTATCTGTATCATTAAATATTTTATGGCTAATTTGTTTCTCTGTTGTTGTTATTACCCAAGTTCCATCTATAGCTTTTCCAAGTGTATTATCTTCAATAAATCCTCCCCACTCATGTCCTACACCAAAATGAGCTATCCCATTATACATATCCCCATCTGATATATATTCTTTTCCTATTCCTGGAGTCCCTTGTTTTTCTCCTTCCCAAGCTATTAATGTTTTATGAGTTATAAATAAATAATCTCCTACTTTATATTCTGCTGCTACTTCTAAAGGTACAACTATTTCTAATTCTATTCCTGGAAGTCCATATCTACTAAAAATAGAATCTGCTAAAGTTGCTGAGAAAGTAGCTTTATCTGTTAAGGATAATTTATTTATACCTTTAATCTCATATTCTTCTGGTGAATCAGGAATAAGCATTTTAAATTTATTAAATGAAGTTGAAGATGAAAAATATCTCTTTGTTTTTCCCTTATCTTCTTTAAAATCATAGTCATATTTAACTATCATATTATTAACTATATTTTCATCAGTTATAGTCTTCCCTCCAACAGATATAATATTTTCTTCTGACAATGTTATTTCTTCTGTTCCTATTGTAGGCTGTTTATGTAGTTTTAATCCCAATTTGCCTTCTGTATTTACAAAAGGAAAAATAGCACATGGTTTATATATATTTTCAATTAAAAATTCATATGGATCATCTATCGGTTCTCTAAATTCAAAATAAAAATTATATACTGCCCTATTCAATGTTTCCCTTATAGAATTTAAAGAAATTATATCAACAAAATCAGTCCATTTATTACTTAAATATGGAAGCCTTACTTCTAATACTGGAGTGGAGAAAATTATCTGAAATATCATTTCTACCATATCAATAACATGACCATTAAAGAATATTACCCTTGTTAAAATTATATTTCCATTCTCATCTGTTTCTCCTTCATTTCTTTCCTCTATATAAAATCCTATTCTCCTCCCATTTACCATTTTATAAGGAAGCCTATAATTATTTATATCCAAAATACTTTCAGTAGAATATTTAGAAAATTCTCTATCAAAAATTGATGATTTCAATCTATTCTGAAAATCCGCTACTTCTATTTCATATTCACTTTCAAATTCATCATTTGAAATACTTCGTATAAGCCCTCTATATACTAATTTAAGTCTCCCATTTTCACATAAAGCAAATACATCAACCATTTCTCCATAGGTCATTGTGAAATTAGAATTAAGTCTCCTATAAAGCCATTTTGATATTTCATAATTTATATTTGTGACTTTAAAAGTTATTGAACTTACTGAACATTGAGAGTTTTTTGGTGTGATTGAAGTCGCTGCCCCTGATGGTGTACTCATATAAGGCTTACATAGCATATTATCTATAATAATCCCTTCTTTTGTACTTAAATATAGAGGAGTAGCATCTATTCCTGTTTTTAAAGAATCATATATTTTTGCTGCATAATGATAATATTTTTTCATATAAAATCAACTCTTTCTTTTACTTTTAGTGTCATTTCATAGTAAGGTTTTCCTGTGCTTTGTTTAGGTTTTATATCTTTTAACTCATAGTAAAATTTAGGCTCTCCTGGTATCTTTTTCATATCAATATATCCTTTTTTCACAAGTACTCCTTTTGAAATCGTAACTATAGCCCTATTTTTTTTAGCTTCAATAAAATCTTTTACTATATTTTCACATTCTTTATATGTAAGTAATTGTAAAGTAATTGTATAGACATGCTCTATCCATCTTAGAATATTAAATTCTTCTCCAGACTCACTTTTTTGATATATAGCTCCGTCTTCATCTTCTATTCCTTCGTATTTACATCCCTTTATCTTATTTTCATTAAGATTATTAATAGAATTTAAAATATTTAACTGCAAAATATTCCTCCTTACAAGTTTTATCAAGCTAAAAAATTAGATAAATATTATCTAAATATATGCTTTACTTCTATATTCTGTATTAATACTAAAATTATTATCTCTTTAACAATTAAAAAGCCAATGTTTACCACAGATAACATTTAATTTTCAAGGTTCTTTTAGTATTGATTTTTTTTTAAAATATATTATAATAATAAAAAAAACAATAAAGGAGCAGTTTCATGAAAAAAATACTATTACTTGTTACTTTTTGTATATCTTTAGTAGGATGTATTGGATTGTCACCTGTTGAAAATATTTCTCGTATAAATAATGGCGAACAAAAACAAACTCATATAACTAAAGATAATTTAAAAATTGAATATTCATCTGGTATAACTTTTAGCAGAAACACATTTGGAGGACTTCCTCTGGTTACTTTTCCAAAATATAGTGATAATCCTTATAAAATTGTTGAATTTTCTTTAAATAGTTATCCAGAATATCTTATTAAAAGTTTAATATTTGAAAATAATAGAGATAAAGTTATTTTTAAAATGACTTCATACGAACAAATCATATTAGAAACTCAAGAAGTTTCTGATTATTATGGAAATTATAATGTTAAAAATACTATGTTTTTTACTACTATTCCTGATTTAAAAAAATTACTTCTTATGTTAGAAAATAGTGATACTCTTAGAATAACTCTTGATTGTTTTAGGGGAAAAATTCCATATACTATTTCAAAAAAGGATGAACAAAAATTAATTGAATTTATAAAAATTTTAATTGAAATAGATTCTGAAAAAGGTAGTAATTAACTACCTTTTTTCTTTCCAATAAGTGTTACATTATACCCATCATTTAATTCTTTTTCTATTTGCTTTATCCAGAACTTACTTATTTCTGAATCTGATACATCTATTATTACACTTCCTTCACTCTCATTTCTAGATGTTTCTATTCTATCTTCTATTCCTTCATCATATACTGTTGACCTTTTTTCTTCTTTTTCTGAAGTTTCACTATCTGGAGAAACTAATGATGCTGCCACTCCAAATGCTGCTGCTATAGCTGCATTTTTAGCTGCTGACATAAATTCTGGTGGGGCAAGACTTGCTGTCAAAGGATTAGCAGCATAAGATATTCCTTTTGCTGTATCTGAAATTGCTATAGCTGCATGTTCTTCTCCTTTTGCTAAAAATAATTCTGCTAATTGCATTTGAGCAAATTTTTTAAAATCATCTAATGATTTTATTTGTCCTGTTGCTAATGCTTCATATGTTTCTATTATTGTATTAGCTGATCTCCTATATATATTAGTTTCATAATTTTCTTTCCATTTCTCCCAATTTATTTTTTCTTTATCTCTTTTTTTAGCTTTTTTATTCTTTAATTCAAGCTGTTTTATTTCATTTTCTTTTATTGCTAGCTTTGTGTCTAACGCT
Source organism: Fusobacterium varium (assembly GCA_900637705.1). Lineage (NCBI taxonomy): Bacteria > Fusobacteriati > Fusobacteriota > Fusobacteriia > Fusobacteriales > Fusobacteriaceae > Fusobacterium > Fusobacterium varium. The sequence continues at coordinate 1,711,126 of LR134390.1, forward strand.
TTTTCTGCATAATGTTTATCCTTTTCATAAAAAGCTAATCTATTCTCAAGCTCTCTTGCTTCTTGTTGTAGTTTTTTTTCTTCTACATAATATCTGGCTGATTCTGCTCTTTCTTCTATTTGCTTTTCTGTAAGTTTTCCTGTTTCTTTCATCTCCGCTATATCATTTAAATATTCCCATTCATCTTGTAATAGTTCTGCTTGAAACTGTTTTCTCTTCATCCTCTCTTCTTCTAGATACTTATCTTCTCTATCATTAAAATCTCCTCCCATAGATACTGAAGTTCTTTTCTTAATATCTATTTCTACTTCTATAATTTTTTTACGATATTCATTTGCTTTAGCTTGATCTCCAATTTTTTTATAATATTCTTCCATCTCTTTTAAAGATTCAAGATTTGTCATAGCTTGCCTGTTTAAAAGTTCTCTATCTGCTTTCTCTATATTTTTGTTGTATTCTTCTTTAGATATAGCCCCAAGATCCAAAAGTCTATTCTGTTCTTCTATCATATTTTTTTTAGATTCAAGATATGATAATTCAGAACTTTTCATTGTTTCATTATGTTTTTCTAGATTGCCCTTTTCCAGCTTTTTTAATTCCGTTTCTTTTTGAATCTTTTCTTCTTGAATTTCTATTCTTTCATCTAAAATCGCTATTTTTTGTTCTAACTGTGTTTTATCTTTTTTTAATTCTGCTTTTTCATTTGAATCATTTGAAGTACTGATTATCTCTTTATTTAGTTTTAGAACTTTTTCTAAATGTTCTTTAACCTGCTTTTCTTCCCCTTTATTACTATTATTAAGATATTTCCCTAATTCCTTTCTATAGTCTGCATAAGAAGAGATATTCTTTTGATATGCTTTTTCTCTTATCATATTTTCTGTTTCTATTATTTCTTTTCTAAGCTTAGCTATTTCATCACCATGTCTCTTTATCATTGTAGCTTTCTGTTGATAATTCAGGTTATCTAGCTTTAATATCTTTTGAATTTCAGCTTCATGCTTGGCTACTCTTTTCTTTGTATCTTCTAAATTTTCTTCCCTATTATCTTGACCATCCACAAGTTGTCTGATTTCTTTTATCACAACATATATAGGTTTTTCTAGGAATGTAACAAGATCTCTCCATCTTGAATTCATTGCACTGGTTAATTTATCCCATTCAGTTTTTATATTTGCTGATGTTATAGCATATGCAGTATTTAATTCTCCAGATTTATTTTTCATATCATTTAGTTTTTCTGAGAATTTCTCTGCATTAAGCCCAGTAAGATTAAGAGCTGCACTTCCTGCCTCTACACTTCCAAATAAATCTACTATAGACTTGTTTGTCTTTTTAGCATAGTCTGACATTATGTTTAAAGCCCCTTGTAAATCTCCTCCCTTTGCTATAAAGTCTCTGAAAGACTGTCCTGAAATTTCTTTAAATACATCTGCTGCCTTTTGTCCTTCTTTTGATAATTCATTGAACATTGTTTTTAGCATAGTTGTTGATTTTGCTGTATTATTTCCATTTTGAGTTATTTGAGCAAGTGCAGCTCCTACATCATTCAAAGTAATTTTTAAAGGTGCAGAAATGGCTGTTACATCAGCTAAATAAGCTCCAAGTTCTCCTACTGTTGTTACTCCTTTATTTTGAACTGTAAGTAGCCAATCAGCTATCTCTCCTGCTTCCCTTGCTTCCATTTTATACGCATTCATTATTGATGATATAGTCTTTATTGATGTTTCTGCTGTTGTTTGCCCTGCCATAGCCGTTTTAGAAGCAGTTTCAAGAAAGTCTACTAAATCTTCTTTCTTAATCCCAGATGATAAAGCTTGATATGCACCATTTGCTATATCTTCTTTACTTGCTCCTGTTTTTATAGATAAATCAACAAAGGCTTCTGCATATTTATTTAATTCTTCCCTTGACACTTTAAGTAAGGTATTTACTGTAGATAATTGCTTCTGAAAAGCTATCATATCTTGGATGGCAAGTCTTGTTTTATTTGCAAAATATATTGCAGCAGCTGCAAGAGAGAGTTTTGAAGTTACAACTTTTTTAATTATACTGTTTAAACCTGAAAAAGATTTGTTTAATGCTCCTGTACTCCTTGAAGTTTTCCCTTGGATTTTATCTAAACCTTTTGTATAATCTCCAGTTTCAAGTTTTGCTATATACTGTAATATATATTCATTTGAATATGGTGCCATCTATTAACCTCCTAACATAGCTTTTAATTTTTGCAATCCTGAAAAATCCATACCTTGAATTATTTTTACTCCTTTATTCTGGAAAGTACTTCTATATTTATCTAAAGTTTTTCTGTATTTCTCATTCCCATCTTTACTTTTTAAATGTATATGATTGTCATATATTTCTGCATTCCTTAAGCTCTCCTCAGCTATCACTGCTTCAATTCCTTCCAAAGCATTGAAAAATACAAATACATTAGTTGAAAGAGCCTCTTTCAATGAAGTATTCATATACCTGCAATACTTTGCTAAAATATAGTCAAAAGATATATATACTTCATCATTAGATGAAGCTGTTTTCTCTTCTCCTGCCCCTTCTCTCTTATTTAAAAGGACTTCCAAACACCCTGATAAAGCTATCCATATTTCTTGATTAGTAAGATTGTCAATATTTAGATTAGGTATCATTATTTTTATTAGTTTATCAGCAGTATCTCTGAATTTTTTATCTAACATAGAAAAATCAAAAGTATTTATTTTAAGCCATTCTATTACAGTAGGTTCTTTGATTTTATAGTTTTTAAATCTTATTGTTATCTCTTTATCTTCTCTTACATACTTTTCCATATTATTAAATTTAATCATATATACCTCCTAATTTAACACTTATTGATACCCCTCTTTATAAGAGGAGTACTATAAATATTAACCTCCTATTCCTGAGGGCTTAGTATATTTCCCTATTGTAAATAATTTTCTATATGTTTCTGAATCTGGATTTTCATCTGAAGAAAATTCAAATGTTAGATCACATTTTGCTTGGCCATCTTTTTTGAATGATATATTTGTATCTATCTTACAAAATACCCTAGGTCCAATAATATCATATTCTTTTGAAGTCCCTGCTGAAAGAGGATGTATTTCAAGTTTTCCAAATTTCATTTCTTTACCTGCTGTTGAAAAAGCTGTTCCTGTTGCTCCTTTTTCATAAACATTTGATAACTTTGTCACTATATCTTCATTTAACCAAATTGAACACTTAAAAGTAGTTTCTGATGGAATAACCTTTGATTTATATGGTCCTTCCATTTGGTCCATTTCTACTTTGAAAATATCAAAAGTATTTGTGAATACTGCATCTGATTCTTTTAAAGTGAGTCCTAAAATAACTGCATCTGATTCACCATCAAGTGTGTATTTAACTTCACATTCCCCTAAAGGATAATCTTTTAATGTTGCCACTATTACTACCTCCCTAATTATTAAAATTTATTTTTATATCTCTTCCTGATTCATCTCTATATGCTTTTACCTTTAACTTAAATATATTTATTTTATCTGATTTGAAAGTATATCCAGGTTCTATTGTTATACTCACATTGTAAAGTTCTATAGATGCTGTTCCATCTAATGTTTCTATCTTTAAATTTCCTTTTTTCAAAAGACTTGAAAGAGTATCATTTATCCCTAGTGTTGTCATTATTTCATTGGAGAAAAGAAGAGAAGTTTCAAAAGTTATCTTTCTTCCCAGTTCAATTTCTTCTTTTGCTTCACTGCTTTCATCTGTTTTTATTTCTTCTGTTATTGGAACTATTTTTAAAGTAGTACTTTCACTTTTTAAAGTATTTCCTATATCTGAATCATTGAACTTTATTTTACAAGGTCCTAATGGAACTATTACAGGGTTCTTTATTTCTTCATCTTTGAAAATCTTATATTTTACAAGTCTATTCATATCTGCCTACCTTATATACAAATTCCAAGGTTTAGCTTTCTCATCTGTATTGGTTCCTTCTGATATTTGAGCTTCTCTAACTCTTTTTAATGTATCTCTAAAATCAACCATGAGGTCTGCTGCAAGATCTATATAATCAGTATGTGCTATATGTTCATAAAGTTTTGCTAATACATAGTTTTTACATAGTCCTGATAGAAGTTCTCTTCCATTTTCCAATTCTTTTACTTTATTCAGATTCACACTTGAAGCTATTACTCCTATTGCTGTTTTTTCAAGATGACATATTTCCTCTTGAAACTCATTATCAGTAAAGCCTGAATAATGTTTTAAGATATTTGCAGTAGTTTCAGGTATAAGGTTCTCCCTCATGTATATATAACTCATCTATACCCCCTTTGAAGAAAAGAGGGAATATCCCTCTTTTTCTTTATAAAGTTATTGTATATCTCTTAAATTTTGCAGTTGATAACACAATAGGCATAGGGGCTGATTTTCCCCATAGTCCTTTATTTCCTGTTGTTTCATCTACTCTTGTATCTCCTGCAATAAATTCTGATCTTAAAATTTTAGTTTCATTTGTTTTTGCATCTCCATAAGTTAGACAACCATAACCAACTGCTAGATTTTTAGGTATTGATAATATTACTTTATTTGAAACATCAATAATCTTATCCTGTGAATCCTTAGCATTATATAAAAGCTCTATTTTCTTTTGACCAAGCTCTAAATATGGAGTTTCTCCAAATATAAATTTAACTCCATTTATATTTTGCTTTGAATTATCCGCTTCATCTTTTATAGCATTGAATATCTTTTCTCCTACCTCAACATTTGGAAATACTCCATGTTTAGTATGATAAGCTAAAATAATATTAAGCATTTCAGTAGAAATTTTTTTTCCAGTCCAAGTTAAATTTTCTTCTTCTGTTACTCCTACGTTTAATACCTTTTTATCTTTATCAGTATAAGTACCTTTCAAATACACTTCAGCACACTGTTTCTCAAATCTATTCCCTATAGCAGCTGCTATTTTTTTAGAGTATTTAACTTCCATTTGTTGTATTGTAGGAATTTCATTTCCAGTTGCAGTATACATTGGAACTCCTGCCATCAATTGTGTTACATCACTTGCAGAATAAGGAAATTGTCCTCCAATTATATCTGGTTCAAACTCTGTAATTTGGTCTCCATCTTTTCCAAGAATTGGAAGAACTTCACTTCTTCCTACTATTCCTGCTGTTATAAAATGGTCCATCAAGTCAATAATCCTTATTCTCTCAGTTGGAGATAAATATTTATTTCCTGATGCTTCAAATTTTTTCGAATATACCTTTGGTATATCTATTTTTTGTGATAATTCTGCAATAAGTGAAATTAAATATATCATTCTTTTTTCCATAATTATTAAGCCTCCTTAGTTCCTTCAATTTTTTCTGTTATAATTACTCCTGCCAACTTTAATTGTGATAAAGCTGTAAAATCTTCATCCCAAGTAATCTCTTGAATATCTGATTTTCCTATCATAACTAATGTTGTAATTGTTCCTATTTCTCCATCTGTAGCCGTTTTGTTTTCTCCTGTATAAAGCCCAGCTATAATACCTTTATTTTCATCACCTTTTACATAAGCATAAAACTTTCCATCTGTTTTATTCTGTGCAAGAGGTTGTAAATACTTTACCTCTCCAGCTCCTAGTATTACCCTTATATCAGGTTGTAATCTTTGAAAACTTTTTTCTGCCTTTCTTTCTTCTCTTTTAAAATATGCCATTTTATATACCTCCTATATCTTTTACTAACTTTTTCGCTTGTTCTACTGGATCGTCTGATATTGTAGAAAATTCTTTATTTTCTACTATATTTTCAAATAATTTTTTAAAAGGACTATCTTCTTTTGAAAACTCTTTTAACACTGCTGCCATACTTGATTTATCTGTTTCAGAAAATTCAATTATATGGTTATACTCTTCTTCTTCATATGCTTTATTTATCGAAAATTCCAGTATTTTGTGTAATACTGGTGGAAACATTGAAATAATTTTTTTCTTAGTTTCTTCTCTTTCATTCTCTCTTGCAAACTCTGCCTTTGCTTTCTCATATATCTCTTTTGGAGTCAGTTTATTTAAAGGCTTTGTAGATATAAACATTCCTAAACTTTCAGCTATACTTTTTAGTGTTTCTGTTGAAAATTCTGCCGTTTTTTCTACTGTATATCCTTGAGATTGTAATTTTTCTATAAATAAACTCAAATCCTGTTTATCCCAAATTTTTCCTATTAGAGTACCAAGTCCTGTTATATTAGCTTCTGTTGCGTCTAAATCATCTATAATACTACAAGCTATTTGTAATTGTTCTTCTGCTGTAAGATTTTTAATTGATTTTATTAGATCATTCTCTTCTGTAAATTCTATTGTTTTTACTCCCTCTGCTCCTGTCAAATCTGCAGAAAATTCTGAAAATGATTTATCTAAATCTTTTAAATGTGGTGGAGCATATCCTAGTATAGCTAAATGATTTGGTACTTTATTTACTCCTATTCCAATAGATAAATTAGGATACTGTTCTTTTATACTTTCTCCAAAAGAATTATAGGTAAATTCTCCTAATAAATATCCTTCTTTATCAACTTCAGTAACCTTACAACTTCCTGCTATAGGAATAGCAGTTATTGGATAGCCTGCATTTTTCCAATCTCCTATATGTCCCGCTGTTATGCAAAACTCTTTTCCTATCCAACTTTTTAAATCATCTACTGTGTAATTACCTTTGACTCCATAATTACCAGCTTTAAAAATTCTCTTAGGCATTTCTTCCTCCTTTTAAATATTCTTTTATTTTCTTTGCATATAATCTTCTTTGACTACTTGAAAACCCTATAAAAGCTCTACCTGGTTTATCTCCCCATGGTGTAGCAATCTTTCTTTTTCTTGTATGAGTTCTCACTTTTTCAGCTCTTCCTCTCCTCTTTCTGATATGTTCCCTTACTGTTTCTTCTACATCTGTTTCTCCTAGTTCTCCTTTTGCAACTGCATACTGTTGATATGCTGCATACTTTTTATTAGTCCCTACTATTGCTGTTTTAGCTGTTGCTTTAGAATTTATGCTTCCCTTCAATGCTCCTGTATCACTCAAAGGTTTTGAAGATCCTTTTCTTCTTCTTGATATTGTGCTTTCTTTTAAAGGTTCCCATTGCTCCCCTTCTGGTGTTTTAGATTGTCTAAATCTCATATCAACCTTGCTTTTCATGTCTTCTGCTATTTCCAGCATTAATGATTGAGTTTTTATAGAAGCATTTTTAAGTTTTTCCATACCTTTTATTACTATACTGGAGTTACTTTTAAACTTTACATTCATAAAATACCTACTTTTTACTTTTATTCATGAAATGTAAAGTTGTTAAAGTTCCTAATACTCCCACTACAATTCCAATAGCTATAAATCCTGCTGCTGTCATGATTATTACCTCCTATATTTTTAATTTTAATTGATTTTTCATTTCTTCAATTTCCTTCTCTTTTTGCTTTATTGCTTTTTTTATTCCTGATACTTGTGTTCCATAAAAATTTCCCATTTTATTTTTAAGATCTTTTATTTCTTTAGTTACTGTTTTAGAAACTGTTAATCCATACTCTTCAAGTTCTTCTCTACTTAATGTAATTCTTTTACTTCTGCATCCATGATGATTAGGTGGAAGATATCTATTCCAAAATGCATGATCTAATGGATAAACTTTTCCATTTAAAATTTGGCATATTTCAGATGTTCTCTCATCATCTATTGCATCATAAAGGCCATAAGGCTTATTCTTTTTATTAAGTTCTTGATTATAGAATGCTCCTGCATTATATAAACTCTGCATATTATTCCTATACACCAACTCTAAATACCATGGACTATCTCCTAATCCAGTTTTATCTAAAATTGTTTTACTAGCTTCTAACCAATCTTTAAATGTTCCTCCATTACTTAAATTATCTAAAAGACTATTATATAGAGTTCTTGTTGTTTCTAATTCCAAACTTCTTTTAATATAGAAGAATGTTTCATTTACTTTTTTAGTAACATCATCTAGATGGTCATATAGAATAGGAAATTTCTTTATAAACCAATTTATCGCTTTGCTAAATGGCAAATTAAAAGGATTTTCCTCATCAGATGAGAATTCCGTCAATGGATTTTCTAATTCATCTATATAGCCTTTTAAATAAGCTATAATCATTTTTTCTTTTAGTTCACTCAAATCAAATGAGAAACTTTCTAAATCATTTATATTTTTTATCTCTTTAAATTTTTCTTTAAGTTGCTTAGTTACAGTTTCAGTAAAATCTTTCATTCCAGAAGAAATGCTTTCTTCAAACATCAAAATTTTTTCTTTATTTTTTTCAAATAGATCATCTAGTTTTTTTTTACTGAACTCTGCTCCTATTCCGTTTGCATATATTTGTTCTGGCTTTTCTATAAAGGATTCTAGAGAGATTCCTAAATGTTCTGAAATATACTCTGCTGTAACCTTATAACCTGTACTTGATAATTTTTGCAGATTATCTAATTTCACTGTTTTAAGTTCTTCCTGCTGCTTTTCCCTTGCTATTTTCTCTTCTTCTGTAAATATTTTTTCTAATGTAAATTCAAAATCTTTAGGATTATATCCATGATATTTTGAATCTATCTCTAGCAGCTGAAACAGTGAATCTGTAACAAATTTACATATTTCTTCTACTACTTCATCAAATCCTTCTTTATGAATTTCTCCTAAACTATATGAACCTGTTCCTCCTCCATTATCTATTGTTAAGGTAGAACCTAATATATTTTGCACCAATTTTTCCTTTTCTCTGTTTTCAAGTTCTGTATATATCTTTGGATCCAAATCTGAGAGTTTTATAAATTCAACTGTTTTTCCTAAATCAAAATTTTCACTAAAAACTACAGGTACTCCAATACTTTTTTTACCATGTAAATTCTCAACATTTTTTCTGAGTTCTTCTTTCTCTTCTTCATTCATATTTATATCAAAAGGATAAACTATAATAATATCCCCATATTCTGATGCTAGCCCTCTCAATTGTTTTATATACATATCTTTATCAAGGAAAGTTTGATGACAACATTCAAATATACTTGTTCCTTCTGGTTTTGCTGGATTCCACTTATGAATACTCAATAGAAATTTATCTCTGTTTAAAACTATTTCTTCAGTTCCTATTCTTAATTTCCATTTTTTATCTCTGTAATATATATATTCTGCTGATATAGGAATCAAAGTATCAATGCTAAAATCTTTTTTATACACTATTTCAAAACAGCTATAACCATAATATCTGGCTGTTATTAAATGATTAATAATTCGATTAAACTTTATTCCTGAAAATCTTTCCTGTATCTCTTTTTCTAATTCTTTTAACTCTGTTTTTTTGGCTATTGGCACAAGCTTTCTTCCCGATACTGCTCTTTCTAATTTTTGTATTGCTGAAGCTATATCTATATCAGTCATAATTTTATTTATAACATCATTTGAAATAGTTTCAAGTGTTCCATTTTTCTCTGAAAAAAGCCGTGTTACTATAGAAGCAAACATTTCTTTTTTTATTTTAATCACCTCCCATAAATTTAAAATTTTGTAAATCTATTGTATTATTCATACACTTTTCTGCAACTCCAGTTAAAGCATCTGGTCCATCATCATATTTATTTTTTCCTTCTTTTTGGTATGTTAATATTGCTTTTGCAAATTCCGGCCATCTATCTACCCAATTCTTTGGAAAATATATGTGATCCATTACCCAAGTAGCATTAGAAAGTATTCTTGCTTGCTTATTTTTAGATTGATGAAACCAAGATATCCTAGTTCTATTACTTGTATATTTTTCTTTTAATATTCTTTCTACAGCTCTTGCAAATCCTCTACCTCCATTATTACTTTCTATATCTGCTATACTTACATTATTTTCAAACTGCATTTTAGCAACTGCTGATTCTGTAATTTCCATAGGTTCTTTAGTATAAATAACATTTAATATATATGCTTCTTTCTCATATACTCCATAGTTAATGGAGCAAAGATAATCTGATCCTGTGTCTGCTGTATCTGTGTAGTTCCGTATCGAAGTAAAAAGGTCAGTTGGCAGCTTTTCATAGGTTTTTATACTGCTGTATAATCTACCTTTTAAGTCAATAGGCTCTTGCTGATAGTTAGCACTTGCTATCTCTGGCCCCATTGCTCTAGCTTTACTTAAATAAGACTTGTGGCTTAGTATCTCATCACATAACATGCTGCCATCTTCCTGAACTGCTTTCATTGTAATGTGTTTTACTCTTTTTCCTTCTTCTGCATAATGCTTTAATGCTCTCCCCGCTAAATCTCCAGAAGCCCATCTTGTCATTATAATAATAGTTTTCCCACCTTCTTCAAGTCTTGATAGCATTGTTTGAGTAAACCAATCCCATTGCTTTTCTAATACATTCTCATTGAAAGCCTCTTCTGAATTTTTTATCAAATCATCTATTATCATAAGACTACATCCAAATCCTGTAGCAGTTCCTCCAGGTGATGTAGCAAGATAGTTATTATATCCACCTTCCAAACTCCAAAGGTTCATGGCACCATCACCATGTTTAATTTTTATTCCTGGAAAGATATCATTATAAATTATTTTTTCTGCATCTGCTTTTTCCTCTTGAATGCTGTTTCTTACATTCTTTGAAAATGTTGTTGATAACATTTCATTATAGGACCCAGTCATGATTTTAGTTTTTGGATCTCTTCCTAATAACCATTCAACTAAATTACCTACAGTTCTTGACTTTCCGTGTCTAGGAGGCAGATTTAATATTAATACCTCATCTTCATTCTCCATAAACTCCTGGAGGTCATTACACAGGTCTACTAAAAAAGCTCTATCATATTTATAAAAATCTGGAGCTTTTAAATGGCAATAAAAAAAGAACTCACGCCTTGCAAGTTCTAGTTTTGCTTGTTTTCTTATTTCATCATTATTTATCTTCATCTTTTATCAACTTCTTTAGTTCTTCTGTACTAAGTCCAGCAAAAGGATTATTGCCTTTTATTTCTCCACTATGCTCTACTGCTGTTTTATCTCTCCATACTCCTGGCTTTCTGTTTTTCAACCAAAATATTTGTGCTGTTGTATCTGGTGCAATTAAAACTTCTTCTTCTACCATAACTATTTCTTCAAACTCTTTTAACTTCTTTCCAGCATCTGAGTATATAACCTGCTTCAATTTAACAGGTTTCTTTAAAGTTTCTTTACTTCCCAATGCTTTTTTTAATAGTGCATTTTCAACTTCAGTATCAACTACTTCTTTTCCTCTTTTTAAGGTAGCCGAAAAGGACGGATATTTATTTTTATACTCTTTTAAAGTTGTATACCCTATTCCTAAATTCTTTGCTATTTGTTCATCAGTGAGCCCATCTCTAGCCCAACCTTCAACAAGTATTAATTTATCTTTTACATGTGTTTCCCACTTAGATTTTGCCATGAACTCACCTCCTAATTTTTATGTAATAAAAAGAGAATTAGAATTAACTAACCCTCTATTATCTTCATGTTCTCTATTCTTTTTCTTATTAAAATTGATAAATTGATTAACCTCTTCCCTACATCAGTTGCTAATTTTTCTGCATCTTCTGTTATTATGCTATTTTTGATAAAATTCACATATATATCACATACTTTTTTATTAATTCCATCTATTTTTAAAATACTATTAAATATCTCTTCTTGATAAAAAGGTCTATTTTTTAGAGTATTTGATAAAACACTAGCTCCTGTTTCATTATATTTTTTATTATCTCCAAATGATTGTCTCTTTTTCGATTGCTTTTTATATCATTAACCATACCAGCTACAGTCTGAAAATTCAATTGTATTAATTCATATATTTCAGTATATATCTTAAACTCTAACTCGTATTGTAACTTGGTAACTAAAGTATATTTTGATAATTTTGCTTTATGTGTTTCTAATTCTGCATCAAGCTTATTTTTGTAATCTTCTAATTTTTGATTCCATTCATTTTTATAATCTTCCATTTCTTTATCTATTTTCCCCTGATAATCTTTTAATTCTTTTTCATTCTTTGTTTGATAATCTTTTGAAAAAGTATTATTCATTACCCAAACAAATACTGTTGTTAAAATCGGTGCTAAAACTCTACTAGTCTCTGTTGAAAAATTTAATATAGAAAACATTAAAGTTCCTATATACACTGTTACCATTATAATCTGTTTTATCCAAAATTCCAACATTATCCTCTCCTCAATATAATTTTTCTTAATATTATACCTGAAAAAAAGCTACTAATCAAATCCATTTAATAAACTAAAAAAGAGAACCATTTACTGATTCTCTTTTAATTTTTTATTTATTAAACATTTTTCCCTTTTTTTCCAAAATCATTTTTATATTTTCTAATTTTATTTCTTTTTTATTCTCTACTGGAATTTCTAAAGCTTCTTTAGTATTTTTTTCTATATTTTCTATTCCTATGGTATCAACTTTATTTAAAATTTTATTTTTTTCTTCTGTTTGATCTTTTTTAAAATCAGCTTCACGTGGTTTTATTCTTGATATGTTCTTCCCTTGTCTTTCTAAAAAACCTTCTGGATCTTTTTCAAAAGCTCCTCCTATAAAATAATATAAACTTTCAGGTGGAATTTCATCAAAAGCCTTAGTTGGAATATATATTTTCTTTTCTGAAATATAAAAACTATCTCCATCAATTGGTATCAACTTTGGTTTTTCACCAGTATATTTTATGTAGTTTAAAAAACCATAGTACACTTCTGCTAATACAGCTGTTTTTTTAGGGTAAGAAACTTGAATATCCTCTAAAATTAAAAGTGGATGATATTGTTCTTTTTTTGCCATCAAATTTGTAGTTCCAAATAAGTTAAATAAAATAAATATCAAAAACAATTTTTTAAATACTTTTTTCATAATATTATCCCTCCATAAGATGTAAAATAAAATATTTTCTATATTTTTATATTAACTCTTAGATAAATAAATGTCAACTTATTAAACACAGGATAATAAAACATTATCCATTTAAATATAAAAAGGCCAAAGGATTTTCTCCCTTGACCCAATTCTATATTTTACATAATATCACATGTCAATAGTGACATTCAAGGACATTGTTGGACATTTATGGACATAATTTAAAACTTTTTAATGCTTCACCATGGATTCTTGTCACTTGTCTCAAGGAATACCCCATTTTTTCCGCTATTTCTTCCCAAGTCTGATTAAGAATATATCTCAATCTTAAAACTGCTCTTTCATTAGTATTCTCCATTTTATCTATTGTCTGACTTAATTTTATCTGAAAATTACATAATTCATTAAGATCTTTTTCCATCTCAATAATTTTATTCATTTTATTTACTACCCCCGAATCATCCTTAATAGGTCCTCCTTGAACATTCTCTGTCAGCTTTATAGCCTGAAGCCCATCAAGATTGCTTTTAAGTTCTTCTAGTACTTCTTTTTTAGTTTCTATTTCTAAATTTATTCTGTATCCCTTTTTCAAGTATTCTTTCTTTGTCATTTTGTTTCACCTCATTTTGCTATTAAAAAACCCCTCAACTGAATAACCTGAGGGGTAAAATAACTATTTATTTTTAAGAGGATCTCCATCCTCATAATACCATTTTGTTGGAACTACTTCTTCTCCGTTTTTAAATTTACTTTCCCTCCATAACTGACCATCTTCATAGTATACTTTGTAATCTCCTTCTTCTTTTCCATTTATATACATTCCTTCGGCTCTTAAGTTCCCATTTTCATAATAACTCTTATATTCCCCAACAAGTTTTCCATTTCTTTCAAATCTTATCAATGATGGGTTCCCGTTTTTATGGTATACTTCCTGTTTTCCATCAGATTTTCCATTTTTAAATTTAGCTATCTCTCGCAAATTCCCATTTTCATATTTCCCTATAAATGTTCCTGTATATGGTTCATCTTCACCAATTACATAAACTTTTCCATATCTTACTTCGAATTTTGACATATCCTCAATTCTTTCTTTACTATGACTTGTTAATGTTAACAAAAACATAATTAATATTAATATAATTTTTTTCATAAATCAATCCTCCATAGATGTTATTGCTTTAATTATAACATAAAATGGCAACTATGAAAGTTATTACCCCTCAAATTATTCACTTGCCAATGTACTAAATTACCTTTATTAGATATTTTTACTTATTCAAAATTTAATTTATTTTTTCTACAATGTTTATAACCTCTTCCAAACTTCTTACTACATAGTAAGCAGCCCCATGTTCCTTCATTAAGATTTCCATTTCTTCCTGCTCTTTTGATTGTTTCCCTTTGCTTGTTTTAACTTCCAACCCTATGCACTTACTGTCTTTAAGAACTAAAATATCTGGAAAACCCTTTTTAGTTCCTTTTGCTAAAGATCTCCACCTTTTCCCTACTGGGTCGTAAATGGCAGTATTGTTTATTCTCTGGAAGAATAATTTCCCTTGCTTTTCTAATATCTGTAAGTAGTTTATTATCTGTGATTGAATATCACTTTCTTTCATCTTCCCCTCCTAGAAAAGATATGCTATTGCTCTTCTTAATAATCCCTTTTCTCTGTTAAATTTTATTCTGTTAAGGTTTTCAAGCACTTCTCTGCATTCTCTACCTTTCATTCTGCTAGTGTCTTTTAAATCTATATTTAATTCAGCAGCTAGATTTCTAACTTCTACCCTTAGAAAATCTGTTTGGCTTATAAATTTTCTTTCTCTTTTTGGTTTTGTTAATTTTTGTTGTACCATGTTTTTTCCTCCTTGTTATTTCTCGAAAAATTTTATCCTACTTTCTTTTTTCTTTCCAAATATTTTTTTAATACTATGTATAAAGTTTCTGTTCTAGCCATTACCTGTGCTATATTGTTACCGTATTTCTCTATAGCTAATTTTAAAGCCTCCTGCTCTATACATCTCTTTTCCTGTTCTGTAAGAGCTTCAAAAACCTTTTTAAGATTCTCTTTTTCCTCTATTGCCCTATCTCTCTGCTCCTTATTTTTAAGATTGCTTTCTATTGCTTCTTTTGCCTTTTTCTCTGCTTTAGTCTTTCCAGTATTATAAGCCTTTTCTTCTATAACCCAGTTTTCTTTCAAAGCCTTATATATAGCTCCTTCATTCCAGTTTTTAGCTGGAGCTATTGTTAAGACTGTTTTAATTCTTTCTAAGTCTATATGTTTGGAATAAACAAGGTCCATAATGTTTTTACAAGTGCCTATACTTATCCCATGCATTTGTAGAGTAGATTTTATTTGTCTTATTTTTTCTTTTTCTAAAATTTCTAAAGAACTACTACTATTTTCTTTTTCTGGAATTTCCTCTATCTTATTTTTACTTTCTAAGTTAGTAGTAGTTCTTTCTAAGTTATTCTTATTATAGTTATTCTTACTAGCGTACAGGTTTTCTGTACTACTGTTGGTACAGACCTCTGTACTAATGGTAGTACAATCTTCTGTACTTCTGTCAGTACAACTTTCTGTACTAGTACAATCTTCTGTACTTCTGACCCTTAGATAATAAATGCTGCTTGAACTAAAACATCTTACTTTATCAATTAGATCAACTTTTTCTAAATCTTTTATATTATTTGATACAGTTGTTTTACTGTTGCATTTTAAATCTTCCATAAGCTCATCATAGGAATATTTAATATAAACTTCTCCTTTTTTATCTATCCAATTATTTCTGGCAGATAATCTAGTCCTTTCATACATCAATACGTAAGTTTTAAAAGCCCCTATGGATATTTTTCCTTCAATTAACAAGTCCATAAGCCATTTAGGTACTTGATAATACAACATACTATCTAAATCATTAACTTTTATACTTCTCATGTCTACCTCCTTTTGAGGAGTTGCCACGCTCCTCTCTTTTTTATTTTGTAACTGTCCACCATTCTAAAACTCCATGAGCGTGGCTTTGGAATGATGAACAGATATAAAATAAAAACTATTTCTGTGTGCTATAATATTATTAATAATTACAAACTTTGTCATTTAAACATAAAATTTATTTATACTAAGGAGCATTTTATGAAAAAAACTTTCGAAAAAAAATTAAATGATGGTTTCAGTATTGAAATTAGTTATAATTTCTTCTTAAAGAGTTCTTACGAACCTTACTGCAATATTAATTTAGTACTAAAACCTAATGGAAAATATTTTACATTAGTAGACAAGGGAATATTTTTTGATTTACCTAAAACTCAAATGTTTATTTCATATAAAAAAATTATTTGTTTTAGATATGAAAAATCAATTATATAATTATCTTTAATCAGTAACTTTTACTTTAAAAACACATTTCAAGAATATTGTTGACATATTTTGTATATTTTGATAGAATAAAATTGAACTTCGTTCCATCGATGTTCTAAATTTATTTATTTTCAGATATAGACATTTCTGAAAAAATCACCTAGTTAAGCCCACACGGGCTTTTTTATTTTTCCCTCGTGTGAGGGCTCAGGAAAGATTTTTATGAAAAAATATAATATTGGGAATGGCAGGATTTGAACCTACATTTAAATTTTTATCTTTGCCTTACCACTTGACTACATTCCCACATTTAGAAATGAACAAATACAAAATAAAAAAGTGTATATACTATTTTTATTAATTAATGTATAATGATTATTATGAAGACGAAATTTCCTAAAATTAAATCTTCATTTTGCCAAGCCCACACGGGCTTTTTTATTTATTCTACTTAATTATTAATTTCATGTTATAAATATCTTTATTCAGTTAAAATCACCACTAATTCTATACTTTATTTGATTTTATTCCTTGGAAAAGTTATAATATATTCGCCAAAACACAATATAAATTTAAGGAGATTTAGTTATGAAAAAAATATTTTTCATTTTATTGGTTATAGCTATTATTTTTATTAGTTTATATAAACCTCTTGATATAGACCTTATTATTGATGGAATTTATGCTTTTGTTGATATGCTTTCAATTTTAGTATATTTTATGCTAGCCTTCTGGCTTTGGGGACAAATCTTTATTATTCATTCAAATGTAGTTTATCCCTTACTTTTTCTAATTCTAAGAAGCATATATTTTAATATTCAAATTACAGTTTTTATTTTTTCTATATTTTTATTATTTTTTGAACAAGCTTATATTTCAAAAGAATTATTAATTATATACCTAAGCATAACCAACTTTTTTCCAGTATTCAAAAATGCTGGTAATGAAGAGTATATAAAGTCCTCTATAAAATTAATAGGTTTATCAATTTTTATATTCATTGATATTTTTTCAATCAAAAGTCCTGATTTAACTTTTCAATATATTGTAAAAAATCAAGATGTTGGTATGTTTTTGCTTGGTTTATATTTCATAAAGACTTTGATTCATTCTTCTTTTTATGCAGTATTGTTTTCTTGTTTTTATATGGCTCTAAAAGATTTCTTTTATAAAGATGAAGAAATAACATACTCAAAAGTTTTTAAAAAATTTATTGAAAACATATTAAGATAGTATGCTTCTGAGTAACAATATAGAAAAAAATAAAACCACTATTAAGCCACCACTTTCTATTATTGGTTTGAATTTTTTTTAAAAATAATTTTAGCAGTAAGTAATAAAAATATATTTATTACTAGTAAAGTAATTACTTCTTTTTTCACTTTTTATATTCCTCTCTCTCAACTAAAGGTAATGACTACCTAGAGAACATCAAATTTGAATTTTGGGACTACATAAAAAAAGTGTTTTTGTCCCAATATTTTTAACTATCATCACATATATTCTTTGCTATTATCTAGAAAAATATTTTAAATAAAACTCTCATTATTATTGTGGTTACAACTGAAACAATCGCAGAAGTGAGCGTAGGATTTCTTTTTACAAATTCATAAAGATTATCCATAAACTCACTTTCTGTGAAACTATCTATTAAATTCCTTTTCATTTTCCACTCTCTCACCTCCCTTTTTATATTTATATATTCCCCCTAAAATGTTATAATAATTTGAGACTAGCAACCTTAAGGAGGGAAATTGATTAAAAGTAAATTTATTAAAGAAAATGATATAATTTCATTAAAGCCTGAACAATTTAGAAAATTTAAAAATTTGCATATAACTCTCTATGATACTCCTATAAGTATTCCAAAAGAAAATATAGAAGAATTTTTTTTAAATAATAATAAAACAATAATAAAATGTAAAATTTCATATTCTGATAATATTGAGCTCTGCCATTCTTATGTTGAAAACTATTTTTATAATAATAAAAAAGTGTAATTAAGTTTTCTTATATATTAAATATACAGACAGGTTACCCTGAGAATCCATATACTAGTGACTCTTTTGAATTTCTTTTTATCAATGAAGAACTTATTCTAAATATTCTAGTAAATAATTCAGAAATAAAATAAAACCAATATAATCTAGTTGTTAGTCTCTCTTCTAATATTGCTAATACACTGTTTTAATTATTGCTATAATTGCCTTATTCAAAAAATAACTTATATATTAAAACAGTAATTGCAAAAACTAGCGAGAAACTTGAAATTGCTAAGCTTATATGAACACTTTTCCTATATTGTTTAGCAGTTTCTAAATTTTCTTCTGCAATCCTCAATTTTTCTTTTGATAGTTTCTCCATTTGTTCTTCATAATTTTCCACTCTCTCACCTCCTTTCTCCCTTTTTGTATACAGTTTTAATAATTTTCAATTTTTTGTTTTATTGCGTTTTTACAAAGAAAAAGCCAAAAAAATTATCTTTATAAAATTTTTTTTGCCTTTTCTATAATAATTTTCTTTTTAACAGGATTTTCCATTGCTAATTTTAAACCCCACCTGCTTTTATAACCTAGCATTTCAGGCAATTCCGTTTGTAATTTTATTCCTTTTAAAGCTGCAATAGCTTTTAAATCGCTATATGAATTTATTTTTATTTTAACCATAGAATTACCTCCTTTAATTTATGATAGCACTTTATTTGCAATAACGCAATATTTTTACATAAAAAATTTCACTATTTTTGACATAAACTAAAAATTAATGTATAATATAACCAAGAAACCAAGAAGTAAAAATAAAAGGAGGTTTTAAAATGTCAACTAACATTTTAGAAATGAATAAGACTATATCTATTTCATCTAAAAATCAAATAACTATTCCAAATAAACTGATGGAATTCTTAGGTTTTGGAAAGGAAGCAAAAATCAGAACTGATGGAAACTCTTTGATTATCACGCCTTTAAGAGAAGATAACTTCAATTTTTCTGATTTATTGCTCGAAGATTTGATAATGGAAGGATATGAGGGAGAAGAACTATTAAAAGAATTCAGACTAAGAACTGCTAAAATAAAACCAGCTTTAAAAGAGATAATAAAAGAAGCTGAAACAAATACTGTGACTACTAAAGATATTTTTGGAGATGATTTTTAGTGGATATAAAATATTCTCCTGCAATAGTAAAATATTTTAAAAAGATAAAAGATAAACAGTTAAAAGAAAGGTATAAAATGGCTATTGATTTAATTGTTTCAGATTATACAGTGGGAAGTCTAAAAAGTGGAGATTTAGCTGGTATATACAGTTATGATATATATTATAATAAAACCAACTATGAACTCGCCTATACACTGAAAATAGAAGATGGTGAAGTTATAATTTTTATCCTTGCTGGTACAAGAGAGAACTTTTATCAAGAATTGAAAAAATATTTGAAATAAGAGATTTACTAAAAAAGTAAATCTCTTTTTTATAAAAAAAATCACACCAGTTAAAGTGTGAAATTTTGTAAAGGATTATTTTTGAGTTTGATAAGACTCTATTTTTATTTAATCACTTTCATTTCTGGGAATCTTTCTTGTTTTGTAGCTTTCAATCTTACTTTGTCTACCATATCAAAAATAAGCATATCAATGCTATCGTCTTCACATATCCTGCTCAAATCATCTTCAATTTTAATTTCTTCGTATAATTCAGCATCTATCTTTGTTTGTTCATACACCTTTTTCTCTATCATTTCTTTGAAAAGTTCGTTAGCCTCCTCTTTTGTATAATATCCTTGATTCATCTTTTTGAAAACATCAGTTATTTTATTTTTTAAGTCAGCCTTAGCTTTTAAAACTTCCCCCAAATATCTTCCATTTTTTATATAACCATACTTCTTTATTAAAAACTCTCCTAAAGATATTATCCCAATTATAAATATAAATTTTCCTCCTATAAAACTATCCAAGGTATCAAAAAAATCGTTCTTTCTATCTAAATTTTTGTCATATTTATTCATGTCATCAATAATTTGTTCTAAAATATCTTCTAAAACTTCTATTATGTTCCCTTCTATTTCATCAAAATATTCACCATACTCAGAAACATATTCTCTCATTTTATAATTTTCCCTTTTATCTTTTTTCCCTTTGTATAACAAGGAAACTTTTCTTCCTCCAAATTTTTTCAAATATTCATCCAAATCTTTAAGAACCCTAGGAACTATTTTACCTGTTCTAAATGTCAATACTTTTATTTGGTCATCAACATCTAATTCAGTTATCTTTCTTTTGGGTATACTTATATTGTATTTGCTGTAAATGTCCATATATTAACCTCCATTTTTTATTTTATAGAAATTATTTCTAATTCTTTTATAACTTTTTTTATGTTTTCAGAAAAAGACTCCAGATGAATATGGAGCTGTTTTAAAGCTGGATATGCCTTTTTTCTGCTTTCTACATCTATTATTCCTAAAATATTTATTATTTCTGTTATTTTTTCGCTGTTGAATTTTTGGATATCTATACATGCCCAAGTTATTTTACTTCTTGCCCCAGAAGTTCTTTCCAGTTTTTCATATTCAAATCGCTTTAGTTTTATTTTTCTTTCTAATTCTTCCAATTCTTTTCTTTTTTCTCTTAAATCAATAGTTACTTCCCATTTTTTTGTAACATCATCCTCTTTTGAAAGTTCTTTTTTATATAATAAAGATAAGATTTCATTTAATTTAATCTCAACATTATCGCTAAATTTATTCTTATCAGCTTGAATTCCCAAGTAATTAAGAATCGTTTTCTTATCTTCATTACTAACATCTTCTTCTTTGATAAATTTATTTAAAAATACTTTTGAAATATCTCTATTTTTTTGAATATAACCTACCATTGTACTTCTTTTAACTCCAAAATATTTTGCCATTTCTTCATTGGAATATTTTTTTGTATTTCTGTATGTTTTTAAAATATTTTTATTTTTTCTAATTTTTCCTTATTCATTTTCCCTCCTAGAATCTTTAGAACCGTTGTGTGAATTCTAACACACTTACAGGAGAAAATCAATATAATATAGCTGTTCTTTTATCATAAAAAACGATTTATAGACCATCTTCATTACAGTATAAAAAAACTGTAATTTTTACACTCCCGTCTTTTTCAACTGTTTCTCTGGTTATTTCATCCCCTTCACAATCTTTCTTATATATTCCAGTAAATTGAGTCTCTATAAATTTCTTAGTTCTCTTAATTGCTCTAAAATTTTTATATCTATATCTAAATCATATTCATAATCTTCTATATTCTCATCATACATAAGCTCAGAAGTAAATATATTAGCCTCAATCTCTATTTTAGTTGTATATTTGGGGAATAAATCATAATCTTTCAATGCTTGCATTTCTCGTGAATCATGTAAAATTGCATGTCCTAATTCATGAACTAAAACAATCGTTTGAGAAAATTTGGTTAAATTCTCATTTATTATTATAAATTTATTTGTTAAAGTTTTTTTGTAAATCCCTTTCACATTTCCTAAATCCATATAAAAAATTTCTATATTCAAATATTTACATAATTTATATGGATTGCTCGTTCCATATTTTTTTATTAAATTTTTTACCCTCTTTTTTATATTTTTCATAGGCCTCACATGCTAATTTTTGATTTCAAATCTTCTTTATTCTTTTTTTTATATTTTTCTTTATTTATTTCTTTACTTCTGAAAAATATTTCATTTAATGCCAACATTAATTTTTGTTTATCTTCTTCTTCTATCCTTTCATCATTGAAAAACATAACTGCTTCATTCATAGCTTTTTCATATTGTGTCATTCCTTTTTTATCAAGCCCATCAATTCTTTTGTCATCTGGATCTATATACCCTAACTCTTTAAAAACGGAAACATAATTTATATTATTAGCTTTACATAATGCTCTTAAATATGCAGCATTCATATTTTTTACAGTTCCATTTTCATATCTTGAAATATTACTACTATCTAGTTCTATATTAAAATCTTTTTTTAAAATCAATTGAATATCTTCTAAACTATACCCCAATTCTTTTCGCTTAGTTTTCAATAAATTCCCAATTTCTTTATTTTTTCATTCATAGTACTCCTCCTCATTATTATACATAATTATATTTCAAAATTTGCGAAAACACAAAAAAAGTTATTGCGTTATTGCATTTTAAATGCTATAATAAATTATAAAATAAAAGTCTAAGAGATAAAATACCTCTAAAACTAATATTTTTTTAAAGAAATTGTTGCGTTATTGCAAAATTATTAAGAAATTAAAAAGAGGAGGAAAAATATGTGGATATGTAAAAAATGTGGAGGAGAAATAATAGCAACTATTGAAATTAATGAGGATTTTGATTTTTCATTAGACAAATATGGTAATCCTGATGAATATAAGACTTGTGACTTTGAAGATATGGAACAAATCATAAAGCATAAGAGGAATATAGTTCTAATATGCTGTGATGAATGTGGAAATGGACGTAATACTATTGATGAATTGAAAGAAATAGCATACTGGGAGGACTAAAAAAAGCCCCGAAGGGCTGAGGTAGACTAGAGGACTAATATGATTACAATAACAGCCACAAATACAATTAAGAGAACAGCTGTTAGAGTCCCTCCCTCAATCTGATTGTGATTGAAATTGAATTCAAATTTAATCATAGTAAACCTCCTTGTGATATGTAGTCTTCTACTCACGAGAAAAGCGACTAACTCCTGAGTATGAAATAAGCCCCCATTACTGAGAGCTTATATCATCGCTTTTCTACATATCACAAGTGCCCCTAAGGGACTTTCAAGTATATTATACCATAATTTATCAAAAAGTCAAAAAAAGCAAAAGCTCTCTTTCGAGAGCTAGTGCCTGTTAAACGTCTACACTACCATTACAAAGGAAGTGGACAACTTCCTTAGATAAATTATAACATAAAACCAAATAAAACGAAAGCATGAGGAAATTATTAAAAATTAAAAATATCCTCTAATACTATTTATAATGACTTTATTTTTAATAAAAATATTTTTGAGGTGATAAATAGGTGAACATTTCTAAAATAACATGGTACTTAGTACCTATTCCATTAATAATTAAATTTATCTTATACATCACAGAAGTCTAAACAGGAGGGTTTATGAAAATAGATGATAATTTATACAAAGTTCTTTTAGAAGTGCTAAATATTGAAAACTGCAAAGACAGAAAGAATGAAACGTCATGTTTGTAGAATTTTTAATTATAATAACAGGAATTGATTTAATAGTTACTTATGCAGCTATAAAAATAATGGGAAAGAGGTAAATATGAAAATATCTGATTATATAGTTTTATTCCAAAGAACACTAAAAGAATATGGAGATATTGAAGTGGATAACCTCTATATCTCTAAAGATGGAAAAACTAAACTACATGACAATATAACAGGAGTAGAGTATATTCCGCAAAAAAATAAATTAAGCTTTGTTGTAGATAAAACTCCAAAGAAAAGAAAACTTAAAAAAGTAGATATTAAGACAATTTTTAAAAATAATGCTACTAGACTAGCAAAAAGAGAAAGCTATATAGTTAATAAAAAATTATTTTCGGAGGTAGCAAATGAAAAAACTTGCTGAATTACTTAATTTAAAAAATGAACTTGGAATAAAAGGAAAATTACAACTGGATATTACAGAAAGTGGAAGCTGTTATATCTTGGAAATTGGAAATTATGAATGGATAGAATTTAAAGATAAAGACATTATCCAAATAGCTATAAATGATCTGAAAGAAGAGCTTGAAGAAAAGAAAACAGAAAACCTTAAAACAATAGATTACATAGAAAAAAGGATAGCATAATTAAATTTTTATAGGTTTTCCAATAAAAAAATTGGAGGACTTATTAAAAATTTAAAGAGAGGTGTTTATAAATGACAGTTAAAGAATTGAAAGAGAAAGCTAAACGAATGGGTTTAAGTGGTTATAGTCAATTAAGAAAAGCAGAATTAGAAAAGTTTATTGAAGATAATACTCTTCATAATTCAGAAATCCTTTTTACTGGTGAGTGTAGTGGTGATGGAGAATGGTTAAATCATAGAAAAATAGGAGCAACAGAAACTTCAATACTAGTAGTTGACAATGCTTTTAAAAATGGATTAATAAACAGACCAGATAAATATAACTCTCCATATTTAATATATCTTGAAAGAAAAGGATTATATAAAAGAGATATTTCTTTCGCTTCACAGGTAGCTATGGAATTTGGACACTATGCAGAGGACTTTATAATTGCACATCTTCCAGCACTATTTAAAAATGAATTCAATATAGAAGTACAGGAAACAAAAAAGGTAATCAGGTAGTAGGAAATAAAGATTTTCCTTTATGGAGCTGCACACCTGATAGCTGGGTAAAAATAGAGAATGAATGGTATCCAGTAGAACTAAAAACAGGAAACAGCTTCACTTCTTATGAATGGGAAAGAGAAGAAGTTCCAGATAAATATTTTGCACAGGTTCAGCAGCAACTAGCAGTACTTGGGAAAGAAAAAGGTTATCTTGTTGGATTTGTGGACAACAGATTCACTAGAGTATATGAAATAACAAAAGATAAAAAACTTATAGATATAGCCTACCAGCTAACAGAGAAGTTTCAAAAATGTTTAGATAAAAATATAGAGCCTGAATTAAATGGGTGTGAAGCTGAATGCGAGTTCCTGAAACAAGAATTTAAAGGTTTCGGAAATCCACTTGAGCAAACACCTATACTAGATATTAGCAACAGCGATTTGAATGATTATACATTCTTGATAGATACTAAAAAAATGACAGCAGAAGAGTTGAAAGAAATAGAAGAGGATATGAAACCTTTTACAACAAAGATACAAAAGAAAATGTTAGAACTGGAAACAGAAACATTAATTATAAACGGATCCCATCTGGCTACTTGGAAGATAGACAGCAGAGGTTACAAAAGATTTACTTTCAAGGAACTACCAGAGGATAAAAAAATAAGAGAGGTGGCATAAAAATATGGCAACAGCTAAAAACAAACTAGCAACACTAGATAACACAAGTAATACAGGAGTTCCAGCACTTAAAAGTATGCTGGCAACTCAAGCTATTAAGAAGCAGATTAAATCCCTGCTTGGAGAAAGAGCAGGGCACTTTATGATGGCAATAGTACAGGTAGTGGAGGGAACACCTCAGCTTCAACAGGCAGACCCTCAAAGCATTATCAATGCTGCTATTGCTTCAGCAGTTCTCAACTTACCAATAGAAAAGAATCTAGGGTTTGCCTATATAGTTCCCTACAATGATAGAGAAAGAGGAATGATAGCGCAGTTCCAGATGGGGTATAAGGGATATATTCAGTTAGCTCTTAGAAGTGGAGAATATAAGTTCATCAATGCAGTACAAGTCAAAGAGGGGGAACTACAAGGGTATAACCTTCTTACAGGAGAACTTCAACTTGAATTTATAGATGACATTGATAAGAGGGAAGAGGCTAGGACTATTGGTTATGCTTCTTATATAGAATTTAATAATGGATTTAGGAATACTCTTTTTATGACAGAGGCACAGGTTAAAAATCATGCTAAAAAATATAGTCAGTCATACCAATATGATTTAAGTAAAGGAAAGAAAAATTCTAATTGGAGCAAGAACTTTGAGGCTATGGCATTAAAAACAGTTCTCAAATTAAATTTAAGCAAGTATGGAGCTTTATCAGTGGAAGTACAGAAGGCTCTACAAACTGATGGACTGGTAGTTGACGAGATAGAAGAAGATGGAACTATCATAGGACAATTTACAGACAATACAGGTGATGAAATAGAAGTGATTAATAACATCAAGGCAACTGATGAGGATAGAGTAAGACTTCTGAAACAGTCTGAGCCTTTAAAAATAAATTTAGTGGAAGTTGTAAAAAAAGAACTGAAAATCGATTTTGAAACTATGACTAAAAATCAAGCAAAAGAAATTGAAGAATACATAGACACTAAACTTGAAGAAACAATGTAAATTCAAAATAATAAGGGATTGGGTGCTTCCCTTTCCCTTACCTAAAGGTGATTTATGAAAGAAAGAAAATCAGGAATAACTTATAAAAAAGCTACTAGAAAGAGAAAAAAGAAAATGGCTGAACTGGAAAGGCTATGTCGGATTGATTGGAGAATTGACAATAATACTCTAATAAAAAAACTTAGTATTTCCAAAACAGAATTTTATAGAAATTTTAAGAAAAAAGCTGATGAATTAAGAAAAATAAATAGTAAAGAATCTTTATTTAATCTTTCCCAATTTTATTAAAAATGGGAAAAATAACAATTAATTCAGAAAAGGAGAAGATGAATGTCTATTTTAAGATTAGGAGATAAAGAATATAAAATATATCTCATAAATGGAAGAAATGAAGCATTTCCACCTAAAACAGAAAAAGAAAGAATGACAATTGAAAATATTTTAACCAATATATCCCTAACAATTGACTTAAAAGCTGATACAGAAACAATAAGAGCAATTATATATAAAAAGTTAAAAAATACCAAGATAAAGTTTAAAAATATAAAAATAAGAGAAATTTAGGAGTGGATATGAAAATAAAAAAATATGGAAATATCTATAATAATTATTTAGGAATTAGATTAAGCTTTTGGGAATGGATAAGAAGGAGACTTAAATGAAAAGAATTTTAATAGCAAGTAATGGAGAAAAAATATTTATGATAGAAAAAGAAAATCAAACACTAATAAATATAGGAAAAACAATTAATAGATTACCCTTTAACATAGAGCAAACAATAAATTATTTAAGAATAATTGGAATAATAAAATAAATTAAAAAAATGAACATTGGCAAGTGAATAATACTGAGGATTCCCTAAACTTTATTTGGGAGTTGGTAGAGTATAATAAAAACCCTTGACAATTACGTGACTAATATATATAATTAAGTTAGTCTCGTAAGAAGGAGAAACAATATGGAAAAAAGAGATTTGAATATTTCTTTTTACAAAGCTGGTAATGGTGGAATTTCTACAAGAATTAATCTTCCTAAAAATGGGTTGAAAAGATAGGAGTTTCTAATGAAGAAAGAGGAATAGAATTAATTCTTGATGAAGAAAAACAAACTATTACTATAATGAAAAAGAAATAAAAAAATCTCCTGTTAGTTCCCTTACGAGTTCCAACAGGAGTAGCTATGTAGTACATAACCGTGACAAGTATATTGTACTACACTAACTCCAAAAATACAAGTTTTAGGAGGGAAAAATATGTTAAATGATGATGCAAAAATGGTGATTGAATTTATTGATGGATGCAGAGGAACTCTTATGATTAAAGATGACTTGCATATTAAAATGGAATTTATGTATAGTGTTCTTCATAAGGTAGAAACTGCAATCAAAACGTTACCAAATGGGGAAGAACTATATTTAGAATTAGAAGATGCTGTGATAGACACTATTAATCTTGCTAAAGATACTTATTTTGAATATGGGGATAATTTTGCTCAAGTCAGAGAAAGCAGATTTTTTAGAAAAGTAAATGAGGAGGTATCGTAGTATGAATGAACTAATTACAATCAAAAATGTAAGAGGATATGCTGATGAAAAAGGAACTGTATATCTTAATTTAGAAGATGTGGCAAGAGGGTTAGGATTTGAAAGAGAAAAAAACGGGAAAATGTATGTAATGTGGGATAGAGTTAATAAATATCTTGAAGAATTATCTTTCCACACAAGTGTGGAAAGCAATTTTATTCCAGAGAATGTATTTTATAAACTTTGTATGAAAGCTAACAATGAAGTAGCTAGAAAATTTCAAGATTTAGTATGTGATGAAATACTTCCATCTATCAGAAAGAATGGAATGTATGTAGTAGATAACTTACTGGATAATCCAGATTTAGCAATACAAGCTTTTACAAAGCTGAAAGAAGAAAGAGAGAAAAGAAAAGAATTAGAAATAGTATTAAAAGAGAATAAACCAAAAGTTATTTTTGCAGAGGCAGTAGAAGCTTCTAAAACTTCTATTTTGATTGGAGAATTAGCTAAATTATTAAAACAAAATGGGCATGATATAGGACAAAAAAGATTATTCTCTTGGTTAAGAGAACAAGGATTTTTAATTAAAAGGGAAGGATCAGAATATAATATGCCTACTCAAAAATCAATGGATTTAGGACTATTTGAAATTAAAGAGACTGCTATAACTCATTCAGATGGGCATATAACAGTAAATAAAACACCTAAAGTAACTGGAAAAGGACAAATATACTTTATGAACAAGTTTAAAACAGCAGCATAATAAATCAATCCTCAGTATTAATTTACTGGGGATTTTTTATAGGAGGAAAATTTATGATTATAAGAGATAAAAAAACTTTAACAGAAAAAGAACTGCTGGAATTACAAAATAGTATAAAAAAACTATATGATATGCAAGAAGGGGAACAATGAAAGAAACAAAAAAGGCAATAGCATATTTTAGAGTAAGTACAGATATGCAAAGAGACGACCTCTCCCTTGAAACACAAGAAAAGGGAGGGGAGATCTTTGCAAGAGATAATGGTATTGAAATAGTAAAGAAATTTACTGATGTTATGTCTGGAGGAAACAGAAATAGAAAGGGATTTCTTGAAGCTCAAAAATATTTAGAAGATCATAAAAATGAAATAGATTATTTTATAGCTTATGATGTTAGTAGAATAGCAAGAGATGCCTTTGCTTTCCTTTCCCTCTTCAATAAATTAAATATATTGGGAGTAAAGTTGAAATTAATAAATAATCCTAATTTGGATAGTGACAGCCCTATGGGAAAGTTGATTTTAACTATATTAGCTGCTATCTTTGAGTTTTTCCGATTTGATAATGCAGATAGAGTAAGAGATAATATGATTATAAGAGTTAAAGAAGGAAAGAGAATGAACAATGCACCCTTTGCTTATAGAATGATAAATAAAAAAATGGTAGTAGTTCCTGAAGAGGCAGAGTTAATAAAATTTATCTATAATGAATATTTAAAAGGACATGGAATAGTAGCTCTTGAAAGAATGACTGGCAAGGATAGAAGCACCATAAAGCAATGGTTAAATAATAAAGTTTATGCTGGATATAATGTATTCGGTGCTAGAAAAATGAATAAAACTACTTTTAAGCCCATGAAAAACCCAGATACAAATAAAATTGTAGAAGCGAAAGGAGATTGGGAACCTATAATTGATATAGAAACATGGGAAAAAGTGGCAACTAGAATGAATAATAATAAAGAATTCAGAATAAGAAATATGGAAAAAACTTCTTATTTACTATCAGGTCTTTTATTCCATACTTGTGGTTCTAAATTTAGAGGAAATGCAGGCAGAAAAGGAACTTATTATTATAGATGTATAGGCTGTAACAGAAGTATAAAAACTGATATTATAGATGAAAAAGTTCTTAATGAGTTGTTTAATAATGAATTTCTAAAAGAATTGAATAAAAGTACAGGAAAAGTGGAAAATAAGAAAGAAAAAGAATTGATAAAATTAAAAAACTATAAAATTTCTCTAAAAAATAAAGAAAAGAAATTGATAGATTTATATACAGAAGATTTAATCTCCAAAGATGAATATATAAACAGAAAAAATGAAATTAAAAATTCTATAATAAATACAGAGGCAGAATTAATCCTATTAGAAAATGAAAAGGAAGAAAAGAAACAAAATGTTGACTTTTCTAAAATGTTTATAGCTGCACTTAGTAATTTAAAAAATGCAGAGAGTAAGCAGGAAGCTAATAAGATCCTAAAAATGATAATAAAAAAATAGAAATAGATGATAATAAAGAAGTTTTCATTCATCTTAATTTTTAAAAAAAGACCAATTAGCAATAAGCCGATTGGTCTTTCTCTTTATCTAATCTAAAGTTCATTTACTGGTTTTTTCCAAGCTCCTAATATAAAGGCTGTAACCAGCGATCCAATAATTACTGATACAAGGTACATTACTGGGTTAGTAACTACTGGGAAAACAAATATTCCACCATGTGGTGCTGGTAATAATACTCCAAAGAACATTGACAGTCCTCCAGCGATTGCTGCTCCTATTACACTTGCAGGGATAACTCTTATTGGGTCAGATGCTGCAAATGGAATAGCTCCTTCTGTAATAAATGATAATCCCATAATGTAGCAAACTTTTCCTGCTTCTCTTTCATCTTTAGTAAATTTATTTCTAAAGAATGTAGTTGCCAAAGCTATTCCTAAAGGCGGTACCATACCTCCTGCCATTACAGCAGCATGAGGTGCATAGTTTCCAGCCGCTATCATAGCGATTCCAAAAGTGAAGCTCGATTTATTTACTGGACCTCCCATATCTACTGCCATCATTCCTGCTAATACAGCTCCAAGAAGGATAAGGTTTCCTGTACCTAAAGTTTCAAGAAAATTAGTAACTCCTGTGTTCAATGCTGCAATTGGGTCTATAATCACTCCATACATTAAGGCACCTGTAATAAATATACCAAACAATGGATATAGAAGAACTGGTTTGATACCTTCTAAACTTTCAGGAAGTTTACCGAATACCTTCTTCAACAATACAACACTGTAACCACCAAGGAATCCACCTATAAGTCCACCTAAGAATCCTCCTCCATTATTCAGAGAAATAAGTCCCCCTACCATTGCTGGAGCAAATCCCGGTCTGTCAGCTATACTCATTCCAATGAATCCTGCCATTACTGGAACCATAAGGAAAAATGCATTTCCTCCCCCAATATCACTTAATAATTTTGCTAAAGGATTAAATGATGGGTCACTTGGATCACTTGCATGTATACCAAACATAAATGAAAGTGCTATTAATATTCCTCCTCCTACAACGAATGGAAGCATATTTGAAACCCCTGACATTATATGTTTATAGAATCCTGTTCTTTCTTTTTTAGAAGAAGATGATGTTTTTTCTCCTGATACTGAATATATTGGTGCTGTTTGAGCCACAGCATTTTTTATAAGTTTTTCAGGATTTTTTATTCCTTCTTTCACAGGAACAATCTCAACATGTTTTCCTGCAAATCTATCCATTTCAACGTTTTTATCTGCTGCTACAATTATTCCCTTTGCATTTTTTATCTCTTCATCTGTCAGTTCATTTTTTACACCAGTTGAACCATTTGTTTCAACTTTTATATTAATTCCCATAGCAAGAGCTTTTTTGATAAGAGCATCAGCAGCCATATAAGTATGAGCTATTCCTGTAGGACAAGCTGTTACTGCCAGTACTTCTGGCATTCCTGTATCTCTTTTATCATGCTCTTCCCCTTTTTCCGTATCTATTGATAATATTTCTATTACTTCTTTTGGTGAAGTAGCATTTAAAAGTCTTTCTCTTATATCATCATCTAATAATGTTGTTGTAAGTTTTGACAAAACTTCTATATGAGTATCAGAAGCATTTGCTGGAGCTGCAATCATAAAAAATAATTTTGAAGGTTCTCCATCTAACGAATCGTAGTCTACACCTGCTTTAGATAATCCAAAAGCAATACTTGGAACTTTTACTGCACTCGTTTTAGCGTGAGGAATAGCTATCCCTTCTTCCAGTCCAGTTGAACTTTGTGATTCTCTTTTTAATATTTCTTTCTTATACTCTTCCTTGTCATTAAGTTTCCCTGCTGCATTTAACATTTCTACCAGTTCATCAATAATTTGTCCCTTATTAGTTCCTTTTAAATCAAGGTTGATACAATTTTCAGAAAGCATATTGTTTATCATAATTTGTCCCCCTTATTTAATTTTTTTAATTTTAATATCTTTTAATAAATTCTCCATAGTTTCCAGTGTTGTCAATCCTTCAGAAAATGCAGTAGCACTTCCTGATGCAATACCATATTTATATGAATCTTCTATTGAATTTCCACCTGTTATTCCATATATAATTCCTGCTACCATTGAATCCCCTGCTCCTACTGAACTTACAAGTTTTCCAACAGGTGCATTTCCGAGATATACTCCACTTTCAGTTATCAGCATAGAACCATCTTTTCCCATAGATACTATGACATTTTCACTTCCCATAGTTCTCAACTTTTCTCCAGCTTCCATTATTTCTTCAATTGTTTTAAGTTCTTTTTCAAAGAATTCAGAAAGTTCATTTTTATTTGGTTTAGTTAGATATACTCCTGCTTCAAGAGAAAATTTAAAAGGTTCATCTCTAGTATCAAGTATAACTTTTACACCTTTTGGAATTTTTTTTATAATATCCTTGTATATCTCATTTCCCATAGTTTTGGGAACACTTCCTGACAATACCAGTACATCTCCATCTTTTATCTTCTTTAAGCTGTCTAAAAGTTCTTTTTTATTTTCTTCAGTAATTACTGGTGATTTACCTGATATCTCACTCTCTTTTTCTTCTGTTTTCATTTTTATATTTATTCTTGTATTCTCTGCAAGTTCTACAAAGTTTCCTTCAACTCCATATGTCTTCAGGCTGTTTTTTATATAGTCCCCTGTAAACCCACCTACAAAGCCAAGTGCTGTATTTTCTCTTCCAAAATTTTTTAAAACTTTAGATACATTTATACCTTTTCCACCAGCTAGAGTATATCCATCTTTAAGTGAATTTAATTCTCCCTCTACAAATTTATCCATCACAATATAATAATCTATAGCAGGATTTAAAGTTACAGTATAAATCATTTTAATCCTCCTTTTTCCTTATGCTTTTTTCAAGTTCTATTGGTATTTTTCCATTTGTTATCAGCATTCCATCATCTAATGAAGCAAAATTTATAAAACTATTTGCTTTAAATTTTGATTCATCACAAAGAAAATATACTTCCTTGCCTCTCTTTATAGCCTCACTTTTTACAATAACTTCTTCAGGGTCAGGTGTAGAATATCCATCAAGTGTAATCCCATTAGCACCTATAAAAGAAATATCAAAATTGTAGCTTTTTAATGAAAGAGCTGCTGTTGCTCCTACTGTTGCCCCTGTCTTTATCTTAACTTTTCCTCCTATAAGATAAGTTTCTATCCCTAGTTTTGTAAGTTCTTCCATATGAGTAAATCCATTAGTAACTACTTTTATATCAGCTTTATCTTCTAGATACTTAATCATACATTCTGTTGTACTCCCAGCATCTAAAAAAATAATATCCCCATTTTTCACAAGAGCTGCTGCTGCTTTACCTATTTTATTTTTTTCTTCTGAAAATACCATTTTTTTATAAATAATATCTTCCTCTTTATTTTCTATCAGAACTGCTCCTCCATGAACTCTTCTGATTTTTCCTTTTTCTTCAAGAAAATTAAGATCTCTACGAACAGTTGCTTCTGATACATCCATTTCTTCTACCAACTCATTTAGCTTTATATTCTTTTTATTTTTAATTAGTTCTAAAATCAAGTTATATCTTTCAATATTAAGCATTCTATTCCCCCTTTCTCTTCTTAAACTTATGATATCACTCTTTTTATTAAAAATCAATCATTTTCTTTCAAATTATTTCAAAATATTTCATAAAATATATATTTTTTCTTCCAAACTCTATCAAAGATATAATTTACGTTTTTTTATAAAATAAAAAATCATAAAGTTTTATTTCAAAACAACTTTTTTTATATTTTTTTCTTCTTTATTTTAAGATTATTCCAATTTTTCATTTATTTTCCTTCATTTTTTTATTTTTCTTTCAAATTCAATCATCAATATAGAATATTCTTCTTTCTTAATCAAACCTATTTCTTGAGCTATAATCTATCTGAAAAAAACAAAGAAAATTCTTTACAGAATTTAAAATAAAATATTACAAAATATTGATGAAAACAAAATTATAAATAAAAAAGCTGACACATTAATCAGAAATACAATTTTAGAATTATTAGTAAAAATTTACTTTTTAATTTCTAAAATTTATTCTAACTTTTAGGTCAGCCTTTTATACTATAGTTCATTATATTTTTTTGAACATCCCTTAGCTTTTTCCACTGGATATTTCTTTTCGTTGAGTTTCATTTTTTCCTCTATTGCATCTAACAAATTTATTCCCATCTTATCACACATAAGTAATAAATAAATTGCAACATCTGCCATTTCATATCTTATATCCTGATAGTTATTTTTTTCAGCTTCAGCACTACTTTTCCACTGAAAACATTCCAGCAGTTCAGCTGCTTCTATTGAAAGTGATATAGCTAAATCTTTAGGATTGTGAAACTGGCTCCACTCTCTGTCATCTCGAAATTTTTTTACATTTTCCTTTATCTTGTCAAATTTTTCCATTATATGCACCTCTTTATATTTAAAACAATATATTTTGTCAAACAAAATTAACTTTTTAAAATTATTTTATACTGCTCTGCAAAATTTAAAAGAATTTCTCTGTCATTATTAGCAGGATCTTCCAATACTTTGCCTAAAAGATATTTTAATGTTTCTCCTATATCCTTTCCTTTAGTAATTCCCAAAGCTATCATATCATTTCCATTTACCACAAGATCTTTTATAGATATAGGTTCATTATTATTACATATCTCATAATATGCTATTTTTAATTTATCCAAAGCTGTAAAATCAAATGGAGGTTTGTGGGCTATTCTGTCTGCTTCCATTAATTTAAAAAGTTTTGGCATATTTTCATAACCTATTTTTTCAATCAATTTTTTACAGTATTTTTTATTGCTGTTTTTTGAATTATTCAAATGATTAGCAATTAGTAAAGTAACATTTTTTACAATTTTATTTGCATATTTCATTCTTAAAAGTATTTTTTCAGCTAAAACAGCACTTTCCTGTTCATGTCCATAAAAATGCCCTATTCCATTTTTTAAAGTATAGGTTTGAGGTTTTCCTATATCATGAAGCAATGCTGCAAGTCTAAGTTCTATATCACCCTCAATAGAAGCTACAACCTTTTTTATATGTTCATCTAATGTGAGATTGTGATGAGGATTCCTTTGATTGAATTTTTTTGTTTTTGTCCATTCGGGAATGAGATATTCAAGTATTCCTGTTTTTTCGAGAAGCTCTATTGCTGAATGAGCATCATCAGCTGTTATTATTTTACTGAATTCATCTCTCATTCTTTCCATAGACAGTTTTTTTACAAGAGGTATATATGGAAGAATCTGTTTTATATCATTTTTATTATTTAAATTTTTTGTTACAAGAAATCTTATAAATCTCATAACTCTCAAAGGATCTTCTTTTATACGTTCTGGAGCCCCTCCTACAAAACGAAGATTTTTATTCATTATATCTTCTACTGCATGCTCTACATATCTGTAATTTTCTCCATCAAATGCTACAGCATTAATAGTAAAATCTCTTCTTTTTAAATCTTCCATTATATTATCTGTAAATTCTACTTCCTGTTCTCTCCTATCTTCTGGTACACCAATATCCTTTCTATATTTAGCTATCTCATAATGTATTCCTTTATATTTTATCTGAATTATCCCAAAAGCCTTTCCAATCTCTTTAGGGTGAAATTCCTTAAATATTTCCAACAACTTTTCATATGAAAGATTCGTTACAAAATCACAATCTTTTGGTTTTAATCCCAAGAGGGAATCTCTCACATATCCTCCTACTATATATCCTTCACCATATTTCTGAATAGTTTCAAGAATATACTTTTCATTCTCTCCCAGCTCTATTTTTTTTAATTTTTCCATATTTTATTCTCCCTTGAGCAGAAAATCTTTATATATTTCTATTACAAGTTTTTCTATTGCTTCCATATCTATGTTTTTAGGTATTGTTATCAGTTCAGGAGTATCTTCAAATCTTTTTAGTTTTATTTCCAATTCTTCCACCAATTCAATTACTTTTTCAAATTTCATTTCTCCCATTTTTATTTTCATTATAAGCTCTCTTTCCTGTAAAGGATATACCAGATTTCCAGTAGTTATCATCTCTATTGCCTCCAGTAAAAGTCTTACAAGATGTGAAGCATATTTAGTATCATATCCTGATTGTTTTATAAGCTCCTGTCTGTTGCTGCTCTCCTTTATTATTCTTTCTATTAATTCACAAGCATTTTTAAGGGTAAGATTGGAATTTATATTGTATTCTCCTATTCTATAAACATCTCCTTTTATATCTCTCTGAATGAAATTTTTTTCAAAATTTTCCTCTTTTTTCATCTCAGGAAGAAAGATTTTATCAGATTTATATTTATCTATCATATTTTTTATAAAATCTCTGGCTGAATAAAGTTTTTCAAGATTTTCTTTTTTTACATAAAGTTTATGTTTTTGCGAATTGGCAAATCCTGAAAATTTCTCAATAAGTTTTTGTGAAAGAAATAAGTACCTGTTATCTAACAATTTTCTCCCATATTCATTTATGTATATAATATTATCTTCATCTACAAATAGAAGTTCTATTATATTTGGATTGCTTCCTGCTGCTAAAGCAGCAAATCTTTTCAATTCATAAAAAGTTCTATCAACTGCTTTAAAACTGTTCTTTCCATTTTCAAGTTTAGATTCTATTCCTAAATCTACCTGTTCCAATTTATGAAGTCCAATATGATATTTCCATGGAGCAAGGAATATTCCTGTATAATCTTTATCTGAAGATGGTGTAGACAAGCCATAGAGGTGACTTCCTGTTCTTATTTCCAATATTTTTCCATTATTTACCAGTTTTTCCATTTTTCTCACCTCTTTTTGATTTCTATAATTATATACTTCTTTTTATCTTTTTTCAAATAGAAAAAGGTTGATCAAAAAGTTAAATTTAATTTCTAACTAAATGAATCAACCTTATTTTCTATTATTTGATTTTACTAAATATTTTTGTTTAGATTACATCTTCCTTTTTTATATCAGTAATCAAGCTGCTCTATAGAGCAGCTCAACTACAGTTAGAATTTATAATTAAATCTTACTCCATATTTAATTGATGAATCTTTTCTGTGACCTTCATCTGCAGCTTCCACTTCAAATGTCACTCCCATGTGGTTTGCTTTCTCTATTGTCAAACCTACTTTTCCTATGATTTTTCCTTCCTGTTTCTCTGGAGTAATCAGACTGTAGTATCCTTCCCCACCATTTTTAAGTCTGGCTTTATTTCCATCATAGTTTTCACCAAGTTCATATGCATATTTTACATCTCCAGTCAATTTTACTGAAATATCAGATCCAGCATATACTTTTTGATGTGCTTTTATTCCAGCTCCTAATTGTGCACTGAAATAATCATTATCTTTGATTTGAACTTCCAGTCCACCATTGCTTCCAGCTCTTTCTTTAAACTTTCCTACTTTTCCATATTCAAGTTCTAAGTCAGTATATATATCAAGTTGACTTGAAAGATCTGTGTATATTGTTTTGCTAAGTTTATTATCAATACTTACTGAATAAGTGTTATAGTCAGCTTTATTCTCATAAGTTTTGTTAAGTTCAATTTTTCTTTTAGCAAGGTGTCTGTTATATCCTAATTCTACTCTAGACAACAATGAAACTTTATGCTCATCACTAAGATTTTTGACATTATGCACTCCAGCTCTCAATGAATATACATCTTCTTTTGAACCACCATCATCAAATTTAAATTTAGACCCTGCAAATCCTAATGTATAACCATATTTGCTTCCATACTCAGCTCCCTCTTTTTCTTTCATATAAAGAACTCCCATTACTTTATAGTCATAGTCATCTATTCCAAGAGTTGAATCTTTATAGTTTCCATCAGTATAAATAATACTATATTTACTGCTATCTTTTGTTAAATTGTATGATGATTCCAATTCATAGAAAGAATTATCAAAAGCTCTATTGATATCTTGCATTCTTCCTTGAATAGTTGCATAGATATCTCCTCTCAGTTCTGCAAGAGTTCTAGTAGCTTCTTTTTCAAAGCTGCCTGTATCCAAACCATCCAGATATTCATTTAAGCCTTTCAATATCTCAGCATCTCTACCCATACCATTGCTGTTTTCCAGTATATTATCCAATCCTTTATCAAGGGCATCAAATTGCTCTCCAATAGTTAAATCAGCATATGGTCTTTTTACAATAACTAAATGTCCATCACTTGTAACTTTAGCTATGAATAGAGGAGAAGTGACAGGAGTAAGTTTATTTCCTGTTATAGTTCCAGCTGCTGTATTGACAAAATCTTCTATTAAATAAGTTCTACCGTTTCCTGTTGAAGCAAAATTTGAAAGAAGTTTTACTTCTCCACTTACACTATGTGCATTGAACAGTGGAGTTCCAGTTGTTACATCTACATATGCCCCATTAACAATTATAGAACCTGCTGTTGAAAGAGTTCCTCCAATAGCTACATATTTGTCATTTATTGTTATATTTCCTTTCGAATCTACAACAACACTTCCTATATTGGCAGTAGAAGATGTTCCTGAAGTATCTTCAGCTTTTCCTGTTCCAGTAACATATATGTTTCCTCTGTTTACTACTTTTCCACTACCTTCTATTCCTGTTCCATTAACTACATTGATAGTTCCATCATTTACAAGTTCAGAACCTACACTTAAAAGCATTCCAACACCTTCAGTTACATTTATAACGGAATTATTGATTATTGTTCCTCCAGCGTATGCTGCCATACCTACAGTAGAAGCTTCGCAAGCAGCTAATGTTCCTCCTAAATTAATAGTTCCATTATTTATAGCAATTGCTCCATCTCTTACCAGAACACCAATTCCTCCATTATCTATATTCATAATTCCATTATTTGTAAATTCAGTCCCTGCTCCTGTTCCAAATACTCCTAATGAATGATCATGATTTACAGTTATTGTAGTTCCTGCTGTATTTACAGCTTTACTTCCAGAAGCCAGATAGATTCCAACTGAATTCTTATGTTCTGCCACATTTGTATGGTTTCCTCCTGGTACAGTTGTAGCTCCTACTGTTATATTTCCATTATTTGTTATGTTATTATTTCCAGAAGCATAAATTCCAACAGCAGCTTCTCCAAGCACCATATCTGCATCATTATTTATAGTTGCAGTATTTGAAGTAATGATGTCAGCTTTTCCTTCTTCTTTTATTACCTGCTGAACATAGATTCCATAACCTCCATCTCCTACATTCCAGTTTCCAGATGAAGTAGTTATAACTCCTGTTCCCATAGCTTTATATATACCAATAGATGCTTCTGATGTTCCTTTGTCATATACTGTTATATCTCCAGTATATGAAATATTTCCATTTCCAGAACTTACTATTCCAACACTTTTTCCAGCTCCTACAGACATATTTCCTGATACCAGCATATTTATATCTTTTCCATAAGCACCTACAGCTTTATCAGTTCCAACTGTAATATTTGGTGCTGTTACAGTCATAGTTTCTGTACCTCTTCCTGCTCCATAGATACCTACAGCTCCTGCTCCAACTGAAATAGGTGCTCCTGTCTGTGAAATATTTCCTACATTCACTCCATAGACCCCAATACTGTTGGCTCCTACTGATACAGCTCCTGTTCCTGTATATGTTCCTCCTTGAAGATATACTCCTATTGAAGACTGTGCTCCTGATGAAGAAGCTCCAACAAGCACAGCTCCTCCTGTAGTCAATGCTCCCCCTTCATTATACACTCCAATATTTTTATCTCCTGATACATCAATATTTCCAGTTACTCCTACATTAGAAGAAGTTCCTTTTACCATTATCCCTACCTGATTACTTCCTGTTGTTCCAATAGTAGTTCCTGCTAATGTTCCTGAAGAATTATTTAATATCAATCCAATGGTATTGTTTCCAGTCTGATTTATTGTTGGAACAGTTCCAACTGAAGTAACTCTGTCATAGTAGATTCCTATTGAATGTTTATCTGATGTTCCTGCTTGTACAATTATAGCAGTAGTTCCAAATGATGGAGCTGAACTTTTTACATAAGCTCCTATTCCTCCATTTTTTGCTGTAATAGAAGAACCTGAAGTATTTACACTTCCTCCTTCAGCAACTATTCCGATTTTGTTGTCAGCTACAAGATTTCCAGAGAATGTGAGATTTCCTCCTTTTGAATATACAAATACTCCGTCTGTTCCCACATTGATTTTTGAAATATCATTTATTGTAACAGAAGAAGAAGCTCCATTAACATATACTCCTATTCCCTTATCTCCTGCTGAAATATTTGCAGAAGTTCCAATTGTTATATTTGAACCACTGTCAGCTACAAGTCCTATTGATGTTTCTCCATTTCCAACTCCAATAGTTCCATTAACTGTTCCAGTTGTTCCTTTAGCCAATACTCCTATACTATCTGCTCCCAAAGAAATTGTTCCCATATTTAAAGGTGCTCCTGTAACATTTTCCAATATAACTCCTGTATTATTAGATGCTCCAGCATCTGAAGTAATATTATTTGATACTATTCCAGTTATCGCCCCTTTAATATATGCTCCGATTCCTCCTGTACCAGTCATTTTCATATTATCATTCTGTATTGACAAAGCTGTTCCATTGTTAGAAGAATAGATACCAATTCCTTCTGTTCCTACATTAATCTGCCCTGTGTTTACTACATCAGCAATATCTGTGTATATTCCAATAGAAGCATTATTTGATGATTTTCCTGAAGCAGTTATTGTACCACTATTAGTTATTGTTATTCCTGCTCCTGGAAGTGAACTTCCTTTCATAGCTGCAAGACCTATTCCACCTGATGTTGCTGTTATATTTCCAGAATTTGATATACTTTGTGGTGTAGTTGTTCCACTGTCATATTCTCCTAAAAGTCCCACTGCTCCATTACCAACATTAAGATTTCCTGTTGATGTCAGGCTTCCATTAGATGTTGATGCAAGTGACCCTGAACCTGTAACATTTATATTATTTCCAAGAGTAAGATTTCCTCCATTGTTGAATATTCCTATTCCTCCACCAGCTAAGAAATTGAATGTAAGATTTCCTGTTACTCCAAGATTTGCAGTTCCTTTATCTACATAGATACCTGCCCCGCCATCAATATTCAAAGTGGCATTTCCTGTTGTCAAAGTAGAATATTCTGTTACATATACTCCCACTCCTCCTTCAGTTTTTACAGTTCCATTAAGAACTAAATCCACCCCTGTAAAAGTTCCTGTATCATTTCCAAGATATACTCCAACACCATTTTTAGCATTTACATTTACATTATTTATAGTATAAGTTGATGTTATTCCTTTATCTAAAAGTATACCTACAGATGTATCTGAAGTATTTACTCCAGTAGTTATAACTGCTCCATTCAATGAAACTGTATCATCTAAAATATATGCTCCTACTGATCCTGTTCCTGTTGTAATATTCCCTGATATTACTGAATTATTTTTAGCTGTAACACCTATTGCTCCTGTAGATGTTGAAGAATTTACTGTAAAGTCAATCTTAGCATTATCTCCATAAACTCCCACTCCTCCTGAAGCTATATCCAGAATTCCAGATTTTATCTTATTAGAACCAGTATTTTCCAGATAAATACCTATTCCACTTGTCAATACTTCAATTTTACCTGCTGAACCATCAAAACTATTTCCTGTTCCACTTACATATACTCCTGTTCCCTTGTCTGTAGTTATAACTCCACTATTTTTCCCTGAACTTGAAGCAGTTCCTGAAATATACATTCCTAAATTCTGCCCAGCATCAGTTATTGTACCTAAATTTTCCACAGAAGCAGTGTTTTCTGCTGCCATTCCAACTGAAGTACTTCCTAAGTCATTAAGAAATATTTTTCCAGCAGCTGAATTTATTCCCTGACCATTTTCAGCATAAATTCCTATTCCCCCTGCTCCATTTAAAATGATATCAGCATTTGAAGAATATCTGGAATTTCCTCCAATAAAGGCACCTATATTTCCAGTTTTTCCTGCAACAGTTGTAATATCTGAACCATTAGAAAGATTTATTCCATCTGCTGCATATATTCCTATGGTATTTCCATCTTTTATATTGATTTTAGAACCATTGGCTACAGCAGAACTTCCTGTTCCTTTACTGTAATATACTCCAATGTTTTTATTTGCAGTTGTATTTTCAACATTAATATCTCCACCAGCAGCATATGCTCCACTTGTCAGATACATTCCTGTAGCTACTCCTGCAGTTGTTTTTAAAGTTAAGTCTGTTGCTGTTCCTACTCCTATATTTAATTTTCCACCATCGCCATATACAGCAATAGCACCATTTTCAGCAGTTACAGTTCCCCCTATATTTGAAGCTTTATCTACAAATATTCCAGTTGTTTTTGCTCCTGTTGCCTCAACATTTACAACAAGGTCGTTCTCCCCTTTTGAATAAAGTCCAATAGCCTGGTTACTTACTTCTATCTTTCCATTCCCTATGTATGAACTTTTTCCTGATGAGTTTTCAAGATAAATACCAACCGTTTTGTGCCCTGTAGATATTGGTGCTCCAAGTCCATTTACATTCAAAGTTTTTCCAGAATCTAAAGTTACTTTAGCTCCATTTTTTCCATAAGCAAAGATATTTTTATTTTCATTAGACAGAGAAAAAAGAACATTGTCTTTTATTTCAACTTCTGCATTTTCTGCAAA
This sequence comes from Fusobacterium varium, assembly GCA_900637705.1. NCBI lineage: Bacteria > Fusobacteriati > Fusobacteriota > Fusobacteriia > Fusobacteriales > Fusobacteriaceae > Fusobacterium > Fusobacterium varium. Next base: position 1,753,860 of record LR134390.1, read on the forward strand.
TACCCCTACACTTTCTTTTCCTGTAAATGCAATGTTTCCAGAAGCAGCTAATTCCACCTTAGCTCCATCTTTCACATATATTCCAGTAGAACTGTCTGCTCCTAAAGTTATTGTTCCTGCATTTGAAACTGTATTTCCAGTTCCTGAGGCAAACATTCCAATATGTGTAGCATCATTTATATTTATAGTATTATTATTGATAATTTTTCCTGCTGAAGTATACATTCCTATTGCTCCAGTTTTTCCAGACAATAGATTTATTATTCCTGCATTAGTTGCTGTATTATCCAAACTTCCTTTCTTCAGGTATATCCCTACTCCATCTTTTCCTATATCTAACTGACCATTTGAAACAAAATTAAGATTCTCTGCATAAACAGCTGTTGCTTTTTCAAGATTTTGAGTATTTATCCCAAAATTTAAACTCTGTGTTTCTGCCCCAGTTCCTTTACCTTTATAGAATACAGCTGTTTGTCCTGTTGTTCCACTTCCATTTTGATTTAAAGTTAAAGTTGTTGTATTCAATACTGTCTTTTCATTAGCCAGTACTCCTATTGCATTTGTTCCTAATTCAAGAGTTCCTATATTTGTTATCTCTGAATCATGGTCAGCATAAATACCAATAGCTCCTGTTCCAGTTGATATAGTTCCAGTATTTTCTAAAGTTGCATCACTTCCATAGATTCCAACTGCCATTTCTGAACCTGTAGAATTTCCTATTTTTATATTTCCACTATTTTTAGCTTTTGCGTCAGCTTTTGTTCCAGATGGTTTATTATTGAAAGCATATATCCCTATATTTCCCTCTCCTGCCAGTTCTATATTTCCGCTGTTTTCAATAGATATAGTATTTTCTCCTGCTTTCCCTCCAAATTCATTTATTATTGGTGTCCCTACAGGCTGCTCTCTGTTAGTCATTCCCAATATACCAATAGCCTTATTCCCAGCTACTTTTATATCCCCCTGAGTTTTAACTTTACTTCCATTTACAGCATATATTCCTACACCTTTGTCATTTACAGGACCACTTCCTGTTTCTACTTCTATGGCTGTTCCAGAATCTGTATTTATTTCCCCATAATTTATATATAATCCAATAGCTCCTGAACCCCCAGAATCATTTCTATTTGCTAATATTTTAGCTCCGCCGTCAACAGAATTATATTTTAAATTAATTTGAGTGTCAGCTACAGAAGTTGCAGCTTTACTTGAACTCATTTCAAGTCCAACAACCTGTCCTTTAAAATAGTCATTAGCATATGTACTGTCTGTTGAAGCATTTACTTCCACTCCTGCTGCCACATCTAATTTTAATCTTTGAGCTAAAAATCTTCTTGAATAAAAATATCCATCTGAAGTATTTACAGTAGAAAATTTCTCCATATCTTTGTCAATAGTGAGATCTCCCCCATCTACTGCTGCTACTTTATATTTATCATATGTTCCATACATATCAGATCCTGAATTAATATTTATATTCCCACCTAGGGCAGTTATTATAGTACCTTGTAAATTAGAGCTCTGTAATCCTGTTGCATTTTTTAAATTAGCTACTATAGCATCATTTGACATCATAGTTATAGTTGTGTTGCTTAGTTTTATAGGTCTAGATGCTTCTGGAATATTTAAATCCATTTCAATTCCTGTAGCATTTCCACCAAGTATTATTTCAGCACCTGTCAAATCAATCTTTCCAACACCATCAGAGTATGCTGCATAACCATTTCCATAATATTCTAATTTTGCCCCATTTAAATTAATACTGCTTCCTGTACCAAAAGAAGCAACTCCTGCTGATCCATTTTTTACACTTATATCTGCTCCCTGTATATTTATAGCAGAACCATTTCCAGCATAAACTGCCAGTCCTTTTGTTGCAGGATTAGAAGAATCATCAACTGTTATTTTCAAACTTTTTCCAGAAGTAAGTGTTATTGTTCCACCATTTCCATAAATACCTGTTGCCCCGTTTTCAGCTTTGATAACAGTATCATTATTTATTGCAGTTGCTCCAGTTCCTGAATTATACAATCCCGATGATTTTTCTCCATTTACTTCTAAAGTTCCTGAAAGATTAAATTTCCCTTCATTAGAAATAGCAGCATTTTTTTCAGACCCTGTCATTTTAATTGTTCCTGTATTTTCTCCCTGAGTCCATTTATCTACATACATTCCTGTACTTTCTTTACCACCTAGAATAATATTTCCAGTATTTCTGACATTTATTTTAGTTGATGCAGCTGTTCCAGTAGCTGACAGTCCTGTAGTTTGTACAAGTCCACTTCCAACAGTTATATTCCCACTATTATATATATGCTGTGTCTGTCCATTAGAATGTGCAACTGTATTTCCTCTTCCATTAGTTCCAGTAGTTGTGATGTCAGCTTGTATTTGAACTCCATATTTATCAGTTCTTATAAGAGTACTGTTAGTAGCCCCAGTTCCTATATTAAAGTTTCCCATTACCTGATTATTAAATATGAAATCATTAGTATTATTAGCAGAATAATCAGACAATCTTAAAAATCCTATTACTTCGTTTCCTACTATCTCTACATTAATTCCAAAAAGTTAGAGATTGGATTTAAACCACTCAATACACCATGATTTAAATTTCCAGCTTCTGTATAAGGATTGGGAGCTGAAGAAAGAGATTTTCCTATAGCAAGTCCTACATTTTTCTGTCCTCCTACAGTTATTTTTCCTGCTCCTCCTGATACAGTTACATCATCGTAATATACATTATTAGCAGTAAATATATTTTTCATTCTATAACCATAGTTATTTTTACCATTCACCTCAATGTTTCCAATTTCAACATCGACTGGAAGGTATGTTTGACCTGTATAAGCACCAAAATCTATTCCTATACTGTTTTCATTATTTATTATAATAACCCCTGTATTTTTAGTCTGGTTATTATTATGTTTAGTTCTTCCTGTTTCATTAAGTGCTTCTGTATCTATCATTATCCCTATTACATTATATCCAGAATTTAATGTTATTTTTCCAGTATTATTAAATATTGAATATCCATCTCTGTTATCCTGACTATCCCATAATTGATGTTCTACCCCTACAAGTATTTCATATGTTGTTCCAGTAACTGGATTTATCTTTGATGAACCATTCAACTCCAGTGTTCCAGTAAATTTTGCTGTTTTAGCTCCTCCACTTTGACCCAGCCACCCAGATGTCAGTCCTCCTCCCATAGATGGGAATCCATCAGATGTATGTCTTCCAGCTGGATTATGACTTAAAAACATCTTTGTATATACACTATCTGAAGCTCCATAATTCATCTGATAATTTCCACCAATAGTGGCATTATGATCTCTCAATTCATTTATAAAGGCATTTGTCCTTCCAGTGCTTCCTGGAGTCAATACCTCACTGAAATTATATTCCACAGTAGTTGAAGCATTTATATTTCCATTGCTCCATGTAGTAACATTACCTCCTGCTGTAATTTTCAATGGATTACTTTCTGAGTTCAAAGGAGTAGAATAATTTTCATAGTTTTCTATTACTATATTACTATCTATTCCTCCTCTTTTAGCTCCATTTTGTACTGACCCTATTCCATATGACTGCCCAAATCCAGTTCCAACAAAATCTAAAGCTGGTGGAGTAAATTCCACTGGTGCTACTATTGTTGGTGTAGATGGTGCTGCTGGAGGTATTATCATAGTTGGTTCGTACCCCTCTGGTGCTGCTGGAAGATTTATAACTATATTTTTTTCTGTTGGTTCAGTCGGAGTTGGAATAACAGGTGCTGTTATTTCTATTTTATCTACTGCTGATGGAGGAAGTACACTTACACTCACTCCACTTGGTGCTGATGGTATTCCCGGCTGATTTATAGAAATATTTGGTATTGTTATTGCAACTGGATTCACAGCTCCCGGCAATGCTCCCAACACAACATTTGGTGTAGATACATTCACAGATACATTTGGATTAATTTCAGGCATTTCAGGTTCCAAAAGCTGAATATTAGCTCCTAAATCTATTTCCTCTCTGAATACTGAATTATCTACCACTACTCCATTCCCTGACATTACTTTGTCTTTTCCAATATTCCCAGAAGATTTCAGCATAGATTTTCCAGCTCTTGTTCCATAATATTCATTTACTGCATCTATTGTTTCTTTAAATTCTTTATCTGTCCTGTCCTTTGTTTTTCCACTATCTAAATACTGATAAGTAAAAAACACCTGTGTGCTTGGTATCAAAGGCTTAGAATAAAAATCTCCCTTTCTTACAAGCTCTACAAAATCTGAATTATATTCTTTTATAAGTTTTTCATTTTCAGCTATTTTTCTTTTTATTTCTTCTCTTTCCAATTCAATTTTAGTTAAAATATCTCCCTTTGTTTCTTGTATTTCTTCTGATGTTATCCCTGCCCCTAGAGATATTCCACCTGTTATTAAAAAAGCTATCAAAAGTGAAAAAGAGAAACTAATTTTTCTCTTTAAATACCTCTTTAGAGATTTTTCTATCTCATTTTTTCTCATAAATCTTTCCCCCTTAGTTTTTTCCTGTTTTCACCTTTTGCTCCATTGTATCCAGCTTGCTCAAATATTCATTAAGCATTTTATTTTCAGAAGATAAAGTTTGAATTTCATGATTTTTTAATTTAAATTCTTCATGTACCCCATCAAATTTTTCACTTAAAAATACTCTATTTTCATCACCTTTTGTTCCTAAAGCATTTTCAAGCTCTTTTATTTCCTCTTCTTCCATTTTTAAAAATGACATTCTTTCTTCTCCAATTTCAAAAGCTGTTATTGCAGCTGCTGCTTTCTCTTCTGGATTATCTTTACTTCTGAATACTTTTTCTTCAAGAGATTCGTTCATATCTCTTCTGATGTCTTCAAGAACTTTTTTCCCCTTTTTTTCCTCTTCTTTTTCTAGTTTCATCTTAGTTTTTTCAGCCTTCTCTGCTTCTTTTTGTTTTGTTCTTTCCTCAATCTGTATTTCTTTCCTTATCTGTTCAAGTACTTTTTTCCCCTCTTTTTCATTTATTTCCTGTGAATAAGCTATTGTCAGACAAGATAGAAAAAGAATTACTGTGCTTATTTTTTTCATGCTCTCTCTCCCTTTCGATGTATTTTGCTTAAGTGTAGTTATTTATATTTTTAATCCCTCCCTAAATTTGACATACAAATATTCTAAATGTAAGAATTTAAGAACATAGTTTTCTTAATTTTTGATAAAAATTATAGTTTTGTAAACAAAAATCATTTATAGAATTATAACATATTTTTTTTAAGCACACAATTAAAATAATAATCCGTTTTTTATTCATATGTTTATATCTAGTTTCTTTAACTGGAAATATATAATGTTTAGTCTGTCCCCCAACATATAAAAAAAAGACTGCATAAACACTCTTTTTTTCAAGTTTCAATATCTAATTTTATTTCTTTGTTCTTTATTGACACATTTTTATTTTTCATTTTTTTCTTTACTAACATATTTTTATTTTTCATTTTCAAAATAAAAAAAACCAAAAGAAGTTTAATTCCTTTGGTCTTTTTGGTTATTTATTATCTATTTTTTTGATATTTTGAGTTTTAATTCTCTTTTTATCATACTGACTTAATTCTTTAGTATCTTTTTTTCTAAAATTAACTTGCTGCTTGATAATTGCATGAGCTTAATTACCTTTAAGTTTTGCTATATCTATTTATTAGCTTGTGATATTTCCATTTACTTCTCATTTAAAAAGTATCCTCTGTATTATTATCTACTTTAGAACTTATACCCCAATCCTGCTCCTATTATCCATTCACCTTTATTTCTGTTTTTTCCATTTCCATTATGTGAATCTCTTTCTACATTGTAGCTTCCCTTTACATCAAACAGGATTCCACTTTCAAGTTCAAGTGTGTACTTAGCATTTAATCCTATACTGTGTTCATTTTTATGAGCTACTAAGATATCAAAGTCAGTTGCATTTTCTCCTTTAAATCTTCCTGTGATATTTTCTTCATCTGACCCAGTAAGAAGTCTTGTATAGCTCACTCCTGTTGACAGTGTGCTTTTTCCTTTCTCATGTGGTATTACTTTTTTAAGGTCTACTCCCACTTTAGCTGCTGTATAGTCAAATGTTTTTGAATCTGTTTCTATTGCAAGAACCTTGCTTCCTTCATCTGCGCTATCCTGCTTAATATATGTATATGACAATGTTCCGTATGGTTCTAAGAATAGATTTTCTCCTATATTATGAGAATATCTTCCATTCAGGTAAATATCATATGTCATATCTGAATATTTATCACTGTAGCTGTGTCCTCCTAATGTTGCTCTATTAGCATCATATTCTGAATATTGAATTCCTGCTCCTGCTTTCAATGTAAGGTTTCCTCTATAGTTTTCTGCAAAAGCTCCTACATATCCACTGTTTCCTTTTACTTTTGACATTGGAAGTTTAGCTTCGCTTCTGTTTCCACCTGCTGTTACTCCTAGAGATATATTTTCTGAATATCCATATTTCCCCAGGGCATAAGCTCCAGTAAGTTTCATATCCACATCTACATCTGCTGTACCTGTATCAAAACCATGATAATTCTGTCCATAGTAGCTGTCTTTAGTTCCTCCATCTCTATGAGTTAGTCCACCCATTACCAGCCATCTGTTTAAGTCTGGTCTAAATTGATTTTCTGTGATTATATCTCTGAACATTCCCATTGATTTTCTTGAAAGCTCACTTGAAACTGAATATGGAGTTCCTGTATAAATGCTGTCTAAATAGCTCATTAAAGCTTTTAATTGTTCCTCATCAGTAGCATTATTATAATCATAGTTTTTTCCAAGGTAAGTCATGCTTAGCATATCTCTCAAAGCATCTATATTTTCATCTGTACTGCTGTACAAACTTTTATATATTCCATTAAGTGAATCATATTTACTTACCTTTGGATTTACAATTCCACTTAAGTCTGAACCTGCTCCTAAGTGAATGTAATCCCCATCTATTTCTGCTTTGTCTATGATTGAACTTGCTTTTATTAGCATATTTTCAAGTTCTATATTTTCCATATCAACATCAATTTTTTTACCTATTCCATTTGTTATAAAGTTTAAAGTTCCTGCTTCTCCTTCTGATGTTCCTTTTATTGTCATTTCATGTTTTCCCTCTCTTTCTGAAAAAGCATGAACTCCTATTGGTATTTCTTCATCTTTTGTATCTTCTGATCTTTTTAATCTTAGATTTAATACCCCATCTTTATGTACAGTTACTGTTTCTGTTCCTGTTACTTTTATATCTTCAAAGAATGTCACATTATTTTCTATATTCATATTTGTAAACCCTGATATGTTATGAAGTATATTCATTCCATCTTCAGCATTTCCATTAAGACTTATTAGATTATTAGTTCCTGTTGATTTCATCTCTCCATTAATTTTTACATTTCCTTCTAAAACAAGAGCATTTTTTTCTCCTGATACTGTAATAACTGTATCTCCTCCATTTATAATAGAATTCCCTTGAATAGTAAGAGTATTTCCATTTCCAGCTATATTTACTGGTGAAACAGTTCCATCATCTTTTGAAATTCCTCCATTTACTATTGTATTATCAAGAATAAGTGTTGACATATTTTCATTCATAACTACTGCTGTTCCATAAGCATTAATTATAGAGTCTGTTATTTGATTTCCTGTTCCTGAGACCTTTAAAGTTTCATTTTTCCCATTTAATATTGAATTATCAAATTCTCCTACTTCTCCTTTAAATTCAAAACTTACTGTTTCAGTTGCTTCTCCTGAATCTCCATTTAATGTAGCATTTCTTATAGTCATAGACTTTGTTATTTCTTTTCCATCTTTATCATATCCTACTACTATCTCTACAGAATCCTTACTCTTAGTGTCATCTACAGTTATTTTTCCATCTGCTTCAGTTATATATAGTCCATAATTATTTTCTGTAGTTATACTACTACCATAAACTACTGAATTCCCTTGTGTTGCAAGTATTCCATAGTTATTTGCTGTACCTATAGTTCCACCCTCATTATATATAGGTTCATCAGATTTTTCATAAATAATTCCTGTATTTTCTAAACTTATTATGTTACTCTGATTGTAAATGCTACCTTTAATTAAACCATTATTCATTATAGTTTCTATATCAGCATTACTACTAATACCAGAACCACCACTAGTTTTCATTGAACCATTATTTAACAAGTTTCCTATAGTATCGTGGCTGGAAATTACATCCCCTTCCGCTGTTATTGAACCATTATTTATCAATTTTTTTATAGTGGCATTATTCTCAATTGCAGTATTACCATCTGAACTTGATATAAAACCACTATTCACCAAGTTAATTATAGTACCTTCATTATAAATTCCATAACCATCACTACTTTCTATTGAACCATTATTTATCAGATTTGTTATAGTACCTTCATTATAAATTCCATAGGTAACATCACCTCCTATTCCCATTATTGAACCATTATTTCTAAATTCCAATCCAGTCATATCTTCACTAAATCTAACTCCATAACTTATATCCTTTCCATTTGCATCTTTCCCATTATTTTCACTTGATGATAATGTCATATTATTTATATATGTACTGCCATTCCAGTTATTTTCAGTATATGGATTTGTTTTGCCCCAATCTGTACCAGACCCAGTAGTATCTTTTTCTTTAGTAAATTGTATTGTTCCCCCATCTTCTTTTATCCAAAGATAATTATCATCTGCTCCCATTACTGCTGTACATGACAACAAAAATCCAATCACTGCACCTATTGTTATATTTCTTCCTCTTCTTTTGTTGCTGCTTTTTACTGCCTTCATAACTTTTTCAATCACAAATTTTCCTCCAAGTTTGTTTTTATATATTTTTTATTTAATTTTCTATTCTACAGATAAGATTTAAGGTTTCATTATATTTTTTGATGCTCTAAATCTTACTACCTTTTTTGGATAGATTTTCATTATTTCTCTAGTTGATGGATTGCTTACTAATCTCGGCTTTCTTTCCAGTATTTCAAATATTCCAATGTTGACAAATGTTACTGAATCATATTTCATCAAGGCTTCCTGCAAGGTTTGTGTAAATATATCTATTTCCTCTAAGGCTGCTTTTTGTGATATCTTTCCCTGACTTATTGTGTTATATATCCTTGCCAGCTCCCTCTTATTCATCAGCATCAGCTCCATTGACAAGAGTTTTTAAGCCTGTTCCTGTTCTGAATATTATCTTTTCCCCTGCTTTTGTCACTCTTTCTTTTTCCATTCTCGGCGTCATTATTTTTCTGGGAGCTACCTCTTTTTTCTCAAATACTCCCCAGTCTTTTAATAATACTTTTCCATCTTCATCTAAAGCCTTCAACACAACAGTCCAAAACAAGTCTATCTTTTTTTTGGCTTCCTTAATATTCCTCAAACAATTTCTATCTCTATAGAACCTTATAAATTCCCCTTCTTTCATAACTTCCCCCATTTTTATTGCTAGAACTTATCCCCCAGTCCTGCGCCTATTGTTATATTTCTTCCTCTTCTTTTGTTGCTGCTTTTTACTGCCTTCATAATCTTTTCAATCATATTTTTTCTCCCCCAAGTTTGTTTTTATATATTTTTTATTTAAATTTTTCTTAAATTTTTTTCAATTTTTTGCTCCAAAATTCTAATTAAAGTTGAAAATTTAAATGTAGAAATTAAGCCGATAACTGAGAAAAGTTCCTTTTTATACATAAAAGCGAACTTTTAGACGCTCTAACCTCCCAATTTTTAATACCTCATTTTTTGGACCCCGTTCCCCTCCCAAAACTTTTATGTTGACTTTTACAAATTTAAAGAGTACAATGATAGAGAAAATATAGGGAAGGTGTTCGCCTTTATGTATAAACAAGAACTTTTTAGCAAAAAGCTCGCTTTTTCCACTTTTTAGTATTCTATTTTTTCTCCCTCTCAATGCTTCATCAGATACTCCTCTATCCTTGTCATTCTTTCTTCAATCCTGCTTATTCCCTCAGTCAGTGTTTTTATATTTTCTATTCTGAATTTTTCTGCAAAGATTCTTTCTTTTTCGCACTCCCCTTTATCTATTTTTTCTCAAACAATGATAATGTGTACCTGTGGTATGCCAGAAAAAAAGTTCCTGTTGTAGTTATTATTTTAAAAAACAGTTCTGCATTATTTATCATTTTTTTCCTCCGTTTTTTTATTTTTGGGTAAAAAAAAGACTGCAGCTTCTGCTACAGCCTCTTTTCTTTAAGCTTCTGGTGTATTATTTTTTACATAAAACTGGTATGCTGCCAGTAGGCTTCTGTATTTGTCTATTGTTTCCAAAGAAGTTGTATAAGATTTAATTTCCTTCTCTGCGCTTTCCTGCCAGTCTTTGTATGACTCATATGCTGAGTTTTCTGGGAACTCCTTTCCTGATTCTACCAACTCTGCTATATGCTCAAGAGTTGCTGTTATATCGTCTATATTTTTTAATATAGCCTTTTCCCTCTTGATTGCATTTTCCACCTTCTCCATTTCCTTTTGAACCACTGCTAATATTACTTGATTTTCTCCTGCCATTTTACTGCCTCCTGTTTTATTTTTGCCATACGTATATGATACTCTCAATGCGCATAACAATCCAGTGCACCAATGTGGCTGTTTGTGTATGTATGTGTATTAACATTTTATTCCAATAGAAAAATCAGGCAGATTCAATTCTTTGTATTTTTTTAATATTTGCTGTATCTCTACTGGCATGTTTTCCTTGTCATCTTTTTTGCATTTTCTTTTCTCAATATTTTTTTCTTCCCCTGTGTGTATTATTTATATCTTTATATTCTTTTATTATCTTCTTAATAAAAACTATCTTCTGATGTCTGTAAAAAACCAGCAATGGTTTCCTCAGTACTGGCTTTCTCGGTAACGGTTTTCTTATCATTGGTTTTTTCTTCTACCGACATCTAAATAATTCCAGTACCTTTTCCTCCTGCCGACAAAACAGTTGATTCTTTGCACTTCTCTTATTTTCCATCTTTCACTCCTTCAAATTCATAATAATATCTACAATTTTTTTATAGTTATTACTTTTTTTACAATCTTTTTTGTAATATTTTTTTTACATTTAAATTTTTTACAAATGATACGGTTCATATATTAGCATAACATTCTATTCTTGTATACAGGAAAATTTAAAATTAAAAATTAGAAGAAAACATATCATTTTTATTTATATTATTTATATTATCTATACTCATTAATTTTATTTCACCAATATTTTTTAAGTATTTTTTTATATTTTTTATATTTTTTGTAAAAGAAAAATTTATTGTCTTTATACTCTTTCCTAAAAAAACTATATGTCTTCTTTTTATGTTAAAGTTATCTTTAATTACAAAAATTATCTACCACAATCAAAAATTACCCATAAGATAAATTTGCCTCACAGGTGATGATTTTTTTTACTAAAATATTTTTTCTATTTCTATAAATATTAAAAAGGAGCCTCTTACAGCTCCAATTTTTTAATTATATTTTTTAAATCAATTAATTTTCTTCATAAAATAATTTTATTTTATCTTCTGGTTTAACTTCCTCTTTTAAAATATATTTAGTCTTGTAATCTTTAAATAATTTAAAGAAAGTTCCACTTAATGAAAGCATAACAGCTATGTTGATAAATGTTGGTACTGCAGTTGTAAAGTCAGCAAACAACCATACAGTTGATCCTGGCATTCCAATAGTAGTTGCCATAAGTACCATTACAAATCCTGGTACTGGATAGAATATCTTATAGAATTTTAATATTCCATCTTTTAATTTAGGAGATGATTTCATAAGATGTCTTAAAATAATCTCATAGTAAGCATACCACCCAGATGAAGTAGTTACTCCAAATAGGAAAATTCCAGTTGCTATAAATATTTTACTTGCTGATCCCATACCAGTTTCAAAAGCATTTAGAGTAAGAGTAGCACCAGTTGCTCCACTGCTCCATACACCAGTAATAATTATAACAAGACAAGTCAAAGTACAAACTACAATTGTATCAACAAAAACTTCAAATGCTCCCCACAATCCTTGTTTTATAGGGTGATCTGTTTGTGCAGAAGCATGAATCATTGGAGAGCTTCCCCACCCTGCTTCATTACTGAATACTGATCTTGCCATACCAATTCTCATTACCTGACTGAAAGCTGCCCCAGCAAATCCCCCTGCTGCTGCTGTTCCAGTAAAAGCTCCTTTAAATACAAGTCCCAATGTTGCAGGAAGGTTTCCAATATTTATAGCTACTATGTACAATGCTGCTCCTACATAAAATACACACATGATAGGTACTATTTTCCCAGCTAGTTTTCCTAAAGACTTAATTCCTCCAATAATGAGAATATAGTTACATATGATATATATAATACTTGCATAAATTATTTTAATACCAAATGCTGCACTTACAGCTTCTGACACTGTATAATTTTGTACTGTAATAAAAAATGTTGAAAATATTCCACCACCAAATATAGCTGCAGGGATAATCCACCATTTATGACCCTTTTCTTCTCCAAGTCCTTTTTCCATATAATAAGTAGGTCCTCCATATGGATCTCCCTTTTCATCTTTTTCTCTATAATAAACACCTAGAGAAACTTCAGCCATTTTTAAAATCATTCCTACAAAAGCTGCTATCCAAAGCCAGAAAAGCGACCCAGGACCTCCTACTGCCATAGCTGTAGCAACTCCTCCAATATTTCCTACTCCTACTGATCCTCCAATTGCTGTAGCAACTGCTTCAAAAGGAGTGATAAGCCCTTTTCCCCCTTCTTCTGCTTTATTACCTTTTTTAATTATCTTACATATAGTTTCAGAAAAATATGCTTGAGATGAAATACCTGAAAAAATCCAGTTTTAAAAGTGAAATAAAATCCTGTTCCCAGAATGATTACTATTATTGGTAATCCCCATAAAAAACTAACCAAAGCTTCAAAATATGCCAACATTTTTTATACCCCCTTAATCATTTATATATAGAATCTCTCCACCAATAACTGTTGAATCAATTTTAGTAGAAAGTATCTCACTTTTATCAATAGAAAATATATCCCTATCTAATACAACAAAATCTCCTAATTTTCCCACTTCTAAACTTCCCTTTATCTCTTCTTCAAAAGATGCATAGGCACTGTTTACTGTATAACATCTTACTGCTTCCTCTACAGATATCTTTTCATTTGGAAGCCAACCATCTTTTGGATAAAAATTCATATCCTGTCTATTCACTGCACAATGTATTGCCTTTACTACATCTGCACTATCTACAGGAGCATCTGAACCAAAACTTAATTTTATTTTTTTATCAAGCATAGTTTTCCATGCATATGATTCCAAACTTCTTTCATATCCAATCCTATCTTCTACTATGTGTAAATCATAATCAAGAAATATAGGCTGGATATATGTTATAATATCTAATTTTTTTATTCTATCTATGAGTTCTGCTGTTGTTAACTGACAATGTACTATTCCATGCCTTTTTCTATTGAGATTGGGGAGCTTCTCAAAACTGTCCACTGCCATTTTTATAGCTCCATCTCCTATAGCATGTACTGCTATCTGATACCCCATAGAATCTGCATATTCAACTATTTCATTAAATTCTTCCTGTGTATATGTCACTACTCCCCTGTTATTTTTTTCTCCCTCATAGGGCAGCTGCAATAAAGCTGTTTTTCCTCCTAATGACCCATCTAATAAAAGCTTTATAGGTCCCATTTTAAATCTTTCCCCACCAGTTCCAGTAAAATATTTATACTCAGCCAGTTCTTTTATTCTATCTTTTGTAGGCATAAGCCCCTGTTCATAAACTCTTATTTTAAGTTTTCCCTCTCTATCTAACTCTTCATAAGCTTGTATAACTTTTTTAAAATCCTTATCTGGAAATGATTCAAAATCATCTGTCTGTACTGATGTTATTCCCATTGCTAAAAATTTTTCTTGAGTTTCCAATATTATATTTTTCATTTCTTCAAGTGAGAGTTTAGAAATGTGTGAATAGACAAGATACAATGCATTCTCTGTAAATATCCCCTTATCGTAATCTATATCTCCTCCAAAGCATTTTGTTTCAGGTGTTATTCCACACAACTCCATAGCCTTGCTGTTAATAACTGCTACATGACCACAAGCTCTTGTATAGCACACTGGAATATCTTCAGATATTTTATCTAAGTCACTTTTTTCAGGCATTCTCTTCTCCCCTGAGAAAAGATCTTGATTCCACCCTCTTCCTAATATCCAACTTCCATAAGGTAAAGTTTTTTTCCCAAGTGTAATAAGTTCCTCTATACTTCTACATTCATTTAGCCTTATTTTTTTCTCTGTATATCCATAATTCATAAAATGTACATGACTGTCATTAAATCCCGGCACTGCAGTTTTTCCTTTTAAATCAATTACTTCTTTATCATCTCTTTTCTTAAACTCTTCCAATACATCTTCTGTATTTCCCAAAGCTGCTATTCTTCCATTTTCTACAGCTATTGCTTCATATATAGCATTTTCAGAATTAAAAGAATGTATCTTTCCATTCTTAAATATCTGCATTTATTCTACCTCACAACTTGCTACAAATTTTTCAAATATTTTTTTCATCTCTGTATTTCCTCTAGCAGTCATCATTTCAGGGTGCCATTGAATTCCATAAAGAAACTTATGAGATTTCATTTGAAAGGCTTCTACTATTCCATCATTAGTTACAGCTATTGTAGTTAATCCCTCTCCTACTTTATCTATAATCTGATGATGAAAGGAGTTAGTAGCAATCTCTTTTCCATATAGTTCAAAGAGAATATTATCTTCTTCTATGATATTTACTCTATGTGTGGCTAATTCTGGATAAAGATCTTGCCTATGCTTTAAAAATTCTTTTCCATAATATCTTACATCTTGAAATAATGTGCCATTAAAATAGACATTTAAAATTTGGTGTCCTCTGCATATTCCCAATATTGGTTTTTTAGTTTTTAAAAATTCCTCAACTATAATCATTTCACATTTATCTCTTTCAGGAGAAATTACATTTATTCCTTCTTTGAAGTCCTGTCCATAGAGAAACGGATTTAAATCTGCTCCTCCTGATAAAAGCAATCCATCTAAAAGTTCAAGTTGTCCTTTTATTACTTCTATATCATCAGTAACAGGAATAACTACTGGTATTCCTCCTCCTGCTACTACTGCTTTTGTGTAGTCTATACTTACTGTAGTTCTATGATAGTTTCTCAGCCCCTCTTCCTTCTCATAGGCTGAAGTTATCCCGATTATAGGCTTTTTCATATTAAATCCCCCCTATTTGTTTGTAGTTCTTACTACAAGATACAACATTTTTGTAGTTTAGTCAACAATTTTTTCTATTTTTTATCATTTCATTTTAAAATAATATCAAAAGTATCTATATAGTACATTTTTAAAAAATAAAAAAGATGAGTAAAAAATTAACTTCAACATAACTGGCAAGAAGTTGCCCACTTCTATAAGTAGCTTGGTAAATATAGCTACCTAACAAAAGCAACTACTTACCAAGAAAGAAGCTTCCACTTTAAAAATTACAAAGTAATTTTAAGTGGGAGAAGTTCATAGATTTTACTCATCTATATATATAAATATTAATTTTCTGATGTAAATAAAAAATCTTTTACAAGACTATTTTCTTTTAATTCTGCATATATACTAGTTTTATTTTTTTCAAAAAGTGCTGTTAAAATTATATTGCAAAGCTCCATAGGAACTATATATGAATTAAAAAAACCATTGTTTTCAACAGATATTTTAAAAACAATATTACTCAAAAAACTTATTTCAGAAAATACATTACTTGTGATGGTTATTATTTTAGCTTTCTTTTCTTTTGCCAACTTTACAGCTTTTATCTCATCATTTAAAAATCTAGGAAAAGCAAATATTATAACAACATCACCTTTTTTTATATGAGAAAAGGCTTCATACAATCCCAATCCTCCCTCATTCACACATTCAGCATTAAATCCCAGTCTTTTCACATGCCAGAACATAAACTGAGATATAGCTCTACTTGAACCTATTCCTAAAAAATATATTTTTTTAGCTTCATCTATCATTTCCACAGCTTCATTTACTTGATCAAAATCTACATTCAATAAAAATTCCTTTATATTTTCAAGATCAGCATTAACTATTTTATTTGCTATGTCATTTTTAGAATTGAAATTGTCCCAGTTTTTTACTATTCTATCATCAGGACTTGTTTCACTGAGTTCCAAAGCTATATAATTTTTAAAATCATTAAATTTATTAAATCCCATCGTTTTGGAAAACCTTAAGACAGAAGCATCACTCACTCCTATTTCTTTTCCTAAATCTAATGCTGATAAAAGTATAACTTTCTTAGGATTTTTCACAAGAAATTCTGCAATTTTCTTTTCTCCTTTAGTCAGTGTTTTATAATTTTCTTTATAGAATTTATGTATTTTATCCATATTTATTCGACCATTCCTTTTTAAAAATAAGTTTCTTTTTCAATTATAACATAATTTAACTTTTTCTTAAAATTTTCCTTTTAAATATTTTAGGGTGTATTTTTTTGAAATTATGGTGTAGAATGTAAATATCAAAAAAATTCAGGAGGAGTGTATGGTTATCAATTCAATTAAAATGATTATCAATCAAAAAAATCTATTATCCAACATAGATTATTTGAAAAAATTAAAGGGAAAAAATATCCTTCCTGTTGTTAAAGCCAACGCTTATGGACATGGAGTAGAATTAATAATAAAAGCTCTTTACGATGGAGGACAAAGAGAGGTTGCTGTTGCACGTTATGTTGAAGCTGAAAATATTCTGAAAATGAACTTAGGAAGTGACCTCAAAATTCTTGTCTTTGAAAGCATTGGAGATATCGAATTAATAAAAAACAATCCAAATTTAGAAATAGCTATCAATGATTTTAACGAGTTGAAAGATTTAATAAAAGCTGGAATTCCATCTAATAGAATGCAGCTTAAAATAGATTTAGGTTTTGGTAGAAATGGTATCTCTCTTTCTGAAATTCCTGAATTAGAAAAATTTACCAATGAAAATAATTTAAAATTTAAAGGTGTTTTTTCTCATCTTTTTGCTGTAAATTATGAAGATGGACTGGAATTAATAGACTTATTTTCAGATGTAGTGAATTCCATAGGAAAAGATAAATTTGAAATGATTCATTTACAAATAGTGCTGCAGTTATGAATTATAATTGTGATATAGCCACTCATATAAGAGTTGGAATGCTTACTTATGGTTTACAGGAAGTTGGCTATTTTGACCCTAATTTGAAACAAGTATTTTCTTTGGAAGGACAGGTAGCTGGTGTAAGAGATATTGAAGATCATAAATATGTTGCATATGAATTAAAAGATGATTTAGATATAGAAAACTGTAAATATCTGGCAAAAATAAAAATAGGATATGGTGATGGTTTCCTTAAAAGAAATGAAAAAAGTAAATGTATTATTAACAACAAGGAGTTTAAAATAGCTCAAGTTACCATGGACAACACTTTTATAGAAGTAGATGCAAGTGTTAAAGAAGGGGATAGAGTTCTTTTATATAATGATATTACTAAAGTTGTTAATTTTACTGGTATGAATATATATGAACTTCTAACAATATTGAGTCCTAGAATTCCTAGAGTATATAAATATTAATTCTAGTTGCATTTCCAATAACTCAAGCAAAAAATACTGAAAAGAGAAAGATTCGATATAAAAACTTTCAAGTAAATAAATTTAGTTGTTATAAAAAAATTATGATTATTTTTTTCTATTAGTCTACTTTTTGTTTGTTTACTGGAAATATTTTTCTGTTATTTTTTCTTTGATAATTATTTTCCAACTAATATAAATATAGATTTTTTCTTATTTCTTCATGATTATATAGTCTTTTTATTGATTTTTTCTATATAAATAGATTGACTTAGTCTTCCATGAGTAGTAGAATATTCTTTAAATAAAAATATATTTCAAATTTAGTTTAATAAAACTATATAGAGGAATGGTGTTATGGAAAATAAAAATAATCTAGAAAAAATATTAGAATTTAACAGAGAATTTGTTGAATCAAAAGAATATGAAAAATATCAAACTACTAAGTATCCAGAAAAAAAAATAGCTATAGTATCTTGTATGGATACAAGATTGACTGAGCTTCTTCCTAAAGCTATGAATCTTAGAAACGGTGATGCAAAAATCATAAAAAATGCTGGTGGTCTTGTTATTCACCCTTTTGGAAGTGCTATGAGAAGTATCCTTATCTGTATATATGAATTTAATATTAAAGAAGTATTTATTGTAGGTCACTATGACTGTGGAGTAAGTAACTTGAATGCTGATAAAATAGTTAAAAAAATGGAATTAAAAGGTATTGATATGAATACTTTGAATACTCTTTTTTATTCTGGAATAAATGTAAAAGACTGGCTACATGGCTTCGATTGTGTAGAAGAGTCAGTAGAAAGAAGTGTTTCTGTAGTAAGAAATCACCCTCTTGTTCCAAAAGATGTTGCTGTACATGGTCTTATTATGGATCCTTTAACTGGTGAAATCAACCTTGTTATAAACGGATTTGATTCAATAAAAAAATAAACATTTTTATGGAAATTTTTACTAAAATTTAATTTTTTTATTGTACTATGATATAATAATATATCATTCACTTCAGGAGGATTCAAAATATGTTCAAGCTTTTTTTTAAAGGAATAATAATTGGTGTGGCAAATATCATGCCTGGAGTTTCTGGTGGTACTCTTGCCGTCATTTTAGGAGTTTATGATAAACTGACAGAAGCTATTGGAAATTTTCTTACTGTTCCTTTTAAAAAGAAAGTAGAGTATGGAAAATTTTTGCTTCAAATCTGCTCTGGTATGCTTATAGGAATAATTCTTTTTGCTAAAATAATAGAATTTTCTTTCACAAATTATCCAAGAAGTACTGCTGCTTTTTTCAGTCTTCTTATTCTTCCTTCAATACCTTTTATTGTAAAGGGAGAAGATAAGAAAAACAAAAATAATATAACTGCCTTTATCATCGGAGCAGTTATCACATTAATATTTGTATTTTTAGACTATCGTTTTGGAAGTAAAACTGATACTAAAACACTTGTAGAGGTTATAACTTTTTCCTATTGCATAAAGCTCTTCTTCTGTGGAGCATTAGCTGCTGGAGCTATGATAATTCCGGGAATATCAGGTTCTTTACTTCTCTTGATGCTTGGAGAATATTATAACATACTTGGATTTATAAGCAAATTTTTTGATGGAGCTGTACATATTACAAGCTACACTTCTTTAAGTGAAATAATACAAAATCTTTATATAATTCCCATTGCAATTTTTTCCTTAGGAATTTTAATAGGATTAGTAGTAATAGCAAAACTTATTAATATGCTTCTTTCATCAAAGCATAGAAGTGCTACTCTATTTTTTATAACAGGAATTATAGTCGTTTCTATACTTCAAATATGGGTAAATCTGTATAAATAATTACAAAAAAAAGAGAATGTCTGAAGCTAATTTAATTTTAAATTAGACAGTTCATTCTCTTTTATATTTGATATTAATTTTAAGAAACTCATATGTTTTTAATTATTATTTCTTTTATTTATATAGAAATATAAGCAACTGAACTATTTTCTAAACTAATAAAGAAAATCACTTTTCCCCCCAGTTTTGCTTATAAGCTTTATTTCACCTATAACCATATATTTATCTATTGCTTTGCACATATCATATATAGTTAGAGCTGCTATACTCACAGCAGTAAGAGCTTCCATTTCTACTCCTGTTTTTCCAGTAGTTTTTACAGCTGCCTCTATCCATATTCTGTCCTCAGCTATTTCAAAATCTATATCTGCTCCAGTTAGAAGTATATTATGACACATAGGTATCAAATCCCATGTTTTTTTAGCTCCACATATTCCCCCTACCTGTGCTACTGAAAGGACATCTCCTTTTTTTATCTTTCCATTAGTTACAGCTTTTATGGTGTCTGCTCCCATTTTGATATACCCTCTGGCTACAGCTTTCCTTTTAGTTTCATCTTTTTCGCTGATATCAACCATTCTTGCTCTACCATTTTCATTAAAATGTGTAAAATCCATTTTCTCTACCTCTTATTTTCCAAATGTACAATTAGGGTAATGACAAACTTCACAACTTTGGCAAAGTCCTCCATTTCCATACATCATAATATCTCTAGTTGTAAGTTTTTCTTCACTTAATACTCTAGGAAGTATTAAATCAAATATAGTCCTTTTTGCAAACATAACACAACCAGGAAGTCCCATCACAGGTACATTCCCAAGATACGACAATAGAAACATAGACCCTGGCAGAACAGGTGAACCATAACTTACTAGTTCTCCTCCCATTTCTATTATTGCTGAAGGTGTTACATCATCTGGATCTACAGACATTCCCCCTGTAAATATAAGTATTTCTGCTCCCATATCCAAAAGTTCCTGTGCCTTTGCTTTTATCATCTCTTTATTATCCTGTGAAAAAAGCTGGGCAATTACTTCACAGTCAAATTCCTTAAGTTTATCAACAACTACTTTTCCAAATTTATCCTCTATTCTTCCAAAAAAAACTTCATTTCCAGTAGTTACCATTCCCACTTTATATTTTCTATAACTATTTACATTTAATATAGGTGTTGAAATAATATTTTGAGCCCTTTCCATTTTTTCTTTATCAATAACTAAAGGAATCACTCTAGCCCCTGCTATAAGCTCTCCTTTTTTTACTGAAATATTATCTGGAAGGGTTGCAAAGGAAATTTCTCCCAACATATTAAGCTCAAGGAGTTTTTCTACATCTACTTTTAATATTCCGTCCTCTTCAGCATAAAAGTTTATTTTTCCCTCTTTTATTTCATCAGCTAATCTTATATTTTTTCCTTTTCCAATCTCTCCAAGAATAAGAGCAGCATCATTTTCATGTATTCCTTTATCTCCTAATTCAAAAACATAAATGTGATCTTTTCCTAATCTTAATAATTTTTCTATATCTTCTTCTTTTATTATATGTCCTTTTTTGAAGGCTCTTCCCTTTACCTCACCAGGAATTATTTCTGTAATATCATGCTGTAATACACACCCTACTGCATTTACAGTTTCAATTTTTTTCATTATTTCTCTGCTCCTTTAAAAAAATAGTTATATAGACACATTATACAAAAACTTATTATAAGTACTATTACCAACAAAAGATTAGCCGTTTCGTCATCTCCACGTTCAACTGCTGAATATATGGCAATAGACATAGTCTGTGTCTTCCCTGGTATATTTCCAGCCAGCATAAGAGTAGCTCCAAATTCTCCCAAAGCTCTTCCAAAAGACAATACTATCCCAGCAAGTATATTCCTTCTTATCAATGGAAGTATTATTAAACGGAGTATTTGAAAATCAGAAGCTCCCATTTCTTTTCCAGCTTCCCTATATGTGTAATCTAATGATGAAAATCCTGCTTTTATACAATTATACATAAGAGGCAGTGACACCACAAATGCAGTGATTATTCCAGCCCACCATGAAAATATTACCTGAATATTAAAAAAATCATATAAGTATGAACCTATTATCCCCCTTTTTCCAAGGAATATAATAAGAATATATCCCAAAACTGTAGGAGATATGAAAAGAGAAAGATTTATAAACATTTCAATTATACTTCTAAGTTTTTTACTTCTTTTTTCCATACTCCATACCAAAAATACTGCTACTATTACTGTTAAAGCAGTAGATATGGAAGCTATCTTTAAAGTTAAAAATACAGCATTTATATCAAATCTATTCATTTATTACTTTAAACCCAAACTTCTCAAAAGTATCTATTGAACCTTTTGTTGTAAGAAATTTATAAAAACTTTTTACCTCATCTCTCTCTTTATCTTTTAATATACCACAGCTGTATATAATAGGTGTATGAAGTGTATTTGGCACTTCGTATACTATTTCAGCATTTTTCATAACTTTGCTATCTGTCTTATAAATCATAGCATAATCAACTTCATATAGATCTACATACTGCATAGCACTTCTCACATCTTTAGAAAGTACGAAATTTTCCTGCATTCTATCCCATAATCCCTCGTTTTGCAATACCTGCTTTGCATATCTTCCAGCTGGTACCACATCTGGATCTCCTATTGCAACTTTATGATCCAATAGTTCAGATAAACTGTCTATTTTTTTTCTTCCTGCTACCACCATCGTATTTTCAAGAATATCTCTAGAGAATTTTTCTGATACTAGATTCTGTTTTCTTAAGTCTTCTAAATCTTTTTTAGATGCAAAAAATACAAAATCTACAGGAGCCCCTCCTTCTATCTGTTTTTTCAAAGCTCCAGAAGCTCCAAAATTTATATTTATTACTACGTCCTTATTTTCTTTTTGATAATTTTCAACTATTTGAGATAATACTTCATTTAAACTTGCTGCTGCACTTATAGTTATCTCTTTTTTTTCTGTTTTTCCACATGCTGCTAATAAAAAAATCGAAACTGCTGTTACCAACGCTGTAAAAAATCTTTTCATCTAATCACCTCATTCTTTTATCTTATCCCATTCTATCAGATTTAACAGTTTATATCAAGTATCTCAAGTTTTATTTTCTAGTTTTCAAAATTTTTAAACCCTTTTTTATTTTTTCCACTGCAAATATGTGTTATAATAAAAAAAAAGTATTATGGAGGTACTGATATATATGTTTAGAACAGCAATAGTCTGTATGAGTGATAAAGGAGCAAAGGGTGAAAGAGAAGATCTTTCAACTAGTGTAATAGAAAAAATATTGATTGAAAATAATTATGAAGTAGTAAAAAAAATATTGATTCCAGATGAATTCCAACTTATAAAGGAAACATTAAAAAATATATGTGACAATAACGAAGCTGATTTAATTCTTACTACTGGAGGAACAGGTTTTTCAAAAAGAGATGTAACTCCAGAAGCAACATTGGAAATAGTAGATAAAATTGTTCCTGGAATACCAGAAGCTATAAGAGCTTATTCTATGACTATAACTAAAAGAGCTATGCTTTCCAGAGCTGCTGCTGGAATAAGAAAAAATACTCTCATCATAAACATGCCTGGAAGTCCAAAAGCTGTTGAAGAGTCTTTATCTTTCATTATAGATTCTCTTACTCATGGTTTGGAAATATTAATAGGAAGTTCTTTTGAATGTGCAAGAAAATAATCTATCAATAAATAGTTATTAAGAATTAATTTGCGTTTCTATGGAATACAAATTAGATTTAATCAAGATAAATATTTGTTATCAAAAAAAGTTATACTATCTTTCTTCAATTTAAAATTATTCAAGGAGGGCATATGCAAAAGTATTTTTTGATTGGAGAAATCTCTGAACTTCTTAAAATTCCACGTTCAACATTGAGATATTATGATAGAGAAGGTATTATTTCCCCTAAATTTAGAAAAGAAAATAATTACAGATATTATACAAGAGCTCAAATAATAACGATAAAAAAAATAAGCACAATGAGAAAATTAGGTCTTACTTTAGATGAAATTAAAATCTTTTTTAATGAAAAAGGAGATGAAAGAGAAAAAGAAAAGAAAGATGAAATATTAATAGAAACCGTTTTAGAAAGAATCAATGAAGATATAGAAAAATTAAAAATGGTAAAAAAAGATTTAGAGATGCATCTTGAAAGAATGAAAAAAAGTTCAAATATATCTATTGGAATTCCTTTTATAGAAGAAATTAAAAATGTCAAAGGTATAAAAGTATATGAAAAAGAAAATCGTGAAACTCTTACTTTTCCTAACAAAAAAACATTAGAATTAATCAATGAGTATGATGGAAAAATCTTATTTTATATAACTAAAAAGAAATTGAATGAAATAGATGATATAAATATCCTTGGTTCAGGATATATTGTTGTAAAGGGTGATAAAAAAGTCGAAGAAGTTATTTTAAAAAAAGGCAGATATGCCTGTGTTTATTTAAAAGGAAATCATTTTGAAAATAAAATTTCTATAAAAAAATTTCTTGACTGGATAGATAAAAATAACTTAAAAAAATTAAATGATGATATAAATATCATAATTGAACCTGGAAATTTGAGCATAAAAAAAAGAGAGGATATTTTCTTCAAGGTAAGTATACTTATTAAATAAAAGTTTTAATATGCAAATTAAGGAGGGATTAAATCCCTCCTTAAACTTTTTAATCAAAAACTTCTAACATTGGATTTGCATATAAAAGAATAAGTGCTACTACAAGTGCAAATATCCCTGTTGATTCAGCAACTGCCTGTCCTAATATCATCGTAGTTATAATATTTCCCTTTTGTTCAGGAATTTTTACAACTGCCTCCACTGCTTTTCCAGCTGCATACCCCTCTCCTATTCCTGCTCCTAGTCCAGCTATCATTGCACAACCAGCACCTATAGCTGACGCCCCCAGTACTATTGCTTTCATAGTAGAAACGTTCAAATGTAAGAAAAAGTTCATAATTTTACTCATCATCAATGCTAAATCCATTTCACCCTCCTCAATTAATTAATCATAATTAAATAATAGGTAGAAGTCAATGAATCTTCTTGTGTTAGATATTCTTTTCTCTTTTTATATTTTATGAATTATTTAAGGGAATAGAAATGAAAAGTTTGAAGGAATTCTTGGCTTTATCTATATTTTTTATTCATTACAAATTTATTAAAAATATACCTTGTCAATTCAAATTATACTCCTTAAAATAAAAATTTCAATATTTATTTTTCTGTAATTTATTTTTAATTAATCAAGATGAATAAATAAAGATATATTTCAATAAAAAAATTATTATTATTTAAAAAATTTATTTATTCTATCATTAATATTAATTTATCTATTGTACATCAAAAAAACTGACTTATAAACAGTTGAAATCTTTTCAAATTTCTCTCCTATAAGCCAGTTTTTTATTTCTTATTTAGATATAAGCCCTTTGACTCCACCAGATATTAACAATGTCACATCTTTAAGCACTTTTGGAAGTGAAAAAACTCCTGAATATGCTATATATCTAGGTTCCCATTGGGGATAAAATTTATTTTTAAATAATTTAAGTCCTTGAAAATTATAAAAACTTTCTCCATTTTTAAATACAAATAATCCTATTTTATTCCACACAGGAGCAATATCTCTATTTTCCATTCCAGAAAGAGGTGCCATTCCTAGACTAAACCTTTCATATCCTTCATTTTTAGCCCAAAGTATTATATAGATAAAAAGATATTCCATAGTTCCACTGATACATGATTTTAAATATCTCATAAGATCAACTGCTGCTTCTCTTTTAGATTCAGTTACCATTATATTTGCAAAAGCTATAATTTCATTATCTTTTTTAAGTACAGCTATTGGAAAGTTATTCAAATATTCCTCATCAAAATATCCTAAAGAAAAACCTTTCTCCTTAGCCTTTTTACTTTCCAGCCATTCATCAGATATTTCTTTCAGCCTTTTCATATATTTTATACCTTCCCCCTTGGGAATAACTTCAAATGTCATATTTTCTTTATTAAGTTTATTATATGTATATCTTATATTTTTCCTTTGAGGAATATTCAATGTAAATTCTTTAAGATCAATTATTCCTTCCTCTCCTATTTTTAAAAAATTCAATCCAACATCAAGATAGTAATCTAAATAATCTTTAGAAACTTCATAAAATACAGGCTGTTTACTATTTTTTCTGCATAATTCATAAAATTTCCAAATCGAATCCCCTGCCTTCTCAGGTTTTCCAACAGGATCTCCCATAGCTACATAGCTTCTTCCACTTTTACCATACATTACAAAACTCTCTTCTTCATCTTCAAATATGACTTTCTTATCATTTAAAAGAACCAGATTTCCTTCTGGATTATCTGAAAAATAAAGGCATTTTTTTATTTGTTCACCTACCTCAATGCTTTCTGTTTCAATTATTTCATTTACAGGAGCAAAAAGTTTCCATACACCAAATACAATAAGAGTAGCTGATATTCCCACAGTTGTTCTTAGAAAACCTGGAAATTCTTTATTAAAAGCTACTTTCCACCATATTTCATTCATATAATCTGACTTGCTGTATGCAAAAAAACCTATATAGATACTAGATATGGCAACTAAAAATATCATTACTAGCCAATTAAGTGTAAATTTCTCATTTATAATTGATGTTTTTCTGTAGAAATATTTTTTTAACGGAATAATTATAGCCAATATTATTCCCAAGAAAAAAGCTTCCTCATATTCTAAACCTTTTAATAATGAAAGAATTATCCCAGCCCCAAGAAATATTATTGTCATATAATATGCTCCATTAAGCCTCTTCTTTATTCCATAAGCAAGTATAAGGAGTACTGCCCCAGTTATACTTCCTAAGAAGTGTGATATTTTTATAGTAAACACTGGCAATACATCTTTCAATATTTTTATCCTATATATAAGAGGAGGAATACTTCCAGATATTATAAGTACTATCCCTGCTGCAAATATCAATATAGATATAAGAAGTGGTATAAGAGAAATTATAAGTTTTCCAAGTACTATTGATATATTCTTAAGCTCTCCTCTTTTTAATAATATTTTATAAATACAGTAAGATACAAATGCTATTCCAAATGGTGCTATATAATAAAGAAGCCTAAATATTATCAAAGCTGCCACTATTATTGATGGAGGATAATATTTTCCCATCAAAGTAAGAAATACATAATCAAAAGCTCCTATTCCTCCAGGAAGATTACTTAGTACCCCTATAATTTGTGCACTAAGAAATATTGGAAAAAATTTGATAAATGTAAGAGTATCACTGTGAGGAAGAAAAATATATATCAACCCTGATACAAGTATCCAGTCTAAAAGTGATATCAATATTTGGAATACAGATATTTCAAGACTTTTCTTTTTAGAAAATACTTTATGAGCTGAATATGATGCTGCTATTATCAAAAGAATAATTCCTACCTCTTTTGTTGTATCAAAGTAAAAATTAAATCTTGTCAAATCTACTGGTTCAAATGTAAGGAATAAACCTCCTACCCATAGAAGTCCTACCCAAAAACTTACATAACAGAATTTTATTACTTTTATTATACTTTTATAAGGAACATTCCACAAAGAATATAAATTAATTCTTAGACCTGATCCTGTAAGTCCTGAGAGTCCTATAGAGTTAGCAAATGCATAACTTATAAAAGAGGTAAATATTATTTTTAAATTAGATAACTGCAATTTTTCATTTTTAAATGCCAATACATCATACATAGTAAGTAAAAAGTAATCAATTATCACTATCCCTATTCCAAGCACTACATATCCACTCTTTATAGCTCTTAATGATTCTTTTACATCTTTTATACTGTATATCTTCATCTCTTTATGAATAAAATATATCACTACACAGAATATTCCTATTTCTAGTAAATATTTAAGTTTGTCATATCTACTTTTATTATACATATTTTTTCCTCCTAGTTTTTGCACTTATTATAGGTATTAGAAAAAAATCATATTATCCTTTTTAAAGGAAAAAACCCTGTAAATAAAATTTGGTTTTTTTAATATTTAAAAAAGAGGTTTATTCTTGAATAAAAATAAAATTTTAGAGCTTTTAATTACAACTCTTAAAACTTAAATTATTTTCAAGGATTTCCTCTTTTATTTTTAATTTTTCAACTAATAATCTATATTTTTATCTTCACGAATTTTTTTATATCCTTTTTATCAAATTTAAATATAGGCATTCCACTTGAATATGGAGCTATTTCATAATGAGGATAAAGAAAAACTACACTGTTTCCTTCAAAATACATGCTTGTATTTTTTACATTTGCCTCTGCATTTTCAAAGAATAAAACTTCTTTACCTTCTGTATTTAAAGCATATCTGCTTCCATTATTCTCTTTACTTTTATTTATAATATCATTCATTTTCATATTAAAATATTCTTCTGCGTTTTCATCAAATATAACATCATAGTTAAGTAGAGAATAATCTTTTTTACTTATATTATATGTTTCAACAGTAGTAATTCCATGAGCTCCCCCTTGATAAACATATGAAGTAATAACAAGTGAAAGAATATTGAAATCATTTTCTTTTATTTCATAATTCATTTTTGCTTCTATTGGAGCTTCTTTTGTTCCAATATCTGCTGAGCCAACTAAGTTTTCGATTATTATTCTTGCACTTTCTTGAAGAGAAAGATTTAGATAAGAAATATCCTCATTCTCTATCCCTTTTATTTGTGGTATAACAACATCATAATTATATTTTTCATTATTTTCTTTATACTCAAGTTTTTCTACATTGGAATTATCCTTAACTGTACTCTTTCCATTTTCACATGATATAAAAAGAAAAACAAGCAACAGCAATCCAAAAAAACTCTTCATCTTTTTCATAAATCTACACTCCCATATTTTTCAAAATAATTGCATAATACATTCTATCATATGGGAAACTTTATGTAAATACAAAGTAGAAATCTCTATTACCCTCTCTGAAATAAAATAATATTATTTTTACCTGAATTACTCATAATTCTTCAAACCTCTCTTAAATTTTTTGTTACATAAAAAAGCAACAATTCGTAATCTCAAATAAAAATTTTCTATAATATATGGTTGTATAGATATTTTAATTTCTTTTTTTAATAGGAATAGCTGAAATAGTTATATCTGATTTAGCAGTTGTTTTTTTTCATGTTAGCCTTTATAATATAATAATGAAAATGAAAAAGGAGAGATTTATCTATGGTTAAAAAATTATTTATGATTTTATTAAGCTGTACAATACTTTTTTCTGCCTGCTCAAGCGATAAAGCAGAAACTACAACAAAAGCTGTAAAAGAAAAACTTATAATAGCTCAAGACGGAGAACCTAAATCATTAGATGTTCACCAAGGTAATGATGGTTTTTCATTAAGAGCTAACAAACTTATTTATTCGAGATTGGTAGAATCAGATGGAGATATGAATATTATTCCTGGATTGGCAGAATCTTGGGAACAAATAGATGACAAGACTATGCAGTTCAAATTAAGAAAAGGAGTAAAATTCCACAATGGGTATGATTTTACTGCTGAAGATGTTAAATTTTCATTTGATAGAATGGCTAATTCTCCTAGAATAGCTTTTGTTCTTCCTCCAATTGAGAAAGTAGAAATTGTTGATGACTACACTGTGAATATTGTTACTAAAACACCATTTGGACCATTGCTTGCTCACCTTTCTCACCCTGCCTTAGGAATTGTAAGTAAAAAGCTTATTACTGAAGATGAGCAAAGTTTTAAAGAACACCCTATTGGTACTGGAAGTTATAAATTTAAAGAATGGGTACCTGGTGATAGTTTGACTCTTGAAAAAAATGAAGATTATTTTGATAAAAAAAATGGACTTAAATATATAGTATTTAAAAACATTGTAGAAGCTTCCAATAGAACTATTGGATTAGAAACTGGTGAAATAGACATCTCAATATCTGTAAGTTCAGTAGATGAAAATACTATAAAAAACAATCCTAAACTTCAGCTTATTACAAAGCCTTCTATTTCTTATTCATATGTTGGAATGAATACACAAAAAACTCCATTAAATGATGTAAGAGTTAGAAAAGCTATAAATTATGCTGTAGATAAACAAGCCATAGTTGATGTAATTCTTAATGGAAGTGGTAAAATAGCTACTTCACCTATTGCTCCAGGTGTCTTCGGATTTACTGACAAAACTAAAAATTATGAATATAATGTAGAAAAAGCTCGTGAATTAATGAAAGAAGCTGGATATGAAAATGGATTCAAAACAAGTATTTTAGTATTTGGAGGAGAAGCTAATACTCAAACTGCTGAAATACTTCAGGCTTATTTAAAAGAAATTGGCATTGATTTAAGAATAGATGTAGTAGAAGTAAGTGCTTACTGGGACGCAACAGAAAAAGGAAGGCATGACCTTTTCTTAGGTTCATGGGGAGTTGTAACTGGCGATGCAGACTATGGACTTTATGCAATGTACCATTCTTCTGCAAAAGGAGGAGCTGGTAACAGAGATTTTTATGAAAACCCGAAAGTTGATGAACTTTTAGATAAAGCTAAAATGACTACTAATCCTGAGGAAAGAAAAAACTTTATGAAGAAATTCAATTACTAATAGTAGATGATGCTCCTGATATTATGCTTTATAATAGAATATTAGCTGTTGGAGCTCAAAAAAATATAAAGGGATTAAATATCCACCCAGTTACTCTTCACGACTTTAGCACTGTTTATATTGAAGAGTAATTTAAAAATCGGAGGAACATATGTTAGATGATAATGTTAAAATTCAAAAAATGGTAGAAATAGCCAAAATGTATTATGAAGAGAACCTTACTCAAAATGACATAGCTAAAAGATTAGGTGTATCACGTCCTCTTGTAAGCAAAATGCTTGCTGACGCAAGAGAAGCTGGTATAGTTACTATTCAAATAAAATCTCCATTTGTAAGCAATGAATTTCTTATGGAAGAAATCAAAAAAATATATAATATTGATGGTGGAATGGTTATTCCTCAATCTGATACAGACTATCTTACAGATCAAGTAATATTAAATAATATAATATCATACATAAATAATGATTTGAAAAAATATAAAAAATTTGGACTTGGTTGGGGAAAAATTATTAGTGATCTTGTACAAAAACTTGAAATATCAGAAAAAAAGATTGAACTTGAAGGTTATGTATGTCCTTTAGTTGGTAATATTTCAATGCCTACCAAAGATTTTCATTCCAATGAGTTAATAAGAATGTTTTCTCAAATGACTTTTCTTAAACCATATTATCTTTTTGCTCCTGCATTTCTAGCCACTGAACAGGAGAAAAATCTGTTTATGAATATTGAAAATTATAAAGATATAAAAAGGTTATGGGAAAAACTTGATGTAGCTATTCTAAGTATTGGAAATCACCCATCAGTTCCTGATCTTGCTACAGCTTCAAGATTCGGAAATAATCTCCAAAAAGAAAAAGCTATTGGAAACATTCTTTCATATTATTATGACATAAATGGTAAATTCATAACTGGGGACAATGATTTCTCTATTGAAATTCCTTTAACAGATTTAAGAAAAGTAGAGCATGTAATAGGTATCTGTTCTTCAAAAACGAGTAAAGAAGCTATCATTGGAGCTTTAAAAACAAAGATCATAACTCATCTGATAATAGATGAAGCTACTGCTAAAGAAATAATATAGATATTTATCTCAAACTTATGAAGACCTATTATTATCTTATTTAAAAAAATTGTTTGTATTAAAATTTCAAAAAATATATATTAAATTGCTTACTTTATAACACGTTAAAATCGAAATATTTCCTTTATAATTTTTTTTGAAAAAAAACAAAAAATAGTATTGACATAAAAAATAAAATATGATATAAAATTAACAGAATATCGCCTGCCTAGTGTGCGATTAAGAAATGACTAGGCCTTTTTTATTTTTTGGAAAAATAAATCACCCTTATTTTCAATCTTCCCCTCTTTAATTTTTCTAATACATTTTAATCCCCCTGCTTTTAATTTTTCTAATACTACTAAAATTATAAATTAGTTGAAAAATACAAGCCTATAGAATAATTAACCCTGCTTTTTTCTTGCTTAATTCTGTCTGCTAACATTTTTTTAAATTTTTTATTTGCTTCTATTTTAATATTAATATTACAAAATAATTATAATTATTATATTTATTTAACAAAAATAAAATTTATTTTACAAAAATAAAGGATTTTTTATATTTCTATTAGAATAACCTTATTAAAATATCAATTAAAACAGGGGAGTTTTTTTATGAAAATTTTTTTATTTTTTTTATTTTGCCTTTTTGGAATATCATTATTTTTTGTTGGAATATGTATTTATTGTTTTGAGTTTTTAATACTTTTTTAATACTTTAAATTCAAAACTTTTTCCCTCTATTTTGAATGATTTTCATGTTATCATTCAAATATTTTTGTAGTTCATATTAATTTTCTTATATTTATTAAAAATAATTATAAAGGAAGAAACTAAAATCATTGTATAGCCAAACATATACTAATTAAGTTTTTAGTATATGCTTTTTTTATATATAATGATATTTCTAGTTTGAAAATATTTTTACTAACATTACATATACTTTAGAACACAGGAGGAAAAGAAAATGGACAACAAAAAAATTAAAGATGCAAAAAATGGTGATGACAAAGCTTTTATCGAAATTTTTCAGAGTATGAAAAAGATTATTCTCTACAGAACTAAGAAGTACTTCTTTTATGGTGGAGATAAAGATGATGTGATGCAAGAAGCAATGATTGGACTTTTCAAAGCTATTAATGCATATGATGAGAATAAAACAGCCTCTTTTAAAACCTTTGCACTATTGTGTATAAAGCGTCACCTAATAACTACTCTAAAAAACTCCAACTCCCGAAAAAATAAAATACTTAATATGGCTATTTCTCTTCAGGCAGAAAACGAAAGTGAACCCAATATAACATATGCTCATCAGTCTTTTATTTTTCATTCTCCAGAAGAGTTATGTCTTGGAAAAGAAAAAATGGAATATATCAATAAATATTTAAAAACCCATTTAAGCCCAATGGAAAATGAAATTTTTGAATATCTTATTGCTGAAATGACATATATTGAAATAGCAGCAATTACTGGAAGAGATGTGAAATCAATAGATAACTGTATTCAAAGAATAAAGAAAAAATTAAAAAATTTTATACTTGATTATTAACTATAAAAGAGTTATTGCATTTTTCTAAACATTCCAAGCAAAAATACTAAAAAGAAAAGGGGCTGTATAAATCAATGATTAAAAATCATCAATTTGTAACAGTCCCTTTGAACTTAATCTAATGAAGCATACTTTTTCTAATCCTTTCATCTCTAAAAACTTAATAAACAAATCAGCAGTTTCAATTATTTTTCAAAAATATACTCCTTTTAATTAAAATAAATAAAAAACTCAAATTTTTTTAAAATATCATCTTTCTTCAATTTAAATATTTTTTATATCTCTTCATAAATCAATTCTAAAAATTTCACTGAAATATATAGATCTCTTTAACTTGGTTTCTACTTTTTATTATGTTATAATAACAAAATAAAATCTCATGATTATCTATTTGACAGAAGGAAGTATTATATGAAAATATTAATAGTAACTATTTATTTATCTTTAATAACTAAAGTATTTTCCCACCCTCATGTATTTTTTGATGCATCTTTTTTAATAAATATTAATCAAAATACAATTCAAAATATATCTGTTGATTTATCTCTTGATGAAATGAATACCTTAGTATATCAAGAAGAATTAGCTCCTGAAAAAGATGGGAATGTAAAAAAGAAAATATTCATTTTCTTAAAGATGTAATTAACCATTTTCATTTATCTTATAATAACTCTCAACCTATAAAAAATAATTTTATATTTGAAAGTGCTTTTATTATAGATAATAAACTTAATATTCATATTGTTTTTCCTTTAAATAAAAAACTCACTCAGCATGATAAAATAGTTTTTTCAATGTATGACAAAGAATATTACTATACTTATGATTATAATGAATATTCATTGGAAGATAATATTATAAACAGTACTTTGAAAATAAATTCAACATTAATGGAAAATAGAGCAAAGTCCTTTTATTTTGGAATGATTTATCCTTTGGAATTTGAGGTGGTTTTTAATTGAAGAAAAAAACAATTCTAATTTTAATCTGTTTTATTATAACTTTATATATTTTAAGTAGCCATAGTAATTTTTACCTTATAAAATTTCAAAAAATACAATTGAAATTAACTCAAGATTTTATTTTTAATATAAAAAAGATAAATAATTTTTATTGGATTGTTATTATTTTTTATATGGAATTGTTCACTCATTAGGACCAGGACATGGTAAGACTCTTTTAGCTACTAATTGTTTAAATTATAAGAAGAGTAATATTTTTTACTTGCTGCATTTATATCTTATACTCAGGGAATTATAAGTTTTTTCTTTATGAATTTCTTACTTTGGTGCAACAAAACTATTTTATCTTCTCAGATAAAAAATATAGATAAAATATCTATAAAAAGTTATTTTATTTTATTAATTTTAATAGGAATATATGGTTTGCTTCATGAAAAATTTGAAAAAATAAAAAAATTTAATTTTATAGCTGCAACTGGTTTTATTCCCTGTTCAGGAATAATTAATCTTCTATTAGTAGCAAATTTATTAGGTTATCAGCAATATTTTTTCATAATAACTTTTATTATGTCTACTGGTGTATTTTGTACTTTGGTACTATTTTTAATAGCTTTTAACAAAGCTGATTCTTTTTTTCTTGAATCAAACAATAAAAAGTTTTTTTCAATTATTATTCCTATTTTTTTAATTGCATTGGGACTATACGGTTCATTTAATATTTGAAAACGAATATTTCAGTATATTTTATCTCCTCTTTTAAACACTGGAACAATATGGGAGAAAAAAGCATTCTCAAACTATTTATGCTATTTCTCCTTTTTGTTAGAATTAGAAAACTGAAAGGCAATAATATTTGTACTATATTATAAATAGTTTGCTATATTTTTTATTATATATTTATATTTTAAGGATATTACATCAGAAAAATGATTAAAATAAATCTTATCTTTTTTATTTAAATAACTGACTTCTTTGATACACACCATATACTACTAATACCATACCTAATATCAAAAAGATTTTTCCAAAAATTCTTGATTCTTTAAATATTTTCATATAATCAATTAAAAATATTTAAATGACAATATTAATGGTAAAAACATTATTAATCCAGCTGGAAAACTTCCTAGTATTAATTTAGGTAAATTTATTTTTATTCCATCTATCCAATTATAAAAAATTGAGAAAAAAAGGCAAGGAAAATATCCATAGATAAAGAAAATTTTAATAAATTCAATAAGTTTATTTTTTTCTTCATTTTTTTCTCCTTCAATACTTTTACTTCAGCTTTTTCAAAATCTTTCCATTGTGTTCTCAAGTTAAATCCACCTGTTAAAATCTGAAATCCATAATATGTACCTGTAGCTGTTTTGAATCTTGCAACTCCACCTTGCATTGGACCAAGTAATGGATGTTTACTTGATACTCTTCCCATTCTAAACATGCTAGTAGCCTTTATTTCTTTAGCTGTACCAGCTATTCCTATTCCACCTACTAAAATTTCGCTTCCATAGTATACCTTTTCTCCTATTTTTCTATTATCAAGTACATGTTCTCCCATTTCACCAAAACACCAGCGAATTGGATTTGTATACCATTCTTTTCCTGCTTCTAAAATATCATCATCTCCAACATAGTCTAATCTAATTGATTGTACTCCAGAAAATATAGTATTAGCTGCATATAATACAGTCACTCCTGCCACTATAGTTGCACTTATTGGAATGGATGCAGTTCCTAACACTGCTGCAGCTCCAGCAATACCTATTACTGAACATATTATTCCAGCAACAGACCAAATAACATTACCAGGCTGAAGTCCTCTATTTTTGATTCTAAGAAATTCTCTTTCTGGTATAGGAATTAGTAATTTCTCTTTCTTTCTTGGAAACTTAGCTATAGATAATAAATTTCCTTGTCTATTTATAAGAATATCTTCGTTGTAGAAATTTTCTCTATGTGATATTGCTATTTCAAACCTTCCATTTCCATTATTATCAAAAGTTTCATAATAATTTACTATATAACCAATAAATTTATATTGCTTAACATTTATATCATTTTCATTCATAGTTCCAATACTTATCTCAATATTTTTAAAAAATGGAGTATTAGTTCTGCTTTCTTTAGATAATCTAGAAAGTTTAACCGTTTCATCTCCAAGGTTAATATCTCCACTAAAAACAAATATTTTATCCTTTACATCTGCATGAAAAGAATTAATATTATGCTTATCTATTTTTATAAAGTTATCATCATTTCCAATTTCAGATATTTTAAAATATGTAGCTTGTTTAATTTTTGTTCTTTCTTTTTGCTCAAACATTTTAATATCTGTATTTATCCTGCTATATTCTATAATATCTTCACTAGGATAAGTATAGCTGTTGTATTCAATATCTCGTAATCCCATAAATTGCTCCCCTTTTATTAAAATAATTTTAATATATAAAATATTATATCATATAAATCTACTATTTTTTTAAGATAAAAAAACAGAGAAATATTATATCCCTCTGTTACATAGTTGTTTTATATAAAAAAATAAATAAAAAACAGGGAACTAATTTTTCCCTGTTTTAAAATTTAAATAAATCTTTTATACTATTTACTCTTCTATAAACTTTTAACTGCAATAATTTTCTTTTATGACTAATAGACTTATTTCAAATTTCATCTAATTATTCCTAATGGTTATTCCCTTATAATCCCTTTATCAATATATTTTTGTACTTCTGGCATCACAAACTCATGAAAAAGTTGTGGTGCATACTCAATTATTGGTGACATTCTCTTCAGTACCATTTCCTTAGTTGCACTAAATTTCTTCCATGTATGTCCATCAGAAGTAAGATTCTGTATAAATCCCTGAAATCTATCAAAAGTATTAGCAAACTTTGCTTCTTTAGTTTCCATATTTTCAAATTCAAGCCATAGTTTCATGAACTCTTTTTCCTGCTCTTCTGGAAGCATTCCATATATTTTTTCTGCACTTTCTAATTCTGCACGCCATTTAGTCTGTTTGTTGTAATCTGAGAACGCAGGAGTATCTCCAGCATATATTTCAACAATGTCATGTATAAGTATCAATTTAAGAACTTTTTCCATGTCTACTTCACCCAAACTGAAATATTCTTTTAGAGTCATTGCACATAAAGCCATATGCCAACTATGTTCTGCATCATTTTCTCTTCTATTTAAATCTCCTAATACAATAGACTGTCTTAAAATACTTTTTACTTTATCTATCTCTATTAAAAATTGAACTTGTTCTGCTAATTTTCCCATTTTTTCCCTCATTTTCTTAAAGTGCTATTTTTTTATAAAAATCATTTCCTCTTCTTTTTCGTTACTAAGTATTAGTTTATCCCCATCTTCTTTTATTGTTTTTGCATTTTTCAAAAGAGTAAGATATTGATCTTCAACTATCATTTTATCTCTAGGTCCAGCCATTTTAGTTGTAGCCAAAGCTCCTATATTTATAGTTCCATTATTTATGTCTGCTTTTCCAAAGAATCTATTTATTCCAGCAAATCCAAATATTCTTCCCTCTTTATCAAATCCTATAGTCAGATTATTTTCTGCAAAAAGATTAGTAAGTGTATATTCATTACCAGCCACATTTTTAAGTGATACCTCAACAGGAACTTCTACTTTAACTGGTGTAGAACTACAACCCACCATAAGCACCAAAGCTGCTAAAAAGATAAATATTTTTTTCATTATTAAACCACCTCATATATTTTTTTGTATCTTCTATAAAATTATACAACAAATAAGTACTTCTGTACAGATTAACAAAATATATTTTATTTCATATTTTACTTATTTGGTATCTCTTAATTTAAGTATTATTATAAATTATCTTTAGAGAAAAATAGATTAAAGGAGGAATTTTATGAGATTATACAATGAAAGTGGTCAAGCAGTAAATTTTGGAAATACCAGAATTGCAGCAAGTGGAAATGAACGTGTAGGACAAAATGATTTAAAAAATTTAATTTTGAATGGTACTTCATATCCTATACAATTTAATACAGGAAGAACTATTCAAAATGAAGATCATTATCTTATAATTAGAGGAAGTACATTTTGGTTATGTAATTCTGCCCATGATGATATTGGACATTATTAATTATAGAATAAAATTATTTTTCTAAATATGTGAAGAAGCAGGATTTTACTCCTGCTTCTTTAATGTTATATTAAACATAATATTTTAGAGATAATATTATATTGTTAGGGCTTAATTAATAAAAATTTATATTTAATACTACTTTATTATTAATTTTTACACTTATCATTCTATAAAATTTTTACTTTTCTTATTTACAATTATATATTATAAACAAGATAAATTCAACTATATATATCATTTATTATTATACAAATTTTATAGAAAGAATATTCTTTTTTTCAATTTACTTTCTAGTTTTTCACTTCATTTCCTTTGCTTTTATAAATACAAATCATTTATTTTTTTATTAAATTTATTCTTTTTTAATTGTTTTTCCTAAAATTTAGATTTAAAATATCAATTTTTATATTCTAAAACTTATATATTGATTTACAATATATATTATTGCATAAATAAAATTTATATTATATAATTAGGTACAAGAAGAAATTCTTAAGAACATTGCCCATAGTAATGTATATGTCAATTAATTTTT
This sequence comes from Fusobacterium varium, assembly GCA_900637705.1. Taxonomy (NCBI): domain Bacteria; kingdom Fusobacteriati; phylum Fusobacteriota; class Fusobacteriia; order Fusobacteriales; family Fusobacteriaceae; genus Fusobacterium; species Fusobacterium varium. Next base: position 1,792,292 of record LR134390.1, read on the forward strand.
CCTTCCAATATTTTTTATTTGACCAGATGAAAGTATTGGAAGGAACTCCAAATCAATTAGGAGAGAAAAAATGGAAAAAATATTATTATATATTATTGCTATTTTAATAATTTTTGTTGTTAAAAATTGGATTTACTCTACTCTTATTCCATTTCTTTTTCTTATAGCATTATTAATAGTAATTCCAAGCTTAATAATAAAAAATAAAAGCTAGAAAGATTAAAGTCTTCCTAGCTTTTTTATTTTCCATATAATTAAACAAATTCTTTTAAAACTACAACAATAGGTTCTAGTCCATATTATATTTTTTATAAATTTAATTGTTGAGAAATTTCATAGTTTCAATCATAACTTTAGAGAAATTATCCCTTATTACAAGTTGAGCTTTTCCATCTTGTGATGTAGGTGTTTCATTCAAAATAACAAGACTTTTTCCAGAAAAATAATTCAAATAATATGCTGCTGGATAAACTGTTAAACTTGTACCAATAATTACCAAAGTATCTGCTTTTTCTATTTCACTTATAGCTTTAGATGTAATTTCTTCATCAAGCATTTCCCCATAAAGTGTTACTTGTGGTCTGACTATTCCACCACACTCACAATTAAAAGATGTATTTTCAATTTTCCCACATGACAGACAATACCATTTCTTTAGTGTTCCATGGAGTTCCAGAACATTTTTACTTCCAGCTGCCTGATGAAGGTCATCTATATTTTGTGTAATAACAGCTTTCACTTTCCCCATTTTTTCTAACTCTGCTATTGCTTTATGTCCAGCATTAGGTTTTATATCATTTATAGATAATTTTTCTATAAGATATCTATCAAAAATATCTCTATGTGAAAAAAAGAAATCATGGCTCAATATCTCCTCTGGTTCATATCCCATATAGCTTCTATCATTATAAAGTCCATTTTTACCACGAAAATCACGTAATCCAGAATCAGTTGAAGCCCCAGCCCCTGTAAATACTACTATATATTTACTATTTTTTATTATTTCAGCAAATTCTCTTATCTTATCCATAGGTACCTCCTATTTCTTTTTTTAATTTATCCTTTGTATCATTATACTATATTTTTCAATTTAAATTGAGTATATTTTTCAACTTTTTAAGTAATATTTAATTCCATCAATCTCTAAAAAATACCAGCTGTAAAATAAATATATTTTCTTTTGCCAGCTTCTTAATTTTACAATTAAACATCACTTATTTATTTTATAAAATAATTGTTATCATAAAAAAAATGAGTTATAATTATAATAGAACTATTAATTTAATACAAGGGGGAATATATGTACAAATTAAGAAACGGTGTAGAAATACCAGAAATAGCTTTTGGGACTTGGAAAATTACTGATCCAGAAGTATGTAGAAAAAGTGTAAAATTTGCTTTGGAAACTGGATATAGACATATTGACACTGCAATGATATATAAAAATGAAGAATTTGTTGGAAAGGGAATTAAAGAATTTTTAGCTGAAAATAAGAATATCAAAAGAGAGGATTTTTTTATTACTACAAAAGTGTGGAATTCAGATCAAGGATATGATTCTACTTTAGCTGCTTTTGAGCTTTCTCTAAAAAAATTAGCTCTTGATTATGTAGATCTTTATCTTATTCATTGGCCTAATACTCCTAACATGAAAACTACTATTGATACTTGGAAAGCTCTTGAGAAACTTTATAAAGATAAAAAAGTAAGAGCTATTGGTGTCTGCAACTTTGAAATTCATCATTTTGAAGAACTGCTTCCAGAGGCAGAAATCATACCTATGATTGATCAGATAGAACTTCACCCATTAAATCAACAATTGAAGTCAAGAGCATACTGCAAAGATAAAGGTATTATAGTTGAATCTTGGAGTCCATTAATGCAAGGAAATCTTGAAAATGATGTTATTGAAAAAATTGGAAAAGTACATGGTAAAACTGTTGCACAGGTTATTCTTAAATGGCACCTTCAATCAGGACTTCTTCCACTACCAAAATCTGTAACTCCATCAAGAATAAAAGAAAACAAAGATCTAAACTTTGTTCTTTCTAATGAAGAAATGGATACTATCAATGCTCTAAATAAAGAGGAAAGATTTGCAACTCACCCAGATAATATGAGTTCTGGTTTTGAAAAATTAAGATAAATTAAACAAATATCTATGGAGGAAACATTAAATGAAATATAATTTTGATGAAATAATTGATAGAAGCAAAACAAATTCTAGAAAATGGAATCCTGAAATATATAAAAATACATATAATGGAAAAACTGATCTGCTTCCTTTATGGGTAGCAGACATGGATTTCAAAGTTGCTCCAGCTATACTTGACAGCTTACAAGCTGTTCTTGCTCATGGTATACTTGGGTATACTGCAGCTGATGAAGAATATTTTCAAGCTATTATTGATTGGAATAAAAACAGAAAAAACGTAGATTTAAAAAAGAATGGATAATCTTCACTAATGGAGTTGTTCCAGCTCTTAATTATATGATACAAACTTTTACTGAAGAGGGTGATTCTATCCTTATTCAAACTCCTGTATATCACCCATTCAGAATATCTACAGAGAATAATAATAGAAAAATAGTTACTAATCCTCTAATAGATACTAATGGCTACTATACTGTAGATTTTAATGATTTTGAAAAGAAAATAATTGATAATAATGTTAAAATGTTTATTCTCTGCAACCCTCATAATCCAGTAGGAAGAGTGTGGACAAAAGAAGAACTTGAAAAAATGGGAGAAATCTGCTTAAAACATAATGTTCTTGTAGTATCTGATGAAATTCATTCTGACCTTATTTTTAAAGATAGTAAATTTACTTCATTTCTTACTTTAAAAGATGAACTTAAAAATAATTGTATAGTATGTACAGCACCGAGCAAAACATTTAACCTTGCTGGACTTCAGACTTCTCTTATCTTAATAGCAGATGATGAAATAAGAGAAAAATATAAAAATACCCTTATGAAAATAAGACTTGAAACTCCAAGTACTTTTGGTATAGAAGCTATTAAAGCTGGTTATATGCACTCTGCTGAATGGCTTGATGAATTAATTGATTATCTTGATGAAAATAGAAAATTCATTGAGGAATATATTAAAGAAAATATGCCTGGTGTAAAATATTTAAAACCTGAAGGTACTTATCTGGCATGGATAGACTTCAGAAACGTATTAAAACCTGGAGAAACTTTAGAGGAAATATTTGAAGATAAAGCTAAAGTTGCTATTGATTATGGTAATTGGTTTGGAGAAGAGGGAGCAGGATATGTAAGACTTAATTTTGCTTGTCCTAAATCAATAGTTAAAGAAGCTCTTGATAGGGTTAAAAATGTAATATTTAAATAAAAGTCCTTCTTAATTCTAGGTAAAATTATGAATATAAAGTAGGCATGTAAAAAAATAAAGAGTGATTTGAATAGCTTTCTATGATAAAATTGAAATCATAGGAGGCTATTTTTATGGGAAGAAAAAGAAGAAAAGATTCTAGTTTAACTAAAAGTAAAAAAATATTATTAAATTACTTATTTTATGGCTATATACCAGGATTAATTTTTATAATTATTTCTGATCTTCAAAAAGGTATAGACACAGATATATCTTTAAATATGTTTAAAGGAAATTTCTTATTTGCTCTAATGGTATACCCTGTTTGCTACTTAGGAAGATATGCCCTTGTGGAAATATATAAATTATTTATAAAAGTTCCTATTTTTTTAAAAATCTTAATTATTATAGCAATAACATTTCTATTCTATAAATATTTTAATTAATTATTGAAAATTATGCAAATAATTTTAAAAGTAGAAAAATATAGAACTAAATATTTTTACAAGAATAGAAATTAATATAATAATCTTATTGAAAAAATAATCAAAATAATAAAAAATAGGAGAGTTAGAAAAAACTAAGAATAATATCAACTTCATAGAATACATAAATTTCATACTAAAACATTATTTTCAAAAAAACTTTATACTCTCTTTATTAAAGCTGGTAAATTCAAAGTTAATATTCCCATTAAAAAAAGCTATTGCAGATTGATAATTTTTAATTAATCTGAACAGCCCTTTTTATTTTATCTTCCTGTCAACTCCATAAGAATTTTACACAATTCCCTCATACATGAAGTTCCTCTTTCTCTACACTCGATATGGTATAGATCATTTATTATCTTATTTATCTCCATATCTCTCAGCAATATTTCAAAAGCTTTTGAATCTCCATCACAACAACCAAAAAATTTTACTTTTCTTAATATCCCATTTTCAACCTCTACACCAATTTCTTTTGCACATACACCATTAGTTTTATATATTTCCATATTGCACCTCCTAGAATATTATAAGTGGTCTATCTGTTTTTGGGTGTTTTGCTATTTCACATTCTACCTCAAAAACTTTTTTTATATTTTCCCTGGTAAATATCTCTTCAGGTTTTCCTTCAATTTCAATTTTTCCTTTTTTCATTCCATATATATAGTCGCAATATGAACTGGCAATATTCATATCGTGTATAACTGCTAAAATAGTTTTTTTAGTCTTTTTCACCAATTCCATTATCTGTATCTGATATTTTATATCCAAATGATTGGTAGGCTCATCTAATATCAATATATCACTATCCTGAGCCAATGCTCTTGCTATAAGTACTCTCTGCATCTCTCCTCCTGATAGTGTAAGAAAGCTTCTTTTTTTCATTTCTTTCATTCCAACTGACTCTAAAGCCTCTTCTACCAATCCTTCTTTTTCTGAAGCAAATAAAGATTCCTGATGGGCATACCTACCCATTTCTACAATCTCCTCTACAGTAAAATCAAAGTTCATATTTTGCTTTTGAGCTAAAACAGCCATTTTTTTAGCTAGGGCTTTTGATTTATAGTCACTTATTTCAATATTATCAATTATTATTTTTCCATTCTCATATTTTAAAAATCTGTATATATTTTTAATAGTGTGCTTTTCCCACACCCATTAGCTCCTATGACACCTACAAATTTTTTTTCTTTAACTGTAAGAAAAATATCTTTAAGTATTTTTTTATCCTCTATAGAATACTCAAGCCCTTTCACTTCTATCATATTATTCCCCTCCAAATCTGTATGCTTTTTTTCTTAACATATTCAAAAAGAAAGGTGCTCCAAACATAGAGGTTATAACTCCAATAGGAATTTCCTGAGAAACAAAAAGACTCCTTGTTATAGTATCTGCAAGAACAAGAAATACTCCTCCCATGAGGATAGCACAAGGAATAACTTTTTTATGATTTCCTCCTATTATTCCTCTTGTTACATGAGGTATAACCAAGCCTACAAAACCTATTATTCCTGTATTTGAAACTATTACTCCTGTTAAAAAAGTTGATACCAATACTATCATCAATCTTATCTTTTTTACATCTACCCCCAAAGCAACTGCATTTTCATCTCCTGTTACCAATATATTAAGTTCTCTATATTTAGGATATACAATCAAAAAAGATATCCCTAAACTAATAAGAGTAAATGGAATATATTTCCAATTGGCTCCACTGAAGCTTCCTGACATCCAAAATACAGCTCCTCTCAGTTCTTTTTCATTAGGTGCCATCATTATCATTAATGTAGTTATTCCTGAAAAAAGAGATGACACAGCTACTCCTATTAAAACCAATCTTGTACTTGAAAAACCTCCAGCTCCTGCAAAATAGAAGACTATGAAAGCCGTCAAAGTTCCAAATATAAAAGCTCCCATTGGAACAGAAAACATTGTTCCCCCTAAAAATAAAATAGCCATTACAGCTCCTGTACTTGCTCCAGCTGATATTCCCAGTATATAGGGACTGGCTAAAGGATTTTTAGTTAAGCACTGCATAAGTATTCCAACTAATGCTAATGCTCCCCCTGCTGCCATTCCCATTATTACCCTAGGTACTCTTAAATTCCAGACTATTATTTCTATGCTACTTTTCCATTCTCTATGAAAAATTTCTTTTCCAGAGCCTTTATTAACTATTATTTTCCATACATCAGTTCCCTTAAGAGATACAGAGCCTATTGTTACTGCAAAGGTTGAGCATATCAATAGAAGTATACATAATATCAAACAAAATATTTTGTAGTTCTTTAATAATTTTTTCATCTCTTCTCCATTTTAAATATTTCTATTTCTTATATCTCAGTATTATGAAACATTTTTGCCAGTTTTTTTACTGCATCTACGTTTCTTATTCCAGCTGAAATATCTCCTAACCCTATCACTGCAAATTTATTATTTTTCACAGCATCAAGTTCCTTTATTGAGGATTTTTCCTTCAAATACTCTATTTTTTTATCAACACTATTATCTCCATAATCTATAATCAATATCATATCAGGTTCTTCCATCAATACCTTTTCCCAAGTTCCATTTCCAAAACTTGCTTTAATATCTTTAAATATATTTTCTCCTCCTGCCAGTTCTATAATAGTGTTTCCTATTCCATTTCCCCCAACAACAAAAGGAAGTGTTTCTCCCCCATCATATGGAAAAATTTTTATCTTTTCTTTTGGGAGTTTCTCTTTTATTTTCTTAAGCTCTTCTTTCATTTTAAAAACAATATTTTCAGCATTTTTTTCCTTATCAAATATTCTTCCAAATTCTAAAATATCATTAAAGACATCATCTATATTGTTACTTTCCAAAGATTTCATAAAAAATACTTCTACTCCATTGCTATTCAATTCTTCTATTGTTCCTAAATTAGAGGGCATACTTAATGACTTCCACCCTGTAACAAAGTCTGGATTCACAGAATAGAAAAGTTCTTTACTGGGATATTTAGCTGATAAAACAGGTATTTTATCATATTTTTCCTTCAACTCTGGAAGTATTTCATTATCCATGAAAGCTGTTCCTGCTAACTGTTCCTCTGCTCCTATGGCTAAAAGTATTTCTGTTGTAAATTGTGAAGTTGAAACAGCTCTCTGTGGAACTTTTCCAAAAGCAGTTATATTTAATACAAATATCCATAAAAGCAACTTTTTTAGCATATTTTCCTCCAAAAAATAAAAAAACCGTTCTTGAAATAAAAAGACGGCATAAAAATACCTTATCCGTCCTCGCAGATATAGAATAACTAAATCTCTGGCAGTTCTCCTGACTTGACTTCATTTTACTCACAACCTTCCCAGCTACAGCCAGTGGCAACCTGCTTTCATCTGTCTTACAGTGGCGGGACCGTGCAGGAATTTAACCTGCTTCCCTTTTAATCAACTAAATGAACCATAGATTCTATTATATTTTACATTCGGGTTAATTATACAATACTTCTTTTTTTTAGTCAAATAAATAGTAAGGAATTTCCATTATCTACATTTTTAATTTTACAATTTCCCTATACAAAATGACTGTATTTTTCTAAACATTTCATAAAAATTTAAATTTCTACTATTTTAATCTTTAATTTTAATTTTATAATCACTAAAAATATTTTTTATTTATTTAAGTTGACATATTAAAAAAAATTTAGTACAATCAGTTCTGTAATAAAATATATTTAGGTGCTTTTTATAAAGCTTAATAGAGGAAGCTGGGTGAAAATCCCACACAGCGAAAGCTGCTGTATGGTGGACGAAATCACATTATGTCACTGGGGAACTGGGAAGACGTGAAAGTAGGATGAAACTAAGTCAGAAGACTTACCAAATAGTCAAATATTATTGTTTAGCCAAGTATTTTTACTTTTTAAACATATTTTTAAATTGACTCTCTAGTAAGGTAGATACTCTATTTTATTAGAGTTTTTTTATTTCTAATAAATAGCAGCATTTCTATCAAAGTACCTAAGTTTTTACAATGACTATTAGAAATATGGAGGAAAGAAATGTACAAAAAAATTGGAATTTTAGCTTTGATTTTAAGTTCAGCTGTCTATGCAGAAGAAATTCAAAGCACAAAACTTAATGAAAGTGTTATCTCTACTGAAAACTTTGAAACAAGTGTAAGAGATACTGCAGCAAATATTTCTATTGTTACAGCACAGGAAATTGAAAAAACTGGAGCTAAAGATCTCGTAGATGCCCTTAAAAATGTTCCTGGTATCTTTGTTAAAAATTATGCTGGTGGAATAAAATTTGATATTAGAGGATTAAATTCCATGTATAGTGACAGAAATGCTCTAATTACACTTGATGGAGTTCCTGTTACATCTACACAGGTTTCAAATATACCAATAGAAACAATTGAAAGAATTGAAGTAATCCCTGGTGGTGGTGGAATCCTTTATGGAGATAAAGCTATTGGAGGTATAGTTAATATTATCAGTAAGTCAGCTATTGACAAAAAAAATTATGGAACTGTTTATTCTCATTTTGGAAGTAACAGTGAACATAAGATAGGTTTTAACTATGGAACTAAACTCACACAAAGATTTATTACTGAAGTAGGATATACAGACTATGATTCTGATGGTTGGAGAAGAGGAGAAAATTTTGATAAAAAAGAAGGACGTTTTAAAGCTAAATATTTGCTAGATAATGGAGAGATAGAATTTAAATATAATCATTCAGATAACAAAACATATAAAGGAATAGCTGTTCCTAGCTATATCCTTGATAATGATAGAAGAAATCCTGGAAGTCTTTCTAAAAGCAAAAACAAAAGTAATGATTACTATTTAAAATGGAAGCAAAATATATCTGAAGATACAGAGTTTTTGATCTATGGAAACTATTATGAAAATAAAAAATGGCTATTTAATAAAACTAAAGATTCTTTTTACAGAGATGGAGATGAAGTAAGAAAATATGTAAAAGCTCAAATTAAACATACATATCTTCCTGATAGTTATTTTATAGCTGGTATAGACATACTTAAAGATGAAGTAAAACCTTATGACACTTCTTCTAAATTTGATTCTTCTCTTGGAAGATATATAAAAAGTGGAGATTCCACTAAAGATGGTTTCGGTATATTTGCATTGAATAAATATTCAGTTGGAAAATTCCAATTTACTCAGGGAATAAGATATGATTATGCAGATTATGAATTTTATTGGAGAAATGCTTCTCTTAATGCTCCTGATAAAAGGGGTACAAAAGATAATGCTAAGTATAATGATTACTCTTTTGAATTAAGTGCCAATTATCTATATTCTGAAACTGGTTCTACATATCTTACATATACAAGAGCTTTTAGAACACCAACAGCTAGTGAGATTTACTATACTCGTAATTCAGAAAGACTTGATCCTCAAGTCCAAGATACTATTGAATTAGGTGTAAAAGATTTTTTGCTAGCACTTACATATCAGCTTCTACATTCTACAAGATGACTCATGATGAAATATATTCAACTATTCCTCCTGAATTTACAGGAATGGTAAATTATAATATAGGAAATAGTGAAAGAATCGGAGCTGAAATTTATGCAGAACACTATATTGGAGATTTAACTTTAAAATCTTCAATAACTTATCTGCATCATAAAGTTATAAGTGGAAAATACAGTGGAAGTGAAATCCCAAGTGTTCCTAACTGGAAGGTAACTTTTGGAGCTGGATATGACTTCAACAGCAATTTTTCTGTAGGGGCAGATGCTATTTATGCTGGAAATACATATGATCTAGATGATATAGCTAATGAGAGAAAAGAAGATACTGGAGAATATTTCACAGTAGATGTATTTTCACAATATAAATTTAATAATGGAATATCTCTCACATTCAGAATCAATAATATATTTGATGAAAAATATAATGAATATGCTGGGTTCTGGGACGACAGTATATATCATATAGATCAAAGACATTATTATCCAGCTATTGGAAGGACATACACTGCTGGTATAAGCTATTCATTCTAACAAAAAAGAACTGCTTGCTTTCAAAAGTTTGCAGTTCTCTTTTATTTTATTTTTTAAAATTTTTACTTGATACAATTTCTCCATCTTTATATTCTCTTTCTAAAACCACTTTTCCATCTTCATATATTCTTTCAGTTCCATGAAGTACATATTCTTTGTAATTTTGTTCATGTTCTAAATTACCGTTTTTATCATAAAATTTTGATATTCCATCTAGACAATCTTTTTTATAATTCAGTTCTCCTACTATCTTTCCATTTTCCTGATATCCCTTTTCTATTCCATCTTTTTGTCCATTCTTATAATTAGATTCCATTTGAAGCTGTCCATTTTTATAATAAACTCTGCTTACACCATGTAATTTCCCATCTTTGTATCCAGTAGATTCCCACTTTATATTTCCATTTTCATAGTATCCTTTTTCAGAGTTTATTTTCCCATCTTTATAAACTTGCTCTTTTAATATCTTATCTTCTTCAGTTATAATCACTATACCTGTATATGGCTTATCCTCATCTTTTTTATATAAGAGATTATCTTCTCTCGTTTCTACATTAAAATATTCTTCTCTTCTGTCAGCACTCATGACAGTAGTAAAAATCATAATTAAAAACAATATTACACTTAAAAATTTTTTCATCAATCTATTCCTCCAGTATATTCAAAATTATGTAACATTTTCTAATTAACAAAAAGTATTTTTCTTTCTCTATAATAATATATAAAAGAAATATTCTTGTCAACAAATTATTTATTTTACTTTAAATTATTTTTGCAGGAATATTCCAAATTAAAACATATTAAATTTTTAAAATAAATATCAGTAATAATTTCGCTTAAAAAATGTTTTATAAAAAACACATATGAAATTAATCTTGACATTTTATAATAAATAAAGTACAATTAGTACTATAATTAAAAATATATTTAGGTGCTTTTTGTAAAGCTTAATAGAGGAAGCTGGGTGAAAATCCCACACAGCGAAAGCTGCTGTATAGTGGACGAAATCACATTATGTCACTGGGAAACTGGGAAGGCGTGAGAGTAGAGTGAAACTGAGTCAGAAGACTTACCAAATAGTCATACATACATTTATCAATGGGTTTAAATCATTGTATATTTTTTATTTGACTCTCTAGTAAGTAGAATTCTCTATTTATTAGAGTTTTTTATTTACAAGACCTTGTATATTTTTTTGAAAAATTAATATTTTGAGGGGGAAAAATGTATAAAAAAATTGGAATTTTAGCATTATTTTTAAGTTCATCTCTGTATGCAAATGAAGTTGAAAAAAAAGAGGAATTTGCTGTAAAATTAAACGAATCAACTATTACATCAGAAAGATATGAGGAAACTCCTGTAATAGAAACAGCTAAAAATGTTACTGTTATTACAAATAAAGAAATTGAAAAAGAGGATATAAGAATATAGAAGAAGCTCTGGTAAATGTTCCTGGTTTATCTTTCTCAGGTGGAAATTTATCAATGAGAGGACAAGTTCCTAGTATGGGAAATAAACATTTAGTTGTATTGGTTGATGGAATTCCACAAAATGGTATTGATAACAGATCATTTGATTTAGATTTTATTCCTGTTGAGCAAATAGAAAAAATAGAGGTAGTTCCTGCTGGTGGAGCCATTATGTATGGTGGTAATGCTACATCTGGTGTTATCAATATTATTACAAAAAATTATGAAAATAGAAAATATTGGGGAAATGCAGGACTTCAACTAGGTTCATTTAATGAAAGAAAGTACAAATTTAATTATGGAGTAAATCTAACAGAAAATTTTTCATTAGATGCTAAATATATCAATACAGATAAAGATGGGTATAGAAATTATACTAAAAAAGAATCAGAATTTGGAGAAATAGGAGTTAAGTATAAATTAAAAGATGGAAATGTAGGTTTTAAATATATCCGTAATGAAAGAAAATCAAATGGTTCTGCTTATCTCACTAAAGTCCAATATGATGAAGACAGAAGACAAAATAATCCTGACTATAAAGAAAAAACTGCTCATGATACACAAGATAAATATATACTTGAATTTAATAAAAATTTATCTAATAAATTATCCTTTTCAGCTGTTACTGAATATAGAGAAAGAGAGTATACCTACTCTCAACCTAAAACGGATAAATATTCATCATACCATAGTAGAATAAAAATACTGATTCTATATATACAAACGCACAGTTAAAATATAATTATAAAGAAAAAAGTAATTTAATATTTGGTGGAGATTATTCTAAAGCTAAAGTCAAGGAAAAAGGATATGGCGTTTCTAAAAATATAATTTATCAAAAATCATACACAGAAACTGATTATGAAGCTATTGCTGGATATATCCTTAATAAGTATAGTTATAATAATTTTATTTTTACTCAAGGAATTAGATTAGAAAGAAATAAATTTGATGAAGATGAAACTACTTATGAGGCTAATAAAACTTTTAAGAGTAAGAAAAATATTAGTGACTCCAATACAAATACTAATTATGAATTAGCAGTGAACTATATGTTTTCTGAAGATACTTCTGGATATATCAGTTGGAATAGAGTATATCGTTCGCCTAATTTAACTGAATATACAGGCTGGAAAATAGATAAAGGTACTGGAGTGACTGCTTCAAGAGATTCACAAGAAGTTGATACTTTTGAAATTGGAATTAAATCTCTTATAAATAATATTTATTTATCTGGAGCTTTATTCTATATAAAAGGAAATAGAGAAATAATGTATGATTCTTACAGAGATGAAATAATAGATAAATCTGAAAGTGGAAGTTATTATAATCTTGATGGAAAAACTGAAAGAATAGGAATTGAATTTGCTAGTGAACAATATTTTGATAAATTAACATTAAGAGAAAACTTTACATACATGCATAATGAAATTGTAGATGGTCCATATAAGGGAAATGATATTCCTGGTGTAAGTAATGTAATATTCGGATTAGGAGCTACCTACGAAATAACTTCTCAATTTACTTTTAATATTGAATCAAACTACCATGGCAAAGCTTATTTAATAAACGACTACTACAATAAAGTTCCCAAAGCAAATAGCTACATGGTTACAAATATTTCTGCTAAATATAATTTTGAAAATGGAATAGCTATATCAGCTGGAATAGATAATATTTTCAATGAAATTTATTGTGATTACATTACTTATGCTGGTAAGAAAATTAATTATTCTCCATCTCCAGAAAGAACATATTATGTAAGTGCAGAGTATAAATTTTAAAAATTATAAGGAGGAAATAGTGAAAAATTTCAATAGACTCTTTTTATTTGTAATATTCTTTTCTTTCTCATTGAATACATATAGTTACAGAGTAAAAGAAAGTCCAACAGACAGATTTAAAATAGAAAATTTTAAAGATGAGATTAAAAAGATGAACTTTAATTTTGATGAATTTGGAAAAATAAAAGACTATGGCATTCTTGGATATTACAACTTTATTCCTTTAAAAAATAATAATAAAATATCTGCATATGCCTGTTTGACACATTTGAAGGTTTATGATAGACACGAGCCTTTTATTGTTATAATTTCTCTAAATGGAAAAATAATAGATTATTCTATTCCTGAAGTAAAGAAAAAACACCTCCCTCTAAATTCAGAATCTGTAAAAAAAATGGTAATTGGACAGGATAAAAATAATGTAAAAATGGATACTGTAGCTGGTTCTACTTATCATGTTCCAGCTATAAATGCTGAGTTACAAAATATATTAAATATTTTTGACTACAAAAAAGAAATTATAAGAAAAGATGAAATAATTAATTAAGAATTGCTTCTACAATAAAATGAGATGAACTTAATATATAGCTAAGTTCATCTCATTTTTATTACAATCCATATTTTAATTCCAGCATTTTGAAAAAACCATCAAAAAATATTCTAAATCCTATAGACATAATGAATATCTGCATTACTTTAGAAAGTATATATAGAACAAGCTTCCCAAAAATTTTTTCTAAATAGTTCCCAATCACAAATATCATAAAAATAACTGCAAAGGCTGTCAATATAGACAAACTATTATAAACAACTCCATACTCAGAACGTCCTATTAATGCTGTAGTAAGACTTCCAGGTCCCACCATCATAGGAAATGCCATTGGAATAACAGCCTGTTTTATCTGTTCCTCTGGAGATATATGAGCTTCCTCTCTTTCTTTTTTCATTGGTGGAAAAATCAAGTTTTTAACTGCCATCAAAACAAGTATCAGACCTCCTGCCATTCTCAATTCATTCATATCAATTTTATAAAAATTTATCATTAAGAATTCTCCAACTAAACTAAATAAAAATATTATAAAAAATCCTGTTAGAGCTATTGCTTTAAATAGTTTTTTTCTTATCTCCTTTTCCATTCCTTCTGTCATTCCTATAAATAATGGAACATTTCCAAAAGGATTTAATACTGCAATAAGCATTAATGCATTTATAAATATTGTGTTTACTCCCATTTTTCTCCTACTTTATCTTTATTTTTTCTTTTCTTTTTTATCTTCAATATTTTCATTTAATTTTTCCAAAATCTCCAGATTATTAACTTCATGAAATTCCTTTTCTTCTTTATCTTTTTTTATCTGAACTTTTCTATTAAGCTCTTCTAAAATATTTAAATTTGTTAAATCATCTTTTTTACTTTTCATTTTTGATCTCCTCTTATAATATTAAGTTTTAATAACTTTTCTAAATTTTCTTCAATAAATTCATCACTAACAACATATGAAACTGTTTTTTGGACTACAGGAAGTTCTTTTCCTGAATAAACAAATTCTACTTTTCTATCAACTTTTTTGAAATGTTCTCCATTCTCAACAGCTTTTGCTAATTCACCAATATCAAAACCTTTTTTTAAATCTTTTTTCATCTATCTCCTCCTTCTCAATATTCCCTGTAAAATATCTCTTATTATTCAGTTTATGAGGCTTCATCTATAATTTTCCCATTCATAAATGAGGCTGTTCCCAAAAGTTTTCCATTTTCATAAAACATACTCCAATCTCCATCTAACATATCATCTTTAAAATGACCTATTGCACTAATCACTCCATTTTCATAGTATCTTATATATCTTCCATTTTTACTGTGTTTCTTGTATTCTTCCTTTATTTCAATCTCCCCATTTTCAAAATAATATATAACTGCTCCTTCTAGTTGAGCATTTACAAAATTTCTAACTATCTGCATTTTTCCATTTTGATAGTACAATATATTTCTTCCATGAAGTATATTATCCTTAAACATACTACTCTCTTGAATTTCTCCATTAGGATAATAAACCAATTTCTGTCCATTCAGTTTTCCTTTTTTAAAAAATGCCCTCATTTTAATATTTCCATTATCAAAATATTTTACCCATTCTCCGTCCATTTGATCATCTTTAAAAAAAATATATTCTTCAATATTGCCATTAGGATAAAACTGAGAAAAATCCCCATTAAGTTTCCCTTCTTTATATTCAGCTATCTCTTTTAATAAACCGTTAGGATAATACTTTTTACTTATTCCATTTTTAATTCCATCTTCATATGTTTCCTCTTCTTTTAAAATATCTGTAGGATACCTGCATATCAATTTACCAGTAAAAGGTTCATTTTCTCCAATTACATATGCTATTTCATTTATAAAAACTTTGTTAAAAAAAGGCACTTCTCTTACAATCATCTCTATCCCTCCATTTTTTGCCATAAAAAAATCCCAAAACTTACAATCATGTAAATTCTGGGATTAAATACTTTGCACCAAAAAATAAATAACAAAATACAATCTCTAAATTCACACTCGTCCTCGCAAGTTGATATTTTATATCAAAGGCAGGTCTCCTGACTTAGAATCATTTTACTCACACACCTTCCCAAGATTATATTTACATCTCAGTGGCAATCTGCTTTCATCCTCATTACAGTGGCGGGACCGTTTGAGATTTTCACTCAATTCCCTTTTAATCTAGTAGATACTAGAACCATTTGATATTTTTATTCTATTGTAACTCTATATTGACTTTTTTTACTTTTTACATTAATTAGAACAATACTTTTTAATCATTCAATTTCAACAAAATATATTCAAACTTTATAAAAAATATTTAACTTAAGAATTTGCTCCTCTTACTATCTCAACTTTAGATATATTTCCAAAATCATTTAAAGCTCTTGTAAAAGAACTTTTGATAAGTTCCATATATTTTTTTATATGTTCTTCTCCACTATTGATACAGTCTACTGTCATTTTATATACAGCATTTTCATCTTTAAAAAAATAAAGGTTAACAGTATCCATCACTGTAAATATTTCCATTTCTGCTATATCACAAGGTATATTATGATTTTTTGCTTCTTCTACAGCTTTATTTATAAGTAATGCTGGTATTATAGAATTTGTACTCTCTGAATTGATTCTCATACTTATCATCTCCCTATTAAAATTTGTAGCATTTATTAAAAACATTTATTTTATACTTTATTTTCTTGTTTCTGATTTTTAAAACCATCATTATTTTATATCTGGTTATTTTACATTAAATCTAAAGTCTTTATAAAAATATAGTTTTATCTTTTCTCCATGGTAAATTATTGGATCAAATTCCCATTTTTTAAGAGCTTTCTCCACTTCTTTTCTAAAACCGTAAGAGGTGAAATTATCCAGAAAAATTATCTCCTCCACTTTTCCATTTAATCCTATAAGAAATTTTGTTTTTATAACTACTTCATTTCGATAGTTAGCTCTTTTAGCAAGGATAGGATATTCAGGATTGACTTCTCTTTTTATCCTGTATTTAATTCCTCCTCCACTCCTTTGATCTCCTATATATGTTCCTGTACCGTCTTTTACCAATCCTGCCAAAGGATTGTATGGTGCTGAATTTTCAGACGCTGTTTCTTTTTTGTTTTCTTCTACAGCCTCCTCTTTTACTATTTCCTCTTTCTTTTTAACTTCTTTTTTAACAATTTTTTTTACGATTTTCTTTTCTATTTTTTTCTCTATTTTCTTTTCTTCCTTTGGTTTTTCCTCTTTTTCAGGCTCTGGCTGTACAAGAGATTGCAATGGAGCTGGAGCTGGTGTATTATTTTCTACTTTCAATTCACTAAGGTATACAAGGACATTTTTACTGTCCAATTTTATATCTTTCACAGGTTTGGTATATATAGCAAAAAGCAGCAACAGATGACATAAAAAAGAGAATATATAAAATTTCAACCTTATCACCTACTTTATACTATTTATTTCCAGTTTTTCCAGACCAATATTTTTTAACCTTCCCATAGTTTCTATTACAGTTTCATATCTTAAATCTTTATCTGCACTTACAATAAGAGTCTGTTCTTTTCTCCCTTTCATCAATTCTTTTACTGATTCTTCTAGTTTTTCATTTTCTATTTCTATAGAATTTTCTCCATTTTTAAAGAAATACTTTCCATCTTTATCTATTATCAGTTCAACTCCCTCTTCTGTCACGTTTATTTCTTCTACAGAAGATTTAGGAAGATTCATATCAAATTTATTATACTGGCTGAAAGTTGTCACCAGCATAAAAAATATCAAAAGCTGAAAAACTACATCTATTAGTGGAGTCATATCAGGATTGATTATCCCCTTCTTTCTTCTCAGCTCTCTCATATTTTTTCCTTCTTTCCAGCCTTTTTAATATTAATAAGTGCAGTTGAAGTTTTTTCTATTTCAAGCATCACCTTATCAGCTTTTCTATTGAAAGTATTGTAAGCTATTATCGCAGGTATAGCTATAAGCAGTCCTGCTGCTGTTGTAAGAAGAGCCTCTGAAATTCCATTAGCTACCACATTTGGATCTCCTGCCCCCTGTAATGCTATCGCTTTAAAAGATTTTATCATTCCCAATACAGTTCCAAGAAGTCCAGCCATAGGAGAAATATATGCAACTATTCCCAAAATAGATAATCTTCTCTCCAAGTTTTCTATTTGCTCCAAGGCTTTTTCTTTCATTAATTTTTCTTTGCTTTCATAAAGATCATCTTCATTCTGATATGCCAGAAGTATACTTTTCACTGTTCTTGATACAGAATTATTAGTTTTATCACATAATTCCATAGCTTCCTTTTCTTTTCCAGCTCTTACCAGAGATACTATCTCCTCTTTAAATTCCTTTGTTATTCCCTGTTCATTTTTCATAAAATAAGCAGTTCTTTCTAATATTGTCCCCAGTCCCAGAATAGACAACACAGCTAAAAGCCACATCATCATTCCACCTTCTATGAAGTAAGTATACATTTTGCCTCCTAATCTATTTTAATCAATATTACTTATAATAAAAAAATCCCTGATAAAACTTAAATAGTGCTTACAAGCCCCCATTTTTGTTTTTATCAGAGAATCTTAAATATCATATTACTTAAAAATATTTAATTTTTTATTCTCTCTTTTTCCCACCGAAAAAGTAAAAAAAACTAGTTTTTAGGTAAGTCTTCTGACTCAGTTTCATTCTACTCCCTACCTTCCCAGATTAAATATAATCCAGTGGTTTTTGGTTTCGTCCACTTTACAGTAGCGGGGGCTGTGAGGGATTTTCACCCTACTTCCTCTATTAAGCCTTTTGGCACCTAACACTATCTACTATAATAGTACAATCTTAATTATTTTTTGTCAATCTTTTATTAAGAAGAATATAAAAAATGACTACATTTAAAATTTAACATAAATATCATTTAACTATCCCCTTCAATCTAAAATATGGAATTCCATCTTCCATTTCTATTGATGAGTCCACTCTATATACCTCTCTTATAAGCTGTGGGGTAAGAACTTCCAAAGATTTTCCCTCTTTGTATTTCTTCCCATCTTTAAGAACAATTATTCTGTCACTGTATTGAACTGCCTGGTTTAAATCATGAAGCACCATAATTATAGTTATACCAAGATTTTGATTTAATTCTTTTACCAATTCCATTATTTCAAACTGGTGACATATATCCAAATAAGTAGTAGGTTCATCCAGCAGAAGTATTCCTGTCTTTTGTGCAATAACCATTGCTATCCATACTTTCTGTCTTTCTCCACCTGACAGGCTCATTACCTTTCTATCTTTAAAATTATCCAATTTACATATTGCAACAGCCCAATCCACAATATCTTTATCCTCTTGATTATACACCTCATACCATTTTTTATGTGGAACCCTTCCATACATGATAAAATCATAAACAGTTATATCATCTGGAATTTCATTATTTTGTGAAACAAATGCGAGCTTTTTTGCAAATTCCTTATTTTTTATATGGCTTATCTCTTCTCCATCTAAATATATGCTTCCATTTTTACATGGAAGTACTCTTGATACAGCTTTTAAAAGAGTAGATTTCCCACAACCGTTAGTTCCTATTATAGAAACTATCTCTCCTTTATTTATTTCTATATCCAGGTCATGTATAATTACCTTTTCTCCATAGGCAAGCTCTATATTATGTCCTTTTATCCTTTCCATATTAGTCACCTACCTTTCTCAGCAGATAAAGAAAGAAAGGCACACCAATTACAGCCATTACTATCCCTGCTGGTATTTCAATAGGTGAAAACATAGTTCTTGATATTGTATCAGCTACTACCAGCACCACAGCTCCAAGCAGTCCAGCAAAAGGCACTAGATATGTATGATCTGAGCCTATTATTAATCTGGCTATGTGTGGAACTATTAACCCCACAAATCCTATTAATCCAACATTAGCAACTGATATTCCTGTTAAAAAACAGGCAAGAGCACAAAGCTTTAATCTTTTCTTAGGAATATCCACTCCTAAATTTACAGCAAAATTATCTCCAAGCTGAAGTATATTTGCATCTCTTATCATTGTAAAACATGCCAGAATCCCAACCAATGTATATGGCAGAAGTCCTGTTACATGCCTCCAGTTTTTTCCATTTAAGCTTCCATTGAGCCAAGACAATACTCCCTGTATCTCATCACTAAATAATATAAACATCAAACCTGTAATACTTCCCAATATGGCATTTATAGCTACCCCTGACAATATTACTCTTATAGGTTTCAATCCTTTTTTCCAAGCCAGCATGAACACAACTGCGCAAGCTATTGCTCCTCCAACAAATGCAGAAAAATTCATAAAAAATATAGCTTTTGGATATAGTATCATAATAATTAAAGCAGTGACACTGGCTCCTGATGACACCCCTGTCAATCCCGGATCAGCCAGTGGATTTTTCATTACAGCCTGGAGCAGTACTCCAGCCAGTGAGAGATTACACCCTACCATTACAGCAATCAATATACGTGGTATTCTAATATCCCACAAAATAGCTTTTAATATCTCATCATCATAACTTTTCATAAAAAGAGATTTCAATATTTCAACAGAAGTATAATTTACACTTCCAAATCTCACCGAGAATATTACTGAAAAGCCTAAAATGATTAGAGCAGTAAAGATAAGAATTATCTTCCTTCCTCTCTTATCTTTATTCATAAACATATCTGTATAACTCCTCCAATGCGTCTATCGAATTTACCCCAGCACTCATTCTGAACAATGTAGGATCGATATCCAGTATTTTATTATTTTTATATGCTTTTGTAAGCTTCCATACAGGATTACTTGAAAATATTTCCTCAAATCCCTCACCATTTTTAGTCTGGCTTGTAGGAAGTCTTAATATAACATCTGGATTAGCCTTAATTAACTGCTCCATGCTGAAAGGTACTGATCTTTTTAATAATGCACTGTTGTCAATAGAAGTCACTACATTTTCACAGCCTATTTTATCCATAAGTCCCTGTAAAAAATGATTCTTACCAGTCATAAAAAACTTTCTCCATTTCCATAGAGTATGGCTATCCTTTTTTTCTCTTTCCCCTTCAATTTCTCTGCAAGTATTTCTTCTCTCCTTTTTACATCATCAAGTATGGCTTTTGCTTCTTTATCTTTGTGAAAAGCTTTTCCCAATATCTCAATGGCTTTCATAGATTCATCATATGTATCTACCTTCATATAAAAACTTGGTATATTAAGATTATCATATTTAGGTTTTAATGCTGGTTTAGAATAAACAGTTGATATTACCAAATCAGTTTTTAAAGCTTTTACACGTTCCAAATCAGGTATCCCAGATCTTCCTATTCTGGGAACATCATCATATTTTTCAGGTATCTTTGTTGTAGAGCTCGCCACCCCTACCAAATCAATATCCAGTGCTGCTAAAAATCTTGATATTATAGCTGAATCAGTGACAACAGCTTTTGGAAAATAGTCCAACTGTAAATCTTCATCTCCCTGATGTATAGAAAATTTTTCTTTTCCAAAAGATGCATTTCCTATTATAAGTAAAAATATAGCAATAAAAACAACATATCTTTTTTTCATTTTTTTCTCCTAAAATTCTATAATTTTATTCAATAAAAAAACCTAGCACAAAGAAACACTAGGCTACATCAAAAACTCTTCAAAATTCTATGTAGCATAACTTTCCTCGGAAGCTTGTACAATAATCTTTCTAAGCAGGTCTTCTGACTCATAGCTCAATCACAGTTTTCTCCTTCTCAGACATTAAATCCAATGGTATTTGAAAACTATTTGCTAAATCACAGCGGCCGGACCGTTTGAGATTTTCACTCAATTCCCTTTTAATTAATAAAACTTAGAATAAACATCATATAGCAATATATTTTAATACTTTAATTTTATTACTTAACTGTCCCTTTGTCAATGAAGAATTATATAAATATCCTTTCTACCTTGAATTTAAAATTGAATTTTTATTTTAACTATTGACATTTGAAAGAAAACATAGTATATTCTTACTGAACAGAATAATTGAATTTGAGGTTCTATATTTAGAATAATTGGGAAGTGAGGTTTAATCCCTCCGCGGTCCCGCCACTGTGATGCTGACAAAGGATATAACCACTGGATTGTTTAATCTGGGAAGGGTATCTGGAGAATGAAGCTAAGCCAGGAGACCTGCCTCAAATAATTACTGTGAAATATCATTGCGTGGACAAGAGATATTTACCTTTATTATTTTTATTTAATTAAGGCTTATATCTCCTAACTAAAAATGGGAGATTTTTTTTATTAAAAAAATCCCCATAAATTTATCAGGAGGAAGATTATGGGAAAAATGAGAAACTTATTAGCAGGAGCTTTGCTTCTTGCAGCAGGAACTGCAGCTTTTGCACATTCAGAAGGAGGATACGTGGAAAACGATTTTTTCAAAGGAATGAAAAAAGGGGACAAAGCAGCTGTGCTTATGGTTCACTTTGGAACTACTTATGATGATACTAGGGCTTTAACTATTGATTCTATCAACCAAAAAGCTAAAAAAGAATTTAAAAATGCTGATGTAAAAGAAGCATTTACTTCAAGAATAGTTATGAGAAGATTAAAAGCCAGAGGAATAGAAAAACAAAATCCTTCAGAAGTTATCAAGGATTTAAAAGCTAATGGTTACACTCATTTGTTGGTACAAGGTACTCATATTATGAATGGTGTCGAATCTAATAATCTTGCTGAAGAATTAAAAGGATATGAAAAAGATTTTAAAGATATAAGAATGGGAACTCCACTTTTAACTACTCATGAAGACTATGAAGCTGTTGCTAAAGCTATAGCTAAAAAAATAGGACCTTTAAAAGCTAATCAAGGTGTAGTTTTAGTAGGACATGGAACTCATCATTTTGGTGGATCTGCTTATGCTATGATGGATTATGTATTTACTGCTGAAGGAATGGATACTTATGCAGTTGGTACAGTTGAAGGATATCCTGAATTTGACAATGTTGTTGCTAAATTAAAATCTAAAGGGGTTAAAGATGTTATCTTAATGCCATTTATGTTTGTTGCTGGAGATCATGCTAATAACGATATAGCTGAAGATTGGAATAACGATCTTAAAGAAGCTGGATTTACAGTTTCTAAAATTATATTAGAAGGTTTAGGACAAAATCCAGATATTCAAAATATCTATATTGAACATGCTAAATTTGCTGCTCAACACAAACCTGAAGATATGCAGGCTAAAAAAGTTCAATATGCTAATGAGAAAGACTAGTTGATAATAACTTTTTAAATAAATCAAATATTTAAACTTTAGTTACAATTTAAATTTTCTGTGTATTAAAAATAGAAAAGAGATATTTAGCTTAGACTCCTAAATATCTCTTTTTAACTTTATTTTTGTATTAATCAGTATGTTATCTTTAAAGACCTGCCATTTACAAATATACCAGAAGATACTTTATAAGAAAGAACTTTTTCCCCAATTTTAAAGAAGCCCCCTCTTTCTACATTAATATCATTCTTTATTATTTCATTGGCTATTCCCAAAATAAATTCAAATACTTCTTCACACTCACTGAGAGAATTCAATATTTCTATCTCTTTCTTCTTAAAATGATTAAGTCCCAAAGTATATACTGATACAGTATTCTGTTTTTTGATTATTCCTATATACACCCATAAAAGTATGGGAAGTTTTCCCAACTTCAATTCCTTAGCTAAACATCTATATGTTTCCTTTTCAATAATCATAGGACTCATATATACAGCAATGGCTTCATCTACTGCCAATATACTGCTTGCTATTTTGGTAAATGTTTTGTATCTCTCTATATTATCTTTTCCATTAAGTATTGAAATTATAATATGTGACTTATGCTTTGACACTTTTTTCTCTGCATCTTCCCACATCCAGTTATCTTTATAGTGGCTTTCCACCTCATGTTCTGGAATTACTTCTGGTACAAAGCTGCATGCTATGAGCATATCATCTACATTGAAAGCTATAGTATCTTCATCTGCTGTATCCTTTATCTCTATTCCCCATTCGTTTTTTAAATTAATCTTTAGTTTGTTAAAGTCATAACTAAAATTTTCCAAAAGGACAAATCCCACAATAATATCAGGAAGTCTTTTTTTCTTTTTCCCCCAAAACAACATTTCAGTTCCTCCATTTATTTCTTTATAGCAGATAGATTTTCAATCAAAACATCTGTTATATAGTGCACAACAAATTATATTCTAATCTTTTCTTAAAAGCAAATAAAAAGTTGAACTTTCTAATGAACATTCATTCATTTTATCTTCTATTTCTTTATTTAAATATTAATTTTTTATTTCAGATATTTTATTTCCAAATTAAACATTTCCTAAGCAAATTATTTTGAAATGAATTTTATAAAAATTAAAAGCCCCCATAATTTGAAGGCTCTCTCTACTTAAACTTTTATTCAAGATTTATATTTCCAAAATCTTCTTCTTTCTGTTCCTCTTTTTTTGTTACTAATAGCTGATCAACTTTAAAATTGTCTACATCAACAACTTCAAAAGTATAGTTCTCAAATTCTACCATAGCAGCTTTTTTGGGAATACTTTTCAACATATACATCATAAAACCAGCTATTGTTTCATAAGTGTCTTCCTCTGGAAATTTTTCTATATCCAGTACTTTTTTTACATCTTCAATAGGTGTAACTCCGTCCATTAACCAAGAGCCTTCTCCTCTTGAAATTATCTGCTGCTCATCTTGAGCTTGATAAACTATATCTCCCATAAGTGTATTTACTACATCATTTAATGTTACAAGTCCTACTACATGCCCATACTCATTTAATATTATAGCAAAATCATCTCTTGCCTCATTAAATCTATCCAAAGCTTCTGATAATGTCAAGGTATTTGGAATTATTAGAAGGTTTGGATTACATATCTCTTGTATATCATGAAGTCCACTCATTTCACCTTTCAGTATTCTAGGAAGAATATCTTTAGAATCTACATATCCCAGTACTGTATCTATCTCATTTTGACATACTAAAAACTTAGAGTGAGGATAATTGGCTATCTTTTCCTTTATGCTCTCTTCTCCCTCTTCTAAAGTTAAATATATAATCTCATCTCTAGTAGTCATTATTGAGGAAACCCATCTGGTATCAAGTTCAAATATATTTTCTATCAAATGATGTTCTTTTTTTTGAACTACTCCTGCTTCAGCTCCAGCATCAACCACAGCGAAGATATCATCATATGTAATAATGTCATTTCTTGTCAAAGGCACTCTGAATAGTTTAAAAATAAAAGTAGCTGTACCATTGAATATAAATATCAAAGGTCTTAGCACATATATTAAAACTAACATGGGATTGATTATATGCACTGCTATTGCTTCTGGTGCTACCATTGCCAACCTTTTAGGTATCAAGTCTGCAAACTCAATAAACATTCCTGTAATTATAAGGAATGATACTATACTTCCTATCATAGCTGCATTTCCTGCAAGTCCTGGTATCCATTTCCCTATAAAAAGTGTTACCCATGGTCCTGCTATATTATCTCCAATTATACCACCTAATATTGCAATAGCATTTATTCCTATTTGAATGGCTGTAAAAAAGTTTCCTGAAGTTTCCTGTACCTTCAATACTTTTTCAGCATTTTCATCTCCCTCTTCTATCATTATCTGCAGCTTCATCTTCCTTGCGGAGGCAAGGGATATTTCACTCATAGATAAGAAAATACTCATTAATATCAAAATAATGAGTAAAATAAACTTTAAAAAAACGCTCATAATATCTCTCCTAACTTTATTATTTAAATAATATTGTTTCTACAACACTTAATCTTCCTTATATCTTTTTAATTTTTTTTGTGTTAAAATAATTTTATAAAGTATATATAATTTTACTATCTTTCCAGTTAAAATTATACCACATTTTTATTGACATTGTATATTGAAATATTTGGAGGACTTCTTATGACACCTATTGAGATTTTTGGAATGATTGTTCTTGGACTTGGGGCTGGTTTTAGTAAACTTGGTCTTCCCACTGCTTTAGTCTTCTCTCCCCTGCTTGCTTCATTATATGGAGGTAAAACTTCTGCTGGTATTATAATCATACCTGTAGTTATTTCTGACTTTACTATGCTTTACTTATATGGAAAAGACCTTGAATTAAAAACATTAAAAAAAATACTTCCTATGACAATACTTGGAATAATTGTTGCTGTAATTTTTGGTAACAATATTTCTGATGAATTTTTTAAAAAAAGCATGGGTATACTCATACTGGTAATAGGTATTCTTACTCTTTTAAAAAGCCTTAATGTCAATTTTTCAAAATTAAGTTATATATTTGGTTTTCTTGGAGGTTTTTCTTCTTTTATAGGAAATGTATCTGGTCCTCTTATGAGTATATATCTCTTAAATATAAATTTAGATAAAGAGAAATTCTATGGAACTAGAAGCTGGTTTTACTTCATAGTTAATTTTTCAAAACTTATACTTTATTTCTTTTTCTTAAAAAATATTAATTTATTTACTGTATCAAGAGGTGCATGTGCTATTCCTACTGTCTTTGTAGGAATATTTATAGGTAGATTCATAGTTGGAAAAATGAATCAGAATATTTTTGAAAAATTTATTGTTCTAGTAAGTATAATCAGTGGATTAAATCTTCTTCTCAATTAAGATATTCTCGGAGTGAATCATCACTCCTTTTTTTATTTTGCCAAAAAAACAGGTGATAAAATATCACCTGCTACTTTTTAATTATTCGTCTATCTCTTCTTCCTCATATGAATTTGTTTTTTCCTCTTCATCATCTTTCATACTTAGATATTCATTAGATTTTTTTTTCTTACTATATCCCTCGAAGTTTCCACCATCTTCTATTACAAGTTTGTCGCTTATAATATCTCCTATTACATTACTTGTTGCTGAAAGTTCAACAGTATCCCCTTCTAATTCCCCTTTGAAAAATCCACTTATAACAATTTTTGAAGCTGCTATCTTTCCTTCAACTTTACCTTTAGGCCCAATAGTAACAGATGCTCTTGAAAGTATATTTCCATTGATTTCCCCATCAATAAGCAAATTACATTCACTTACTACATCTCCTGTGAATGAAGTCCCCTGTGATACCTTAGTTAATTCTTTTGTTGAATAATCTGTGTCTGCAACTTTGTCATTTCTATTAAAGATTGCCATTTTACCCCCTTTTCGTTCTTAAATATATAGTCATAATTCTCTAGACTCCATTTTGCAAAATTCTTTGGATCCATTCTTTTTCCAAGATAATGTATTTCATAATGGAGATGAGGTCCACTGGACCTTCCTGTATTTCCTGTTTTACCAATTACAGTTCCCTTAGTTATAAAATCTCCTACTTTTACATCTATCTCGCTTAAATGAGCAAAATATGTTTTAAATCCAAAGTTATGTGATAATATAATAAGATTTCCAAATCCTCCAGAATTAAATCCTGCATATTCTACTATCCCATCTCCAGGGGCTAGTACACTTGTTCCAATTTTAGCTACAAAGTCCAATCCATAATGAAACTTCCTCTGCTCCAATACAGGATGAAATCTCCCCCCAAATCCACTTGAATATCCACTAAATGGCGATACTGGATTTCCATTTGGAATCATCTGAAGAAGATATTTCTTATCTATTATATTTAACTTAGTTAAATCCAGCCTCTCTATCTCATTGAGATTTACTGAGTTGGCAATACTATCCTCACCCATAAGTCTTTCAATTTCTGTTATCTTTTCACTTATATTTTCAAGTTCCAGATTTTTTTCTTCCAGATTTTTTCTATTTTCCTCTATTTGAGTATAAAGTTTTTCATTTTCGAGCTTAAAATAGCTGTATTCATCTACTTTATCTTTCAAGACGAAGATCATTATTATCAGTAAAACAAGTCCTGTAAAGAAAAGGCTTCCCACTACAAAAAGATATTTTTTTATTATTTTATCAAAAGAATAGCATTTTACCCCTCTGAAATCAGTTATAGTTATATAAAATCTATTTTTCAAATGTCTTTCTTCCCCTTTTCATACTGATTTGTTCAATACACACTAGTAATTTTATAATTTTTAACAATATCTGTCAAATGTTTTCAGTTTTAAGCTTCACCTATTTAATCCATAATATAACGAAAAAAAGGGGTTTCAACTTATGAAACACCCTCTGTATAATTTTTATTTTTTTTATAATTTTTCTCTTAGTCTATCAATTGCCTCCAGTTGTATCTGTCTTATTCTCTCTTTAGTGAGATTCATTCGTTGTCCTATTTCTCCTAAAGTAAGTACCTTTTCATCTAATAGTCCATATCTATATATCAGAACTTCCCTTTCCCTTGGTGGAAGTTTATTTACTTTCTTCATTAAATCAATATTTGAACTTTTGGCAATAACCTCATCTTCAAAAGTATCATCATAAATTATACTGCTGCAATATTCCACCATCTCTCCATACATTTCGTTTCCTATCCCATTTCCTTTTTCCAATACATCAATGTATCTTTCAGCCTCTTTTTTTTTCATATCCAGACTTCTGCATATCTCATCAATAGATGGGCAATGTGAGTTTTTATTTTTATAATCCTGTACATATTTTTTCATTCTTGATATGCCATCATAGACATATGAAGGAAACCTGATAAGCCCTCTACTTGATGTAATATATCTAAGTATACTCTGCTTTATCCAAAATGTAGAATAAGTAGAAAATCTTATATTCTTATCTGGTTCATATTTTTCTACTGCTCTTATCAATCCCATATTCCCTTCCTGTATCAAATCAAGTATAGGGATTCCCATATTTGTATATTTTCTAGCTATGCTGATAACCAGTCTAAGATTAGAAGTCACTAATTTTTCCTGTGCTTCTCTATCTCCAGATCTTGCTTTTACTGCAATCTCTCTCTCCTCTTTAGGTGTCAAAAGAGGATAAGTACTTATATCTTTTATATATTCAGAAATATCCAACACTTTCCCCTACCTTTCTCAAATTATATTTTACACTAGTTTTATACTGTATAATTAAAAAAAATCCTTTATTTTTTATATATTTTTTATTTAATAGAAAAATACTGTCAAATATGTTACACTTTAATATAGAGAGGTGATTTTTAATGAGAGTGCTGGGAATTGATCCGGGAACAGCAATAGTAGGTTTTGGTGTAATTGACTATGAAAATAATAAATTTAAAGTAATAGATTATGGGTGCCTTTATACTGATAAAGATACTCCTATGGAAGAAAGACTCTGTCAAATTTATGAAAAGCTCAGCGAACTCATAAAAAAATATAATCCTGAACATATGGCAATAGAAGAACTGTTTTTCTTTAAAAATAACAAAACTGTTATTTCTGTTGGACAAGCTAGAGGTGTTCTTCTTTTATGTGGAAAACAAAATGGATTAAAAATACAAGGGTATACTCCTCTACAGGTTAAAACAGGTATAACTGGATATGGAAAAGCTGAAAAAAAACAGGTACAACTGATGGTTCAAAAATTTTTAGGAATGAAAGAGCTTCCAAAACCAGATGATGCAGCAGATGCATTGGCTATAGCCATCACTCATATAAACTCATTAAATAGTGGTTATTTTGGACAGGCTTTAGCTTCCACTATCAGTACCAAAGCACTACCAAAAGAAAAACTCACTGCCAAAGAATATAGAAATCTTATTTTAAATAGATAAATTAAATAAACTTAGGAGGCTGTTATGATTTTAAAGACTTTAGAAAATGTACGTTCACACAGAAGCTTTACTGACAGACCATTGACAAAAACTGAATTATCTAAAATAGTAGAAGGAGCAAGACTTGGAGCATCAGCTAAAAATTCCCAGTCTATCAGATTTTTTTGTGTTTCTGACAAAAAATTATGTGATGAAATATTTGAGCAGATTAAATGGGCTGCTGCTGTAAGCTGGAATCCTGTACTTGAAGAATCTCCAAGAGCTTATGTTATTCTTTGTGCCTGCAATCCTCTTACTCAAACTTCTGAACCTCTATTGCACTTTGACATGGGTATAGCTTCACAAAATATGCTTCTTTGTGCTGCTGAAATGGGATTTGGTGGTTGTATTATAGGAGCTTATAATAAAAAGGAAGTTGAAAAACTAATTGCTCTTCCAGAAAAATATAAGTCATATTTCATTCTTGCCTTAGGTGAGCCAAAAGATAAAGTTAAAATAGTTGCAGCAGAAAATAAGGATACTAAATATTATAGAGATACACTCAATAACCACTTTGTTCCTAAACTATCTCTTAATGAAATTATAATAGGAAACAAATAAATAAAATATTTCAAAAATAATTGTTGACTTTTTCAATAAGTTATTATACAATTAACCTACAAATCCTTTCTTTTTAAAAGTATTTTAATTTTTACTTAATTAACAAAAAAGCTGACAGTCTACAAAATCTGCCAGCTTTTTTGTTTTATTGATATTCTTGAATATACACTTTCTTTTTAGCAAATAATTTTTCCAATTCACTTACTTTCTCTGTATTATTTATCTTTACTCTTTCTAGTTCAATCATTTCCTTCATAGAAAAATACCCAAATAGCAACTGATTTAATTCTGATACATCTATTTCCATATCATTTTCTATCTTATCTTTTTTGCTAACATTTCCATTTATATCAATTTCAAATACCCCATTATTTTCCTCAATAATTTTATCAATAACAGATATTTTTAAGTTACTTCCTTTTAAATGAAGTCTTTTAAGCATACTTTCTACATTAGTTATTCTTCCCATTATAAATGGAGATTCATTTTTTTCATAGCTACCTGATTATGAATATAAAAATTCAGATTGCTCTTTACAGGAGCTTTTATTATAAGCTCTGAGTAGTATTCTCTATATGTTTTTATAAAAGCATACATTGATTCGACTACACCTCTGCTTATTCCGAAGAACTCTCTGACTTCTATACTTTCTTCTCTTCTGTATAATGAAATATATCCAACTGGTCTATTCTCCAAATAGAATATATAAATATCTCCATTTTCATTTTCCATCTCTTTCAAAGCTCTTCTATAATAATTTTCATCTCTTTTTAAATAGGCAAAATTATTTTTCATCTTTTTCTCATAAATTTCTACCAAATCTTTATACATATTTTTTTCATCAGATACTTTTTTTATTTCATATGCTTTATCTATTCTATCAAAAGGGATATCTTTCATAGACATACTATATTTTTCAAGACTGCTCATATATCCAAAGCCATATCTTTTATATATTTCACTGTTTATAGGACTAAGAAAAATAAAGTCCAACCCTTTTTTCCTTGCATTTTTCAAACTGTATCTTATAAGTTCTCCCATATACCCTCTTCCACGATATTGAGGGGAAACAGCTACTGCAACTATATAAAAAGATGGAATAACCTCATCATTTACTATTATTTCATATGGATTTTCATGAAGTGAAGCTCTTATCTCCCTTTCTCCATCTTCCATAAGTAAAAAATTTTCTTTTCTATACAATTCATTAAAATAAAAATCTACCTCATTTTCACTGTCTGTAAAACACTCTTTCCATATATATTCAGCTTTTGCTTTATCCTTATCATTTCCATATCTTATTTCCATATCATACTCCTTTAAGCTGCATATTCTTCCTTCTTACATTATAAATAATATATAAAAAAAATCTATACAATATATTTTTTTAAAAAACTTCTTTATTATAAAACAGTATCATTAAAGAAATAAAATAATTTAATCAGGTATATTTAAATTTATTATAAAAAAATAGAGAGTGATATCTCCAAATTTACTATGGCTTAGCTCTGGAAATATCCCTCTCTCATTATTTTATTTTCCCCATTATCCATTTTAAAATTTCTTTTTCATCAAAATTACCTGTATGTACTAAATATTCTTGAACATTTATTACATTTTTATTTTCTAAAACTTTTACACACCCTCTCTGACAACCATTCAATACTATTACTACATCTTTATTTTCTGGTAAAAGTTTCAGCATTTCATATAATTTCTCCCTGTGGTATAGAGGATTGCAACCTCCACAAAATCTAATTTCCATGTTTAGATTCCTTATTCTTGAACTTCTGCTGTTTCATTTTGTTTACCTTTTATATTTTCAAGAAGCACATACAAAATTATACCTATTCCTAATCCCCATGCTGCACCTTTTGTTGCAAGTACTGCTGCCATTACTCCAGCTATTCCCATATCCAGTTCTGATTTACACATAGACATAGCAAGTCTTGTACAAATATATCCTTGCACAAGCATAGTAAGGGATAAAGCAACTGGAAGTATAGGCTGTACCAATGAAACTATAGGTACTAATGCAACTGATATACAAGTCATTATTCTAAATGTTCCAACTCCACCATATATAGAATCCATAGCTGTTCTTCCCTCTTTATATCTCTGAGATACAGAAGCTGTAACTGCTGCCCACAATGGTCCACACATAGGTATATATGGAATTAAAATTGACTGTATTATATTTCTTAATCCACTAATTAAGTTTGACCTATTAGAGTTAAAATCTATTTTTTCATCTTGTCTTACTTCATCAGCTTCATTTATTAATGCACTGCTTGTTACAAAATCTCCAAATGCAATTATATATATCATTGCTGCCATAGGTATAGCACTTATAAAAAATGCTGCTTTAGGAACTCCTACTCCAAATATACTCACTTCTCTCAATATATTTCCCATTTCTGGTATTTTTATAACTGATCCTATTTCTATCTTTGGAAATGGAAGTTCTTTTACTAACGGGCTTATTATTATACTTAAAAAGATAGCTGGAAGCATACCATATTTTCCAAAGGCGTCTGCTATTTTGCTTTTCTTCCTCAAATCTCTAAACTTCAGTGAAAAAAGCAGATAAAAAGAAAATAATCCTCCAAAAGCTATTGATATAGGGTAAAGATTAAATCTTCCCTTTGCACTGAATTCTCCAACTACTGCTGCAAATCCTGCTCCCAAAAGTATTCCTGATTTTATGGATACTGGTATTATTCCCATAAGTTTTCCTGCCAAACCAGTTATCCCCATTATTATAAATATACATGCAACAAGCAGCTGCAAAGCTATAAGAGCATGTATTCTATCTACACCAATAGTAAATTTTGAAAGATATACTATTGTCAAAGGAATAGAAGGTGTTATCCAACCAGGTACTACTGGATCTCCAAGAAGTGCATGAAGGTTATAAAGTATCCCATTAATTATTACCATAGACCATGCCAGTTCAAAAGACACTCCCAGATATTCAGTCAATATAGGAATAGCTCCCAAACATGTTGCACACATAAATATTGCCTGTATTGCCTCTGACCATTCCCATTTATAATGAATAAAAGGCAATCTTAGTTTAAATATTCCCAGTGGAGTATATGGTTGTTCCTGTCCGTATTCTCTAATTGCCATATTTTTCCCCTCCTAAAGTGTTTTATATTTTTCCAATGCTTTCTGAGTTAATTCTTCTCTAAAATCAGGGTGAGCTATTTTTATAAGTTCCTTTGCTCTTTCTCTCAAAGTTTTTCCTCTTAAATCAGCAATTCCATATTCAGTGATTATATACTGTACATCATTTCTTGAAGTAGTAACAGCTGCTCCTTCATCTAAATAAGCAGTAATTCTTGATACTTTTCCTTTAGAAGCTGTAGAAGGTATTGCTATTATTGATTTTCCATTTAGAGCAAAGGCTGTTCCCCTTACAAAATCTACCTGTCCTCCAGTACCACTGAATTGTTTTGTTCCAATAGTTTCAGCATTTACCTGTCCCATTAAATCAACTTGTATAGCTGAATTTATAGAAACTATATTGTCATTTTTAGATATTACTCTCGGATCATTTACATAGTCTACTGGAT
The DNA here is from genome assembly GCA_900637705.1 of Fusobacterium varium. Classification (NCBI taxonomy): domain Bacteria; kingdom Fusobacteriati; phylum Fusobacteriota; class Fusobacteriia; order Fusobacteriales; family Fusobacteriaceae; genus Fusobacterium; species Fusobacterium varium. Next base: position 1,825,799 of record LR134390.1, read on the forward strand.
ATATTTCTACACTTGGATTGTCATCTACATAATCATACAGTTTTCTAGTTCCCATAAGGAAACTTACAATAGATTTTCCTCTATGAAGAGTCTTTTTACTGTTGTTGATAACTCCTGCTTTTACTAAATCCACCACTCCATCTGATATCATTTCTGAATGTATTCCCAAATCTTTTTTATCCTTCAGAAATGTAAGCACTGCATCTGGTATACCTCCTATACCTAACTGCAATGTATCTCCATCATTTATCAGACTTGCACAGTATTCCCCTATTTTTCTTTCTACATCTCCTATCTTAGGTGGATTTAAAACAATTATAGGCTCATCTTTTTCTACTATTGCATCTATTTCTGATATGTGTATAAAGTTATCTCCCAACACTCTTGGCATAAATTTATTCACCTGGGCTATAACACACTTTGCATTCTCAGCAGCAGCTTTTGTATAGTCGCAAGTTATTCCCAAACTGCAGTATCCATGTTCATCAGGAAGAGATACCTGTATCAAAGCCACATCTACTGGAAGATTTCCTCCTTTTCTAAATAATTTTGGTATTTCAAAGAAAAATGATGGTGTATATTCTCCAGCTCCTGCACTTACTGCCTCTCTTGTTCCTCCTCCTAAGAAAAGCCCGTTATGTCTGAAATGTCCTGCCATCTCTGGCTTCATATATTCACATTTTCCAAGGGGAACCATATGAACTATTTCTACATTTTCATATTCCTTGTAGTTTTTCACCATTGCATCTACCAAAGTTTGTGGTTCTCCTGCTGCGTGGCATATAACAACACGATTATTTGATTTTATTTTTTTTACTGCTTCTTCTGGAGAATAAACCCTTTTTTTATATTCTTCTTTCCAATCCATAAACCTACCTCCCTCTTAAATATGCTTTAGCTATTTCTATAAACTCTTTGGAAGCTCCTGCATTTACATGTAGGGTTTCTATTTCTGGAAATTTCTCCTTTATACTGACTTTTATAAAATTTTCAGTAGTATCAATTGAATGAGGGCAGGTACAACACTGCCCCATCAATCTTAAAACAAGTTTTTTACTTTTCTCATCATACTCTTCGATAGATATATCCCCATTATGCTTTTGCAGTTCTGGTCTTATCTCCTCATCTAAAAATTTTTCTATTTTTTCCATAATTAGTCCTTAATGTCTAAGATATCTTTTACAAATTGTTTTTTAACTTCAAGATTAGATTGTCTGCTTATCATAATTCTTTGTGCTTGAGGTGATCCTGCTCCATGCATAGATTCAGTTCTATATCCAACTGCTGCTGTTCCAAGTGTAAGATTTTCTATAAGTCTAAGTACTTTCATTCTGTCTATTGTAGGTACAGCTGCTACTCCTTTCAAGTATTTATCTATATATGCTCCCAATACTGGATCTCTGTAATCTTTTTCAGAAGGCATAGTTACAAACAATCCTCCAGCAATATCTTCAGCCAGTCTTGCTATTTCATATGGGAATCTAGTTACATTTTGTTTGCATATATTTGCAAGAAGCATATCTATCTCATATGAACCAGCTACTGTTGGATGTCCTTCACTAGAACATGCAATTCCTGCACAATATAAAGTTTCATTCAAATGTATCATTTCAATTATTTTATCTTTTACATGAGAAGCTTTTTTTGTTCCATTGTAGTCTGCAATAAGTGCTGCTGCTCCAATAAGTACATCTCCAACTCCTACTTTACATCCTCCATAACTTTGTCTGTGGAATCCTGCAAATCTTTCTACAAGCATTCCAGAGAAATCATATTCTTCACACATAAATATACGTTCAGTTGGTACAAATACATTATCAAATATAACCAGAGCTTCATGTCCTCCAAATTTAGGATTTCCTCTATCCAAAGTTCCTTCTTCAAGTTTTCTAGTGTCGCAAGATTGTCTTCCATAGATGATTTTTATTCCTTTTGTATCAGTAGGTACAGAAAAAGCTACTGCATATTCTTTATCTTCCTCTGTCATAGATATAGTAGGCATTACAAGTACTTCATGAGAATTTACTATTCCTGTCTGATGTACTTTTGCTCCTCTTACTACTATTCCATCTTTTCTTTTTTCAACTATATGAAGAAATAAATCAGGATCTTCCTGTTTTGATGGTGAAAGTCCTCTGTCACCTTTAGGGTCAGTCATAGCTCCATCTACTGTTAAATCTTCTTTTTGTACATATTCAAGAAATTTTTTAAATCTGGCATGATATTCTGTTCCATATTTTTGATCTGTTTCATAAGTAGTACTGTATACAGCATTGAAAGCGTCCATTCCTACACAACGCTGAAAACAAGAACCTGTTTTCTGTCCCAATAATCTCTGCATTTTTACTTTCTTTACAAGATCTTCAGTACTTTGATGTATATGTGTGAATCTATTAATTTTTTCTCCTGTCAAATGAGAATTAACTACCATCAGGTCAGCATATTTTGGATCTTGTGCAAGCTCATAAGTCATTATAACTGAGTTCAAAGATGGTCTGATAATAGGGTTATCTACAGGGTCCTTCACTCTTTCTCCTAGAAGATAAACTTCCAAATTTAATTTTCTTAAACTATCTAAATACTCTTGTGGTGTTTTTAAAGCCATACAAATCACTTCCCTTTTAAATTTATTTTAATTCCCTGATATATTAAATAAGCAATTTGTCTGCCAATATTATTTTTTTCTCTTTATTTTCACAAGTACTAAATAAAGCATTATTTTATATTTTTATAAAAAGAATTAAAAAAAACTGTATTGCATTTTTTCAATACAGTTTTTATAAAGTTTTGCATTTTTGCAATTCGTTGCATTTCTGCAACGTTTGTGCACTAATAATTATTCCCTGCCTGTGAGCTTCCTTGTAATTGTTGCTGGATCTACCTGAAGTGCTTTTGCAACCTGCCTTTGTGAACCTTTTTCCTTGAGCATATTTTTAATAAGATTCTGCTGAAATTTAAGAGTAGCCTCCTTTAAGCTCATTTTATAATATTGGAAAAATTCATCAGCCTTCTCTGTTTTTTCATATAGGCTCTCTAAAGTTCCATTTTGAAAAATATATTTAGGAAGGTAGTCAGTAGAAATTTCATTTCCTTGAGATATTATTACTAATTGTTCTATGAGATTCCTCATTTCTCTTATATTTCCAGGCCATTGATATCTGTAGAATACTTCTATTATTTCTTTATTGAAGAATTTTTCAACATTGTATTTTTCATTAAACTCTTTCAAGAATCTTAGACACAAAGGAATTATATCATCTTTTCTCTCTTTTAAAGATGGGATATTTATAGACAGTACATTCAGTCTGTAATACAAATCTTCCCTGAATTTTCCCTCTTTTATCAATTCCCTCAGATTTCTATTTGTAGCAGCTATTATCCTTGCATTAGTCTGAATGATTTTTTCTCCCCCTATACGCCTCACTTCCAAACTTTCCAAGACTTTCAATAATTTTACCTGTAAATCTATATTTAATTCTGATATCTCATCTAAAAACAGAGTGGAATTATTAGCAAGTTCAAATACTCCCATCTTTCCTTTTTTAGATGCTCCTGTAAAAGCTCCTGCTTCATATCCAAAAAATTCTGATTCTATAAGGCTTTCTGGTATAGCTCCACAATTTATTTCAATAAATGTCTTTTCATTTCTATTGCTGTATTTATGTATTAATTTAGCTATATGAGTTTTTCCAGTTCCAGTTTCTCCCGTCAAAAGCACAGAAGTATCCATCTTAGATATTTTCAATATCATTTTCAAAGTATTGAACATTGATTTATCTCTAAATGTTATATCATCTATATCCACAAGCTGTTCTTTCATATTTTCCAATTCATCTTTATATTTCTGAGTCAGATTTTGATTTAAGAATAATTCCCTACGAAGTCTTTCCATCTCTGATAAATCTCTCACATTAGTCACTATATATTTTATTGCTCCATTTTCATCAAATACTGGCACACTTGTTACCAGTATCTCTTTTCCAGAAGAAAGTTTTTGATTCACAGTAGCTTCCTTGCCTGTTTCTATTACTGCAAGAGAACCTGAATTATCATATACTCCTGCTTCAACTAAATCCTTCATATTCTTCCCAATCAATTCCTCTATATTCAAACCTGTAATTCTTCCATATGACTTATTTACCAAAAGAGTATTAGCCTCTCCATCAGTCACATAAATTCCATCATAAGATGAATCAACTATAGATTTCATCATTTTATTCACATATGTATTTTCTATAATCTCATCTTTTAAAGATTTTGTTTCTTTTTTCCCCTTGAATAAAAACCCATACCCTTTTTTCCCCATTCCTTTCTCCTTAGTGTATATGTATTTTTCTTCTAATTTAATTTTATACTTTAATTTCTTTTATTGTCAATGCTTTTAATTTATCTCCTTTATCTCAAAGTTTTATATATTGCTTAAAATTTGATTTTACATTGATTCAACTTATATATTTTTATTTTATTAACTCTAATCTCTTTTCTTATTACAGTTTTTATAATATAATTACTGTATTGATATTCAATTTAATGAAATTTTTCAGGGAGGTAAAATGTTTTCATACAAATATAAGATAGTACAGGAAGATATAAACTATGGAGGTCATGTTGGGAATGAAAGAGCTCTTCTCTTTTTTCAATTTTCAAGAATGGCATTCTTTGAATCTCTAGGATTTACAGAATTAGATTTAGGAGATGGAGTTGGAGTTATCCAAAAAAATGGATATGTTGAGTACAACAAAGAACTTTTCTTAAATGATGAAATTGAAATAAAAATAGTTAAAGCTGAAATTGAAAGAACTAACTTTACACTTCATTACGAGATATACAATACTGCTGGAGAGAAAGTAATCAATGGCTATACAATGCTTGTATGCTTTGACTACACAGCTAAAAAAATAAAGAGAGTTCCACAAAGTTTCAAAAGTAAAATTGAAGCTCTAGCTTAATTATTCAGGAGGAGGATTATGAGAATATTAGTAAGTGCCTGTCTACTAGGGGTAGAGTGTCGTTACAATGGTAAAGGGGAACTAAAAAAAGATATAGAAACTTTATTGAAAGAGCATGAACTCATACCAGTATGTCCTGAACAGCTTGGAGGACTTGCTACTCCTCGTGATCCAGCTGAAATATGTGGAGATAAAATTATTACAAAAACTGGTATAGATGTTACAAAGGAATATTTAAAAGGTGCTGAAGAAGTTCTCAAATTGGCTAAACTTTACAAGTGCAGTGCTGCCATTTTGAAAGAAAGAAGTCCTTCCTGTGGTTATGGAAAAATTTATGATGGTACTTTTTCAAAAGTTCTTATAAATGGAAATGGTGCCACTGCTGATTTGCTAATAAAAAATGGAATAAAAGTAACTGGTGAATCTGAGATAAATAAAATATTTTTATAACACGAAAACTGCTGAAAATATTTTATTTTTGGCAGTTTTTTATATAAAAAAAGACTAAAAGAAATTTTAATCCCTTTAGTCTTTTTCGTTATTATTTTATTTCATTATATTTTTTGATGCTCTAAACTTTACTGTTTTTCTAGGATAAATTTTCATTAATTCCCTAGTTGATGGATTACTTACCACTTTTGGCTTTCTTTTTGCTACTTCAAATACACCTCTGTTGACAAATGTAACTGAATTATATTTTTGCAGAGCTTCTTGTAGAGTCTGTATAAATATTTCTATTTCTTTTAATGCTTCTCTTCTCAGTACTTCTTCTTGACTTATTGTACTATATATCTTTGCCAGCTCTCTCTTATTCATCTACATCACCACTATTAATTGCATCTTGCAGTCCTGCCCCTGTTCTGAATTTTATCTTTTTCTTTGCTCCAATTATTACTGCTTCATTCGTTTTAGGTAGCACTACTTTTCTTGATTTTACCTCTTTTTTCTCAAATACTCCCCAATTCTTTAATGATACTTTTCCATCTTCATTTAAAGCCTTTAGTAAGGTATCCCAAAATAAATCTACTTTTCCTTTTGCTTCTTTATAGCTTCTTGAGAGATTTCTTCTCTTATAAAACTTTATAAATTCTTTTTCTGTCATAGCTTTCTCCTGTTATTATTAGAATTTGTACCCTATTCCTACTCCTACTATCCATTCACCCTTTGTTCTATTTTTTCCACTTCCGTTGTGTGAATCTCTTTCCACATTGTAGCTTCCTTTTACATCAAAAAGAACTCCATTTTCTAATTCCAAAGCATACTTAGCATTAAGTCCTATACTGTGTTCATTCTTGTGAGCTACTAAAATATCAAAGTCGCTTCCACCTTTAAATCTTCCTGTGATATTTTCTTCATCTGCCCCAGTAAGAAGTCTTGTGTAGCTTACCCCTGCTGAAAGTGTACTCTTTCCTTTTTCATGTGGTATTACTTTTTTAAGGTCTACTCCCACTTTTGCTGCTGTGTAGTCAAATGATTTTGAATCTGTTTCTATTGCAAGAGTTTTGTTCCCTTCATCTGCGCTATCCTGCTTGATATATGTATATGACAATGTTCCATATGGTTCTAAGAACAAGTTTTCTCCTATGTTATGAGAATATCTTCCATTTAGGTAAATATCATATATCATATCATTATAATTATCTGAATAACTTCTTGTTTCTGTTATTCCTTTTCCTGCTGCAAATCTATCTGCATCATAATCTCCATACTGCAGCCCTAATCCTCCTGTTACTTTTAGATTTCCTACATACTTTTTAGCATATGCTCCCATATACAGCGCATCTCCATCTACTTTTGAACCATTAGACAACTCAGATTTAAGCTTATTTCCTCCAATTACTACTCCATAAGTCAATGTATCTGATACTCCGTATTCTCCAAGCATATATGCTCCTGTTATTTTAGTATCTGCGTCCATATCTATACTTCCTATATCATATGTGTAGTATCCTTTTCCATAATATGTATCTTTTGTTCCTCCATCTACATGAGTTAATCCACCCATTATCAATCATTTATTTAGCTCTGGTTTAAATTGGCTTTCTACTGCTATATCTCTAAACATTCCCACTGACTTTCTTGAAAGTTCACTTGAATATGAATATGGATTTCCTGCATAGATGTCATTTAAGTATCCTAAGAATGTTGAAAGTTTCTTATTAGTATCTACATCAAATTCCTTCACTCCATCTACATCTCTCATACTTTGATATATTTTATCCAATTCATCATAATTAATTGCTCCAGCTGGTGACTTTGGCAAACTTGTTTTTGTAGTTATTAATACTTCTGTATTGCTTGTTTTTTTAACTGAATGAAGTAGTGAAGTACTATCTAAAGTAAATTTATCTCCATATATAATCTCCTCATTTTCTATACCATATAGTCCATTTCCAAGGTTCATTCCAATCTTTATTGTACTTCCCTCTCCTACTCCATTAAGAGCTAAAAGAAGTTTTCCTCCATCTGATTCTATTATTCCACTAGTGTTCCCAGTTGAAAGAGCATGGGAATTATTATTTGTTCCATCTATTCTTAAGATAAGGTTTCCATCTTTTCCTATTGTTATCTTGTCTACACCTGTTACTTTTAAATTATCCATTACTCCATTAGCATCAATAGTCTTCTCATATAGAGTAACATTTGTATTTATATTCATATTTTTAAAATTAGATATATTATGCATAATATTTATTTTATCACTATTTAAAGTTCTTGCTGTTGTTGAATTAAAATTAAGAGTACTGTTAGTTCCAATTCCACCATCAAGCTTTCCATTAATTACTGCTCCATTTTCTATTTCAAGTTCATCATCTCCAGCTCCCATAGCTACATCTCCATTGAGTACTGTTCCACTTCCTACTATAAGTTTATCATCTCCAGCTCCCATATCTATATTTCCATTAACTATAGTATTTTGAGTTGCAGATTTTTCCTCTCCATTATTATCTTTATATTTAATTTCTCCTGACTGAAGTATTAAAGTATCTCCATTATTACTTCCTGATATAGCTATACCTTTAGTATTAGGATCACTCTCATCTATCCCACCATTTACTGTTGTTCCTGATAAAGTCAGTTGGTTATTACCTCCTGTATCTCCAAATACAACTGCTGTTCCATAAGCATTGATTATTGAACCTGTGACATTGTTATTTTCTCCAGTAACCTTATATGTGTTTTTCAAAGCATTTAATATATGGTTTTCTTTATCTCCAGAAAATGAATTACTTTTATCATCATTTTTTCCTGTTACATTTTCTATTGTTACCTTTCTTTCTCCCGTGATATTTTTTTCATTATCATAGAATGATATATCCTGATCTCCTGTAGCTCCTGCAGTTATATCACCTTGATTTTTACCTTCATTTTTTATTATAAGTCCATAGTTGTTACTAATATTTATTCCATCATTTACATCTTGGTCAGTTCCATTTACAAGTATTCCATAGTTATTTACTTCCTTTATAGTTCCAACATTACTCATTAGAGTATCATTTTTTATAGCACTATCTTTCCCATAAATAACTCCTGTATTTGTTATATTTCCTATTTCAACTGAATTATATATTCCATAACCTGATTTATCACCAGTTCTATTAGAAAATATTTTTCCACTATTATCTAATCTTGTTATCGTTCCTTCATTATAATTATATACTCCAGAAGCAATCCCCGTAGTATTTGTACCAGATATTATTCCATTATTATTCAATTTGCTTATTATTCCTTCATTATATACTCCGAAACCATCATCCATATTATCAGCAACACTAAGTATTGTTCCACTATTATTCAGCTCTATTATTTTAGCCTTATTTATATTAGTTATTCCATGAACCTTGGTGCTACTTCCTTTAATAAAGACTGTTCCTCTATTATTTAACTCTGTTATTATTCCACCATTATTATATATTCCAAAAGTATCTGTCTGAGAATCAGTAGCATATATTGTTCCATTATTTATTAAATTTACTTTTGAGTTAATATCATTGTATATTCCATAAGCATTGGCACTAGCACCATGAGCAGATATTACTCCATTATTTATTACCTCTATAGGAGTTGCTAATCCATAAAGTTTTATTTTTATTCCATAAGCTGTACCTGATTGACTTATACTAGAAATCTCTGTATTATTAGTATAAGTTTGACCATCAAAAGTATTTTCTGAAAATCCATGAGTTTTACTATCATATTTTTTACCATTAAATTCTATTTCACTATCATTTACAGTTATAGTTAATGCTGTTTCATCTGTTCCCATTACTGCTGTACACGACAATAGAAATCCAATTACTGCTCCTGTTGTTATATTTCTGCTCCTCTTTTTGTTGCTATTCTTTACTACCTTCATAACTTTTTCAATCATAAATTTCCTCCACAGTGATATTTTAATATTTTTTCATTTAATCTTTCCTCTTCAATTTTCTATTTCAAAAACCAAATTTAATTTTGATATTTTTGGTATAAATTGAGGACGCAAGTGAATTATGTTCTCTTTTATCTATAAAAGCGAACTTTTAGACACTCTAACCTCCCAATTTTTAACACCCCATTTTTTGGACCCTGTTTTCCCCCTAATTTTTTCATCTTGACTTTTTTAAATTTAAAGAGTATAATAATAGCATCAATTTCAAAAAAGTGTTCGTCTTTATAGATAAAAGAGAACTTTTTGCATTCTTTTAGATTCAAAGCTTATTTTCCTCTCTTAAAGCCCTATTAGGAATTTTTCTAATCTTGTAATTCTTTTTCAATCCTATTTATTTTTTCTAATCTTTTTTATTTTTTGTTTACCTCTAAAAAAGTAAGATATCCAAAAAATTTATTATTTTTTTACATAAAAAAAGACCAAAGGAAATTTAATTCTTTTGGTCTTTTCATTATTTTTTATTCAATTTTATTCCATTATACTTTTTGATGCTCTAAACTTTACTGTTCTTCTAGGATAAATTTTCATCAATTCTCTAGTTGATGGATTCGATATTATTCTTGGTTCTTTTTTTAGTACTTCAAAAGTTCCTTTTTTCATAAATTTTACCTTTCCACTTATCACCAAAGCTTCCTGCATAGTTTTTAGAAATATATCTATTTCCTCCACTGCTTTTTTTATTGATATTTCACTTTTACTTGCTTTGATATATAATTTAGCCAATTCCATCTTATTCATCTACATCAGCTCCATTTATCACATTTCTCAATCCTTTCCCTGCTTTGAATCTTATCTTTTCTTTTGCATCGATTATTATTATTTTATCCATCTTGGGTATCATTACTCTTCTTGCTTTTACTTCTTTTTTCTCAAATGTTCCCCAATTCTTTAATACTACTTTTTCATCTTCATCTAAAGCTTTTAGTATTGTATCCCAAAATAATTCCACTTTTTCTTTTGCTTCCTTAACATTCTTTAAATGATTTCTATTTCTATAATATTTTATAAATTCTTTTTCTGTCATTATTTCCCCCTTATTGTTGTTAGAATTTGTATCCTATTCCTGCTCCTACTATCCATTCACCTTTGTTTCTGTTTTTTCCACTTCCTTTGTATGAATCTCTTTCCACATTATAGCTCCCTTTTACATCAAATAGTATTCCACTTTCAAGTTCAAGTGCGTACTTAGCATTTAATCCTATACTATGTTCATTTTTATGAGCTACTAAAATATCAAAATCGCTTGCATTTTCTCCTTTAAATCTTCCTGTAATATGTTTTTCATCTGCACCAGTAAGAAGTCTTGTGTAACTTACCCCTGCTGACAGTGTGCTTTTTCCTTTTTCATGTGGTATTACTTTCTTAAGGTCTACTCCCACTTTTGCTGCTATATAGTCAAATGATTTTGAATCTGTTTCTATAGCTAATACTTTACTTCCTTCATCTGCTCCCTTCTGCTTGATATATGTATATGATAATGTTCCATATGGTTCTAAGAATATGTTATCTCCCATTGGATTAGAATATCTTCCATTCAAATAGATATCATATGCCATATCTGAATATTTATCATTGTAGCTATGTCCTCCTATTGTTGCTCTATTAGCATCATATTCTGAATATTGAATTCCTCCTCCTGCTTTCAGTGTAAGGTTTCCTCTGTAGTTTTCTGCAAAAGCACCTATATATCCACTGTTTCCTTTTACTTTAGACATTGACAGTTTAGCTTCGCTTTTGTTTCCACCTATTACAGTACCTAAAGTTGTATTTTCAGAGTATCCATACTTTGCTAATATATATGCTCCTTTAAGTTTCATATCTGTATCTACATCTGTTGTTCCTGTATCAAAGCCATGATAATTCTTTCCATAATATGTATCTTTTGTTCCTCCATCTCTATGAGTCAATCCACCCATTACCAGCCACTTATTTAAGTTTGGTCTAAACTGATTTTCTGTTGCTATATCTCTGAACATTCCTGCTGATCTTCTTGAAAGTTCACTTGAAAATGAGTATGGACTTGCTGTATATATTTTATTTAAATATGATAGAAGTATAGCCATCTGTTTTTTATCTGTTACTGATGTATAGTCTTCTCCTGCTACAGTTAAAGTTAAAATATCTTTTAACCCATTAAAATTTTCTTCTTTACTTGAATATATCCCCTTATATATTTCATTTAATTTTATGTATTTTGGTTCATCTCTTGATAGATTTTTGTTTATTTCAAAAATATCAATTTCCCATTCAATTTTTATATCTCCTTTTTCTCCTTTTCCACCATTTTCTTCTGACTCTTTTAAAATTACAGCTTTATCCAATATGGAATTAGTTTTAACAAAAAGATTTTCATTTAAAGTTATTCCCTCCATAGCAATTATGGCATCTTTTCTCAATCCATTTGTTACAAGATTAAATACTCCTACATTGTATTTTCCATTCTCTTCCTCTTTAATTTCTGTTTTACCATCTGGCAATTGGCTAATATCTCCATTGATTATAAGGTCTATATTTCCAAATAGAGCATGTCCTTCATATTTTCCATTATCACTTAATTTCCGGCTATCTATTCTTAAATTGAGAACTCCACCTGCTTTTATATTTATTTCATTAACTCCTGATACTTTTAAATCTGTTTCTTTTCCATCTGCTCCAATAGTTTTTTCAAATAAAGTGACATTAGTGTCTTCTCCTACATTTATATTTTCAAAATTAGATATATTATGCATGATTCTTATTTCTTGACTGTCTGCTGGATTTGACTTAGTAACTGAACTTATTCCAAAATTAAGAGTATCTTTAGAATCGCTATCTCCACCATCAAGAGTTCCATTAATTATTGTTCCATCTCCAATTGTAAGAGTATCAGCTCCAGCTCCCATATTTATATTTCCGTTGATTATGGTATTTTGAATTCCTTTGCTGCCATCTGTATATTCAACAGTTCCTGACTGTAGTATTAGAGTATCTCCATTACCACTTCCTGATATAGCTATACCATTAGTACTATCTTCTATTCCCCCATTTACTACTGTTCCTGATAAAGTTAGTTGGTTATTATCTCCTACATCTCCAAATACAACTGCTGTTCCATAGGCATTGATTATTGAACCTGCTACTTCATCATTTAAACCAGTAACTTTATATGTATTTGTTAGAGCATTTAATATAGAATCATTTTCATTTCCAGTGAATGACTCATCTCCAGTAGTATCAATCTGATTTTTTATTGTCATATTTCTTGTTCCACTAACCTTTCCATCAGTATTATATGTTACTGGTATATTTACATCTTTTTCTTCTTTACTTCCAACAACTATCTCTTTTCCATTTTTTATTATAAGTCCATAGTTATCACTAATAGTTAGTCCATCAACTTCTGAACTCCCTTTTGTTGCAAGTATTCCATAGTTATTTACTGTACCTATAGCTCCACCTGTTTCATTCTTTATAGCATTAGTTTTCCCATAAATAACTCCTGTATTAGTTAAATCTTTTATTTCTTCTTTATTATATATTCCATAAACACTATCACTATTACTACTGCCATTACCAGATATCAGCCCAGCATTAATTATAGTTTTTATCATATTTATATTAAATATTCCATAACTATTTGTGCTATTGGTATTACTAGATATTATTCCAGTATTAATCAATTTACCTATTCCATTATTTCCGTTACTATTTACTATTCCACTGCCAGTTATTCCACTACCAAATATTAAACCATTATTATTTAAACTTGTTATTTCTTTATTTTCATTATATATTCCAGATCCAGAACTAGTATTGCCTCCACCAGATATTATCCCTATATTAGTTATAGTCTTAGTTATAGCTCCTTCGCTTTCATTATATATTCCATAACTATTATTAAGTCTATTACCTTTACTAGAATTAGCATTACCAAATATTAGTCCACTATTATCTAAATTTGTTATTGTCCCACTATTCATTATCCCAGAGTTAGAACTATTCCTAGAACTACTACTAGAACTACTACCAGATATTATTCCACTATTAGTTAAATTTGTTATTGTTCCACTATTCACTATTCCACTACTATAGTATTGCATACTCTCTTCTGCAGTATTAATACCTAATATCAGTCCACTATTAACTAACTTTGTTATTTCTCCACCTCCATTTTGTATTCCATAGCTGTAATTTATACTCATATTACTATTATTATTCCCAGATATTAGTCCACTATTAGTTAAATTTGTTATTGTTCCACCTTTATTTTGTATTCCACAACCATAATTATAAGTAAAATTCTGAGAACTAATACTAATATTACCAAATATTAACCCACTATTAGTTAAATTTGTTATTGTCCCATTTTCATTATATATTCCATAACCATAGCTCCGAGCCCCCATATTAGATACAACATTATAAATGTTGCCTAATATTATTCCATTATTGCTTAATTTAGCTATTTTCTCACTTTTCTCATTATGTATTCCATAACCACTATAACCACTCTGTCCACCATCATATTCTTTACTGCCAGATATTATTATCCCATTATTTATAAATTCAAAACTTTTTGAATTCAATTCCAGTTTTAATCCATAAACATCATTTCCAGATAATGTTATGTTATTTGTATAAACATCTTTGCTCCAAGTATTTCCAGCATCTTCATATGGATTTTTTTGTGAATCAGGTTCACTATTATCAGTACTAAATTTAATTCCATTATTATCTTTTATCCATAAGTAATTACCCTCTGTTACTCCCATTACTGCTGTACATGACAATAGAAATACAATTACTGTACCTATTGTTATATTTCTTCCTCTTCTTTTGTTGCTGCTTTTTACTGCCTTCATAATTTTTTCAATCATAAATTTCCTCCACAGTGACATTTTAATATTTTTGGTCCAATTTTCTCCTTTGATTTTCTGCTCTAAAATCTAAATTTAAATTTGATTTTTTCGGTATAAATTAAGAGAGCAACTAAATACTGTTCTCTTTTATCTATAAAAGCGAACTTTTTGCATTCCTTTAGATTCAAAGCTTATTTTTCCTCATCTAGCGCTTCATCAGATACTCTTTTATCCCTGTCATTTTTTCTTAACTCTTTCTTCTTTTTTTAGTTATTATTTTTATTTATCTACAGTTAAAATACTTAAAATTTATTTTTTTACATAAAAAAAAGACCAAAGGAAATTTAATTCTTTTGGTCTTTTCATTTTATTCAATTTTATTTCATTATATTTTTTGATACTATAAATTTTCAATATCTTTTTAGAACTTATACCCCAGTCCTGCTCCTACTATCCATTCACCTTTGTTTCTGTTTTTTCCACTTTCATTATGTGAATCTCTTTCAAATGAATAGCTTCCTTTTACATCAAACAGAATTCCACTTTCAAGTTCAAGTGCGTACTTAGCATTTAATCCTATACTGTGTTTATTTTTATGAGCTACCAAAATATCAAAGTCGCTTCCACCTTTAAATCTTCCTGTGATGTTTTCTTCATCTGCCCCAGTAAGAAGTCTTGTATAGCTCACTCCTGCTGACAGTGTACTCTTTCCTTTTTCATTTGGTATTACTTTCTTAATGTCTACTCCCACTTTAGCTGCTGTATAGTCAAATGATTTTGAATCTGTTTCTATTGCAAGAACCTTGCTTCCTTCATCTGCGCTATCCTGCTTGATATATGTATATGACAGTGTTCCATATGGCTCTAAGAATAAATTATTTCCAATATTATGAGAATATCTTCCATTTAGGTAGATATCATATGTCATATCTGAATATTTCTCACTGTAACTGTGTCCTCCTAATGTTGCTCTATTAGCATCATATTCAGAATATTGAATTCCTGCTCCAGCTTTCAGTGTAAGGTTTCCTCTGTAGTTTTCTGCAAAAGTTCCTACATATCCACTGTTTCCTTTTACTTTTGACATTGGAAGTTTAGCTTCACTTTTATTTCCTCCTACTGTTACTCCTAATGATACATTTTCTGAATATCCATATTTACCCAGGGCGTAAGCTCCAGTAAGCTTCATATCCACATCTACATCAGCTGTACCTGTATCAAAGCCATGATAATTTTTTCCATAATATGTATCTTTAGTTCCTCCATCTCTATGAGTTAGTCCACCCATTATCAACCATTTATTCATATCTGGTCTAAATTGATTTTCTGTCACTATATCTCTAAACATTCCAGCTGATTTTCTTGAAAGCTCACTTGAAAATGAGTATGGAGTTCTTGTATAGATATTATTTAAGTAAGATAAAAGTGTAGCTAGCTGTTCTTTATCTGTTACTGATGTATAATCTCCTCCTGCTGCATTTAAAGTTAAAATATCTTTTAATGCATTAAAATTTTCCCTTGCACTTGAATGTACTCCTTTATATATTTCATTTAATTTTATATATTTTTGCTCATCTCTTGGTATTTCTTTGTTTATTACAAAAATATCTTCATTGTCTTCAATCTTTATATCTCCTACTTGCTCATTTCCACTTGGACTTTTTATAATCGTAGCTCTATCCAATATGGAATTAGTTTTAACAAAAAGATTTTCTTTTAAAGTTATTCCGTCCATAGCAATTATGGCATTTATTCCTAGCCCATTTGTTATAAGGTTAAATACTCCTACCTTGTATTTTTCACCTTCTGTTTCTTTAATTTCTGTTTTCCCATCTGGCAACTGACTAATATCTCCATTGATTATAAGACTAGTATTTTTATTAAATAAGGCATGTCCTTCATATCTTCCACCATTCAATTTCTGGCTGTCTATTCTTAAATTAAGAACTCCACCTGCTTTTATATCTATCTCTTTCACTCCTGAAACTTCTAGAGCTGTTTCTTTTCCATCTGCACCAATAGTTTTTTCAAACAAAGTGACATTTGTATTTTCTCCTACATTTATATTTTCAAAATTAGTTATATTGTGCATAATATTTATTCCTTGACTTTCACCTGGAATTGACTTAGCACCTGAACTTACTCCAAAATTAAGAGTATCTTCAGAATCGCTATCTCCACCATCAAGAATTCCATTAATTATTGTGCCATCTCCAATTGTAAGGGTATCAGCTCCAGCTCCCATATTTATATTTCCATTGACTACAGTATTTTGAATACCTTGATTACTAACTATAAACTGAAGTATTAAAGTATCTCCATTGTCACTTCCTAATATAGCTGCCACTTTAGTACCAGGATTAGAATCACTCTCATCTATTCCACCATTTACTATTGTTCCTGATAAAGTCAGCTCTTTATCTCCTGTATCTCCAAATACAACTGCTGTTCCATAAGCATTAATTACTGAATTATTAAGTTCATTATTTCCTTCTGAAACTTCCAAAGTATTTGTTATACCGTTTAATATATATCCTTTACTTGAAGAAATAGTTTCTGTTTGCTCTTCACCATTTGAATCACTATATGTTAAAGTTCCATTTTCTAATTTTAAACTTTCAGTTCCTGTTATATTATCTTTACCATTTCCCGATGCTGCAGCATTGATTATTCTAGTTCCTGCATCTTTATCAAAAGTTTGTCCAAATTTTCCATACTCTTTTTCTTCTGCTTTATATCCTCCTCCATCTACTGCTGTAAATATTAAACCTTTATTTAATATTTCATTTTCTTTTGGAGTTCCATCGACAATATCTAATCCATCAATTACCTTATTATTATTACCATCTCCATTTACAAGTATTCCATAATTACTTGATGGAGCTATAGTTCCATTACTTTTCTTTATAGCATTAGTTTTCCCATAAATAACTCCTACATTTGCTATATTTACCTTTCCTTTATCCTCACTATCATTATCTATTCCATAACCCAAATCATTACCAGAACCACTTATTATTCCTTTATTTGCTATATTTCCCATTGTCCCCATATTATATATTCCATAACCCAAACCATTATTATAACCAGTACCACTTATTATTCCTGCATTTGTTATATCTTCTATTGTAGCTTTATTATATATTCCAAAACCATAATTCCAACCAGTATTAGAAATACTATTATTAGAAATACTATAACCAAAAACATTTATTATTCCTGTATTTGTTATATCTTCAATTGTACCTGAACTATTATATATTCCATAACCATTACCAATACTAGAATTAGAACTAGTCCCATTGCCAGAAACACTCATTATCCCTGTATTTGTTATATCTCCAATTGTACCTGATTTATTATATATTCCATAACTATAACCAGAGCTATAACCACCAGAGCTATAACCAGAACTATAAACACTTATTATTCCCTTATTTGTTATATTTCCCATTTTTTTCTCATTACTATCATTATATATTCCATAACCTTTACCATAATCACTAGCACCAAAACCACTTATTACTCCTGTATTTGTTATATCTCCAATTTTTTCTGAATTATATATTCCATAACCGGCATCAGTACCAGTACCACTTATTGTTCCTTTATTTTCTATATTTCCCATTGTACCTGAATTATATATTCCATAACCAGCATCAGTACCAGTACCACTTATTGTTCCTTTATTTTCTATATTTCCCATTGTACCTGAATTATATATTCCATAACCATAACCTTTATCATCACTTTTACCAGTACCATTTATCAGTCCTACATTTTCTATATTTCCCATTGTACCTGTATTATATATTCCAAAACCATAACTAGAAATGTTACCACTCATTGTTCCTATTATTGAACCATTATTTACAAAATTCACTCCAGTCAAGTTACCACTTAATCTAAGTCCATAACTTATATTATCGCCATTAGTATTTACCCCATTTTTTTCACTTGATAACAATGTCATATTGTTTGTATAAGTTTTTTTAACTGTATCCCAATTATTATCGCTATATGGATTTGCTGTATTCCAATTTCCATTAGTACCATTTTCATCATTAGTATTTATTGTATTAAATTGTATTGTATTATCCTTTTCTCTTATCCAAAGATAATCACCTGCCCCCATTACTACTGTACACAACAACAAAAATCCAATCACTACCCCTATCGTTATGTTTCTTCCTCTTCTTTTGTTGCTGCTCTTTACTGCCTTTATAATCTTTTCAATCATATTTTTCCTCCCCCAAGTTTGTTTTTATATATTTTTTATTTAAATTTTTCTTAAAATTTTTTCAATTTTCTCCTCCAAAATTCTAATTAAAATTGAAAATTTAAATGTAGAAATTTAGCCAATAACTGAGAAAAGTTCCCTTTTATACATAAAAGCGAACTTTGGGAGGGTCTAACCTCCCAATTTTTAATACCTCATTTTTTGGACCCCGTTCACCTCCCAAAACTTTTATGTTGACTTTTACAAATTTAAAGAGTACAATGATAGGAAAAATATAGGGAAGGTGTTCGCCTTTATGTATAAACAAGAACTTTTTAGCAAAAAGCTCGTTTTTTCAACCTTTTAATACTCTATTTTTTCCCCCTCTTAATGCTTCATCAGATACTCCTCTATCCTTGTCATTCTTTCTTCAATCCTGCTTATTCCCTCAGTCAGTGTTTTTATATTTTCTATTCTAAATTTTATTGCTATTGTTTTTATAAGTTTTCCCCTATCTTTTATTTTTGGGTAAAAAAAAGACTGTAGCTTCTGCCACAACCTCTTTTCTTTAAGCTTCCAGTGTATTATTTTTTACATAAAACTGTATGTCTTCTTTTTATGTTAAAATTATCTTTAATTACAAAAATTATCTATCATAACCAAAAATCACCCACAAGGTAAATTTACCTCATGGGTGATGACTTTTTACTAAAATATTTTTTTGTATAGATTTAATCATAAAAAAACAAAAACAACATTTAAAACAATAAAAAGAATAATAATATTCTTTTTATCTAATTCCCTCTTCTTTTTAGAATACCTTATAGAAAAAGATAAGTAAATAAAAACTCCATTAAATAATGGAGCTTTTTATTAAAACTGATATGATTTATAAAATATGGTAAAAATGATAAGGTTTACAATTTTAAATTATAAGTTCCTTTTCAAACCCTTCTATTTCTGTTGTAGTCATAAGTCCTGTAACCAAAGAAAAATATTCAGGCAAAGAAGTTTCTGTTGCCCATTTTAATTCATAATTTAATAGTTTGCTTGATATTCCTCCCACATCAAATCCCATTGATTCAAGAGAATATCTCATCATATCTGGGTGCTGACACTGAATATTATTTTTTCTGGAGCAGTCATCACAAAGTTTACACCCACCAGCAGAAAAGCTTTTGCTTCCAGTGTATATTTTTTCTATTCTCAAAAGTTCTTTCATTATTTTATCTTTCATGTATTTAAGAGTTTCTGTAGTATAGTTATTTATCTTATCTTTTGTATTTATTTCTTTTAAAGTTTCCTCATCAAAAATAATTTTAATCCCTGCAAGATACATATATTTGTACTCTTCCAGATACTCTTCTACAGAAAAAGCATATGGTGGACATGACCATGTACTTCCATAATTCCTACATTCTTTACAAAATTTTTCAAACTTATCTCTATCGCAGTAATTCTCTTTCAGCTCTTCCATAGGTATCTTTTTCAGCTTTACCTCTGTTCTATACATTAGTTCCTCCAGATTAGAATATTCTATATCCAAAAATCAAAGATAACTGCTTTAATCTATCTGAGCCTCTTCTATCTCCATCTATTTTTGTTTCTGAGTAAAGCAACTCTGCCTGAAACGGCATAAAATCTATTCCAAATCCACCAGCTATATAGCCTTTTCCATCTGGACTCGAATTTCTTACACTTTCATTTGTCATAAGAACTCTCCCTGCTTTTAAAACAATATATGGTTCAAAAAATACTGGAAGAAGATTCCATCTTGCTACAAGATATACTGGAACTGTTCCTATATCTGTTCCTCCTGTTTTCCCATTGTATGCAATCCCTGCTCCTAAATCAGCAAGAAGAAAGTCCTGAGTCGCTTCAAAACTAAAAGTTGGTGCATAATTTTCAAAAGATCCACTTTCATGATTATATGAATTAGTTTCAGTTATTGCTCCTACTCTTAAATATCCATCTACAGCAAAAGCTGATACTGAAATGGCAAAAAATATCATCAATAGTAGTTTTTTCATAAAATCCTCCTTAAATTCTTTTACTTTTTATTTTTTATGTGATATATTAAATTATACATCAAAGGTAAAAAAATATAAAGTAGTTATTTAACAAACTTTATACCCTAATGTATCTTTAGTTTATATAAATAAAATATCATCATACGGGAGCTGAAAAAGCTGAGAGGAAATTTTATTTCGACCGTTAGACCTGATTTGGATAATGCCAGCGTAGGAAATGTTTTTAAGTTGTCTTATTATCTTTTTCAGACAGCTTTTTTTATTACTCTCAAAATTTCTAGGAGGATTTTATGAAAAAATTGATTTTATCACTGCTTTTAATTTTATCTGTTTCTTCTTTTTCGGAAGAAATTATAGTTTATGGACCTAGTTCTGCAAAATGGATAGGAAAATCCTTTGCTCCTATATTTAAAGAAAAAACTGGAGTAGATATTAAATTTATATCTATTGACGGACTTGTATCAAGACTTAAGCTTGAAGAAAAAAATCCCAAAGCTGATATTGTAATTGGATTGACTTCTCTAAGTACTGAAATAGCAAAAAAAGAGAATCTTATCACTCCTTATATTCCTAAAAATATTTCTAATATAAAAAGTTCTGATTTTCTAATGGATAAAGAGGGATATGCCACTCCTTTTGATTATGGACTTCTAGCTATCAACTATGATACAAAAAAGATTCCTGTTCCACCTAAAAATCTGGCAGAACTTGGTAAATTAGAGAAACAGCTTTTAGTTGAAAATCCTGCCACTTCATCTACTGGAGAAGAAGCTCTCTTATGGAGTATTGCTTTATATGGAGAAAACTGGAAAAATTTCTGGAATGTTTTAAAGCCTGCCATATACACAGCCGAACCTGGTTGGAGTGAAGCTTTTGCTAAATTTACTGCTGGAGAAGCCCCTATGATGGTTGGATATGCTACAAGCAATCTTTTCTTCTCACAAGATGAGGAACAAAGCAGATTCAGCAGTTTTCTTTTAGAAGATGGAACTTTTATGTATCTGGAGGGAGCATCTTTAGTGAACAAAAAAGAAACAAAAGAGGGAGCTAAAAAATTTATGGAATATGTTCTTAGTGAAGATTTTCAAAATCTAGTTCCTCAAAAAAATTATATGTTCCCAGTTACTGAGATTTCTCTTACTGAAGAATTTAAATTTGTTCCTGTTGCTGAAAAAACTGTAAAACTTAGTGATGAGCAGGTTAAAGATCTTGTCAAAAACCTCGATATATACAAATCAGAGTTAATAGAAATTTTAAAAAAATAATCTGAATTTCCTCTTGAATTTTTCTAAAAAGTGTGATATCATAATCAAGATATAGAAAAATACAAGGAGGACGTAGATATATGAAGATATTTGATGATAAATTGAATATATCAATTTCTATCTTAGGATTCATTTATTTTATTTTTCTATTTTTAAATATTTTAGAAAACATTTTTATTATAGGGAATGGAAGCCACATCATTTTGTGATTTTCATTCCTTTTTTTATATTATTGTATTCATGGGAGGGTAATATGAAAGATTTTATATCAATAAAAGATTTGACAAAAGAGGAAGTTTTAGAGGTTTTAAATCTAGCTCTTGAATTATCTGAAAATCCAGAACCTGAGCTGATATCTGGAAAAATAGTAGGAAGTCTTTTCTTTGAACCATCTACTAGAACAAGATTATCTTTCACTTCTGCTGCATACAGAATTGGTGGAAAAGTTCTAGGTTTTGACTCTCCAGACGCTACTTCTGTAAAAAAAGGTGAATCATTGAGAGATACAGTGAAAATGGTAGAAGCTTATTCTGATATCATTGTCATGAGGCACAATATTGAAGGTGGTCCTAAATTTGCTTCTGAAATTTCTAAAAATCCTGTAATCAATGCTGGCGATGGTTCTAATGAACACCCAAGTCAAACACTTTTAGATCTTTTTACAATAAAAAAAGAACTAGGAAAAATAGAAGGTGTGAAAATAGCTTTTGTAGGAGATTTAAAATATGGAAGAACTGTTCATTCTCTTACTAAAGCTCTGGAAATGTTTGATGCAGAATTTTATTTTGTAGCTCCAGATTCTATTCAGATACCTGAGTATATTACAAAGGAACTTGATGAAAAGGGAATGAAATATCATATCTGTTCTGAGTATGAGCCTATTCTTTCTGAGATAGATGTTCTGTATATGACGAGAATCCAGAAAGAAAGATTTGAAGATATTGAAGAATTCAACAAAGTCAGTGGAGTCTATAAAATATCTAAAGATACAATAGTTGGAAAGTGCCAAGATCATATGATAGTTATGCACCCTCTTCCTAGAGTTGATGAAATAAATATAGATTTAGATGATACAAAACATGCTCTATATTTTAAACAGGCTGCTAATGGAGTCCCAGTAAGAGAAGCTATGTTTGCTCTTGCACTGGGAGCAAAAAAATCCACTGCTCCTGTTAAAGAGGAAAAAAATGTAGAAGAAAATAATAAAGTTGTATGTTCCAATCATAAATGTGTAACTCATTTTGAGGAAACAACAAATAAAGTAATAGTTAAAGACTATGGAAAATTCTGCTATTATTGTGGTAAGGAAATTAAATAATTTAATGTATAGTTTGTAGGAGGAAAAATGTTTTTAGAAGACTGTCTGATTTTAGAAAACAGGAATATTGCAGGACAAAATTATCTTATGAGATTAAAAGCTGAAAAAAGCATACCAGTATCAAAAGCTGGACAATTCTTTATGATTCAATGCAAAAACAAGCTTCATATACTGAGAAGACCAATAAGTCTGCACTATGTAGATAAAAATAAAATGGAACTTGAATTTTACTATGAAGTAAAAGGTGGAGGAACAAAAGAATTTGCTGAAATGAAAGCTGGAGAAACTATAAATATTCAAGGACCTCTTGGACATGGATTTTCTACTGATATGACAGGTAAAAAACTTTTAGTAGTTGGTGGTGGAATGGGAATGGCTCCTATGAAGCTTCTTGTAGAAGTATTAAAGAAAAATAATGAAGTTGTTTTCATAGCTGGAGGAAGAAATGCTGAAGCTGTTGAAATCCTTTCTAATTTTAATTTTGACGGTGCAGAGCTTCATATAACAACTGATGATGGTTCAGCTGGTACTAAGGGAACTGTTATTGTTAAAATGGAAGAGCTTATGAACAGCAAGAAATTTGATATGGTTTTCACTTGTGGTCCTCATAAAATGATGGAAGCAGTGGCAAAAACTTCATCAAAATACAATACAGAATGTGAAATATCATTAGAAGAAAGAATGGCTTGTGGAGTAAAAGCTTGTGTTGGGTGTTCTATCAAAACTAGAGAGGGAATGAAAAAGGTATGTCATGACGGACCTGTCTTCAAATCTGAAACTATTGTAGACCTTGAACCTGCTGAAAGAACTGAAACTTGTTGTGGTAATTAATATTTAATTTGGAGGAAAAAATGAATAGACTGCAGACTAAATTTTTAGGTGTCGACTTTAAGAATCCTATTGTTACATCATCTGGTTGCTTTGGATTCGGACTTGAATATAGAGATTATTTTGATCCAAATGTACTTGGAGGAATAGTTGTGAAAGGGCTTACTATGGAGCCTAGAGATGGAAATTATGGAACAAGAGTAGCTGAAACTCCCGGTGGAATGCTTAATTGTGTGGGACTTGAAAATCCCGGAATTGATTATTTTGAAACTCATATCTTAAAGGATATGAAAGAAGCTGGCATCACTACTAATATAATAGCAAATATCAATGGAAAAACTGTTGAAGAATATATAGAAATAGCTAAAAGAGTAGAAAAAATAAAAGAAGTGGATATAATAGAATTAAATATTTCTTGCCCAAATGTAAAAGATGGAGGAATGGCCTTTGGAGCTAATCCTGAAGTTGCTGGAAGAGTTACAAGAGAAGTTAGAAAAGTAACAACAAAACCTTTAGTGGTAAAACTATCTCCTAATGTTACTGACATAGCTTATATAGCAAAAGTTGTAGAAGAAAATGGAGCAGATGCAGTATCTCTTATCAATACTCTATTGGGAATGGCTATTGATTTAAAAACTAAAAAACCTCTGCTGGGAAATACTTTTGGAGGATTTTCAGGACCTGCTGTTAAACCAGTAGCTTTGAGAATGGTATATCAGGTATATAAAGCTGTAAATATACCAATAGTTGGTATGGGAGGAATTTCAAGTACAGAAGATGCTCTTGAATTTATAATGGCTGGAGCTTCTATGGTATCACTTGGAACTGGTATCTTCTTTAATCCTGTTCTTCCAGTGGAGGTTGCTGAGGGATTACAGAAATATTGTGAAGAAAATAATATTGAAAATATAAATGAATTAGTTGGTATAGCACACAGATAATAAAATAAAAACTCTGGAGGAAAAATGAACGCAAAAGATAGAATGATAATAGCACTAGACTTTCCTACTATGGAAGCTGCTAAAAATTTAGTTGAAAAAATCGGTGATGGAGCTACTTTTTACAAAGTGGGACTTGAGCTTTTCTTAAACTCAAAAGGTGAAATGATAGATTATCTTGCTTCTAAAGGGAAAAAGATATTTCTTGATCTTAAATTCCATGATATTCCAAATACAACAGCAATGGCTTCAGTTTTTGCTGCTAAACAAAATGTATTCATGTTCAATGTACATGCAAGTGGTGGGAAAAAAATGATGTCGAAGGTTGTTGAAGAAGTAAAATCTGTAAATCCTGATAATATAGTTATTGGAGTTACTGTTCTTACAAGTCTTTCTGCTGAAGATGTAGAAGAAACTTTCCACTCTAAATTATCTCTTGCTGAATTAGCATTGAACTGGGCTAAATTAGGTAAAAGTGCTGGGCTTGATGGAGTAGTATGTTCTCCTTGGGAAGCTAAACTTATAAAAGAAGCTTGTGGAAAAGATTTTAAAACTGTATGTCCAGGTGTAAGACCTAGATGGTCAGCAACTAATGATCAGGAAAGAATAATGACTCCTAAAGATGCAATAATAAACGATTGTGACTTCTTGGTTATTGGAAGACCAATAACTAAAAATGAAGATCCAGCTAATGCTGCTAAACTAGTAGCTGCTGAAATTGAAGAGGGAATGAAAGAGGCTGGATTATGCTAGTCAAAAACTGTAAAATCATTGATAAAGATGGAAAAGACATCATCACTGATATATTAATTCAAAATGAAATTATTACTAAAATAGAAAAAAATATTTCTATTCCTAATGAAGAAATAATAGATGCTGAGGAAAAATATGTACTTCCTGGTATAATTGATGTCCATACTCATATGAGAGATCCAGGACTTACTCAAAAAGAAGATTTTACTACTGGAAGTATGGCTTGTGCTAGAGGTGGTGTGACTACATTTATAGATATGCCTAATACTATCCCAGCAACTATTACTAAGAGTATTCTTGAAGACAAGAAAAATCTTATGAAAGGAAGAGCATATGTAGATTATGGATTTCATTTTGGAGGAAGTAAAAAAGATAACAGTGACGAAATTAAAAATATAATAAATGAAAGTGCATCTACTAAAATATTTCTTAATATGTCTACTGGAGATATGCTTATAGATGATGAAAAAACTGTTGAAAATATATTTAGAGAATCAAAAATAATATCTGTACATGCTGAAGAGGAAATGGTGGCAAAAGCTATTGAGTTTTGTGAAAAATATGATAAAGAGCTTTATCTTTGCCATTTATCTAAAGCCAGTGAAATTGAGCTTTTAAAAGCTGCAAAGGCAAGAGGGGCAAAAGTATTTGGAGAAGTTACTCCTCATCACCTTTTCTTAAATGTAGATGATGTAAATAAAACTGAAAGAAGTAAACTTTTACTTAGAATGAAGCCTGAGCTGAAAGAAAAATATGACAATGATGTTCTCTGGACTGCTTTAGCTGATGGCACTCTTGACACTATTGGTACAGATCATGCTCCACATCTTATTGAAGAGAAACTTGCAAAACTTACTTTTGGAGTTCCAAGTGTAGAAAATTCTCTTGAAATGATGCTCAATGGAGTAAAAAATGGAAAAATAACTTTAAAAAGACTTATAGAGGTAATGTGTAGTAAACCAGCTGATATCTTTAAAATAAAAAATAAAGGTAAAATAGCTGTTGGTTATGATGGAGATCTTGTAATTATAGATATAACTGATAATTCTCCTGTAAAGGACGATAAAGTAATAACAAAAGCTGGCTGGACTCCATATGAGAATTGCAACAAAGGTGGAAAAGTTTTAACAACTATATTAAGAGGTAAAATAGTTTATTCAAATGGTAAATTCAATGGATTACATGGGAGGGAAATAAAATATTATGAGTAGAGCAAAAGAAGTAGCTAAATCATTATTAAAAACAGGAGCAGTAAAATTAAATGTAAAAGAACCATTTACATTTGTATCTGGTATTAAAAGTCCTATATACTGTGACAATAGAAAAATGATAGGATATCCTGCTGAAAGAAAAGTAGTAGTTGATGAATTCGTAAAAAAATTATCTGAAAAAGATTTTGATGTAGTAGCTGGTACTGCTACTGCTGGTATTCCTTGGGCTGCATTTATAGCTTGGGAAATGAACAAACCTATGAGCTATATCAGAGGAGAAAAGAAAGATCACGGTGCTGGAAGACAAATTGAAGGAGCTGACTTTGCTGGTAAAAAAGTAATAGTTATTGAAGATCTTATTTCTACTGGAGGAAGTTCTATCAAAGCTGTAGAAGCTGCAAGAAATGAAGGAGCTGCTTCTGTTGAAGTTGTTTCTATATTCTCTTATGAATTTGATAAGGCTTTTAAAAACTTTGCAGACAACAATATTCCTTGGGAATCATTGTCAAATTTCTCTGCTCTTCTTGAATTAGCAAGAGAAGAAAAATATCTTACTGAAGAAGAAGCAGAAATAGCTTCATCTTGGAATAAAAATACTGATACTTGGGGAAGATAATTAATAACTGTTAATTTTTTCTCTATTGACAAAAGTATTTTTTTAGTATATGATTAGCATATAAGTATTAAAAGGGAGTAGTTAAAAATTATAGTATCAACATCACGAAGCCTATAAGGCTCTCTGGTACTATATACCTTGAAGGTAACAAGACTTTTAATACAGAGATTATTGATTATCAATTCTCTGTATTGGAAGTCTTTTTTTATGAAAAACAGGAATTGACAATAATTTAAGGAATATTATTACATAGTCTTATGGAGGTATCATGAAAAATTATTTTTCTAAGTCGAAAGATGAAATTTTAAAAGAATTTGATTCAAATGAAAAGGGGCTCACAACAGGCAGAGTAGAAACTTCTATTGAAAAATATGGATATAATCAGCTTAATGAAGAAAAGAAATTAAGCACTTTTGCTGTATTTGTTTCTCAATTCAAAGATTTTTTGGTTATTATCCTTATTATAGCTTCTATTATTTCCCTTGTTTCAGGAAATGAAGAAAGTACCATTGTTATTTTAGTTGTCATCATTATCAATGCTATACTTGGAACAGTACAGCATTTAAAGGCTGAGGAATCTATTAGTAGTTTGAAAAGCTTGTCAGCTCCAAAGTCAAAAGTTCTGAGAGATGGAGAAAAGGTAGAAATATTATCTAAATATCTTGTTCCTGGAGATATTATTTTTATTGAAGCAGGAGATTTAGTTCCTGCAGATGGAAGAGTTATTGAAAGTTTCTCTCTTCTTGTAAATGAAAGTTCTCTTACTGGGGAATCTGAAAGTGTAGAAAAAACAAGTGATATAATAACTGATGGGGAGCTTGCCCTTGGAGATCAGAAAAATATGGTATTTTCTGGAAGTCTGGTAAGTTATGGAAGAGGTGTTGTAATAGTTACTTCTACTGGAATGAATACTGAGCTTGGTAAAATAGCTTCTCTTTTAGAAGCTACAAAAGAAAAATCAACTCCACTTCAAGTATCCCTTGATAACTTTGGGAAAAAACTTTCAATTGGAATAATCATACTTTGTATAATTGTATTTGGAATAAATGTATTACATGGTGCAAAAATGCTTGATTCACTTATGTTTGCTGTGGCTCTGGCAGTTGCTGCCATACCAGAAGCTCTAAGTTCTATTGTTACAATTGTTCTTGCTCTTGGTACTCAAAAATTGTCAAAAGAAAATGCTATCATAAAAAATCTGAAATCTGTTGAATCTCTTGGTTGTATTTCTGTAATATGTTCTGATAAAACTGGAACTCTTACACAAAATAAAATGACTGTAAAACAGGTATATATCAATAATAAAGTATATAACGAAAAAGGACTGGATATAAAAGATACTGGTGAATCTCTTATTTTAAAAGAAAGTATACTTTGTAATGATGCTACAAGTGAAATAGGAGATCCTACAGAAATTGCTCTGATAAATCTTTCTGAAATAAATTACAACATAGACAGTAAAGAATTGAAAGAAAAATATCCTCGTATTTCTGAAATTCCATTTGATTCAGATAGAAAACTTATGAGTACAGTTCATGAAATTGATAATGAAATACTAATGCTTACTAAAGGTGCTTTAGATTCAGTTCTTCCAAAGACTACTCATATTCTTGTTAATAATGAAGTTAGAGAAATTACTAAAACTGATATTGAAAATATTGAAAATATCAACACTATGTTTGCTGAAACTGGTTTAAGAGTTCTTACTTTTGCTTATAAAATATTAAATGAAAGAAAAGAAATTACAAGAGAAGATGAAGATAAATTTATATTTATTGGTCTTGTTGGAATGATTGATCCTCCTAGAGAGGAATCTAAAGCAGCTGTTGAAAAATGTATCACAGCTGGAATAAAACCTGTAATGATAACAGGAGATCATAAAATTACTGCTACAACTATTGCTAAAGAGATAGGTATTTATCAAGAGGGAGATAATGTTCTTGAAGGTATTGAAGTTGAAAAAATGAGTGATGAAGAACTTATTAATAAAGTTGCTTCTACTTCCGTTTATGCAAGAGTTTCTCCTGAACATAAAATAAGAATAGTTACTGCATGGCAGTCATTGGGAAAAATATGTGCCATGACTGGTGATGGAGTGAATGATGCTCCAGCATTGAAAAGAGCTGATATAGGTATTGCCATGGGTATTACAGGAACTGAAGTTTCAAAAGATGCAGCTTCTATGATACTTACTGATGATAATTTCTCTACAATAGTAAAAGCTGTAACTACTGGTAGAAATATTTATTCTAATATTAAAAATTCTATAAGATTTTTACTTTCAGGTAATACTGCTGGTATTCTTGCTGTATTGTATTCATCTCTTGCAGGACTTCCAGTAATTTTTGCCCCAGTACATCTGTTGTTTATTAATCTTTTGACTGACAGTCTACCAGCTATTGCTATTGGAATGGAACCTTCACATGGAGATATACTTACTGAAAAACCTCGTGATCCAAAAGAACCTATTCTTACAAAGGAACTTGCTGGAAAGATTCTTATTGAAGGATTATTAATTGCAGTCTTTGTAATGCTGGCTTTCTATATGGGATACCAAGGTGGAGATACTTTAAAAGGAAGTACAATGGCCTTTAGTGTTTTATGTTTAGCTAGATTGTTCCATGGATTTAACTGTAGAGGTGGAAGCTCTATAATAGGATTGGGATTATTTTCCAATATGTTTTCTATAGCAGCCTTTGTCATTGGATTTATATTACTGAATGGAATTCTTATTTTCCCTGTTTTCCACTCAATATTCCATGTAGCTCCTTTAAGTGTCAATGATTTGCTTTACATATATGGACTAGCATTTATTCCAACTTTAATTATTCAAATATCTAAATTTATTAAATATAGAAAATAATATTAATTGTAACTTTTTATCAAAAGTGGATGAAAAAAATTAGATTAAGTTTTAGAAATTTGGAAATCAGAAAGATTTGTGTAATTAATGAAGTAAATAAAACATAAAAAAATAGTATGTTTGAACGAAGTGAGTTTACTATTTTTAGTTTTATGAGCAAAATTAATAACAAATCTTTCTGCTGGAAAAGTTCTAAAATTATATTTCTATTTTGAAATACCCCCACTTTTTTTATTTAAAGGTATATACAATATATATTAATTTCCCTCTCCCTCCAATTAAAAATATGATTTTATAATAAAAATTATAAATATTACAAACATTTTTTATAAATAATTCCTATTAAAGTATATTTTCAATAAAATATATTTGATTTTTAATATAAAATATGATATCTTAATTATGACAAGCAAAAACAATACAATATATATTTTTATCGTTGTTTTTGCAACAAAATTATATTAAAGGAGAATATCATGGGAAAAATCAAAGATAGTCTAATTTTAAAACTAATCCTTGGAGTAATAGTTGGATTAGTAATTGGATTATACTGTAACGAAACTGTTATTGGAGTAATCCAATCTATCAAATTTATTCTTGGGCAGTTAATATCATTTACTGTACCATTAATCATTTTAGGTTTTATAGCTCCAGCTATAACTAAAATGAAATCTAATGCCAGCAAAATGCTTGGACTTATGCTTATGCTTGCTTATTTTTCATCTGTAGGGGCTGCACTATTTTCAATGATAGGAGGATTTATTCTTATACCTAAAATGCATATTGTTCCTAATGTAGAAGGATTAAAACATCTTCCTGAACTTATTTTCAAAGTGGAGATTCCACCTCCATTTACAGTTATGACAGCTTTAGTTCTTGCACTTTTCTTAGGGCTTGCTGTTGTTTGGACACAATCTACAAACTTTGAAAAACTTTTAGATGAATTTAATAATATCATGCTTAAAATAGTTTATATGATTATTATACCTATACTTCCATTCTTTATAGCTTCTACTTTTGCAACATTAGCATATGAAGGTGGAATTACTAAACAGCTTCCAGTTTTCTTAAAAGTTGTTGTAATAGTTCTTATAGGACACTTTATCTGGCTTACAGTTCTTTACTCTATTGGAGGGGTTGTTTCTGGAAAAAATCCATTTAATCTTTTAAAATTCTATGGACCTGCCTATTTAACAGCTGTAGGAACTATGTCATCTGCTGCTACTCTTCCAGTGGCATTGAGCTGTGCTAAAAAATCTGGAGCTTTAGATGAAGATATAGCTGACTTTGCTATTCCATTAGGTGCTACTGTACATTTATGTGGTTCTGTTCTTACAGAAGTCTTCTTTGTAATGACAGTTTCTCAAGTATTATATGGACATCTTCCAGCAGTTGGAACAATGGTTCTGTTTATAGTTCTTTTAGGAATTTTTGCTGTAGGAGCACCTGGAGTTCCTGGTGGAACTGTTATGGCTTCTCTTGGTATCATTATTTCTGTATTAGGTTTTGATGAAAATGGAGTTGCTTTAATGCTTACTATATTTGCTCTACAAGACAGCTTTGGAACTGCTTGTAACGTTGTTGGTGATGGGGCTCTTGCTTTAATCCTAAATGGTGTCTTCAAAAAAAGCCAGCAAAAAGCTTAATAAAATATATATGATATATATCTTTTGACCAGAAAATTTTCTGGTCATTTTTTTTCTTCTATTGAGGTTATTTCAATACTATTGAAAAATTTTTCTTCAATTAATTAATTTTAATAGTATTTTTTCATAAATATGATAAAATAAAAAAGTTAACTAAAATAAAAAATATATATGATGGAGGGGATAATATGAATATATCAACAAGAGCTTTAGACATGAATTTTTCACCAATAAGAAAGTTGATTCCCCTTGCAGATGAAGCATCTAAAAAAGGAATTAAAGTATATAAACTTAATATTGGTCAGCCTAATATAGTTACTCCTGATTCTTTCTTTGAAGGGCTTCATAGCTACAAGGAAAAAATCGTTACTTATTCTGATTCCAAGGGAATTCCTCAGCTTATTGAAAGTTTTGTAAAAAGTTATAAAAATAGTGGTATAGAAATTGAAAAAGAAGATATTCTTATTACTCAAGGGGGAAGTGAAGCTATCCTTTTTATACTTATGTCAATTTGTAATGAAGGTGATGAAATTTTAGTTCCTGAACCTTTTTATTCAAACTACTCAAGTTTTTCTACTTTTTCAGGAGCAAAGATAAAGCCTATTCCTACTACAATAGAGAACAACTTTCATCTACCTCCCAGAGAAGAAATTGAAGCATTAATCACTCCTACTACAAGAGCTATTATGTTTTCTAATCCTGTAAATCCTACTGGAACTATATATACAGAAAAAGAAATAAAAATGATTGGAGAGATAGCAAAAAAATATGATTTATATATAATTGCTGATGAAGTTTACAGACAATTTGTATATGATGATACTCCATATACTTCTGTTATGCAGTTGGAGGATCTTAAAGACAGAGTGGTATTAGTAGACAGCATTTCTAAACACTATAGTGCTTGTGGAGCTAGAATAGGACTTATTGCCAGCAAAAATCATACTCTTATGAACTATATTTTAAAGTTCTGTCAGGCAAGACTTTGTGTATCTACTATAGAACAGCATGCAGCTGCCAACCTTATCAATACTATGGATAATTATTTAGAAGATGTAAAATTAAAATATAAGAGTAGAAGAGATCTTATTTATGGTTATCTTACTAAAATACCTGGCGTTATCTGTTCTAAACCAGAAGGAGCTTTCTATATTTTTGCAAAACTTCCAGTGGATAATGCTGAAAAATTTGCTAAGTGGCTTCTTACAGATTATTCTTATGAAAATAAAACTCTTCTTATTGCTCCTGGACCTGGATTTTATCAGACAGAGGGTAAAGGAGAACAGGAAGTTAGACTGTCTTTTTGTACTAATGTAGATGATATTGAAAATGCTATGATAGTTTTAAAAAGAGCCCTTGAAGAATATAATAAAGATAAATAAAATATTGAAGATGACTAAAAAGCTATTTTGCTTAGAAGTCATCTTTTTTTAATAAAAAAAAGTTTCAAAACCTTTAATTCAGTTCCAAAACTTTTTCATCTTTTATTTATTTAGTATAATCCTCTCCAGGACTTGGTATATCTCCAACAGCTCTAAGATTTATGTTGGCTCTGTATTCTGTTTCAGCCCATAAAATTCTTTGAGCCACTAATGCCTCTGGATTTAATTCTACATCTTTTAGTATTAAATCTTTAAATTTTGAATATCCAGCTCTGTCAATAAGATGTCCTCCATGGATATATACAGGTTCATGATGAAGAACATTAGCTGAGAAATTCTGCCAGTTTTGAATTACTTTTATTACTACATCTTCTGTTACCCAGTTTAAAAACATTTTACCCATTCTAGGATACTGCTTTCCAGTTCTTCCTCCAACCATTACTCTGTATAATTTCTTAGTAGGTCTTACCCATGCTGAAGCTGGACATGCTTCTACACATTCTCCACACCCTACACAACAGCAGCTGTCTTTTTCTATTTTATTATTTATCAATTTAAGTACTCTTGTAGCTGCATGTTCACATACTTTTACACATCTTCCACAACCGATACATCTTTCTTTCAGATAAATTGGTTTTGTAACTCCAAGTATACCAAAGTCATTAAAATGTCCTTTTGCACAGTCATTAGGACAACCTGCAACAGCTATTTTTATATGATAATGGCTTGGAAATATTTCTTTTTCCAATTTTTTAGCTAGTTCAAAAGTATTTATATTGGCTTTTATACAATGAGAATTACCTATACAAGCCATTATATTTCTTGCTCCTATAGTTGGATACCCTGCTTCATTGATATCCATATCAACATTACACATTTCTACTTCTATATCTTTAATATATTCTTCCAAGTATTTATTAACTTCTGGAATATTTTCATATTTTATTCCTGGTGCATTTAATGTCTGCCTCATTCCTAAGTGGAAAGTTCCATTCCCCCAAGTTTCAGCAATATATTGAATTGTACTTAGATATTTTGCCTTTACAAGCCCACCGGGAACACGCATTTGCAGCATAAACTCTCCTGGTACTTTAGATTGGCGGAAACAGTTTAATTTTAATTTATTTATATTTATATCATGTTTCATGATTATTCCTCCTCAATTAATCGACTAAATCTTTCGCTTTTGAATAATTAAATACTGGGCCTTCCAAGCACACATAAGTTTCATCTATTCTGCAATGTCCACATTTTCCAATTGCACAAGACATTTTTCTTTCAAAAGAAAGCCATATATTTTCATCAGAAATTCCTATTCTTTTAAATTCAAGAGCTGTATATTTCATCATTGCAGGAGGTCCGACAATTATTATTTCTAAATCACTAATATTTTTATGTAAAAGCTGTAGTTGTGGAACATATTCAGTTACCAGTCCAACACATTCCCCATCTATACCACACCCTTTATCAACAGTTAAAGTTAAATTGAATTTATCTCTCCATTTTAAAAGATCTTCTTTAAATAGAACAGAATCCATATCTTTAAATCCAAATAAAAGTTCTAATGATTTTACTGTTTCAGGATTTTTGTATATGTAATCAATAAAACTTCTTATAGGAGCTAGTCCTGATCCACCAGTTACAACTATTACATTCTTTCCTCTATAATTTTCTAAATCGAATCCTTTTCCATAAGGCCCTCTCATAGGCATAATAGTTCCTGGTTTCAATTTAAAAAGTTCATCAGTTACTATTCCAACTTTTCTTATTAAAAACTCTATCCAATTTTCCTCTACAGAAAAATTTGTTATAGAGATTGGACACTCTCCAACTTTAGGAAGAGAAATCTGCATAAATTGTCCAAATTGTATCTTAGAGGCATCTTTATATTCTACACGAAACAACCATTCTAAATCAGTCATTTTTCTTATATCTAAAATTTTATGTGGTTCAGGCAATAAAATATTTTTCATTTTATTTTACCTCCTTATTAAGTTTCTCAACCTCTTGGGCCAGCCTGTTGACAGCATGGATAAATGAAATGCTTACAGGGCATCTTTCATCACATCTACCACAACCCACACACATCTGATACTCTTTAAACAATGCTTTGTGATCATGTATTTTGTGAAGAACTTTAAATCTCATTTTATCTCCTGGAGTATTTCTAAAAGAATGCCCTCCAGCTATAGAACTAAATCCGTCTATATGGCATGAAGCATGCATTCTTCTCCTTTCTCCAGCATCTGTATCTGAAGAATAGTTTATATCATAAGTGGTAAAGCATGTACAAGTTGAACATGCTACTGTACAACTTCCACATTCAAGACATCTTTTATTGTATTCTTTCCACATATCTAAAGTCTTTATTTTATTTTCTATTTCTTTGGAATTGATTTCTGGTATTCTTACTTCTACTTGATTTTCAAGTACTGGTGTCACAATAAAATCTTTCTTTTCATTTTCATTGAAGTATTCGTCAAATTCATTCTCTCTGCTTTCAATCATTATTCCATCTTCAACAAATTTTACACCAAAAACATATTCCTCTGCCTTATTTGTTTCCATAGAAACACAGAAGCAAGTATCCCAACCCTTAGCTGGACATTCCATGAGTATAAACTTTGTTTTTTCTCTTATTCTTTTATAATAAGGATCTTCATAGCTGCCGTTTTTTAAATAGATATCATCAAATCTTTTTATAGCATTGATATCACAAGCTCTTGCAAATATAAGGATATCTCTTTCATCTTTTAATTGACTTTCTGTATATTTACCTTCAGTAAAATACATAATAGTCTGATTAAGAGGCATTAAAACTTCTTTTACAGCATAAGTTGACTTAACATCATAGACAATTTCTTTAGTTGAACTTATTTCATCATACCTTATTACATCTGTATCAGAGTATCTTCCTTGACCTTCAAATCTTTTAGGAGCATATATTCTATACTTCCCACTCATTCTACTCATAATCTGGTCAAATTTTTCATTAGATATAAAATAGCCCATTTCTCCACTTCCTTTTCAAAAATAAATTTAATTTCTACCATAATTACATTCCTATCTAATTTATAACACATAATCTTCTTTTTATCAAATTTCTACTTTTTCACCATTAGTATCTTAATTTCTAAATTACAATGCTTTTTGTACAACTATAATACTTTGTTATATATCTATAAAAAAACAAATTGTTTTAATATAGTTTAAAATTTTAAATTTTTTCTACAAAAAATAAAAAAAGGCACTCCTATATTTCTATAGAAGCTGCCTTTTAATTTAATATTATTTATTAAAGTTCTGTAGAATCTTCATCAGAAGACACTATTCCTTTTATTTTTTTCTCAGTAGCTCTTATCATTCTTGGAATGAAATATTCTTTATCATTTTCTTTGTCATTATTTTTTCTTGTATAGATGTTTTGTAATTCTTCTTGATATTCAGCAACCTTTCCACCATAACTTGAAATATCTTTTATAGGATATTGTTTTAAGTTTGGATATTCTTTGTCTAAGATTGCATTCCACTCTTCAACTTGGTCTTTATGCAATGAAAGAATAAGATCTACATCTCCAGTAAATTTTATTTCTTTGATAACATCTCCAACTTCAAGTTTTCTTATTTTTTCAAAATCAGAATCGCTTATATATTCACCAAATATTGTGTGTTTTCCATTTAACCATTCAGCAGGATATAAAGTCATAAAATATTGTGATCCTCCTGTATTAGGACCTGCATTAGCCATAGCCAGCATACCTTGTTGGAAGAAATCAAGCCAGTTTACTATTTCATCAGGAATGAAATACCCTGGTCCACCAGTTCCTGTTTCAGTAGGATCTCCCCCTTGAACAACAAAGTTTTCTACAGCACGGTGTATTTTAGTATTATCATAATATCCTCTTTTAGCCAAGTTTACAAAATTAGCAACAGTAAGTGGTGCTGCCTCTGGATAAAGATAAAAATTTATTTCCCCCTGTGTTGTTACAAAAGTAGCTCTTATATCATTATATTTTGCAACCTCCTGACTATTAAGCATTTTTTTCAAACTTGAACAAGAAACTGCACTCACAAAAACTAGCATCATTAATAAAAATTTAAATATATTTTTCATATTAATATATAATCCTCCTGTGTTTTGAATATAATTACTATTTGATGATATAATTATACTATACTTTTATATGCTATTACAAGTCTAATTATTTAACAAAATATTTTTGCAGACTTTTCGTAGATAAAGTTAATATTATTGATATTCCTATCAGCAATACAGAAAGTGCGTTTATAACAGGGGAAACTCCCAATCTAATCATAGAATAGATACGCAGTGGGAGGGTAGAAGAACCTGGTCCTGCTACAAAAAAAGTAGTTACAAAATCATCAAAAGACAAAGTAACAGATATTAAAAATCCAGATACTATCCCAGGAAGGATAGCTGGTATTATTACTTTTGTTAAAGTTTGAAGTTCTGTAGCTCCAAGATCATAAGCTGCTTCAACTATTGAATAATCAAATTCTTCCAGCCTTGATAAAATAATAAAAAGCACAAAAGGTATATTGAAAGTAGTGTGTGCTATAAATATAGTTGTCAAACCAAGTTCAAATTTTATTGTTGCAAATAAAATCAAAAGTGATACTCCAAGTATTATTTCTGGAATTACCAATGGAATATAAGTTAAAAGCTGTAATGCTTTTTTCCCTTTAAAATCATACCATTGAAGTCCAATAGCTCCTAATGTTCCAATTACTGTAGAAATAATTCCTGATAATACAGCTATTAACACACTGTATCTAAATGCTTTCCATATATTATCTGAATACATAAAAAGCTCTTCATACCATTTCAAAGAAAATCCTTTCCAAACCATAGATTTTCCTTCGTTAAAGGAGTAGACAATCAGTATGAGCAAGGGAATATAGAAAAACAGCATTGAAAGTAAAAAGAAAAATAGTGAAGTCCTTCTCTTATTCATTTTCATCAACTCCTTCATCTAGTTTCATCTTTCTATTGCTCACTTTCATGAAAATAAGAATTGCAATAGATGTTACCAGTATCAATGCACCTGATATAGTTGAAGCTAAAGGCCAGTTTCTAGTAACAGTCAAATGCTGAGCTATTATATTTCCCAGCATAGTAGCTTGTGTTCCTCCAACTAATTTTGGAACAGCATAAGATCCAAGTGTAGGAATAAAAGTAAATAGAATTGCTGTTATTATTCCCGGCTTTATATTAGGTATAAATATCTTGAAAAATGCCTGTCCATTTGTAGCTCCCAAATCTCTTGCTGCCTCCATTAGAGAAAAATCAAATTTTTCTATTACTGCATAGAGAGGAAGTATTGCAAAGGGTAGACTTGTATATACTGATATTACTATAACAGCTCCTGTATTATAAAGAAACTGCAGTGGTTCATCTATAATACCTATTTTCATGAGAATGGAATTAATAAATCCATTATTTCCAAGAAGTGCTATCCAAGCATATATTCTTATTAGAAAATTTGTCCAAAATGGTACAATTACTAAAAACAACAGTTCCTTTTTATATTTAGATCTGGCTATATAATAAGATGTAGGTATTGACAAAAGAACTGTGAAGATAGTTACCATTACAGATATATATATTGTTTTTAAAAGTATAGTCAGAAATACCCTATCTGTAAATATATAAAAACTTGCAGTAGATAGTTCTAACTCTACCCCTCCATATGTCCCTTTCTTTAAAAAAGCATAAGCTAATACAATAACCATTGGAATCATGAAGAAAAT
Organism: Fusobacterium varium; assembly: GCA_900637705.1. Lineage (NCBI taxonomy): Bacteria > Fusobacteriati > Fusobacteriota > Fusobacteriia > Fusobacteriales > Fusobacteriaceae > Fusobacterium > Fusobacterium varium. The sequence goes on from LR134390.1 coordinate 1,864,859, forward strand.
TACCAGCCATATAGTTATTGGCAGAGTGTACAAAGTTCCCAGTTTATTTTTCTTCACCAGCTCTCACCTCTACTAAAAATCCATCATCTGCGTCCCAAGAAATATAGGCATCTTCGTCCCACCAGATAGCTCCCTCATCATTATCATCAAAATAAACGGCATGTTGTTTAAATACTTTAAATGGATTTTTCTTATCATTATTCAGCCATACAAAGTACTTACTCTGGAATCCAGAATAGATAACCTCATCTACATATACCTTTAATATATTATGATTTTCATTTATTTTTTTAGGTTTAGTTTTAGATAATTTTATTTTTTCAGGTCTTATTGATACTTGAACGTAATCTCCCACTTTTGCAGGTTTATCCATTTCAAAAATAAGTTCTCCTAAATCATCATTTACAAGAGTTGCATATGTTTCATTCTGTATTGATACTATTCTTCCATCGAAAAAATTATTTTCTCCTATGAAGTCAGCTACAAAAGAATCAGCAGGAGCTTCATACACCTCTGCTGGTGTTCCTACCTGGAGCACTTTCCCTTCATTCATTACAGCTATTCTATCAGAAATAGAAAGTGCTTCCTGCTGGTCATGTGTTATAAATATAAATGTTATCCCTACTTCATCATGGATAGTATCTAATTCTATTAAAAGATTTTGTCTTAACTTAGCATCAAGAGCTGACAAAGGCTCATCTAAAAGAAGAACTCCAGGTTTATTTATCAAAGCTCTGGCTATAGATACCCTCTGCTGCTGTCCTCCTGATAACTGATTTGGTTTTTTATATATATGTTCACTCAGCCCTACCATTTTGATAAATTTTTTTACCTCTTCATCAATGGTTGCTTCGTCTATTTTTTTTATTCTTAATGGAAATGCTACATTTTCATACACACTTAAGTGAGGGAATAAAGCATATTTTTGAAATATAGTATTTACATTTCTTTCATTAGGAGGAAGTGATATTATATCCTCATCTCCTAAATAGATAGCCCCACTGTCAGGTTCTATAAATCCAGCTATCATTCTCAAAAGTGTAGTTTTTCCACAGCCTGAAGGTCCTAAAATAGAGAAAAATTCCCCATCTTCTATATTTAAATTGATGTTCTTTAATACTTGAACTCCATCATAACTTTTATTGATATTTTCAATTTTAATATCTTTTTTTCCCAATCTTTTTTTACCTCCACTTTAATTTATTTTTGTTTCAATTAATATTTCTTATAATATTTTTATAAACTTTCATTAAATATTATACTAAAGAAAAATCACATCTTTAATTATAGCATAATTGAGAATATTTTAAAATAAATTATCCAGAATTTTCTAACTTTTTCCTAAAATTATCAAAACAAATAGTAAAATAGTAGAGTTAGTGAAAAAAAATAAAAATTATATTATGAGGTTCTTGAAAATTTTTACATGGTTTTTACATTAAATTTATGTTAAACAAAAAATAAAATGAGAGTATAATTGAAGATTTTTAGAAAATATGTTATGATATCCTTGAAATTTTTTTTACATAGTTTTTACATTAGATTTATGTTAAATAAAAAATTTATATAATTCAGGAGGAAATTAATGTATTTAGACGTCTTTTTTAAGGTGGTTGGAGGACTGGGACTTTTCCTTTACGGTATGGAAAATATGTCTTCTGGAATGCAGAAAATAGCTGGAGAAAAATTGAAAAAAACTTTGGCTGCTCTTACTACCAACAGGATAATGGCCATTATTATGGGGATATTTGTAACAGGAATGGCACAGTCTTCTTCTGTCAGCACTGTTATGACAATAGGATTCATCAATGCTTCTCTTCTTACTCTTCAGCAGGGGCTTGGAGTTATTCTTGGAGCTAATGTTGGTACTACCATAACAGGTTGGCTTTTGGCACTTAACATTGGTAAGTATGGACTTCCAATAGTTGGATTTGCTGCTATCACATTTATGTTTCTTAAAGGTGAAAAAAGCAGAACCAGAGCTCTTACAATAATGGGATTTGGATTTATTTTTTTAGGACTTGAATTAATGAGTACAGGGCTAAGTCCATTGAGAACACTTCCTGAATTTATAGAATTATTTCATTCTTTCAAAGCACATACATTTTTAGGAGTTATAAAAGTTGCACTTGTTGGTGCTCTTCTTACAGCTGTTGTTCAATCTTCAGCAGCTACACTTGGAATCACTATTACATTAGCTGTACAAGGACTTATAGATTATCCTACAGCTGTTGCACTTGTTCTTGGAGAAAATGTCGGTACTACAGTTACTGCATTGTTTGCTTCTATTGGTGCCAACTCAAATGCTAAAAGGGCTGCTTATGCTCATACTCTTATTAACATAGTAGGAGTTATGTGGGCAACTGTCTTATTTAAACCATACTTAAAATTATTGGAAAATTTTTCAGATCCAGTTTCAAATATATCTACATCAATAGCTACTGCACATACTATTTTTAATATAGTCAATGTTATTTTATTCATTCCATTTATTGGATATCTTGCTAAATTTTTATGTAAAATCGTTAAAGATGATGATAATGGTATCGTAAGAGTAACTCGTCTAAGCTCTTTAATGGTAACTCTTCCTAGTGTTATTATCAGTCAGACTAAAACAGAAGTCTTAGCTATGGCAGCTAATATCAAAGAGGTATTCTTCAAACTCGAAGAACTTTATTATGATGATTCTAAACTTGAAGCTTACTGTGAAGAAATAAACGGAATTGAATATAAACTCGATCTTTATGAAAAAGAAGTATCCGATGCAAATTTCTCTATACTCAATAAAGGACTACAGGCTTCTTATGTAGAAGAAACTAGAGGAAATCTCATTACCTGTGATGAATATGAAACTATCAGTGATTATCTTGCAAGGGTATCTAACGGACTTAAAAGATTGAAAGTTGATGATATCCAGCTTACTGATGTGAAAAAAGAAACTCTTCAGAAGCTTAACAGTATGGTTTTTGATTTTTTCGATGATATAAATAAAGCTTATGATACAAATAATAAAGAGCTTTTTATTGTTTCTATCAAGAAATATACTGCCATAAAAAATCTTTATAAAGAAGCAAGAAACGAACATTTTGCCAATGAAGCTACTAATAATGATATAATGCCTTCTAAACTAAGTACAGGATATATGGATATTCTAAACTACTACAGAAGAGCTACTGATCATATTTATAATATAATTGAACACTTTGCTAAAATTTAATTTTAAATACTGACAGCTGTCCTGTGATGGCTGTTTTTTATTTGCAACTTTAACTTGACAAATTATACAGTAAAATTGATTGAGTGCAACTGTCAAATATAGTAGAATATAGTTGTTATAAGGCATATTTAAGGGAGGAATTTATGAAAACTATATTATCCAAAGAAACAATAAACCAGTTGGAACAAATGGATTATCTTGAAGATATTTTAAGAACTCTATACTCTGGAATAGAAAATAATCTTTATACTGAAGAGGAGATGGAAAATGATCTAGAAGCTGTTCTCTGGCTCGCCTATGTCTACATTAACTATGACACTTACTCTGCATATCTTAAAGCTGAGTACTTGTTGAAAAAAGTTGAAAAACAAGGTGAAAAAAGTGGAGTTTGGTGCTACCGTTACGCTTCCTCTCTTTTATTTTTAAAAAAATATGAATTAGCTTTAAAATATTGTAAACAGGCAACTGAAAATGATCCTGAATATCCTTGGGGCTGGTTGCTTCTAGCAAAAATGTATTACAAATTCAATGAAAAAGAGAAAGCTTTTAAAGCCATAGAAAATGGTTTGAAACTTGTTCCAAATGATTATGAATTTACTACTTTAAAAAAGAAATAGAAAATGGAGAAAGTTTTTCAAAAATAATAAATCACTTTATAGATGAGGAATATGATAAATCTCATACAGATAGTGAAGATAGACTAGAAAGATTAGAAAAAGAAATTGCAGAATATAAAAAAAGATATGCTGGAAGACCAAAACAAAAATGTTAATCTATATAACAAAGGAAGGCTGTTGTATTTCCAATATTGCAAATTAAAAATATGAAAAAAGGAGTTGTTCAAATGAATGATTAAAAATCATTAATCTGCAACAACTCCTCTTATATTATAAATAAATGAAAACTTTCTCTATAAATCATAACTTTCTATGATAAAAATTATTTAATTACAATTTATTTATATGTTAAAATATATTGCCTATTTTAAAAAAATAGATTTTTTCTGCAGCATAACGTCATGCTCTTTAATTTATAATTATTTAGCTAAATTTCCTGCAACATTTAAAGGGTCCCAAGTCAATGAAAATGGTGGTGCATAACATAAGTCCAAATAAGCAAGCTCGTCTGTTGTCATACCTTTGTCAATAGCTGCTGCCAGTACATCTACTCTTAAAACAGCTCCTTTTTTTCCAATAAGCTGTCCTCCTAAAATTCTCTTAGTATCTGCATCATAAATAATTTTTATATAGATATCTTCCTGCCCTGGATAATAAGAAGTCTGATTTTTATCATGTACAAACACAGATTTATAATTTATTCCCATTTTTTCAGCTTCTTCTGATGATATTCCAGTTCTTCCAGCTTCCAAATCTAAAACTTTTATTGCTGCTGACCCTAATGTTCCTTTAAATTCTCTGTCTTTTCCAGCAAGATTTTCTCCTACTACTCTTCCTATTTTATTTGATGTAGTAGCTAGTGGAATATATACATTTTCTTTTTTAGTTTATGGTAAACAGTTGCACAATCTCCAGCTGCATAGATATCTTTTATACTGCTTCTTCCTCTGCCATCTATAACTATTGCACCATTTTTCAAAGTTTCGATTCCTGTACCTTCTAAAAATTTTGTATTAGGTCTTACCCCAGTAGCTAAAATAACTATGTCAGCAGGATATACTCCTTTATTAGTTTTTACTCCAGAAACTCTACCATCTTTTCCTTCAAATTCAGAAACAGCTTCATCTAAATTTAAAAATACATCTTTGTGTCCTCTTATCTCTTCTTCCATTATATCTGTTATTTCTTTGTCAAAGCTTCCTGGAATAACTCTATCTCCTAACTGAATTATTCTTACTTCCTTCTTTAAATTTACAGCTGCCTCTGCTGCTTCCAACCCTATATACCCAGCTCCTATTATTACAACTCTTTTATTTTCTGGTTTCATCATAGCCTTTTTTAAAACTATTCCATCTGAAAATTCTTTTAAAGTAAATACATTTTCCAAATCTATATTTTTAATTGGAGGTTTTACAGCTGATGCTCCAGTTGTAATTATTAATTCATCATATCTGTCTTTAAATATCTCTTGTGTCGCTAAATTTTTTACTGAAACCTCTTTCTTTTCAATATCTACTCCAATAACTTCATGCTTCATTTTTACAGTTATTCCTTCTTTTTTAAATTGCTCTAAAGGCTTTGCTATCATTCTTTTTGAATCGTCATAAAAATTTCCTACATAATATGGAAGTCCACAACTCCCCCATGAAATTATATCAGTCATTTCATATACAGTTATCTCAAGGTCTTTTTTTTCCCTTTTAGCTTTTGAAGCAGCACTCATTCCTGCAGCTACTCCTCCTACTATTATTACTTTTCTCATAATATATCCCCCTTATTTAACATAGGTATTTCTCTTATTATACAATATTATACAATTTAATTATACAATTTAAAACAGCTTTTTCCTTTTCCTGATTATAATTTCCATTTTCTTTTTTATAGTGATATAATATTAAAATAATTCTATTACTTATGGAGATGATTATCATAGACAAAAAAGTTTATTATTTTGATAACTCAGCAACTTCTTTTCCAAAGCCTGAATCTGTTTATAAGAGTATTGAAAATGCTGTTAGATTTTATGGAGCAAATCCCGGAAGAGGAGGGCATATAATGGCTGTAGAAGCTTCTAAAGCCATCTATGAAACAAGAGAAAAAATTGCTGCTCTCTTTAATATTAAAAACCCTCTTCAGATAGCTTTTACTTATAATTCCACATATGCTCTGAATTTTGCTATAAAAGGTACTATTCCAAAAGATTCTCATATAATTACTACATCTCTTGAGCATAATTCTGTTTTAAGACCTGTTTTTTATGAAAGAGATGAAAACAATGTTCAGGTAACCATTGTATCTCCTTCAGAAGACGGAAATATACATTCTGAAGATATTATAAAAGCTATGAAACCAGAAACAAAAGCAGTCATTCTTACACATATGTCTAATGTCACTGGTGCAATAATCGACTTGCTCCCAGTCACTACAGAGGCAAGAAAAAGAAATATTCTGACAATAGTAGATGTTTCTCAAAGTGCTGGTTTTTTAGACATAGATGTAGAAAAATTAAAAATAGATGTGCTTTGCTTTACAGGACATAAATCTTTGTTTGGAATGCAGGGAACTGGTGGAATATATATCAGAGAGGGAATTAAGTTTTCTCCCCTAATCGAAGGAGGAACTGGAAGCTTCTCAAAAATGGAAAGACAGCCCCTTTCCATGCCAGAAGCTCTGGAAGCTGGGACTCTTAATACTCCCGGTATAGTAAGTCTTGGAGCAGGTGTAGATTTCTTAAATTCTGTTGGTTTGGAAAATATAAGAAGACATGAAAACAATCTCACTAAAAAATTTATAGATGGATTGAAAAATATAAGAGAAATAATAATCTATGGACCAGAAAAAAGAGGTCCAGTAGTTACATTGAATATAGAGGGAATTGATTCTGGGGATCTCGCTGCTTACCTTGATGAAGAATATGGCATTCTCACAAGGGCAGGTATTCATTGTGCTCCCTTGGCTCACGAATCTATGAATTCAGGTGAAAATGGAGGAGTTAGATTTTCCTTTGGATATTTCAACACAGAAGAGGACATCAATTATGCTATTAACGCTCTCAAAAATATAGTTTCCGATTTTAAAAATATTTAATTTTTTAAAAAAAGTGTTGCACAAAAAGAAAATATATGATATTATAATTCTTGTGTCAAGCAGAAATGTTTTAGGTAAAAGATGTTATTCTTTTAATCTAAATATAGTAAGTTTAATCTTTTCTTACTGCTTTTGAACAATGGGGATATAGCTCAGTTTGGGAGAGCGACGCACTTGCACTGCGTAGGTCAGCGGTTCGATCCCGCTTATCTCCACCATGCCTAGATAGCTCAGTTGGCTAGAGCATACGGTTCATACCCGTACGGTCGATGGTTCGAATCCATTTCTAGGCACCATTTGTATTCAACACTTCTTATTTTAAGAAGTGTTTTTTATTTATAGCTTAAAATATACTGAAAATAAAAAGGAGTTGTTCAAATAAATAATTAAAAATCATCAATTTCTAACAACCCCTTTTTTCTTTATTTACCTACTCTTTCCCCATCTTTCCATTCTTCCTGAAGTATTACTTTTCCTGATGTATCATATACTTTTATTACTCCATCTGCTTTTCCATTCTTAAATGTTCCTTCTATTTTTACTTTTCCATCTTCATAGTATTGTTTCTGCTTCCCATCTTGCTTTCCATTCTTCCAGTAGCTCTCCATCATTTTCTTACCATCTGGGTACTTTGCAGTTACTTTTCCTGTAAATGGTTCTTCTACTCCTTTTTCATAAAAAACTCCATCTTTACTCTCCAGTGATGAAAGTTCTATTTCCTTTAAATTATTTCCACAGCTTAACATTAACATAGCTGCTATCATTACTATTAGTTTTTTCATTATTTCTCCTTTTTTTCTGTAAAGTACAACTGCAGGTAATTACTTACCTGCAGCTGCTGGGATTTAGTTATGACAAATCTTTACTATGTTCTATAATTAGAATTTGTATCCTGCCCCTAATGTAACTCCTATAGAATCTCTGTCTTCATCATCAAATTCATAAGACAATCCTCCATTGTAGAATACACCATTTGTTAATTCTACATCTGCTCCTATGTTAAGTTTCAAGCTATTTTTCTCTAAATTAGCTCCCTTAACTTTTGTAGAATCTCCTTCATTTCCTGCTCTGCTTATGAAGCTTACTTTATAGTAGTCATCATCTTTTCCTGCTACATTAGTAGTGAAACTTGCTCCTGCTAATAGATTCATTCTTCCTGTTTCAAGAGCTATTCCTTTTTTGATTTCTACTCCTAATTCTACATCTGCCATAGTATCTTTTACTTCTTCCTGCTTCATTCTTCCATTATTAATAGAATCTTGTTGGAATCTTGTTACAGTCAATCTAGCTTTTGGTGATAATGTTAGATTTTCTCCAATTGCATAGTTGTATTTACCTTGAACATATCCACTAAATGCTGTAGAATCAAATTTATCTTTTCCTGTGAAGTTTTTAGCATCTACTCTGTCTATCATATATCCTAATCCTGTAGTTAAGTCTATATTATTAAACTTATCATTTCTATATAGTCCGAAGTAGAATGCATCTCCATCAGCGCTTGCTCCATTTTTCATATCTAGGTCTTGTTTAGTTCCAGAGAACGCGAATCCCACTGATGAAGTATCAGTCAATCCATATTCCATAGCTCCTAACAATCCTGTGTTTTTAGTTTCAACTTTGTAATCTCTTACTACTCCATCTCTATCATAGTCTGTATTAGTGAATAGGAATTTACCTTGAGCAGTATATTCACCTTGTTTTGGTCTTACATTTAATGATAGAACTGCATCTTCATTCATTTTTAATGTATCTAAAGACATTTTTACAGTTTCAGAATAGATATTGTTAGAGTAAAGGTCATCTAATTGAGCTACTCTTAAATCAATATCTGCTGATAATAGATCATGGATAGATTGAGTAGCAACATACATATCATTTAACTCCATATATTTATATCCAGTTTTATCAATTAAACCATCTTTATTAAATATTGCATTCCATATTCCACCATTACCTTGTGTTATATTGTAGTAAATATCTCCGTTAGCTACAACAGCTCCCTGTTCCAATTTATGCTTTCCTAAATTAAATTCAGTATTTTCAGTAAGAGCATTAGTTAATAGAACTATTTTTCCTGATTTTGCATCTTGAGGAGTATTAGCAACTAAATTATTAAATGCAATATCTCCTACAGTTGTATTATAAAGTACATTTTTTCCCTTTTCTCCTATTTCTACTCCCATATTACCATTAGCAAGGTCTATAGTAGTAGCTGTTGTCCCTGATGTTGCTCCAGATTCTATTTTAGAGTCTGCTCCAAATGTAAGCATTCCATTATCAGTTACTTCAATCTTGCTTATATCAGTAACATTACCAGTTATTCTAGATTTTCCTTTAGCACTTAGTGTTCCTTGTAAGTTACTTCCATCAAGTTTTCCTTTGATATCAGCATTTACTGTATAATTATCTAATTCAGTAGTTCCAGCTCCAGTTAATTCTATTCCTACTCTATTTGCTGGTTCTGAAAGTAGTGCTGTTTTTGATTCTGGTGCTACCATATTAAGTGCTCCATTTGCAAGAGTAAGAGTTCCAGTGTCTGTTATTGCAATTGCAGCTTCAGCAGTATTAATATTATCAGCTGATATATTTCCTGAATAATTTAATATTGCATTATTTTCTACTTCTAGTTTTCCATTTCCTGTAATATATACTTGACGCTCAACATTAGAGTTATCAATATTTACTGGTGTTGCTGCTGTTCCACTTATTTTCATAGTTCCATCTAAACTGAACTGTACATTTTCTAATTTTTCATTTTCTCCAGCTGAATTTAATGTAAAGTTACCATCTTTAGCTATAGCGAATGCTCTGTCTGAACCTTCCTGATTTAAAGCTGAAGAAAGACCTTCTACTGTTTGACTTCCACTAAGGGCTTTTGCTGTAGTGAATAATTCACCATTTTTAAATCTAATATATCCAACAGATGAGAAAGTTCCTTCTGCTCCTGTATTTATTACTCCTAAAGTTTTTAAAGCTGTTTTAACTTCGTCTATAGTTAATTGATCTAAAGCTGTTTTTTCTTTAGCTGTCTCTCCTGCGTTTTCTATAAATTCCTCTACTGTTATTCCTGAACTTGATAAATCAATAGTTCCATAGTTTGCTACATTTACTTTTTCTCCTGATGAAATATGAGAACTTTTCTCCTTATTTGAAGTATCTACAGTACTTACATTAATAAGTCCTTGGTTAGAAAGAGATATAGTATTAGTATCATTTCCTTTAACCAATGTTCCATTTCCTTCTATTGTTACATTTCCTGTATTTTTAACGAAAGTTGTACCATCACTAACATTTGCTAAGTTAAGAGCTGTATTTCCTTCTGCTACATTTAAAGATTTTGATGTAGTATTTTTATCTCCTACATTAAGATTTATATTTAAAGTTCCTGTTATAGCTCCTGCTTTAACTATATTTCCAGTTCCTTCAGTTGCTACTTTAATATCTTTGTTAATATTTACATTTGTTGTTCCTGTTATAGCTCCTACATTTACTAGGTTTCCTGTTCCTACAAGTTCAACATTTTGGTTGATATCTACATTTGTAGTTCCTCCTACAGCTCCAATATTTACTAGGTTTCCAGTTCCTGTTACTTGAAGATTGCTTTGCTTAACATCAATGTTAATTATTCCTCCCTCTCCATTACTAGTCACATCTATTCCTTTTGCTATTGATATTGGAGTCTTAGATGTTGGAGTTTGTGTATCTTGAAGAGTTACATTAATAATGTTATTTGCCTTTCCAGTTACTTCTACTCCAGTTCCTTTAGTTTTTCCTAATGTAGTTGTTACAGTGGCAGTAGTAGGAGTTTCTCCATCTGATAGTTCTTCCAATTCCGTTCCAGTTATTTTAATACCTGTTGCACCTTCTACTGTTGAAATAATTCCAGTTGTGATATTAAGAGTACTCTTAGCTACTTTTGACATAGTTGCTTCTATTCCTTTTCCAGCAGCTTTAATATCAATATCTCTTGTAGATATTTCAGCTTCTGCTTCTGTATCTCCACCAGCATATACGATACCTGTTCCAGTTGCTCCATCACTTAAAGTGATAGCTATATCTTTAAGTGTTACATTTCCTTTAGCATTAATTCCTGTTCCTGCTCCTTTTAGTTCAATTGTTCCACCAGTTACTGTTGTAGTTCCTGCTCCAGCAATATTAATTCCTGTTCCTGCTCCTTTTAGTTCAATTGTTCCACCAGTTATTGTAGTGTTTGATGTTTTAGCTGTTCCATTAATATTAATTCCTATATTACCTCTAGCATCTACTACTTCTATTTTTCCTGCTGCTCCAAATGTTACTTTTGCTCCTCCAGCTCCAGCAACTGATATACCTGTGCCAGCTTTTACATCAATTGTTCCATTATTTGTTAGAGTGGTAGTACTGTCAGCTACTGTAGTAGTTGACATACCAATTGACCCTGTATAATTTACATTAATAGTTCCATTATTTGTTGCTGTTCCATTTTCAGTTACTAACATTCCTGTACCAGCAGAAGTATCTTCATTTCCTGCTTCTATTGTTGCACCAGCTGAATTTTCAATCGTTGCTCCATTTTTAGCCAACATACCAATTCCTTTTTGAGCATCGATTTTACCATTATTTGTTGCTGTTGCTTTATCTCCATCAGCTAGCATACCAATAGCAGTGTTAGCCTCACCAGCATCAGCATTTACTGTAATTCCTGCAGTTTTATCTGTTTTTGCATTATTCACAGCTGTTGCTCCTGCACCAGCTACCATACCAACTGCATGTTCATTAACTGTAATTTCTCCTGCATTTGTTACTTTATCTCCAGAGTTAGTAGCTTCCATTGCTGTGGCTGTATTATCAGCATCAAATCCAGTAGCTTCAATTGTCAACTCACTTATTATTGATTTATAATCCTTCTCTGTTTTTATAAGAGTAAGTGCTCCATCAGTTGTTGCTGTTGCCTTAACTGTTCCTAAAGGAGTGTCACCCCCCTCATTAACAGCAGAAGCAAAAGTAGTTACTCCATTTTCATCAGTTTCTACAGTTAATAGCTTTGCAAGTTCCTCATTTTTACCTTCTCCTTCTCCTAGTAAAGTTTCATACTGACCTACAGAGATAAAATTTGTAGCACCGTTTACATCATTTACTCCTCCACTTCCTACTTGAACTGTTACTTTCCCCTCAGATTTTGTTGTAAATGTTACATTTGTTGGCTCTCCCCCAAATGCTACCGTTCCTGCTATTAAGAACCCTACCACTGTTGCTGCTGTTATTGATACTTTTTCCTTCAGGCATCTCTTTAAAGATTTTTCCACTTCACTAAAATTGCTAATCATAACTATTTTTCCTCCCATTTCTTTATTTTAACTGTCCTTTTGCAGATTACTTTACTTCGTCCCAGTTTCATCTACCAAGTTACAGTTATTTACTTTTTTACATAAACTCCACATATTTCTCCAAACTTAATTTTGTTCTTTCTACCTCTTTATATCTATTTTTTTCATTTCTCCTATGTGGAAATTTACAATGTTTTTCTCATAGTTCCCTCTCTTCCAGTAAAAAATACCCTTATTTTACTGTTCTCTTTTATGTATAAAAGCGAACACTAATTTGGTTTTGGGGTGCATTTTTACTGGGGTCATTTTTTGGGCCTTGGGTTTTTGGGCAAAAATTTTTATTGACTATTTAAGAATTAAAGATTATAATAAAGCCATCAAAGAGTTCGCCTTTATACATAAAAGAGAACACATATTTTTTTTCTCGATTTTTATACCCCTTTTATTTCCCTTTTCCCCTTATGAATTTTTTTAATAATAAAAGCAAAATTATGATTAGAATAAATTTTAAAGTAGTTACTTTGACAGATATTTATTTCTCATATAAAAAGACAGGATAAAATTTTTTATTAAACTAAAATTAAATTTAATATTTTCATCATTATACTTCCTGTAATTTTTCCTTTTATTGTTATTCTTTTGTCTTCTGCTCTTTTTCACTTATCCTTTGCATTTTTACTCAGATTCAATTTACAATTTTATAGTATAAAAAAATATCAAAAAAATTATTGACAGAAAATATCTTTTATGATATTATAATTCTTGTGTCAAGCGGGAATAGCTCAGTTGGTAGAGCGTCAGCCTTCCAAGCTGAATGTCGCGAGTTCGACCCTCGTTTCCCGCTCCAAAGCACTGGGGATATAGCTCAGTTTGGGAGAGCGACGCACTTGCACTGCGTAGGTCAGCGGTTCGATCCCGCTTATCTCCACCATGCCTAGATAGCTCAGTTGGCTAGAGCATACGGTTCATACCCGTACGGTCGATGGTTCGAATCCATTTCTAGGCACCATTTGTATTCAACGCTTCTTGATTTTAAGAAGCGTTTTTTTTATTTTACTTGCCTGACTTATAATTTTAAAATATAATAGAAATAAGAATGAATTAGGACTTTCTTCATTAAATAAAGAAAGTGGAAGTATACTAGTTGATGCAGTTGTTTCTCAATTGAAAAATTTGCATATAGAGAAAGCTTAAATTTACATATTTATTTTATGAATTTTATAATGAGGGAGGGAATCTCAAATGGAAATTCGTTATGCAGTGGATAATGATTTAGACAGAGTATTAGATTTGCTAAGGACCAATCATGTGGATACAATTTCAGAAGAAGAAAAGCAAAATGGGTTTGTTACTACTAACATTACTAAAGAACAATTGTGCAATTTAATGGAAGCTGAAAAAGGAATTACAGTAGCAGAAGATGGTGATAAGATTGTAGGATTTGCTCTTGCAGGAAGCTGGAATTTTTGGCAGCCTTGGCCACTATTTACATACATGATTGAACATCTCAAAGAATTTGAACTAAATGGAGAAACATTGACAGTTGAAAATTCTTATCAATATGGTCCTGTCTGTCTAGATAAAAATATCGTGGTACAGGTATATTTGAAAAGCTTTTTACTTTTTCACTCAAAAGTATGGCTGACCGTTTTCCTTATATGGTTACATTTATCAATCAAGTCAATCCACGTTCTTATGCTGCTCATACAAGAAAAGCTAATATGATAGAAGCTGGCACTTTTGATTGGAATAACAATCATTACTGGTTGATGGCTATTCAAACGAAATAATTTTATATTTTTTAATATCATGCTAAATAGTAAATGCAGGTGATTTATAAACTAAGATATAATTTCAGAACTTTTTCATAGAAATATTTTATACAAACCTTTCTAAGTCTATAAAATTCTAAAAATTAATCTAGTTTTTTAGCCACCTGCATTTTATTTTAATTAATTATTTTAAATTTTCTTTGTTAAATTTCTTTATAACTTCTAAAATCTCTTCAGATGTATTTAATGTCATAACCTCTTCTACAAGAGCTTCACATTTTTTCTTATCTAAAGACATTATATTTTTCTTAATTCTTGGTACAGATATAGCTGACATTGAGAAAGAATCCAATCCCATTCCAAATAGAAGGGCTGTAGCTTTTTCATCTCCAGCAAACTCTCCACACATTGAAATAGATATTCCAGCTTCATGAGCACCTTTTATTGAAAGTCTTATAGCTTCTAATACTGTTGGATTGTATGTATCATATAGATGAGAAATATTTTCATTTCCTCTATCTACTGCCAGTGTATATTGTGTTAGGTCATTAGTTCCTATTGAGAAGAAATCTACTTCTTCAGCAAAATTTCTAGCTCTGAATGCAACAGCAGGAGTTTCTACCATTATTCCTAAAGCTATATTCTCATCAAATTTAGCCCCTTCTGCTATTAATTCAGCTTTACATTCTTCAAGCAAAGCTCTTGATCTTCTTATCTCTGTTATATCCATTATCATAGGAAGCATAATTTTAATATGCCCAAAAGCTGAAGCTCTTAATAAAGCTCTAAATTGAGTTTTAAGAATTTCAGGTCTATCCAGACACACTCTAATAGCTCTCCAACCTAAGAATGGATTTTCTTCCTTTGGAAGCTGCATATATGGAAGAGATTTATCTCCACCAATATCCATAGTTCTAATAGTAACTGGTTTACCTTCCATTTTTTCAGCAACAGCTTTATATGCTTCAAACTGTTCCTCTTCTGTTGGAAATCTGTCATTATTCATAAACAAAAATTCTGTTCTGTATAATCCTATTCCTGTAGCACCATTTCTAAGTACACCATCAACATCTTTAGGTGATCCTATATTAGCCCATGCTCCTACTTTTATTCCATCTTTTGATATAGCTTCTTTATCTTTTAATTGTTTTAAAAGCTCTTTTTCTTCAAAATATTCTACTTTCTTAGCTTCATATTTTGCAATCTCTTCTGCTGAAGGATCAAGAATAATATCTCCTTTTAGAGCATCAACTATTACAGTTTCTCCATTTTTTACCACTGAACATATATTTCCTGTACCTACAACTGCAGGAAGCTCTAATGATCTAGCCATAATAGATGAATGAGCTGTTTTTCCTCCAATCTCAGTTATAAAAGCCACTACATTATTTAAATCAATTTGAGCAGTGTCAGATGGAGTAAGATCTTTAGCTGCTACAACTGTATTAGGAGGAAGTGAACTTAAATCTAAAATTTCCATTCCTGCTGTATTATAAAGCCATCTTTTTCCAATATCTCTAAGGTCTGCTGCTCTTTCTCTTAAATATTCATCTTCTAGGTTAGACAACATTTCACAGTAATCATCTATTCCTCTTTGAAGAGCTGCTTCAGCACTTATTCCCTCATCTTCTATTATTTCAATAACTTCATCAAAAAGATCTTCATCTTCTAAAAGTGTAATATGTCCATCAAATATCGCTGCCTTATCTTCTCCAAGCTTTTTGGCAGTTTTATCTCTTATCACTAATAGCTGTTCTTTTGATTTTTCTCTTCCAGCTAATAGTTTTTCTTTCTCTTTTTCTGGATCACAATTTTTTCTTTCTTCAATAACAAGTTCTTTTTCGTGATATAAGAATACCTTTCCTATTGCAATACCTGGTGATGCATCAATACCCTTTATTTGTCTACTCATATTTTTTTCCCTTTCTTCATTTGTTTTATCAATAATTACAATTAGTCAAAAAAATAGAAGGCACTTATACAGTACCTTCCGTTAAACCTAGTCTTTTAAATTTTCAAGAAGGTGAGCTAATTGTTCTACAGCTGTATCAGCGTCATCTCCTTCAGCGTGTACAGTGATTTTAGTACCTTTTTTAACTCCTAGTGAAAGTAATTTTAATAATGAAGTTCCCTTAACTCTTTTTCCTGCCTCATTTTCTACTTCAATTTGAGAAGAAAATGTTTTAGCTAAACTTACAAATTCATTTCCTGGTCTAGTGTGCAGTCCAGTTTCATTTTTGATTTCAACAGTTTTACTTGCCATGTTTCTTTCCACCCTCTTATCTAAAAATTAATTGTATAAAAAATTTACTCTTATTATCAATAGACTACTTTATTTTACACTTTTTGTCAATATCTTTTTATTTCCATAGATTCTAAAAAAACGAAAATTTGCATATCTAATTGACAACTAAGCTAAGATGGTATAAGATAGGATAGTAGTGGAAATTTAGAATTATAAGGGGGTTTTAATATGGATATTAAAACTGTTAAGGAAAATGCAAGAGAAAAAATGAAAGGTTTCTGTAATTTGTGCAAAATTTGTGATGGTGTCTGGTGTTCCGGAAAAGTGCCTGGAATGGGTGGAACTGGTACAGGAGAATCTTTTAAAAATTCATATTTAAAATTGAAAAATATAAAAGTCATAATGAGAACAATCCATGATGCTACTGAACCGATTTTAACTACTAAACTTTGGGGAAAAGAACTTTCATTTCCATGTCTTGGAGCTCCTATAACTGGAACTAAATTTAACATGGGTGGAGGAGTTACTGAAGAAGAATACTGCCTTGATGTAATAGGGGGAGCTATTGATGCTGGCACTATTGGAATGATAGGAGATACAGGAGATGCAAGCTGCTATACTGCTGGTCTGGAAGCTATAAAAACAAATGGTGGAATGGGTGTTGCTATTATAAAACCTAGAAGCAATGATGAAATAATAAAAAGAATCAGACTGGCTGAAGAAGCTGGAGCTATTGCAGTAGGTGTAGATGTTGATGGTGCTGGACTTATTACTATGAAACTCTTTGGACAACCTGTTGGTCCTAAATCTTTTGCTGAATTGAAAGAACTTGCTGCCTCTACTAAACTTCCATTTATAGTAAAGGGTATTCTAAGTGTAGACGAAGCTAAACTTTGTGTTGAAGCAGGAGTAGATACCATAGTTGTTTCTAATCATGGTGGAAGAGTACTCAATGAAACTCTTGCTCCTTGTGAGGTAATAGAGGATATAGTAAAAGCTGTTGGAGATAAAATCAATGTCCTTGTTGATGGATCAGTTAGAGAAGGAGTAGATATTCTTAAATATATGGCTCTTGGTGCTAAAGGTGTTCTTGTAGGAAGACCTCTTACATGGGGTTCTATCGGTGGAAGACAAGAGGGAGTTAAAACTATATTTGAAAATCTTAAGGGACAGCTTACACAAGCCATGATTCTTACTGGTGTAAAAGATATAAATAGAATCGATAAAAAAATTATCAGCAAATAATTTCTGCTTCATAGGGAGAGCTTATGGATATATACAAGAGCACTATAGATGATAAGGAAAATTTTGTTAAATTAAGAGTTTCCTTATTTAAAGAACTTAAAGAAATAGATGAAAACACAGAAATAGAAGAGTTAGTGAGAGAAACTGGAAACTATTATACATCTCATATAGATAAAGATTTATTCTGTTGGTTTGCCAAAATAAATGGCAATATAGTTGCTGTAGCATCTATGTGTATATTTTGCAGAATTCCTTATTTTCAAAATCCTGTTGGACTTGAAGGATATATTTTAAATGTATATACCCTCCCTGAATTTAGAAAAAAAGGAGCTGCTTCAAAGCTTGTAAATGAAATTATTACTTTTTCAAAAAACTCAGCTATAAAAAAACTATGGCTAAACTCCAGTGAAGCTGGAAAAGAAATATATAGGTCTTTGGGCTTTAAAGAAAATGATAATGAAATGGAATTATTTCTTTGAATTTAATTAATATAAAAAACGAAGCTTTCCTTTTTGGTTTGCTTCGCTTTTTTATATATTATAACTTAGTAGAAATTAGAGATTTAGTACTATTTAAACATAGTTCTTATTAATTGGTGAAAAAACAAAGAGTTAGATTAATTTTTAAAGTACAACATTCTTAAAAATATTTTCAAATTAAGCAATTTCAATAAAAAACAATCCTAGTTATAGCTTAGTGGAAATTAGAGATAATGTCGTTTTTAATGAAGTAAAATACCTCGTTAAAATTGGTACTGTTTGAACGCAGTGAGTTTACCGATTTAAAGGTATGAGCAAAATTAATAGACTATATCTCTATTGTAGCTAAGGTATAACTAAAAAATTCTCTCTTAAAAATTAATTAATTTTGTCCTATTGGATAATATTTAAAAAGTTCTCTCACCCTTTTATCCTTTGCATAGACATTTCTCATATCGAAATAAAAATTATCCTTCATTCTATCTTTAATATTATCCAGATTCATACCTCTAAATTGATTCCATTCAGTTAATAAAACTATACCATCTACATCATTAGCCACTGAATATTCATCAGCACAATATATTATATTTTTTCTATATCTGCCAATCTCCATCTTGCTTCCTTTATTCCTTCTGGACAATAGGCATGTATTTTTGCTCCATTTTTTACAAGTCCTCTTATTATATCAATACTTGGAGCTTCTCTCATATCATCTGTATCAGGCTTAAAAGAAAGTCCCAGTATTCCTATTATTTTCCCTTTTAATCCGTTCATTTTAGTGATTATTTTATCTACCATTTTTCTTTTTTGTTTTTCATTTGCTTCAATTGCAGCTTTTATTACAAACATCTCCTCTCCATATTTATCAGCTATATCTACAATAGCTTTTGTATCTTTTGGAAAACATGATCCCCCATATCCAGGTCCACAATGTAGAAATTTTGGAGATATTCTTCCGTCCATTCCCATTGCTCTTGCTATTTCCTGAGAATTAGAACCTACTTTTTCCGATAAAAGAGCTATTTCATTTATAAAGGAAATTTTTACAGCAAGAAAAGCATTAGAGGCATACTTTATCATTTCAGCAGTTTCGATATTAGTAAACATAAAAGGAGTTTCATTTATAAAAAGAACATCATATACTTTCTTCATTATTTCCTTTGCCTTTTCTGTTTCATAACCTATTACTATTCTGTCAGGCCTCAAACAATCTCCTACAGCTTTTCCCTCTCTTAAAAATTCAGGATTTGAAACTATATCAAACTCTATACTTTCTCCTCTTTCATCTAATTCCTTCTGAATATTATCTCTCACTTTTTTTCCAGTTCCCACTGGAACTGTTGATTTATCTACAATGACTTTATATTCATTTATATATTTTCCAATGTTAGATGCCACATCTAATACATAATGCAGATCAGCAGAGCCATCTAAAGCAGGAGGTGTTCCCACAGCTATAAATATGACTTCTGAATTTTCTACAGCATATTTCATATCTGTTGTAAATTCAATTCTTTTTCCTTTTATATTTTTATTAAAAGTTCCTGAAGTCCAGGTTCATATATAGGTACTTTCCCTTCTTGTAAAGTTTCTATTTTATGTTCATCTATATCCATACATATTACTTTAGCCCCAAATTCTGCTATTATTACACCTTGAACAAGTCCTACATATCCTGTTCCTATAACTGAAATATTCATTCTTTTCTCCTTTAGTCTTTATTAAGATTTTTAAACCAGTCAACAAATTTTACAATTCCATCTTCAAACTTTGTTGACGGATTATATCCTATTAATATTTTTGCCTTATTTATATCTGCATATGTTTTTTCAACATCCCCCATCTGCATAGGAAGTTTGTTTATTTTTACTTTTATTCCCAGTGTGTTTTCTATTACTTCTACCATTTCTTTTAAAGACACCACATGGGATTCTCCCAAATTTAATATTTCATAAACATCAGAATTATTTTTTAAGTAGTCAATAGACTTTGTTATTCCCTGTACAATATCTTTTACATATGTATAATCTCTAAATGTATTTCCATCTCCATAAAAAGGAATTTCTTTCCCTTCAAGTATCATTTTTGTAAATTTATAGATTGCCAAATCTGGCCTCTGCCTCTCTCCATATACAGTAAAAAATCTTAATTGAAACATATCTATGTTATATAATTTATGATATACATGCCCTATTACTTCACAGCTCTTTTTAGTTGCTGCATATGGAGAAATAGCAAAATCTACAATATCTGTTTCCCTAAAGGGAGCTTTTTTATTATTTCCATATACAGATGATGAAGATGCCTGTATAAACTTTTTTATTCCTAATTTTTTACATATTTCGAGAATATTCATAGTTCCTCTTACATTAACTTCTTCATACTCTAAAGGTTTTTCTAAAGAGGGTCTTACTCCTGCCAAGCCTGCTAAATTAATTACAAATTCAGGATTTTCTTTTTCAAATATCTTTTCCAATTTGTTTTTATCTCTAATATCACAATAGTAAAGCTTATAATTCTCATCTGAGCTATTTACTACAAGCTGTGCTATCTTCTCATCTCTATCTTTTAAATTAATTACAGATTCTAATTTTTCCTTTCTGCCAACAGATTCCAATACATTTCTGCATTTTATATCTAAAGAATAGAACTCATCAAAGTTATCTACAGCTATTATCTTATTTTTAATTTCAGCAGCTCCTCTGTTAAATGCGACCCTATAAATCCTGCTGCTCCTGTTATCAAAATCTTCATTCATATCCTCCAATTTTTCCAGATAAAATAGTTTTACTATATCGTTATTTCCACGAGTAAATATTTTTTTATCTGCTATAAAGTAATTTTTAAACTTTTCCATATCTAATTCATCATTTTCCAAAATAACAAACTCATCTTTCAACAACACTTTATCATCAAGTTTATTTATCTTTTTTCCAATATTCCACACATCTTCTATTTCAAAATCATCAGAATATATTTCCCATTGAATTGGAATTTTCTTTGCCATGCTTATTTTAGGAATACTTTTATCATTTTTTTCTCTAATTTCTCTTTCTATAAACCAATTTGTAGAATTGTTAGCTATGAGCATTAATATTCCACTTCCCAATATAATATTTTTTATCTTGGCTTTATGATTTTTTGCTATATACAACCAGCAGTAAAAAGGAATCATTATAGTCAAAATAATTAATATATAGCTTAAAGAAACATCTCTTTTTATATATCCACCTACAAAAAGAAAAATTGGTATTCCTAAAGATACTATCCAGATAAAAATACTTTGAATATGAAAAAGTACTCTGTCTGATTTTTTCAATTCATTCCACGTTTTTTGATAATAGTAGCTGCATATAGAACTGACCATTAAACTTGAAGTTATGTAAATGGGTATTCCATATCTTTTCTTTTTCATTTTTATCAAAGATAACAGAATCAATACCAGCAAATTCCATAAGAATACAAAATTAAAAAATTTTTTGTCTTCTGCTCTTTCTTTGCTCCATTTTTTTACCATTCCAAATGCCGAGAAAAATATCCATATTCCCATATATACAAAATAATCCAGATAAAATAATATTCCCTGTGTGTGTTTTGAGTTCCATGTATCTTTCTCTTTTTCCATTACACTTAAAAAAATATCTTTATAATTTAATAACATCAGTACTGGCCATATTCCTGACAATAAAACTGCTGTACCTAATACTATTAAAATACCTTTCCAGTTCTTTTTATAATTTTCCATTCCATAGATATATCCATATGAAACTATGAAGGGAAGTATCAAACCATAAAGTGCTACTGGTCCCTTGCTTAATATGGAACAGGCTAAAAATATTCCACTTATAATAAAATTTTTTATTTTCTCTTTTTTCATTCCAGCAGTAAAAAAAACTACTGTACCAAAAGCAAAAGCATAACTATACATATCCCAGCTATTTTCATTCCCTGTTTTTATCAGCATAAAAGTTGTAAGGGAGATAAATGCTGCTATAAAGCTGTAAAGGCTTTTCTCTGTCAATATCTTTACTAAATAGTAAATAAGAAATATTAATATAATCGATACAATAGCCACAGGTATTCTCAATAAATATTCATCTGTTGTATTGTGAAATAATTTCATCATTCCTGCTGTTATCCATGTTGGAAGAGGTGGTTTTTCAAATCTCAAATTCCCATTTAATGTTGGTATCAGCCAATTTCCACTTTCTACCATTTCCCTAGATGTTATAAAATTTCTTGCTTCCATTAAGTCTGCATCTTTTACCCATAAATTTGGAAAAAATGATACTAATGACAAAATAAAAATTATCAATGAATATTTTCTATCTTCGCTAGACATACTAACTCCCTTTCTTCTTTATCAAATATATGTTCCTAGAATAAATAAGCAGATTAGGTGCCTGCCCAAGAATAAAAACCGGATCTTTTCTATATATAGCATAACTTAAAAGAAGAGCACTCCCTCCCAAGCTGAATATCCAGAATGAAAATGGAATAACACTTTTTCCTGCCTTCTCACTTGCTATCCACTGAACAATGAACCTCATTGAAAATAGAACCTGTCCTATCATTCCTATTATTACAAAAAAGTCCCATCTCAAAAATTTTTCCATTCTATTCCCCTCTTTCTATTACATATGAAAGTTTTCTTTTTTTCATCCATCTAACTGCAAAAGCGTCTTTCAATCCCTTAAACAATCTATTAAAAATTCCATATTTAGATTTTCCATATTCTCTGTCATAATGTCTTACTGGTACCTCTATTACTTTAAATCCATTTATTTTAGAGAGTGTTGGCAAGAATCTATGCATTCCTTCATAAAGATAAAAAGTATCTACTACCTCCTTTTTAAATAATTTAAGAGGACACCCTGTATCTTGTATATCATCTCCTGTAATTAAATTTCTTATTCCATTTCCCACCATAGATGATATTTTTTTCTTAATACCATCTTCTCTTGTAGCTCTTCTTCCATTTACCATGTCATAATCATTGATATATGCAAGAAGTACATATATATCTTCTGGATTAGTCTGAAGATCTGAATCCATTGTTACTACAAGCTCTCCTGTACATACTTTAAAGCCTGCTGCCAAAGCTGCAGTCTGTCCATTATTTTTTGTAAAATGATATACTTTTACATGTCCATTTCTTTCAGCTTCCTTATCTAATATCTCTCTGCTCCCATCTGTACTTCCATCATCTATTAAAATGATTTCATAAGAATCAAATCTTTTTTTCAATGCTCCTTCCACTTTTTCTATAAATCTTTTTATATTTTCTTTCTCGTTGTAGACAGGGGCAATAACTGAAATTCTTTCCATATTTTACTTCCTCCTTATTTCTTATTCACATTTATGATAAAATTAAAAAGTAAAAATATGGTTAAAATATCTCTTATTTTTTTTATTATTTTTTTTACTGTTTTTTTTTATTTTTTTACTAAATATTAACTTTTTAATGTTAGAATATATTTAATAATCTTATACGAGGTGCAGAATAAATGAAAAATATCTTGATAATAGAAGATGAAAAGAAAATAAGAAGGTATCTGCAATTGGAACTGGAACATGAAAAATATTCAGTTGATACTGCTCAAGATGGAGAAGAGGGAATAGAAAAGTTTAAGAATAATTTTTATGACATTATTCTTCTTGACCTTATGATGCCAAAATTTTCTGGGGAAGAAGTATGCAAAATAATACGAAAGACTTCCAATATTCCAATAATAGTTCTTACAGCTAAAGACCATACATTAAATAAAGTAGAACTTTTGGATATGGGAGCTGATGATTATCTTACTAAACCTTTTGAAATTGAAGAATTATTTGCAAGAATAAGAGTAGCTTTAAGAAATAAATCTAATTTTACCAACACAGACTATATACATTATGATATTTTAAAATTAGATCTTAAAACCAATTCTTTATATAAAAATGAAAAAGAAATCTCTCTCACTAAAACTGAGTATAATCTTTTTCATTATCTTTTATTAAATAAGGAATTAGTTGTATCAAGGGAAAAAATCCTCAACGAAGTATGGGGTTATGACTATATGGGAGAAGAAAAAATAGTAGATGTTTATATCAATGCTTTAAGAAAAAAAATTGATTATGATGAAAATAAATTTATTCATACTGTAAGAGGCTTTGGATATGTATTAAAAAAAGAAGATGAAAAGAGAGGGTGAGAATGAAAAAGTTATCAGATGAACTCCAAAAAAGTTATTATATTCTTGTATTTATATTTTCATTTTCATATCTTGGGCTTCTATACATATTTGCCTCATATATGATAAAAGTTTCCAGTGCAGATATAACAACGACAAATATATTTATAGATTATGAATTAAATGAATTTACTGAAAAACTAGAAAAAAATATTCCTATAGACAAGTTATTTAAAGGAGCTTTGGAAGAATGCCCTAAAATAGATAATGTTTTTGTAGTATTTGATTATAATGGAAAAATATATTCCAACAGCGACATTTATCCAAAGGAATTAGATTTAAAGGAGCATGATGGAATACAAAATATAGGCTTCTATGATTATCAGGCTCTTCACAGAACAATCTATGTAAAAGGAATAGAGCCCATTGATTTAAAAATAATAAAGGATCTCAAAGGAGATAAAATTATATTCTTTAGATCTATTGGAATAGCTGGTGTATGGATTATTTTTACTTTGATTATTGGCATCTATATTTCAAAAAAATTCTATAATATGTTTATACCCCCACTAAGAAATATTCAGGAGATAACAAATAAAATCAATCTTGATTCCTTAGATGCTGATGTAAAAACAGAAAATAATTTTGTTGAATTTATTTCTATTATACATTCATATAAAAATATGCTCAGTAGATTAAAAAAACAAACTGATGCTCAAATAGACTTTGTGAACAGTGCTTCTCACGAATTAAAAACTCCTATATTCATAATAGGAGGATATGTTAATCTCATAAAAAGATGGGGGGCTTCTAATAAAAGTATATTAATGGAGGCTTTAGATTCTATTGAAGATGAAACTAAAAATATGAGTACATTAGTTACTAAGCTTTTATTTTTAGCTAAAGATAACAA
The DNA here is from genome assembly GCA_900637705.1 of Fusobacterium varium. NCBI lineage: Bacteria > Fusobacteriati > Fusobacteriota > Fusobacteriia > Fusobacteriales > Fusobacteriaceae > Fusobacterium > Fusobacterium varium. Next base: position 1,889,916 of record LR134390.1, read on the forward strand.
AGATAGCCTTGATTTTAAAAAGATATCTATATCTAACCTTCTTGAAGATATAATAAAACACCTCAAATTAGTATATCCACAACAGGAAATAAATTTTATTCCAAATAATATAATAATATATTCCGACCCTTATCTTGTAAAACAACTTTTTCTTAATTTAATAGAAAATGCTGTAAAATATGGATTGAACAATCCTATTAATATATCTATAACTCAAAGTAAAAATATTACAGTAGTTATTGAAGATCATGGTATGGGAATAAGTAAAGAAGATTTAGAACATATTTTTGATAGATTCTTTAGAGTTGATAAGGCAAGAAGTAGAAATATGGGAAGTCATGGATTAGGATTATCAATTGTTAAAAATATAATAGAAGTTTTAAAAGGTGACCTTGAAATAAAAAGTGAGTTAAACAAAGGAACTACTGTTCATGTCACTCTGCCTTTTTCACTAAAATAATTTTCTAAATCTTGTAAGTTATAACTTAGCTGAGATATAAATTTAGAACTTTTCCAATAGAAAGGTTTATTATTAATTTCGTTCATAAAACTAAAAACAGTAAACTCGCTTTGCTCAAACATACTGTTTTTCACGTTTTACTTACTTCATTAATTACATAAACCTTTCTAATTTCCAAACTTCTAAAATTTAATCTAACTTTTTAATAATGTCTTTACTTTAAGCTATAACTAAAAAATCATTTTTATTCTTAAATTTTATTTGAACTAATCCTTTATTTTAATTATAATAATCATTATTCATATCTTGATTCTGTTCTTCAAAAGATATTTTTTCTTTTCTAGAAAGAATATACCACATTTTCATTCCAACAATCAATACTACCTGCACTCCATAAGCTCCAATTACTCCACTCAAACCATAATTTTTTATCAGTGGAAATAAAATTCCCATATATATCAAATTGGCTATAAAAATTATTTTCGTTTCTACTTTTATATATCCTAATGAAAGGAAAAGAGGATGTACTGCTATGAATACTGTTCCTAAAGATTTCATTACAATATATAAATTTACTTCAAATTTATAGTTTAATATCAGTTTACTAAAAAATTGAGAAAAAAGATAAAATCCTACTACATTCAGCCCTATTACCATTAAAGTACACATGCCCAAAAGAAGAGCTGATACTTTCAAAAACTTTCTAAATACTTCCTTAACATCTTTTCTGGCAATCGTTTCACAAAAATATGGGTACAATGTTTGATAAATAGGAGTTCCCACCTTATCAAGTACAGTGGCCACAGTTTTACAAATTTTATATATTCCCAACTGCTCTAAAGACAGCATCTTTCCTATTAAAAGATTATCAAAATATTGTACTGGTATGTCTAAACTTGAATTTAGATTAGTAAGGCATGTAAATTTAAAAAATTCTTTATTGAAACTAACCTTTTCAAAAACAAATCCAAGAAGCTTTCTTTTTTTCAACACCATTATTGCAAAAATATTTACCAGTATTCCATTTAACACATTTGATGAAAGATATACAAAAACAAAATATCCTAAATCCAGTTTCAGATAAAACCCAACTCCCAACATAACAAAATTATATATTGAAGTAATCACTCTCTGATTTCTCAACATATCAAATCTGTCAAAGCTTCTCAATATACCAATAGGAGTTCCCTGTATATTGAAAATTATATAAAAAGAAAATATCATCAGCAGAAACATTTCCTGTGGAGTAAAATTATATATTTTCTTTATCAACACACCAGCTGAATTTAGTATAATAAAAGCTATCAAAGCTGTGGCTATATCCAAAATATAGCTGAATTTTATAAGTTTTTTCACTTCTTCATCTTTTCCTTTTGCTGCTGGAAAAAATTTTATAAAACCCTGCCACGACTGAAAATTAAATATTCCATCTACCAATGAAGCTATTCCCTGTATCAGAACTATAAAACCATATTTTTCCATTCCTATTCTTTTGGTAATGAAAGATATAGAAATAATAGAAAGTACTGATCCAATAGCATCTCCACTGAATATATTGAGAAAATTTCTTACTAGTTTATCCTGTAATAAATTTTTTAATCTATTCATTTCACATTCCTTTAAAAATTAATTTTTCTATTAGCTATTTTCAGTATTTTCCATTCTTTGATGAACTTTAACAATCCTGTATAAATAAGAATATTTACTAATATTTTTTTAATTCCCCTAAAATGTTTAAATTCAAGAAAATATAATTTTTTTAAATCTTTCTTTTTCCCCCAGCTTTTTCCCCACCAATGTATCCCATAAGTTTTTTCAGTTAATTTAGAATACTGAAACTCTTCTGTAAAATGGTAAGGATAAAAATAATTAGATGGATATATCTTTACAGCTCCATCTTTAATATTTATTATTTCATTTTTTAATTCAAAAGAATATTTTTTCTTTAATACTCTTGTTATTATAGCAGGAATTGTATAAATAGGTTCATTCCATATATCTTCCTTGTAAAAATCCATTATATCTTTTACAACTTCATTGTGAGGTACTGCTCCTATTATTCCAGCACTTATTACATCTTCACTTTCTAATCCAATAAAAAACTCATCTTTCAGAAATTCATCTAAACTTTTTATAATCTGCATATCAGTATCTAAATAGATACCTCCATTTTCATATAAAACTTTCATTCTAAAATAATCAGACAAAAATGCCCATAACTTTCTATCTAAACACTCTTTTAAAAAAGTATTGCTGTTTATTTCGTTTTCAAAATCTAAATTACTTTCATTCCATTCTATGATTTCATAATCTGGAAGTTTTTCCCTCCAAGAATTGATACATATATCCATCAAATTTGGCCTTGAATTATTTCCAAGCCATATATAATGTAATTTTTTAGGTATCATATATTCTCCTTTTTCTTAAAATTTTGGTATCTTCTGAACATTTGTTATTTGCTTTCCTAAAAATTTTCTGAGCATATTAGGTATAAACACTGAAAAAGACAGGAGAAATTCCTCAAGTTCAAACCCTTTATTATTTTTTAATTCCCTATATAGTTCTTTATATCTTTTATGCACTCTTTTCCAATCCCCTGCTCCATTGTATCTCTTATATACAACCACTGAATAAAAACTAAGTATAAGAGATGATAACACTTCTTTTCCTTTTATAGAGTCCAAATTCTTACATTCAATAAAAAATTTTTCACATATACTTTCTAAAGAAACTATGCTTTTTTCTGAAACTTTATTCATTATGCTTCCAGTTCTCTGTCTGTAAAAATAAAAAGCTCTATCTATATATTTTACTTTCTCAGCTTTTAAATATACCAAAGGAGTAAATTCACTATCTTCATGTACTATGTTTTCATTAAACCAGATATTATTTTTTACTAAAAATTCTCTTTTATATATATCATCTACAACTTCTTCTCTAAAGCATTTAGGTTTTTGAAAAAGATTCCAGAAAAAATCAATTCCATTTACTATCCCACTATTTTTTACTACATCTGATCTGAATAGAGAATCTCCTGTTTTTTCAGGAGTATAGTATCTCATATTTCCTACCATAACATCTAATTTATCTTTTTGTCCTTCTTTAAAAAACTTTTCAAATTCATCAACATCTATAAAATCATCACTGTCTATAAAAGATATATATTCTCCAACAGCAGCTTTCATTCCTGCATTCCTTGCAGATGAAAGTCCCCCATTTTCTTTATTTATCAAAACAGTTTTTTCAGGATATATTTCTTTAAATTTCTCCATAATTTTAAAACTGTTATCCTTTGAACCATCATTTACCAGTATTATTTCCAACTTTATATTCTTTATATTATATAAGCTTTTAAGACATTCTTCTAAATAATCTTCTACATTATATATTGGAACAATTATACTAAGCTCCATTTTTTTCTCCTTTTACAGCTTTGAAATTTTATCTCTATAAATATCTATTATTATTTTTTCATCAAACTCTTTTAATATTTTTTCTCTCCCTTTTTTACCCATTTTTTTTCTTTCTTCCTTAGGTAAAAGAATAAATTTTTCCATCTTTTGAGCAAGATCAAAACTATCTTTTACATTTACCAGATAGCCATTTTCTCCATCATCAACTATTTCTTTGCACCCTGTAACATTGGTAGCTATTATAGGTTTCTCCATAGCTGCTCCCTCCATCAAAACTTTAGATATTCCCTCTCTATAAGATGGAAGAACCAAGCAGTCTATCTCTTTTATTACATTTTCAGGGTAGTCCACAGTTCCAAGATAATTTATTATATTTTCTTCCTGAAGCTTATTCATATATTCTTCAGTTATCCCTGATACAGCTTCTCCTCCTAATGCTCCTAAAAATTGAAATTCAACTTTATCTCCATATTTCTCTCTCAATATTCTTGCAGCTTCTTCATATTCCCTAAATCCTTTATCAAAAAAAGCTCTGGCTACCATAAGAAATATAGTTCTCCCATCTTTTCTTTCCATAGGCAGTGGTTTAAATCTTTCGCAATCCGTTCCCTCTCCTGGTAAAATAAATACCTTATCTCTATTTCCAATTTTATTTTCAATAAGAGTTTCTTTATCATCTGAATTTAAAACCCATATTTCCTTTGAGAACTTTAGTGAGAATCTATATAAAGCAATTGCTATTTTTGAAATAAGTCCCCCTTTTACAAAGGAATATCCTAAACCAGTCAATACTGCTACTGATTTCTTTTTAGCCATTTTAGCTGCTATACTTCCATATATATTAGGTTTGATTGTATAATGAAATATTATATCTGGATTTTCCCTTTTATATAGTTTATATAAATCATATGTCAACTTCATGTCTTCTATAGGATTTATTCCTCTTTTATTAAGAGCAATAGATATAGACTTCAACCCTGGTATAGTTTTTTCCATGTCTATTCTCCCATCATCTGGAGCTACTGCTGTAACTTCATGTCCATCAGCTACTAATGCTTTTAATAATCCTCCCCTAAATATATAGATATCCCACATATAATTAGCTACAAAAAGTATTTTCATAATTCCTTCCTTTGCTGTACTTAAAATAATAATGATATTTCTTTACCATGTCCTTGTTTTTTGTATTTTGCTGCCTCTTCTACCTTCTGCCATTTTTCATCAGCACTTCTATGCTTAAAAAATATATTTTCATAGATATAGATATCTCTATTACCTATAAAATTCAACTGGTTGTTTGTTCTAAAGCAGCATATAAAAACTCCAACAAAAATAACTGCCATTTTTACAGCAGGAGCCATAGCTTTTTCTATAAGCATAGGTATTATAAACCAATAAGAATAAACAAAAAGTATTCCAATTCTCAATGATATAACTGAAAGTTCTGAAGTAAATAAAAATATAAATACAGATATATATGTACTGTTCAAAAAGATGTTTCCATATTTTTTAGAAATTAAATTACTTCCTAAAAAATATACCAATAAAAATACTGCTATCCTTTCAATATAAAAATTGAAAATCCCAATGGAAAGTCTGATGGAATTATAGAAATGTATCCTGCTATCTTTTGTCCTATTCCTCCTGGAAGATAGCCACTAAAGGCTCTTATTCCGTTAACTATCAGTCTAAGATTTGAAAGATAATATATATTACCTAAAACAAAAAGTCCTAATATAAACTTTCTATTCCATTTTATATTCAATATAAAATACATAGGAAAATATATTACAGAGCTGCTATGAAACATCATTCCCAATATGTTCAAAGCAATAAATACCACTGGTTTTCTCTCTTTAATATATTTTATAGAACACAAAAACAGCAGTATGCTTTTTATATTTCTCATCATATCTATTTCAAGAGCTATTCCATGTATTCCAAAATACAAGAATAATGCAAATATTGGATATTTAGAGTATCTTTTAAATATAAAATATATTAAAAGAAAATCAGTAACTGTGTTAAAAAAATTAAAAACAAAGTAATCTGACGAAAAAGCTTTTATTACACTTGAATATAATTGAAACCCAAACTCATACCCTGAATAAAATATGCTTTTATAATTTCCAGAAAAAACTTGTAAAATATTATCTGTTTTCTCAAAATTAGGTTTATATGAATACCAGTCATAACCAAGATAACTTCTAGTTCCAAAAAATACAATCAACATTAATATAAAAAAGATATAAAGCATTTTTTTATCTTTTCATTCAAAATTAATACATCTACTAAGCTTCCTATACCTAAAATTCCTAATATTATAAAGTATATCATCATTTTCTCTCTAAAATCTCCCCATATAATTTTATATACTTTTCTGCACTCTTCTCTATGCTATATTCTTTACTTTTCTTCAGGCACATCTCAGCTGTATAGTTGTATATTTCTTTATCTTCCAGTCTTAATACTGCTTCAGCTAATTTTCTGGAATCATTTGGACATACAATTCCCCCGCCAAGTACCACCTCAGCCAGACCAGGAACATCACTTGCTATTACAGGTTTTCCAGAAGCCATTCCTTCCACAGCTGTTATCCCAAATCCCTCAAAAAATGAAAATTGTATGATTATGTCAGCTGTCTTTAAAAGATTTGGAATATCTCTCCTCTTCCCTAAAAATCTTGCTCTTAATTCCAATTTTTTTTCTTTTGCATAATTTTTACATCTTCCTCTAAAGTTCCATCTCCAACAAATACTATTTTATATTTTTCAGGAAGATACTCTAAGGCTTCAATTACTCCTTTATGATTCTTTGACTGATGAAATCTTGAAACCATCATTAAAATTATATCTTTATCTTCCAGCTCAAGTTCATCTCTAGCAATAGAAAGTGACCCTTTAAAAATATCTAAATCTATTCCATTAGAAATGACTGCATATTTTTCTTTTTCTCCACCTATCCAGCTATATAAGCTTTTTTCAGTTGCATTTGATATACTTACTATTTCATCATATCCATTAAAATAAATTTATCTATTACTCCTAAAATCTTATTATTTCTTCTTCTATTTGATGTGCTGTGCTCTGTAGTCAGATATTTTCTATTTTTATTTCCATCAAGTAATCTTGCCATTCTGGTCCAGTATTGTGCATGAACCAGATGCACATGAACTATATCATAATTTCCTGTTTTTATTCTTTTATTTATTTCTAAAATGTTTAATGGAGATTTTTTAGAATTATATTTAGCTGTATATATTTTTACTTCTTTTTCTTCTAAATCCTTTTTAAATACTGCGTTTATATCACTCAATATCATAAGTTCTATTGTATGTCCAGATTCTATTTGCGCTGGGAGTAATTCTGTGAGAAGCTTTTCTGCCCCTCCTAATTCCAAAGAAGTTATTATATGAAGTATTTTCATTTATTTCCTCCTATTAATTTATAGTACTTGCTTTGGATAAGTCTTATTATAAATTTTATTTTATTAGATAGAGGAAGATTATATTTCAACATCTCTTTATAATAAAATTCAAATCCATTTGGATTTTTTTCATAAGGGTATTAAAATTTCTAGTGTATCCATCTTCTAAATATTCAAAAAAATATATTCCTTCATCTATATATCTCATCTTATATTCTTCACCAATTTTAACCCAGACAGTAGCTTCTGGAATAAATTTTTCTCCTTTAAATTCCTTAAATGGATTTTTTTAAGAATATCTGTTCTAAATACTTCAGCTTTATCTCCATCTATTCCTAATTTATATACTATCTCTATAGGAGAGGAATCTATTCTGTATTCAGGATATGGCTTCCCTGTAATTTTTCCACTTGCCATATCTATTTTTCTAAATATCATACCACCCAGATTTTTAGGAAGATTCTCAGCTTCTCTCATTATAAGCTCTATAGAATTATCTGTGATATAGTCATCACTATCAACTATAAAAAATATTCTCCCTGTGCTAATTGTACTCCACGATTGACAGCTCTCATTTTTCCACTATTTTCCTGATATTCATAAATAATATCTACAGCCTCTTCTCTTGTAAAATCTGCCATAAGTTCTTTTGTCCCATCAGTGGAACCATCATCTACCACTATCCATTGAAATTCTTTTACAGTTTGCCTTTTAAGACTTTCATATAACCTTAAAAGTGTATCTTTTCTATTATATACAGGTGTAAAAATTGTAATCATATTATCTTCCTTTTCCAAAAATTACTGTTTTTAGTGTAAGAATCATAATTACTATATCTAAATAAAGGCTGTGATGTTTTATGTAATAAAGATCATATTCAAGTTTTCTTCTGGCATCTTCTACACTTGCACCATATGGATACATTACCTGTGCCCACCCTGTCAATCCTGGTTTTACCATATGTCTTAAATTGTAATATGGTATCTGTTTCTCAAGTTCCTTAATAAAAACCATTCTTTCAGGTCTAGGTCCAATAAAACTCATTTCTCCCTTTATAACATTAAGAAGCTGAGGAAGCTCATCTATTCTTGTCTTTCTCATTATGTTTCCAAACTTGGTTACCCTTGGATCATTTTGCTGTGCCCATTTAGCTCCATCTTTTTCAGCATCATTTCTCATACTTCTGAATTTATGTACCTTAAATTCCTTTCCATTTTCTCCAACTCTATCCTGACTATAGATAATCGGCCCAGGACTTTCCAATCTCACTATTATAGCAGCTATTGCCATTATAGGAAGAGTTATCACTCCTATCACTACTGCCATTCCCAAGTCAAATATTTTTTTTACTCTGTTTTGTATTTGGCTGTGAAGAATTTTGAATCCATAAGCCTGAAGTAGCCATTCTTCATCTATAAATTCTACATCTATTTTTTCTTCATTTTCAAGCATATAATCTGAATAGCTTTTTACTTCTATTCCTGAAAGTTTTAAATTCAATACCTCTTTTATTTCTTCTTTTGTAAGTTTTAATTTAGTTAATATTAAAATAGATATTCCATTTTTTTCTATAAATTCTGTAAGAGATTCCTCTCTTTTAGCTTCATCTATATATTCATACTCTGAGAACTTAGAAAGACTTTCCATTATTCTCTTTTTCATCTCTCCATTTCCATATGTAGTTACCTTTTTTATTTCAAAAGTTATTATACTTATTATCGTACTTATTAATATTTGAGATGCTGTAAAAATAAGCATAAATGGTATTATAGAAAAATCCCATATATCAACAAACCATATAAAGAATGCTATAAAATTTAATATCAATATTATTACAAATCTCTTATTACTGTAATAATATCTTTTAAATTCCATATTATCTGTAATATACAATCCTAAAATAATAAATGTAAATACTCCCAAAGAGTAAATAGGTATCCCTATTTCAAAAATAAAGAAGTATCTACATAATAAAAATATTCCTCCCAATAATATTATATATATTAATTTTAATGTTGTACTTTTTTCTTGTTCCATTTTTATCTCCCTTTATTCTTGAAAAAGTTCTATTCTTTTTCCTGATAATATACTATTGTCTTCAAAACTATTTTTATCATAGTAAAGTCTTGCTTTAAAAAGTTCATGCCCACTATCTTTTCCTATTTCAGAGAAAACTCCACTGGGATAAGCTTTATCGCTAAATCCATAAACTATAAGAATATTATTCTTTTTTGGAAGATATTGATTATTTCTAAACAGCACTCCGTTTTTCCAGTTTTCATCTAGTTTTATTCTATTATTATCTTGAATATTTACTATTTTACCAAGTATATCAAACTCAAAAATAAGATTCTCATCTATAGCTTCCCAATTTCCTCTTTCATTTCTATCAAGAAGTGATTTTTTTATAACAGGTGAAACTATTAAAAGATATCTAATATTTGCATTAGAATCAAATATAAATGGAAGTGATTCATCTTTTGTATTAAAAGATACAAGATTCATTCCCTGCTCTATACTTCCTTCTACTTTCTTTTCTATTACAACTGCTGGAAGATTGTCATCAATCAATGATGTTTCTATTGTGATATTTTTATTTTTTAAAACACCATTATTAGTCATTTTCAATGATACTTTATTCACAGCTTTAGGGTACAATCCTATTATTGGAATTTCTCCATTTACCCTTACCTTTGTTTTATAAGTATAATCTGGACTTCCCTCTTTTCCTTCAACAGTTACAGATATATCCTTTCCTACAGCTTCATTTTCTATTTTTACTATTGCAGAAAGAGGTGTTCTTCCATATGGATTTAATTTTATAAATGGATTGTCAAAAGTATAATATTTTTCTCGATACTCTTTTTCAAGTTCTATCCCACTATTTTTATCTAAAAGATAAAACTCTCCAAAAGATGACATTTTTTTATAATCTATATCTTTTAAATGTTTATCTATTACTTCTTTTAATTCAGGAGATACAAGAGTCATCTCATCAATCCCCTTGCTTGTAGCAACTATTCTTTTCATTTCATCTAAAATAAGAGATGAATTAAAAAACTCTTCTTCATATTTCTTAAAATTATTTATATCTTCCTCTTTAAATTCCATAAGAGAAACTACTTCTGCATTTCCAGCTATTATACTGTTTAATTTATTCAGCTGTTCTCCATTTAGAGTTTTTATGATGTCTGCTATTTCTTTGTCTGGAAATAATTTCAAAATTTTATCTTTTATTTTTAAAACATCTGGTATCTTGTTTTCATTTTTATTTACTTCATTATAATTAAAATCAGGATATTTTCCTTCTAAATAATTTTTAAATTCTACTGAAAGAACTTCTATTTCTCCAAATCCTCTACTTATATTAGCAATTTTTACAGCTTCTTCTTGAGTTACATCTGGAGAAAAATATTTATCTGAATTATACTTATTTCCATCTTTTGTATTTAATGCCTCTACTACTTCAGGAAATTTTAAACTTTCCTTTAGTATTTCCAATTTTTCCATTGATAATCTATTCATTATTGAATTAAAATTTTTATCACTAATTTTTTTTCTATTTCCTTTTTCAGCTTTTTACTTTGACTTTCTTTATATGTAATCACTAGACTTGGACTATTTGACAGCTTCTCCATTATTTTATCTTTGGAAATATACAAAAGTATACCTAATCCAATGATGCAAACTGAAGAGCCTATAATCAATTTTTCCTTCCTATTTATCAGCATTTTTACTCTCCTTTTTTTACTAAAACTTTATCAATATATTATAATAAGAAATTAACATAAAATCTAGATTATTTTTCATATAAATATTTTAAACTAAAAAAATTTTATTTTTTTTATTTCTTTTATCTCCCTTAAGCTTTTTAATATTTTTCTTTGATATTATAGTTTTTTACTTTATAATATAAAAAATTACTTTAATGATTGGAGATGAAGAATGAATTATTTTTTTCTGGTTTTTTCAACTTTTTTCTTTTTGCTAAACCTCTTTGTTATAAGAAATACTTTAAAATATGTTGTCCCTAATGATAAAAAGATTTTTTCCTTATTATTTTTTTATCACTGGCACTTCTTTTTTATCTATACAGATTTTTGGGTCCTAATTTTTCTTACTTGATAAATAAAGTTGTATCTTATATTGTATATTATTATCTGGCATTCTTGATCTATGCTTCAATCTTATTTATTTTTGCTGGCATAATTACTATGGCTTTCAGATATAAAATAAATATAAATCTTTATAAAGTATCCTTAATACTTGTTCCAATTATTTTACTAGCAGGAACTTTTTTTAAACACCATACAATTATAAAAAAATATGATATTAAATTAGATAAAAATTATAATTTTGAACCTCTTAATATTGTTTTAGTATCTGATATTCATCTTGGCTATATAAACGGAAATTCCTCTTTTATAAAAATGAAAAATATTATAAATTCTTTAAATCCTGATATTGTTCTCATAGCAGGTGACCTTATAGATATGGATTTAGAACCTGTTTTAGAAAAAAATATGCTTGAAGAATTAAGTAATATAAAAACTAAATATGGAATCTATTTTGCTTTAGGTAATCATGATATTTATGGAAAAAAGGCTGAACTCCTTACAAAAAAACTAAGGGCAGAAGGAGTTACTGTTCTTAGAGATGAAAAAATACTTGTTAATAATGAAATATATATAGCTGGAAGAGATAATTTTTCAAAAAAACCTCTCAAGGATATCATAGGTGAGCATTCGGATAAGCCAGTTATTTTAATACAACATACTCCTGATACCATTGATGAAACTGTAGAAAATAGAATAGACCTCCAAGTTTCAGGACATACACATAAAGGGCAGTTCTTTCCTGGAAGGATTTTTACAAAACGGATTTTTTTAATAGATTATGGGTATAAAAAAATATCTGACAGCAATATTTTAGTATCATCTGGATATGGTACTTGGGGACCTCCTATAAGAATTGGAAGTTCTTCTGAAATATGTTTAATCAAATTTCATAACTAATATTAAAAACTTTTCTTTGTTTTATTAAAAAGAAAAGTTTTTTTATTTTCTATTTCTTCTTCCTAAAATTAAATAACGAGTGTATTTTATAATCTTATTTTATTTTTATTTTTTGTTATTTTATATTCTTTTGACTTTTTAGATTTTTTTTTAAAATATACTTGGTTCATAATATATTCACCGTGTTTAGAAACGAAAAAAAGCTAAAATTTAATGTTTTTTATTTCTTGTTCGCTAAGTATCACTAATTAATATTTTAAAAACATTTTTATGTACTTTTTTCTTTTTTATAGAAATTTTCAATTTGTTATCATTACATTTTATTGTTATAATAATCTTATAAAGAAATATTACATAGATTTTATTTTAACAACTTAGAATAATAATTTATCTTAGTTTCTAAAAAAATAAATTTACTTTTATTTTCAAGGAGGTAAAAATGATAAATTCACAAACAATAAAAAATGCCAAAGCTGGTAATGAAAGCGCTATACAGGAAATATTCTCTTCTTTTAAAAGCATTCTTCAACTAAAAACAAAAAATTACTTTTTCTATGGTGGAGATAAAGAAGATGTGCTTCAAGAAGCTATGATAGGTCTTCTAAAAGCTATAAACGCATATGATGAAACTAAAAATGCATCTTTTACTACTTTTGCTATTTTATGTATAAAACGTCAAATAATAACAGCTATTAAAAGTTCTAATTCTGGTAAGAATAGAATATTAAATATGGCTATGTACAGCCCTGAAACTGAGGACAATTCAAATATAGCTTATGATACTAAATCTTTTAATTTCTATAATCCAGAAGAAATTTATCTTAGCAAAGAAAGATTCAGACTTCTAAATCAATATCTGAAAAATAATCTTAGCAAAATGGAGAATGAAATATTTGAATATATGCTTTCTGAAATGACTTATACTGAAATAGCAAAAAAAACTGGAAGAGATCCTAAGTCAGTTGACAACAGTATTCAACGTATTAAGAAAAAACTTAACGCTTTCTTAAAAGAATATGACCGTATTCAATAAAAATTATATGTGAAAATTATATTAATTAAAAAAAGTCCGATTTAAATAATCAGACTTTTTTTAATTTAAGTATTTTTTTATTATTGCACAATCTCCAGCAGGAATCATATTTCCATATATAATTTTGTTTCCTTCCAACATTACAAAACACTGAAGATCTTTTTTCTCTCTGTGAAAAAGTATAGCTATTTTTCCCTCACCATTTTCATCTAAAAATTTATCGATTTTGACAACTTCATATTCTTTAGAAAAATATTCAACTCTGGCTTCAAATATTTGAAAAGCCTCCTCTCGGCTAGCAAAAATTCCTACCACATGGCTATGGTTATCATATTTTACTATTCCTCCTTCTATTAGCTCTTGCTCTTCTGCAAAACTAGAAAAATTTAGTATCAATATAAAAAATAATATAATTTTTTTCATAACTCCCCCAAGCTTTAGTCAAACTATTCAATGATTATAAAATATCATAACAACCGCATATAGCATAAAAACTTTTATTTTTATTATTCTGTTTATATATTTTTTTCCTTTTTTACTTAGAAAATAAAAAAATAGATTTCCAGTAAGATATGTTAATTAGAAAATCTATTTTAAAACATTTATTTTTAAGTTATATGTAAAGGCAAACATATTTTTAATAAAATAGACCTTAACATAATACTATATTTAAAAATAAATATCAAGATTAAATTCTCTCTTTCGTTTTTCTATTTAGTATAACCTTCTCTTCTTTTCTAAATAAATTGAAAATTTTTTATTAACTAATAATTATTTTATTTTTAAAAAAAATATTTGACTTACAAATTATTTGTGATATAATATATTTATCTTATATTCATATAATTTTTTGACTTTCTTATTTTAAAAATTACTACTGCAAACAAAAAAGCCTCGAAAGAAGCTTTTTTGTTTTTTTGATTATTTTTTTATTCTAAATTGTTCAAGTTAATAGAAAATAAAATCCTGATTTACATTTTTCATAATAAAAAAAATAGACTTAACTTCAAGCAATCTGCCAGAGTTTAAAATCTATTTGAGATAAAAAGGTATGATAATTTTGGTGCGAAGAGAGAGACTTGAACTCTCACGTCTGGGACACTAGATCCTAAGTCTAGCGCGTCTGCCAATTCCGCCATCCTCGCATATTTATTTGGTTTACTGGTGCCGCTTATCGGAATCGAACCAATCACCTACTGATTACAAGTCAGTTGCTCTACCAGATGAGCTAAAGCGGCATATATAATAATGGCGGGAGTGACGAGGGTCGAACTCGCGACCTCCTGCGTGACAGGCAGGCGCTCTAACCAACTGAGCTACACCCCCACTATTGTTATTAAATTGGTGGTCACAATAGGACTTGAACCTATGACCCCCTGCTTGTAAGGCAGGTGCTCTCCCAACTGAGCTATGCGACCTATGGTGGTACCCCGTAGGGGAATCGAACCCCTGTTGCCAGAGTGAAAATCTGATGTCCTTACCACTGAACGAACGGGGCATCTCTTATGGTGCGTCATACAGGATTTGAACCTGTGACCGCCTGATTAAGAGTCAGATGCTCTACCAACTGAGCTAATGGCGCGTCTGGAGCGGGAAACGAGGGTCGAACTCGCGACATTCAGCTTGGAAGGCTGACGCTCTACCAACTGAGCTATTCCCGCAGACAAGAATTATAATACCATAATCTATATTTTATGTCAAATATTTTTTTATTTTTTTATAAAAAATTTTTCATTTAAAAGTAATCTCATAACCAAGACAAATCTTTCTTTATTTTTCATATATAAAGGAATAATTATCTGCTTTCTATCCAGTGTTATAATATCTAAAACCACTTGAAGATTTTTTCCTATTTTTCTTTCTTCTAATGTACAGCTTTCTATATCAGCCAATGACAATATTATTTTTTCTCCATTTAATATCTTTTTTTCTGTATCTACTATAATTTTATATGAAAAAGTAGTCTTCAACTGCTTCAATCCTAAAAATAAAAAGACTATAGCGAATACTCCTGGTATAACTTTTACTTTTTCTATAGTTGCCATGTACCCTTGAAAAAGTCCTGCAAGTACTAGAGGAATTCCTATACCTGCTCCTGAGATTATTCTCTTTATCTCTAAAGAAAATTTTTCAATTTTTTTCATTTCTACATTATTTTTAGAATTTATACTTTTTATAAAATCTTCATAAAACAACATTTGTTATTTCTCTCCTTTGCTTTCTTTTTTTTATATTATATCACAAATCAGAGAAGCAGGCACCTTTTTTATACTACATATTTTTATTTCATTTATTATCTTTATTACTATTTTTTAAATATATTGCCATTGATTTTTTATAAAAAAAATCATATAATTTATTATAGGGTCGTTTTGGTTTTTATTGAAGATTCTTTATTGATTAAAGGGAGAGATAAATGGCTAAAAATACTAACAATGTTGATACTAGTTACTACATACAGTTATATGAGATTCTTAAAACAGAAATAATAAAGAAAAATGCTCCCAACTCTAAGTTTTATTCTATAAGGCAAATTGGAATAAAATATAATACAAATATCAATACAGTTCTAAAAGTATTTAAAATGTTAGAAAGAGATGGATATATTTTTTCTGAAAAAGGAAAGGGTTTCTTTATAAAAGAACATTCTAATCTTTCTATAAGTGAGGAATTGGTTCCCATAATGGAAAGCTTTCATTATGGACAAACCAATACAGAAGGAATAAATTTTTCTAATGGAAGTCCTCCAAATGATTATTTTCCTGATAAAATATACCAAAAATTAATAGATAAAGCATTAAAAAATTACGGTTCCTCTCTATTAGGCTACCAAGATGTACAAGGATTGGAAAGTCTTCGTATTCTTTTGGCTGATCATTTAGAAGAAAAAGATATTTTTGTTAATAAGGATAATATAATGATTACATCAGGAACTCAGCAGTCCTTAGTTATCTTGCTGAAAACTTTCAGTGGTTCATCTTTAAAAACTGTTGCTATATCCAGTCCTACATACCCCAATGCCCTAAATCTTCTAAAAGATATGTGCAATATAAAAACTTTTGATTTAAAAAATGATGGCTGGAATTTAATAGAATTTGAAAAAGTTTTAAAAAAAGAAAGAATCCATTTTGTATATATAATGACTAATTTTCAAAATCCTACTGGTATAAGCTGGTCAGAGGAAAAGAAGAAAAAACTTTTGAATCTTGCTCATAAATATAATTTTTATATCATTGAAGATGATTGTTTTTCTGAATTCTACTATACAAAAAGAGTTGAACCATTAAAAATATTAGATCAGACTGGAAATGAAAAAGTTATTTATATAAAAACCTATTCAAAAATTCTTATGCCTGCCATTGGACTTGCATATATGATTTTGCCCCCTGCTATTATGCAGAAAGCTATTTTAACTAAATATAGCCTAGACCATAGTACTTCTGGATTAAATCAAAAAGTATTAGAATATTTTATCACTGATAAATACCTTGATAACCATGTGAAAAAATTAAAAAAAATATTTAAAGCTAAACATCATAGAATTCTTGAATTATTATCTGAAGTTCCTCATATAACTATATTAAATAAGTCTAAAGGTGGATTTTTTATCTGGATACAATTAGCTGATTATATAAATGAAGAAAAGTTCTATTATAAATGTAAATTAAGAGGAGTTTCCATTCTTCCAGGTAATATTTTTTATCATGATAAACGTTCTTCTGGCAAAATAAGATTGAGTTTTATCTCTCCATCTTTAAAAGAATTAGAAGAGGGAATAGAAATTATGAAAGATATTTTAATTCATTGTGATTTTTAAAACTGTCCAAACAAAAATCTCTAAAAGAAAGAAGCTGCCCAAATTAATGATTAAAAATCATCAACTTACAACAGCTTCTTTTTTATTTTATATATTTATAAGGTTATCTTAGTATCCTTTTATTAATTCAGGATTGATAGTTTTGAATGTTCCAGTAAAGAATCTTAATACTTTTGGTTCATAATCCCATTTCAATCCACTTATATCTTTTCTTCTATTATATAAGTCTATTACTGCATCTGCCACAAAATCTAAATGAGCATATGTATATACTCTTCTTGGTATTGTTAATCTTATTGTTTCTAGTTTTGGGTGATGATCCTTTCCTGTCACTATATCTCTTCCTGCTGATATGATTCCTCTTTCCATAGTTCTCACTCCAGAAGTTTCATATAATGCTGCTGCCAGTGATTGTGCTGGGAATTCATCTTGTGTTAAATGATCTAAAAATGCTCTTGCATCTACGAATATTGCATGTCCTCCAAATGGTTTTACCATTGGCACTCCAGCTGCCTCTAATTTCTCTCCAAGATATCTGATTTGGTTTACTCTATAGCTGATATATTCATACTGAACTGATTCTGTTATACCTATTGCCATAGCTTCCATATCTCTTCCTGCAAGTCCTCCATATGATGGCATTCCTTCAAATTGAACTACCATTCCTGTTGCTCTTACATATAGATCATGGTCATTCATACATAGGAATCCTCCTATATTAGTGATACAGTCTTTCTTACCAGACATTGTACACCCATCTCCATATGAGAACATTTCATGAACTATTTCTTTTATAGTTTTATCTTGGTATCCTTCTTCTCTTTCTTTAATAAAGTAAGCATTCTCAACACATCTTGTTGCATCATACATTACTTTTATTCCATGTTTGTGTGCTAATTCTGATACAGCTTTTATATTTGCCATTGATACTGGTTGTCCTCCAGCTAGGTTAACAGTTACTGCAAGACAGATATATGGTATTTTTTCTCCTCCAACTTCATCTATTAATGCTTGGAATTTTTTTAGATCCACATTTCCTTTAAATGGAAGATCAGCTGTTGGATCATGTGCTTCATCTATAATAACATCTCTAAATATTGCCCCATTTCTTTCTTGGTGGAATCTAGTAGTTGTAAAATACATATTTCCTGGTACATAATCTCCCGGCTTAATCATTAAAGAAGATAAAATATTTTCTGCTCCTCTACCTTGGTGTGTAGGAACTAAATATTTAAATCCAAAATACTCTCTTACCACTTCTTGTAAATGATAGAAGTTCCTACTTCCAGCATAAGCTTCATCTCCAAGCATAAGTCCAGCCCATTGTCTGTCACTCATTGCATTAGTTCCTGAATCTGTTAAAAGATCAATATAGCAGTCCTCTGATTTTAATAGGAAAGTATTATACCCTGCTTCTTTTATTGCTACTTTTCTAGCTTCCTTGTCCAAAGTTCCCATATGTTCTACCATTTTAATTTTAAAAGGTTCTGGCATAAATTTTCTTTTTTCCATAATATTTCCTCCTCTTTTGATATATAGTATTTTTTTCTATTTATAAACTAAATTTTTAAATTGTTTCCTGCAATTCCACTTCCTGCTCTATATCTGCTTCTTTATCCCTCTTTTTCATATAATTAAGTTCATAATCTCTTAATGAAGCTAATGCCTGTCCTGACAATGGGATTATAGCCATCATATTAAATACTGTCATCAATCCTACTCCTAAATCTCCAAGCTCCCATACAAATGTATATTGAGCAAGACCTCCTGCAAAAAGCATTCCCAAAGCAAATATTTTATACAAGTTCTGAGATTTCCAGTTATCTCCAAAAACATAAGCTACATTTCCTCTAGCATAGAACATTATTCCAAGGAAAGTACTGAAACTGAATAAAAATAGTATTACAGCTATAAATATTACTCCTACCTGTCCTATGTGATGATTCATTGCTGCTTGTAAAAGATCCATTCCCATTAATCCTTTTGTTACACTTTCAGGTGCAAGTAGCATTATGAAAGCTGAACAACTACATATCATTAATGTATCTATAAATACTCCTAAAGCTTGTATCAAACCTTGTTTTACTGGGTGAGCAACATCTGCTGCAGCTGCTGCACATGGTGCTGAACCTGACCCAGCCTCATTAGAAAACAGTCCTCTTTTTACTCCTTGCATCAATATAGCTCCAAACCCTCCAGCTACTGCCTGTCTAAATCCGAAAGCTTGTATAAATATATTTTCAAACATTTGAGGTAAAAGCCCTATATTTTTTATAATTATAAACAATGTTACTGAAAAATATAGAATTGCCATTGCAGGAACTACTTTATTAAGTACATCTACTATTCCGGCATTTTTGAATAAAACTATTCCAGATATAACTACTAAAGCTATTGTTGTGTATAGTGGTGGAAAATTAAAAGCATTTGCAAAGGATTGAGTTACTGAATTGGCAATAACTTGGCTTATTCCTGCCCAGCAAAGTAATCCTGATAAAGCAAATAATACACCTAAAAGTCTAAACCTAGTCCCTCTTGTATAATATTTTTTTCCATCTATTGATACATACTTTGAAGTCCCTTTGATATCATCAATGTATTCATCTTCTTCTTTTACCCAAGTTATTATTCTCATTCTATCCATGAAGTAAGCAGGTCCTCCTCTAAAACCTCCATACAGTGGATCTTTTTCTTTATATATTTGAGCCAGTGTTGATTCTATAAAAGCACTTGAAGCTCCTATGAGTGCTGCCAGCCACATCCAAAATATTGCTCCAGGTCCTCCAAAAGAAATCGCAGCTACCACTCCTGCCAGATTTCCCATACCTACTCTTGAAGCTGTAGCAATAAACAAAGCTTGTAAACCAGATATTGAATCTTTATTGTCAGAACTTTTAGGTTCTAATACACACTTTATCATTTCTGGAAATAATCTAAATGGAAGAAATTTTGTTTTTAAAGTAAAATATATTCCTACTGGAATGAGTATAACTACTAATAGACTAAGCTCTACTATAGTTTCTCCAACATTTACTGTTATAAGTTTCCCCCATAACAATCCATTTAATGAAAGTACCATATTCTTAAGCGAGCCAATTAAACTTTCAAACATCAATACACCTCCTAATTTTTTTTACTCTATAGTTATTTTTTCTTTTTTATTAAGAAAAAGTTAGATACCTTTCAGTTATGATCTATACTATCGGTAATTTTCAGAAAGTCTATGGTGTAATTTTTTATTTTTATTTCTCTTTATCTTTCTCTTCTTGATATTAGTTTAGTATAAAAATAGAATCTTTACAACCGTTTCAAAACAAAACTGTTATATAACAACATATTTTTTTCTAAAGTTGCTTTTTAACGTATTTCTAAGAGGATACATCACTAATTTTTCTTCAACTGTTTGTAAAAATGAGCCAATTTTTCAATTATGTGTTACTTACATTTTATCTTCTTTTTCTTTTATTTTAGAGAGTTTCAACAGTTTTAGCTCTTTTTTTTAACTTTTCATTTTCATAAAAAAAACTGCCCCTTTTCTTAGGAACAGTTTTTATTATTTTTATTATTTTACTAAATGAGCTATCTTATCATCTTTAAAATCTAAGTTATGTACAGAATTTATATATCTTACAGTCTTACTTTTTCCTCTTACCACAAGTGTCTGTGTTCTAGCTATATTTCCTTTTCTTTTAATTCCTTCCAAAAGATCTCCACTAGTTATTCCAGTTGCTGAGAATATAACTTCATCATCTTTTACAAGATCATTCATTGTAAGAACTTCTCCAACATTAAGCCCCATATTTTCACATCTAGTTTTTTCAAAATTAGAGATTTTATCATTTTCAAGAGTTACACCCTTTACTTCGCTTCTTAACTTTAATCTTGCCTGCATATCTCCACCTAAGGCTCTTATTACAGCTGCTGAAATAACTCCTTCTGGAGCTCCTCCAATACCATACAGCATATCTACATCTGAGTCCACTATACAAGTTAAAATAGATCCAGCTACATCGCCATCTGGCAGAGCATAAACTTTTATACCAAGTTTCTGAAGATCCTTTATAATTTGAGTATGTCTTGGTTTATCAAGAACTACTATCATAAGTTCACTCAACTCTTTATTTAATGCTTTTGCTACACTATGAATATTTTCCATTAAAGGTTTATTTAAATCTATTGCTCCCTTTGCTTCAGGACCAACTATCAATTTTTCCATATACATATCTGGAGCTTTCAAGAAACTTCCTTTATTTGCAACAGCTAGAACAGTTATAGCATTAGCCTGCCCTTGAGCAGTCATTCTTGTTCCTTCTACAGGATCTACAGCTATGTCAACTGGTGAACAATAATCATCTTCTGGCTCACCTTCTTCTTCATATTTATGATAAGCTCTACCTACTTTTTCACCTATATACAGCATAGGAGCTTCATCAATTTCTCCTTCTCCTATTACTATTTCTCCATCAATAGCTATTCTATTCAGCATAGTCCTCATGGCATCTACTGCTGCCTGATCAGCAGCTTCTTTATTACCTCTTCCTACCCATTTGTAAGCTGCTAATGCTGCTGCTTCTGTCACTCTGGCAAATTCCAGTGCTAATTCTCTTTTCATCTCTCCTCCTACTTTTTGTCGATTAATCTATAGATTTCTTCTCCCTCTTTGACCATTTGCAATTCATCACGGGAAATTTTTTCTCTATAAAATTCATCTTTAAGTTCTTCGATACGTTTATTATACTCTTCTATTTTATTTTTCTCCAGCTCTATTTTATTTAAAAGCTGTTTTTTTTCGTTTTTAAGCTTATTTACTTTTATATAACTTCTGTATATTTGTGGTACAAATACATATAGAACTATAGCAAGTATTATCCAACAGCTTAATTTTCCTTTATCTACTGCCATATTGCAGCTCCTTATTCAGCACTTGGCCCTTTTAATGTTTCTTTTTTAAGAGCCTGTAATTTTTTAGTTACCATTCTCTTAGCCATAGGAGATATTCTATCTACAAATAATACAGCTTCTAAATGATCAAATTCATGCTGCATAACTATTGCAGGAAAACCTTCTAACTCTTCAGTTATCTTTTCTCCTTTTTCATTTAAATAATCTACCTTTATTTTTGCTACTCTTTCAACTTTTTTATATATTCCAGGAATACTTAAACACCCTTCTTCCCAATCTATTTTTTCTTCAGTTAAAGGAGTAATTACAGGATTTATTACTTTTCTAAGCTCTTCTCCCTCTCCTGTCCAATCTAATACAAGCATTCTTTTACTAATTCCTACTTGAGGAGCTGCAAGTCCTACTCCTTTTTTATCATACATAGTTTCAACCATATTCTGCAATATCTCTCTTATATTGTCATCTACAGTTTCTACTTCTACAGTTTTTTCCCTCAGTACTGGATCACCGTATTTTTTATTTCGTATATCACTTTTTCTTCTCACCTCTATTGTTAAATTAAATTTATTGGATCTACATCAACAACTATTCTAAAATCATCTGATTTTTTATAATCTGTCAGTTTTTTATTTAGTTTTCTTTTGAAGATACTGATATTTTTTTTGCTTCCTTTTATAAAAATATTATATCTAAATCTATCTTTTACCCTATATACAAGACTTCTCATCGGACCATACATTTCCACATTTTCATCTTCTATATTCTTAAAAAATTCTTTGACAAATATTTCTAATTCTTTTTCTTTTCTAGAAGATATTCCTATATTAATAGTTTTTGAAAAAGGTGGATACTCTAATAATTCTCTATTAGATATTTCTTCTGAATAGAACTTATTATAATCACTTTTTTCTATTGCTCTAAAAGTATAATTTTCAGGCTGATAAGTTTGTACTATAACCTTTCCTTTTTTCTCTCCTCTTCCTGCCCTTCCAGACACCTGTGTTACAAGCTGAAAAGTTTTTTCTCCTGCTCTAAAATCGGGAAAATTCAGAATTGTATCAGCATTTATAACTCCTACCAAAGTTACATTGGGAAAATGTAATCCCTTGGATATCATCTGTGTCCCTATCATTATATCATATTTTTTATCTAAAAAATCAAAATACATTTTTTCATAAAAGTCTTTATTTTTAGAGCTTTCAGAATCTACTCTTATTATTCTTACATCAAAATATTTTTTTATTTCCTCTTCTACCCTTTCTACCCCTTTTCCACTATGAAGTAGATTGGTGCTTCCACACTTGCTACAATGACCAGTGTACTTTCTTGTCTGCCCACAATAGTTGCATTTTAAAATTCCCTGACTTGCATAATAACTACTTTTAATAGAGCAATGTGTACATTCTTCCACATGACCACAGTCTTTACACTGAATATATGTAGAATACCCTTTTCTATTTAACAGCAATATAACTTGCTCTCCTTTTAAAAGAGTTATTTTAATCTCATCTAAAAGTTTTTTACTAAAATAAAGGTCTTCTTCCTTTTTCATATCTACAATTTCTATTTCTGGCAGTATTGAATTATTATATCTTGAATCCATAGTTACCAAAGTATATATACCCTTTTCAGCATAATAAGAACTTTCTATTGATGGAGTTGCTGATCCTAAAATCAATTTTGCCCCTTCAAGCTCAGTTCTTTTTATAGCAACATATTTAGCATTATACCTAGGATTACTATCCTGTTTATATGTTGTTTCATGTTCCTCATCCAGTATTATATATTCTAAATTTTCTACTGGAGCAAAGATAGCAGATCTCACTCCAAGAACTATTTTTTTATTTCCAGAATATATATTATACCATTCATCTGCTCTTTCTCTATTTGTAAGCCTGCTGTGGAGTATAGCTATGTTTTCCCTGAATTCATTTCTAAATCTATTTATCATCTGTGGTGTAAGAGATATTTCAGGAACAAGAAATATACTTCCCTTTCCATTTTTAAAAGCTTCTTTTATAAGCTCAATATACACCTCTGTTTTCCCCGAACCTGTTATTCCTTTTAACAGATAATATTTATTATCTCCATTTTTTATAATCTCTTTTGCTTTTTCCTGCTCTTCATTAAGTACTACATTTTTCTCAGATACTTCCTCTGATATCTCGTGAATCTCTCTTTGATTTTCATCTTCTTTTATGTTTTTTTTCAAAATCAAAAGTTTTTCTCTGATTAATTTATTTATAAGTTCTTTTGAAAATTTACTTTCTAAATTTTTCTTTTGAACTTCCTCTTTTTTTTGAAAATATACTACTGCATCTTCAAATTTTTCTTTCAAATTTGAAAAATCAAAGTCATAATTTAATTTGACACTTCCCTTTTCATTAAAAAGAATAGTATCTGCAATCATCTCATTTATTATCTCTTTGGTAAATTTTTTATTAAGTGTAGCTTTAGTTATAGTTATTCTATCCTTAAAAAAATCTATAAATTCCTTAGAATAAATTTTTTCTGCTTCATCTTTAAAAATATTTTTAATATCTGAAAGAACATAGACTGAATCATATTTGACTTTTAAATCACTGGGAACAGCTGCACTTATTACCTGTTCATAGCTACTCATATAATATGTCTTTATCCACCTGAGAAGTTTTATAAAATTCTCTGACAATTTTATTTCATTTTCCAATCGAGATTTTATAGGAAGAACTTTAAATGTTATATTTTCAGAATTATCTTCAGCTATAATCAAACCTGATTTATCTCTATTTCTAAAAGAAACAACTACTCTATCTCCTATCTCATATTCTTCATTCTCATCTAAATAAGTATAAAGGGACTGGGTGTTGTCTACATATATTTTAAAATATCTCATAATCAACTCCTATTTTAACTGTACCTCTATACTAGTTACTCCCTCTAAGGAAGTTCCGGCTTTCGGCTTCTGACTTTCTACCAACCCTTTTCCCACAATTCTTACATCTATATCTGCATTTTTAAATATATAAATTACATCTTTAGGGCTTAATCCTGTAAGATCAGGCATTTCTACTTTTACTTCTTCATTATTACGCTTCATATTTTCAAAATTTTTAATTTCAGATATTTTAGCAATGTCCTGTGACAAAATATTTTTATTTTTTGTTATCCTTTTAACTATTTCACCAAATACTGGAGCAGCTGTAGCACCACCATATTTTTCAAATACAGTTTCTCCCTTAGGTTTCATAAACATAACAAGTACTACATATTTAGGTTTATCTGCTGGGAAGAACCCTATAAAAGAAGCTAGATAATCACTTTTTAAATATCCACCCTTTGTACTTAACTGAGCAGTTCCAGTTTTCCCCCCAACTCTATAACCTTCTACATCTCCTTTTTTAGCAGTTCCATCTCTCACTACATTTTCAAGTATATCCCTCATTTCTCTAGAAACCTCTGGAGATATCACCTGTCTTACTGGTGTAGGAAGATTTCTTCTTATCACAACATTATTATCATCTGTTACTTTCTCTACTAAATAAGGCTTATACAAAATCCCGCCATTAATAACAGCAGAAAAAGCTGTTGCTAATTGTATCGGACTTACTACTATTCCTTGACCAAAAGACATTGTACTTTTTTCAGCTTATCCCATCTTTTATATGGAGTAGTGTATGGTTTTATTTCTCCCGGAAAATCGACTCCTGTTCTATCATATAAGCCAAAATTTCTCAGATATTCTTCATAAATTTTTCAGTAAATGTATCTCCTATTAATACCATACCAACATTACTTGATTTTTTAATACCTCTTCAGTTGTTAATATCCCTTTTGTACTTCTGCTGCTTTCTTTTATTGTATGATTATATTTTCTTATTGTTCCATCCATTACATCAAATTTAGTATTTCTTTTTATAAGTCCCTCATTAAGAGCAGAAGCCACTATAATAGGTTTAAAAGTTGACCCAGGCTCAAATTGATCTTGAAAAACTGGATTTCTTAAAGCTCTCCTCTTTCGAGTATATGCTGCTGTTGCTAATATTTTCCCAGTATTAGGATCCATAATTATTCCATATGCTTCATCAGAGTTTGAAGATTGAAATTTTTTCTTTACTTCATCATTGAGTATAAATTGAAGATCATTGTCTATTGTCATATAAACATTTCTTCCATTTAAATTTGTTCTTATTTCATCTTTTGATGTAGGTATTCTTATTCCTCTATTTCTAGTATATGGATTTTTTCTTTCAACAGTTTTTTCTTTAAGATACTTTTCATATTGCTTCTCTATTCCAAATACCCCAGTTTTTACATCTTTTGAAGTTGCAGTATACCCAATTAGTCCTACCAAATCACTATATATATCTTTTTATAATAAGTTCTTTCTATGTTTTTCCTATAGAACATCTCATTTGTATTTAATTTATACTTCTTTAATATCTCATCAATTTCAGCTTTTTCTATTTCATCAAGATTTTTAGCTATAATCTTATATTTCTTTTTAGTTTTATACCCTTCATCTAATTCCTTTAAAAGTTTTTATTATTTATTTTTATATATGATTTTTTAGCTATTTCCTCAAATGCTTTCAATATCTCTGGCTTTTCATATATTCTGCTTGGGTCTATTATCAAATCATAAATACTTTTATTGAAAGCCAGACTTTTTCCATTGCTGTCATAAATGCTTCCTCTATTTCCTGAATTCTTATTTATGGTCATAGTCTGATTATTTACTTTTTCTACATACATGGCACTATCAAATATCTGCACCTGTATCAGTCTAAAAATATAAGCATAAAGCAGAATAATATTATATTTGATGAAATCAAAGCTCTCTTATTAAAAAATTGGTTGTTTCCATTTCTTCTCTTTTTAGAAAAATATACAAAAAATAAAAAATAAAAGAACTGTAAAACAAGTAAACATATATAATTTATAGTAAATACTTGCTCCTATCCCAATGAGATTTAAAAATAAGATAAAAGCTTTTAATTTTCTAAGCACGCTTTTCCTCCTGCATATTATCCTTACCTTACAATTATATCAAAAATTTTGAAATCTTGTTATAACTTTTTTATATTTTATTCTCTCTAATACTTCTGACTTCTCATAAAATTTCTTTTAAAAAATAGAATTTTTTTAATTGTACCTGAGTAATATATTATATCATACAACTCCACCATATGCTCAAAAGAAGAAAGAAAAATATTTCATTATGAGAATTATCTATAAATTAAAGAAATAAAAAATACAGATTTAATAAATGGAAAATATATTCAAAATGCTACAATACTTTACTAAAAGAAAAATATAATTATCATCAGGGAAATAACAGATTTTATCCATAGAAATAAATTTAATAAAATTTATTTCTCAGATAAATACCATCTTGTAACTATTTTCTCTACAGAAAATATCATGTAATTCCACATAAAATTAAAAGTATAATTTTTTTAAAATCTTGAATAATCCCAAACCTTTAATTTTAAACATTAAAATTCCAATCAACAGAATAACCACTGGAAAATAAATAAAGGAGAAGCCTCTCTGCTCCCCCTTTTCATTTAAAAATAATTTAATTAAAATATTTTTTTCTCTCGTCTAATAGATATACTCTATCAGGAGTTATCTCTGCAAATGGTGTATATATTATCCAGTCTGTAAGCTCTGATTTATCAATTGTCATTTTATCTTCTTCATTAAGATTTTCTATATAATATGGCTGATTAATGAGAGTTCCCCTTACTTTATCACCATCTATTCCTTCTATGTGAAACCATAGATGCTCTAAGTTGGCATCTCCCTCTGTTCTATACTGTTCATCTACAAGTATTCCAAATTTTATCAGTCCATTATTTTCTGGATTAGTAATTGCCTCTCTAAAATATTCCCATCTTTCTAATGCAAGCCCCTTCATTCTCATTGTTTCTTCATCAGATATAAAATACAATGGATTATTCTTCATAATCTCATTTACAGATGATATATGTGCATATCTTCCATTCTTGTAATCTTCTTCTGTTAAATAAACATATACCACTGCTGTTTCTCCATGTTCATCATCTCTTCCAGCACTTCCACCTAAAGATTCAGGTGGATAGCCGTCCAATACTTCCTCTAAAGTCAACCAAGTTCCAACTATTCCCTCTCCTATATAGAAAGGTTCCTTTTCTTCTTCAAGGTATCTGTTAGTAACTATATTTTTAGCAATCATTTGTATTGCTGTACCATGATTTTGATAATTTTCAGTATCTGAACCTATTATTTCCAACTCTAATGAGCCACATCTTCTAAGTCCATGAGTATGAAGCCATACACTTCCATCTTCATCATTTATAGCCTGTATAGTATAAATATATTCAGGTGCAGGCTGTATATAGCTTTCTGCTGCCATTTTTGCCCATCTTCCAGACAACAGCTTTTGTGATGAAAAATCCATTATTCCAAGAAGATTAGGTATCATAGTTGATATTAACTTTAATTGAAGATGATACGAATCAATATTTGACTCTCCAAATTCCATAATAGTTGTTACTCCAAGTTTACTTTCCATTATTTTGTTATAATCATTTTCATTGATCTGATGTGCTACTGTAAAAAGTTCTGGTACTTCAAATTCTTCTATTAAAATTTGAACTATATATTGCTCATCTTTGTAATCTACTCTTAAAAATTTTTCTGTATCATTTTTTAAAACTTTTACTCTAAACTCTTTATTTTCTTCCAATCTCTTAATTAAATCATCATATGTTTCTATATCTTTTGGTGATTCAGGTATTCCCATTATATATGATAATTCTTTTTCAATAATTCCCTTAGCAGCCATCAAATCCCTCCTGTTATATTGAAATTACTCTCTTAAAATTTAACTCTGATGAGATATTATACCATTTTTATAATACTTAAAACAATTTTTTATTCTTCATCTTCATCATTCTCATCTTCCTCTAGCTCGCTTGGTTCTATAAAACTTATTGTTAAAGAACATATTTTTCCCTCTTTATTGTATCCCCAATAGCAAGGATACACTCCATCTCCCCAACCACTGGCAAATATAACAACATTTTTATCTGTTCCAGGAATAGTCCAATTTAAAAAATCTCCACAATCTCTTTGATAATCTGGATATTTTTTGTAGCTCTCTTGCAATAAAGCATCAAAATAATCATCATACATATTTCCAAAATCTGGATTTTCTTTTTTTAATTTGCTTACATATTCTACTGTCAGCTTTGCTCCTTCTGTATCAGCAAAACATCCCATTCCAGCATCTACAAAAAATCCAAAAAATTCTCTGTTTTTTCTATCTAACTCAGAGATATCATCATTTTTTTGAAGAGCCAACTGATAATATTCAGCTTTTTCATTAGATATATTAAGTCTTGCTCCCATATATCTGATTCCCCAACTTTCATCTTTTAATACTGCTAAAGTTACAGGATATTTTCCAGAAGGTACTTTTTCTATAAAGGGCTCTCCTTCACCATTCACTAAACTTACTAAAGGGTCACAGCAAATTATTTGACCAGATGTTATATTTAATTCTCCTATATTTATAACTTTAAACTTTTCACTTTCAAACACTTCATCTAAATTATAATATGGTTTTAATATTTCTTTCATTCTTCCCCCTAATTATACTTTAACTTTTTCTTTCTTTTTCTCAAATATTATTGTTCCCAGACCAATTGTTCCTACTATGCAGAAAAATACAAAAACAGGAGTCACCTCATGTACTACCAAAAAACCAGAAAATCCAGTCAGTAATGTTCCTTCCCATGTCACTCTATATGTAGGATAGACTATAGACAGTATCCAAAATACTGCTATAGCTACCACCCCAACTGAAAACATTGTAAATCCTACTTTAAACATTAAACTAGTATGATGAGACAATACCTCTTTCTCTTTTTCCTTCCTTAATATATCTATACATTTTTCTTCAGATACATCCTTTAATAAATAATCAGTAGTTACTTCAAAAATATTACTTAATTGTATTATTTTATCTATCTCTGGAAGTGACTGCCCTGATTCCCATTTAGAAACTGACTGCTTTGAAACTCCCAGTAACTGAGCTAATTTTTCCTGTGACATTCCATTCTGTTTCCTCAATTGTTGTATTTTTACAAACAGTTTCATAATTTCTTCCCCCTTGGTATGTGTTTTATATATCCATATATTACCACAACTATTAGTTGCACTCAACCAAGTGTATTTTGTTTTCTGTCAATTAATGGTTGCAATATAAAAAATCCAGAAGGCTTTTAGATCTTTCTGGATTAAAATTTTATTTTTTATATTATTTATTTTTCTTAATTGCAATGAATATTCCTTCTCTAAAATCTTTATCAAATATAAATATAACTAAAGTTATAGTTGATACTATACTTGATATTAATACAGCTTTCTTTAACCAATCTACCCATGTGTATATTTCTATTATTGGAATATAATTTAATAATAATTTACTTAGTACTAATGAAAATATAATTAATAAAAGATAGTTTCCATAAGTTTTTATATAATCTTTTATATTTTTCTCAAAACATCTTTCAAATGTAAGTATCGGTTTATAAATTAAAATTATAATGACATTTGATGCTATTGTTCCTATAATTACTCCATCCAATCCTAATTTTAATCCCAATACTATTGATATTACCAAATTAATTATACTTTCTAAAATTGGAGATTTTACATCATCAAAAAATCCTGTTCCCAATTTAAAAATTTCTAGATTCCCTCTAAATAAAACAACCCACAAATTAAAACATATTAATCTCAAAGTAAATTTACTTAAAATAAAATTATTCCCAAGCCATAATGCGACAAATGAATTCATTAATATAAAAGTACAATAAGCAAGTATCAATGAAATAAAACAATACAGAATATTATATTTTTTAAAACAAATATAATTTTCCTGTTTTGTATGTTCTGCAATATACTTTCCAATTTTTGGAGAGAAAAGACTTGATAAAATACTGACTATTGTGGATAGTACTTGAGTTATCATTTGATAACTTGCATAGATTCCAACTGTTTTCAAATCTATAAATTTTGAAATTAATATTAAATCTGTATTAAACACTACTAGTGAACCAATTTTATGCCAGAACAAATTTTTAATATCATTTTTTATTTCTTCATATTTTTCTTTTGTCTTTATTATGTATGAATATTTTTTCTTGTAATGTTTTCTAAAAAATACCCATTGAGTCAAATTATCAAGAATCAATAACAAAATATAAATAAAAAATGAATGAAATTTTATTATGCAGATAATCTGAAAAATTTTAAAACAGACTATACTAACACTTTGAATAGTTCTTACATATAAAAACTCTTGATTTGCTGTAAATAAAATTACATATTTAATAAATAAATAAGTTGATACAGTATTAAGTAGATACAATATCCAATATAAATATATCTCATTTGTAAATTTAGAAATTTCTATAAAGAAAGGAATAATAGGAATACATAAAACTCCCATCCCAAATAATAAGATTCCTATTTTATTATAAATATTTTCAATGGTATTTACAATTATACTTATTTGGTGATAATTTCTTTCAGCAAGTGGTTTATAAAGAGCAAAAGCCGAAGCAGACCCAAGTCCCAACTCAATAATATTCAAATATGCTAATAATTGAGAAAACAATTTCATCATACCTAAACTATCCATTCCCATATATCTGACAAAATATCTGTTTTGCAAAAATCCAAGTAAATTAATCATAATTGTAAAAATAAAATTTAATATTATTTCTTTTTTCATTTCTTTCTTCCTTTATTTTTAATAAATAAAATTTATATATAAGTACAGTTTTATCCTTTTTTATATATAAAAATATTTGAATTTTAAAACTAATTTTATATTTATACATAAATATCTATTCTGAATTACGCATCAACAATTTTATTTTTCTATGCAAACTAAATATACTGCTAATACACCTTATTGTAAATAAAAATGGAAATATTTTAATAATATAAATAAATAATATTTCTTTTTTATCTAAAAAACTAAAAAATTTTTTAAATTTTTTATCTTGTAATATTTCTATAAAATTTTTACATCCTTCTAAATATAGTTCATTCTCCCTTTCAAAAGGATATGTATAAAATTAGATACTTTTTTTAAAAACATAAAATAAAGTAAATTGAGATCTAATTTTTTTTCCTGAAAAATTCTTTTAAATTTTCATATATTTTAAAAAGTTCTGCTCTTTTACTACCTGTTAATGTTGAAGTGATACTTTTATCATTATATCTATAATGATATAAGTATTCATCTAAATATCCTATTTTTTGAGAAAAATAGATTAATTTAGTAATTGTAGCTAAGTCTTCTCCTAAATTTATTCCAACAGGATAAAGAATATGATTATTTTTATATATTGTAGATTTAATCAATTTATTACATACTGATGGAATTTCTCTTTCTGTTAAAAACAAATTAAAATATTCTATTGATGTAAAAAAATTTTTATTTATTTCAAATAAAACTTGTATTTTTATACTTTCTTTAAAAAATTCTCTGTAATAGTTAAAAGATACAATATCTAAACTATTCTTTTCTGCATAACCATATAATTTAGATAAACTTTCTTCTTCCACCCAATCATCTGAATCAACCTGTAAAATATATTTTCCAGTACTTTTTTTTATCCCATCATTTCTTGCAGCTGATGGCCCTTCATTTTTCTTATTTATTAAAATAATTCTTGAATCTTTTTTCATATACTCTTGTATTATTTCTAAGCTACTATCTGTTGAACCATCATTTATACAAATAATTTCAATTTCCTTAAGAGACTGATTTATAATTGAATCTAAACATTGTTTTAAATATTTTTCTACATTATAAATTGGAATAATAATGCTTATTTTTTTCCCATCATTTAATATAACTCCTCAAATTTATCACATAAACAAAAATTTAAATAAAGAATACTTATATATGTCTTTATAATCAAATAATAAACTAATAAAATGATATTTAAAATCATATAAATATATTAATGTATCATAGGCTATAGTTCCAAAAATAAAAATATTAAAAAATTTCATTTTTTTCTTTTCAGCACTAATAAAGTATAAAATTAATAAATTAACTAGGAAAGAAAATCTTTCAAAGATAATTAAATATCTTTGTAAAAAAAATATTAAAATAGTTAAAATATATATAATATTTTTTTCTTTTTTCTTTTTTGAAAAACAAATATAAAAAAGCAACAATGTTTTTCTGCAATACAGTAAAAAATAATTATATAAAAATCCTATTAAGTTTAGACTTTTAAAAATATTAATTGTATATTTAGAACTATCACTATCTAGATATGCATAAGGATAAAAATAAACTTTTCCAGCTATATTATTAAAAGTATTAACTAGTCCTATTAAACATCCATCTAACTTAATAAAATCAAAGAAAAAAATAAAATTAACCATGGTAAATATATATTAAAATTTAGTTTTTTTATGAATAACATTAAAATATATATAACAGCTACTATTAGCATTGTATTATGAACTAATATACTAAATAGAATGTAAATTATCCCTTTGAAGTCTTTTTTAAAAATATGAAGAACCATGCCATATATACATATGGCTGTGGCTAAAAAAAATCTTATTCCAGAAAAAGCCAATAATGGTATTGAAAAAATTATTATAAAAAAATAATAACTTTTTCTCTTATTAATTATTAAAATATATGCCTTATAAAGTAAATAATAACCTAGAAAACTAGTTATAAAAACTAAGTATTCTTCTTTTAATTGAAAATAATTTATTAATCTTATTATACATTTTACATAATAATCTTTATTTGAACCATTAAAATACTCCTTATATAAGTCAAAATTATTTAATAATTCCAAATACTTTCTTATATCATAACTTTTTTCTAAAGGATGAAATTTAGACTGTAACAATGCAAAAAATAATCCCACATTAAAAGAAGAAATTTTTTCTTATATATTCCATATATAAAATATGGTATCGAAATTAAAAAATTAAAAAAGATTAATATAAAGAAAATAAGATTATATTTTTTTATTTTCATCAAACAACTCCATTACAAAGTCTTTATAATTTTTTTTTGCATTAAAATTTTCATGCCAATTAATATAAGAATTGATCCGATATTCATCATACTCATTTTTTGACATATTTAATATTTTTTCTATCCCATCAATTATTTCTAATATTGTTGGATTAGCAGATAATAAAATTCCTGTTTTTTCATTCACAATTTCATTCACTCCACCAACATTTGTTGCTATTATAGGTATTCCAAAACTTTGAACTTCCATCATTGATACAGGTAATCCTTCTGTCGAACTTAGATGAATAAAAAATTTTATATTATTTTTAAAATAAAATTTTAATATTTCTTTGTTTTCTAATCTTCCTTTAAAATTAAAATTTATTTCTTTAAGTTATTTTTAGCATAATCTTTTAATTTATTTTTTCTATTCCATCACCAAAATGGATCCATTCTATATTTTTATCCCTATCATTTCTTTCTTCCAATTTTTTTAAACTATTGATAATCAATTCTACTCTTTTTAAGGAAATTAAATTAGAACAACTTACTATTTTTATATCAGCATTATCTATTTTTTCTATTTTTTATTAAGAAAATTATTTATTGTTCCTAAATAACTATACTTTATATTTTCTTTTTATATAATTTTTTTAAATATCTTTCTCCTTTTTAGAACAGGGATAAATCATATCTATTCTTTCTAAAATTTCTTTTTTAAATGGTTGATATCCTCTTTCTAGATATAAATCGTAACCATGAGCTCTACTTATTGCCTTTTTTATTATATTTCTCTTTTTTAAATTACCCCCTGCATAGGCTCCATTATAAAACCAATAAGAATATAAAATTATATTTTCTTTTTTTAGGTTATATTTTTTATTATCTCTAATACTTTATTTTCTATCAATTTCGAATAAAATTGAAAACCAATCATTTTTTTTAACTTTTTAAAATTAAAATTATTTATAAGATCGCACAAATAATATTTATCTAATAAAATCTTAAATAATTCTTTATAATCTTTTAAAATTCTATATACTTTACAATTTTTGGGGACTTTTCTAGTTTGTGAATCATTTATATTTTTAGAAATAATAAAAATTCCTTTAAAATTTTGAGATAAATAGTCTATTTCATTTTCTATAAATGTTTCTCCATATCCAAAAGGATAATTATCTGTTATAAAAAATAGTATCTTATCATTCATCTTTAGATATCTCTCTTAAACTTATTTTTTTCATTTTTAGGGTTGAAAAGTCTTTAAATTCATCAAATTTAACAGCTAATCCTGTCATTTGTGATTTATATGCTGCTAATATTATTTTCATAGCTTCCATTCCTTGAATTCCATTTATTAATGGTTCTCTATTTTCTTCCAAGGCTTCTATAAAATCTTTATAAAGCGCTTTATGTCCATATCCATATACTGAATTAGGGTCCCCTGAATCAATTTTTAGATATTCCTCTTCTTTGTCTCCATCTATTCTCCAAGTATTTATCTTATTTACTGCCATGCCACCTATTACCACTGTTCCCTTTTCTCCTGTAATGGTTAAAGTTTCTTCTAAATTTTTAGGATAAATAATTGCACTTCCCTCAATTGTTCCTATTTTTCCATCTTTGTATCTTATTACAATTACTCCATAATCTTCTGCTTCTATATCTCTTATATAATTAGAAGTTTGAGCATATACTGTATCTATTTCTGAATTCATCATCCAATTTAATAAATCAA
Source organism: Fusobacterium varium (assembly GCA_900637705.1). NCBI lineage: Bacteria > Fusobacteriati > Fusobacteriota > Fusobacteriia > Fusobacteriales > Fusobacteriaceae > Fusobacterium > Fusobacterium varium. The sequence continues at coordinate 1,925,762 of LR134390.1, forward strand.
TATTGTGAATACATTGATTCATTAATGTTCCTCCATCTAATTCCCATGTACCTCTCCAAGGTGCTTGTAAATAATAATTCATATCTCTTGTCCATAATATTCTAGCCATTCCATTAAAAATTTTCCCCATTTTTCCTTCAACAATAGCTTTCTTTAATAGTTGTATAGGATAATTAAACCTATTTTGATGACTTACACCTATTTTTAATCCTTTTTCTTTTGCTTTATTTACAAGTCTTTGAGCTCCTTCAATTGATAAGGCAATAGGTTTTTCAATAATTACATTTATATTATTTTCTAAACAATACAATCCTATTTCTTCATGATAACCACTTTCAGTAGAAATTATTACTACATCAATATTTTCATTTTTTATCATTTCTTTATAATCAGTATATTTATTTACTGATAAATTTAATCCTAATTTTTCATTATATATTTTTTCTGTAGAAGTCGTCTTATCTTCAACAATATCTGAAAGAGCAATAAGCATTGCTTTATCTTTATTTCCTGCTAATCCTTCAGCTATTTTATGAGATATTCTTCCACAACCAATTATTGCAAATCTATACATTAATTTACCTACCTTTTTAAGATCTTAGCTTGTCCTTGTAAAATGATTTCTTCTTTTTGATTAGTACATACTGTAGAAAGCAAAATTATTTTTTTTTCATTTTGTAACTCAATAATTTTTACTGTTGCTGTAATAGTATCATTTATAAATACTGGTTTAATAAAACTTAAATATTGCTCCAAATAAATACTTCCCTCTCCTGGAAGTCTTGTTCCTAAAACTGCTGAAATTAACCCAGCCGAAAACATACCATGAACTATTTTTTCCTTAAAAAATGTTTTTTTGGCATATTCATTATTAATGTGAAGTGGGTTTGTATCTAATGATAATCCAGAATAAAGAATTACATCTGTTTCTGTTATTGTCTTCGAAATAGAAGCTTTCATTCCGATTTTAAAATCTTTATATTCCATTTATTCAACCTCTTTTAATAAAAACTTTAGAATTTTTAAATAATCTGTATGAGATACAGCAAAATTTCCTGTTACAGTTTCATTATCATTAACATTTTTAGTAACAACTGCTCCCATTGTAATTTTTGCATTTTCTCCTATTATTATTCCATTTTTAATAGTACAATTAGGACCAAAATAAGAATTTTTTCCTATTTTTACCCTTCCACTTATTTCTACACAAGCTGTAAGGAAGGTATTTTCTCCAATAATTACATCATGACCTATATGAACTAAATTATCTGTTTTTACATTTTTTGATAAAATAGTCTCTCCAAAAACGCCTTTATCTATTGTATTATTATTTTGTATTTCTACATTTTCTTTTATAATAACTTTTCCTGCTGATTTTATTGATAAAATTTCATCTTCAAATCTACTAAATTCAAATCCATTTCCACCTATTCTACTTCCAGCTCTAATAATACTATTTTTTTTAATAACAGTATTTGGATAGATAGTAACATTATCTTCAATCAATACATTTTCTTCTATTTCAATGTTATATTCTCCTATTGTTGCTTTAGGTGAAATTAATGCTTTAGATGAAATTTTATTTTCTTCTTTTATAAAATAAAAATTTTCTTCTACTAATTTATTATGAAGTTCAAAAAAATCTTTTTTAGGATTTTTAGAAATTAATATTCCTATATTTAAATTTTTAATTTTATCAGTTATTTTCAATGTTGTTATTATAGATGTTATTGATTTATTTTTTATTACTTCTTCAATATATTTTTCATCATTTAAAAAAGTTAAAACTTTTCTTCCTTCATATTCTTCTGCTGTTAATCCTAACCAATCAAATTCTGAATCTCTTATTACTTCTCCAATATTTAACTCTGATAATTTCATCTTTTACCTCAAATTTATTTATAATTTTTTCAATATTTCTTTTTTGTAATTACTAAATTTTATAATATTTTCTAATGTATCTGCCTTTTCATTTGTCAAAATTTGATTATCTTCTATACTTTTTACTATTCTAGCTGCCATTCCTAAAGTAACATTATTTCCTATTTGGATCCCATTCTTTATAGATGAATTTAAACCTAAAGTACAATTTTTTCCTACTATTGTACTCCCTCCTATTATCACTCCAGCAGTTATTAAAGTTCCTTTTCCTATTTTAGTATTATGTCCTACATTTACACCTGTATCTATTTTTACATAATCTTCTACAATAGTTGCTTCAATTGTTCCACTGCAAACAGTTGAAAAGGTTCCAACTTCAACATTGTCTCCAATAATCACCCCACCTATATGAGGAATTCTAAAAGTCCTTCCTTCTTTATCTCTCTCTATTCCAAAATCTTCTCCACCAATAACACTTTTTTCTCTTATATAGCAATTTTTCCCTATTTTTACATTATTTTCTATTAGTGCCCCACTCTTAATAATTGTATTATCTCCAATTTGTACATTGCTTCCTATTTTTACAAAAGGTTCTATTATTACATTTTTTCCAATTTCTACATTTTCTCCAAAATAATATCCATCTTTAAAGAAAATTTTATATTCTTTTTTATCCTTTTTTAAAATCTCTGTTAATAATTGTGCATACCTTAATCTTGGATTTTCATCATAAATTACCAAATTGTACTCTTCTAACTTTTTAGCATCTAACTTACCATTTATTATTAAAATAGAATTTTTTATATTTTTTAATTTTTCTAATAATTCTTCATTATCTTTTTTTAAAAAAATTATTGTATTATCTTTGGGATTGCTTAAAGTTGAAGCATTGTAGATATTGAAGTTATATTTTTCATTTATTTTTTTTACATTATACTCAAACTTTTTGGTAATCATTTAAAATCTCCTTTGATAAAATTTCTTCAAAATTTCTTATATTCTCATTTAATGAATTATATCTTTCCCAAATAGCACCATTTAAAAAAATTTTTAATTTTTCCTCCATAGTTTTTTCATTTTCTTCATACCAAAAAGGATGAATTAAAATATGTAAAGCTTTATATTGGTTCTTCTCAATTATTTCCTCTACATTTTCTCTCCAATTCATTCTAGAATCTGAAATATATTTAAATTTATTAAAAAAAACTTTTTGATATGAATTTATTACATTAGGTATTTCTAAATCCATTTCTAAAAACTCTTTAGAAGGCCTATGCATTGATACTATATCTATTTTCTCATTTAATATACTTGATAAAATATCCAGTTCATAATTTACATATTTTATATAATCTTCTTGATCATTTATCTTATATTTCTTTTCATCAAAATGAAGTCCTATTTTCCCTCCTAATCTTTTTATTTCTTTTACTATTTTTAATGATTTTTCTGAATTAATATTATAAAAATCTGTACTTAATAATATAAAATATGTTGAATATACATTTAATTCTTTTTCAATTTCTGCTATTCTTAATGCTTTTTCTAATGAAGTATCTATATCATGTCTTAAAATTACTACTTTTTTCTTTTCCTTATAATTTTTATAATCAGATATTTCATAATTTTTATCAAGTAACTTTTCGATCATGCCTTTATATGCTTTATATGTAAAATCCATAATTCTCCTACCTTAAAACACTTAATATATATTCTTTTTCTTCTTCTGTTAATTCTGGATCTACTGGTATTGCAATTGTTCTCTTTGAAAGATATTCTGAATTTAGCATATCCCCTTCTTTATATCCCATTTTTTTATAAACTTTTTGTAAATGTAATGGCACTGGATAATATATTCCATAACCAATTCCATTCTTTTCAAGTTTTTCTATCAATTTTTCTCTATTCTCACTCTGTAATATATACATATGATAAACATTTTTATTTTCTTTATCTAAATTCATCAGTTTTAATTCTGTATTTTTTAAATTTTCATCAAAATACCTTGCATTTTCTATTCTCTTATCATTCCATTTATCAAGATAATCTAATTTTATATTTAAGATTCCTGCATGAAGTTCATCTAATCTTGAATTATATCCAATTAAATAGTTATAATATTTTTTAGGATTATATACTGTATCATCTACATTTTTTTCTTCACTTACTTCTTTTTGTATATTATTTAAAAAATTAAAAGCAGTTTCTCCTTGTACTCCACTTCCGTGAGCTTTCAATGCTCTACATATAGAAGCAATTTCATCATTATTTGTAGTTATTAATCCTCCATCTCCATATGTTCCTAAATTTTTAGTTGGGAAAAATGAAAAGCATGCTACATCTCCTATACTTCCTACCATTTTTCCTTTATATTTTGCTCCAATTGCTTGACAAGCATCCTCTATTACATAAAGGTTATATCTTTGAGCAATTTCATTTATTTTATCCATATCTGCTGGAGTTCCAAATAGATGTACTGGCATTATGGCTTTCGTTTTATCTGTAATCGCTATTTCTATTTTTTCTGAATCAATATTAAAATCTTCTAATCTTACATCTACAAAAACTGGTTTTGCCCCTACCATTGATATAGCTTCTGCTGTTGCAAAAAATGTAAATGGTGTTGTTATAACTTCATCTCCTTCTTTTATTCCAAGAGATTTTAATGTTATTACTAGAGCATCTGTTCCATTAGCCACTCCTATAACATGTTTCACATTTAAATATTCTTTTAATCTTTCTTCTAGTTTTTTAGTATATGGGCCATTTATGTATGCTCCACTTTCTAATATTTCAGAAATCACTTTTTCTATATCATTTTTTAAATATTTATACTGTCTTTTTAGATTTAATAATGGAATATTCATCATACTTTTCTCCTTATAATCTCCAATAATCATATTCTTTTTCAGCTTTTTCTTTATTAAATATTGATTTCACATCTATTAATAAAGGCTTAGAATATATTGGATTAAAATATTTTCTTAGTTTTTCAATTTCCATTTCTCTATATTCTTTATGTCCTACTGCTACTACTACAGCATCCATATTTTTTATACAATTTTCATCTTCCAAAATTATTCCATATTCTCTTTTTGCTTCTTCTTTTGGTGCCACTGGATCTATTACATGAACATTAGCTCCATATTCTTTTAATTCTGTAATTACATCATTTATTTTAGAATTTCTTAAATCTGGACAATTCTCTTTAAATGTTAAACCCATTACTAAAATATCTGCTCCCTTTACTCTTATACTATTATTGATTAATTTTTTAATAGTTTTTTCAGCAATAAATTTTGCCATTCCATCATTTATTCTTCTTCCTGATAGTATTACTTGTGCATGATATCCAAGCTCTGATGCTTTATTTGCCAAATAATATGGATCAACTCCTATACAGTGTCCTCCTACAAGTCCTGGTTTATATGGAATGAAATTCCATTTAGTTCCTGCTGCTTCAAGAACTTCCATTGTATCAATTCCTATTCTGTCAAATATCAAAGAAAGTTCATTTACAAAAGCTATATTTATATCTCTTTGAGAATTTTCTATTACTTTTGCTGCTTCAGCTACTTTTATTGAACTAGCTCTATGTATTCCTGCTGTTATTATTTCTCCATAAACTTCTGCAATAATATCACTACTTTCTCTATCCATTCCTGAAGTAATTTTTGTTATTGTTCTCAAAGTATTATCTTTATCAGCTGGATTTATTCTCTCTGGGGAATATCCTATTTTAAAATCTTTCCCACATACCATTCCTGATTCTTTTTCTAAAATTGGCATACAAACTTCTTCAGTAGCTCCAGGATATACTGTTGATTCATATACAACTATTGTTCCTTTAGATAAATTTCTTCCCACTATTTTAGAAGCTCCTTCAAGTGGCCTTAAATCTGGCATTTTATTTTCAAGAACTGGAGTTGGAACTGCTACTATAATGAAGTTAGCTTCTCTCAATTTTGTTTCATCAGAAGTAAATTCTATATTTTTAGAATTTTTAATTCTTTCATCTCCAACTTCATTTGTTGGATCTTCTCCGTTTAAATATTTACTAATTTTTCCTTTATTAATATCAAATCCAATAACATTAAATCCTTGTTCAGAGAATGTAATTGCTAATGGTAATCCAACATATCCCATTCCTACTACTGCTATTCTTATAGTTTCTATCATTTTATTATTCATTCTATTTCCTCACCATAAAATTTATTTATATAAAAAATTTATTATTTTATCTACAATAATTTCTGAAGCTTTTCCATTTCCAAAAATTTCAAATATATTTTCTTTAAAATAATTCTCATTTAATTCTTTAAATAATTCTTCTTTATTTAAATCATTCCAAACATGTATATAACCTGCTTTCTCTAATTCTTTCCAAGGAGTATATTCAAAAATAACTACACATTTTTTATTTAAAAAAGCAACTTCTTTTTGTAATCCTCCTGAATCAGTCAATACAGCTTTTGCAAAATTTATACAGCTTAAAATTTCATTATATCCCAAAGGAGCTATAAACTTTATATTCTTGAAACTTTTTATATTAATTTCAAACTCTTTTAATTTAGCTTGTGTTCTTGGATGAATTGGAAATAAAACTTTTTTATCTAAACTATTAATTATTTTCAATAAATGTATTAACCTTTCTTTATCATCTACATTAGTTGGTCTATGTAGAGTCAATAAATAATAATTATATCTTTCTAATTTTTCTTTTTTTATAATTTCATCATTTCCATAATATTCTTTATTTTCTAAAATTCTATCAAGCATTACATCTCCAGAATTGATTCCTTTTGTATATAAACCTTCTACTTTCAATTCTTCCATAGAAGATAATAAAGGAGTAAAAATATATGTTGAAATATGATCTGTTAAAATTCTATTGATTTCTTCTGGTTCAAATATATTATGTTCCCTTATTCCTCCTTCAACATGAAAAATTGGAATATGTAATTTAGAAGCTGATATTGCCCCTGCTAATGTTGAATTTGTATCTCCATATAATAAAACTAATTTTGGTTTTTCATATAATAAAACTTTTTCTATTTCAATTATCATTTTTCCAGTTTGTTCACCATGATTTCCAGATCCAATATTTAGATTGTATTTAGGTTTATTTATTTTTAATTCTTCAAAAAAAATATCAGACATATTCTGGTCATAGTGCTGACCTGTATGGATATAAATTTCATCTATTTTTTTTCTTTTAATTTTTTAGTTACTATTGAAGCTTTTATAAATTGTGGTCTTGCTCCTACTATTGTTACAATTTTTATATTTTTCTCCATATTAAACTCCTTTTCTATAAAGAATATTTCATATATTTTCTAAAATTATTTTTATCTGTTTATCCCATGAAAGGTTTTCAATAGCAAATTTTCTAATTTCTTCTGATTTTACATTTAAATTTTCATACCATTCTAATATTTTATTTAAATCTAATAAAGTTTCATCATTTGATACTTCATAATAAAATTTTAATTCTTTATTTAAAGAAATGTCTTTATACCCTATAATAAATGGAATTCCTCTTGCACAATATTCTCTAACTTTTAATGTACTTCCCATAATATCTCCTGTTCTAAAAAAACCTAGACTTCCTATTGCTATATCTGAATCATTATATATATCATCCAATTTTTTACCAGACTTATATCCATAAAAGGTAACATAATCTTCTAATTTATTTTCTTTAACTAGTTTTTTTAAATTATTTACTACTTCTTTATCCCCATCTCCAACTATATGAAATTTAATTATTTCTTTTGGATTATTTTTATAATACTCAACCATAGATAAAATAAATCTATCAAAACCATGCCAAAAAGCTATTCCTGCAACTCCTATAAAATTAATTTCATTTATACTTTTTTTTACATTTTTATCAATAATTGGTATTTCATTAGGATCTATTCCATTTGATATTTTTATAGTTTTTATTCCAAAAATTTCATCATCATCAGAAAAAGTTATAATTTTATCTACATAGTTACACATTTTATCTCTATATTTTCTTTCAATGAAATATTTTATTTGTCTAATTATGTCCTTATGAACTAATTCTTTATCATATGGATATGTTGGAACTTCCAAAATTACTTTTATATTCTTCTCTTTTATTTTTTTTAAGAATTTAATGAAACAAGGATTAGCCATATATACATATCTTATATAAACAATCTCAAAGTTATTTTCAAAAATATACTTTAATGTTTTTTCATATTTGTAATAAAGTAATTGTTTAGTCATTATATTACCAACTGATTTCTCTAAAGTAATATTTGTATTAAATATTTTTCTAAATATTTTATTATATTCAATTTTTTCACAACAAATCTCTACTTCTACTCCTAATTTTTTTAATGCTGCTACTTGGTACAATATTTTTTTGCTTATACCATCAAATTCTTTAATTTCCATTGGTACAAAATATAATAATTTCATTTTTTCTCTCCCCTATTCTTTATTTTTTTCTCTAAAATTAATAAAGCAATTAAATAAAACATAAAAAAATATAATGAAAAAAAGTTAAAAAATATCCTTTTTTTGAAAATGTTCCTATTAATAAAGATAATAAAATTTCTATTCCATAAAATTTAACTCTAAATAAATTTATTTTATCTTTTTTTATAAAATTAAAATTGATTCTATCATGTGTTGTATATAATAATGTTCTCACTAAAGGAATTGTTAATAGGAAAATAAATAATATTAATATTTTATTTATCGAATCAACAACTAATATAGGAACTGATAAATATTTAAAAAACATTAAGAAAAACATTGTAATTATATTATTATTATTTCTAAAATAATTATGAAATGAATAAACCATATTTAATAATCCTAAAAAAATTAAAAATATAAAAATATTTAATGTATTTATATTTAAATTATTCAGAACAATAAAAATAATAATTACTATTAAAATTCTCAATGAAATCATTAAGGGATAAATTTTATTTAATACTATACTTTCTTCATCATTTAACCTTAAAGTTGGATTTTTTTCATATCTTATTGTGTAAACATCATTATAAATATATCCTATTTCATATACTATATTTAAAGCTAAAAAAGAAAATATAAATATTATTAAATTATTATGAATATTAAAATTAGAAATATAAAAAATAATATAAATACTGGTAATACATAATTATATATATATGAAATTTTAGTTTCTATTTTATTTATTCTAGTCAAAAATGAATAATTTAATGGTATAAAAAACTTAAGATGATTCATTTACTCCTCCAAAAAGAATGCTTTCTCTATATCTTTGAACTTTTTCTCTGCCCTTTTATTTTTATATAAATATATTTTTCATCTGCTAATTTTAAAATATTTATATCTGTAGTATTATCACTACATACCATTAGTTTTTTATAAAAATATTTTTTTAAAACCTTATCTTTTTCCCCTATATTAGCAATTTCAAAATCTACATTTAGTTTTTTAGCAGCATTTTCTACTAAATGGAAAGGTGCATTAGAAATTATTATAATTTTATAACCTTCTCTTCTTTTTTTTTCTAATAATTTTAATGCACTTTCTCTAAAAGGTAGTATAAAATTTTTTTTAAAATTACTTGGTATTAAATCATATTGTTTCTTTAATATTTTTAATGTATATTTTGGAAAAATTTTATAAAAAATTTTTAAAATTAATGATTTATAAATATTAGTTTTATAAAATTTACTTAATATTTCTATATGTGAATTCTCTTCATATAAAGTTCCATCTAAATCAAAGACTGCTATTTTTTCCATACTATTTTCCCCAAATAATTTTATCTATTATTTTGTAGTAACTTAATATTATCCTTACTACTTTATCTGCTACATTTATATCTCTATAATCTACTGGTAATTCATATCTGTTATTTTCTTCAAAATATGTTCTCACCATATCTATTGCCTGTATTATTTCTTCTCCCTCTATTCCACCTATTATCATATTTCCTTTATCTAATACTTCTGGTCTTTCTGTACTTGTTCTTATTAGTATTCCAGGAAAATTCAACATTGATGATTCTTCAGACAATGTTCCTGAATCTGATATCACTGCATAAGCATTCTTTTGCAGTTTGTTATATTCAAAGAATCCAAATGGTTTTAAATTTTTTACTAAAGGATTGAATTTAAAATTTCTTTCCTCTATTTTTTTCATACTTCTTGGATGTGTTGAATATATTACTGGAATATTGTAATGTTCTGCTATCATATTTATTCCATTCATAAGTTTAAAGAAATTCTTTTCTATATCTATATTCTCTTCTCTATGAGCGCTTACAAGAATATATTTTCCTTTTTCTAATCCCAATTTCTCTAAAGGTTTGCTTTGGTCTATTTTCTCCATATTTTTGATTAAAACCTCATGCATAGGAGATCCAGTTACATATATATGTTCTTTTCTAAACCCTTCTGATAGAAGATATCTTCTACTGTGTTCTGTATAAGGTAGATTTATATCACTTATATGATCTACTATTTTTCTATTTATTTCTTCTGGAACATTTTGGTCAAAACATCTATTTCCTGCTTCCATATGAAATACTGGTATTTTTAATCTCTTTGCTGCTACTGCTGCAAGGCATGAATTGGTATCTCCAAGTATAAGAAGAGCATTTGGCATTTCTTTTTCTAAAACTTCATAAGATTTAGCTATTATATTTCCTATTGTTTCTCCTAAATGTTTTCCTACAGAATTCAGATAATAATCTGGTTCTCTTAAACTTAACTCTTCAAAAAATACCTGATTCAATGTATAATCCCAGTTCTGTCCTGTATGAACCAATATATGTTCAAAATATTTATCACATGCTTTTATAACTTCTGAAAGTCTTATTATCTCTGGTCTTGTTCCTACTATTGTCATTACTTTTATTTTTTTCATTCGTTACACCTCTAAGTAGTATGTATCTGGATTTTCTTTATCAAATAACTCATTTGCCCATATCACAAGTATCATTTCTCCTGTACCTGTGTTTGTTACATTATGGGTATATCCAACTGGAATATCCACCACTTCTAATTTTTTATCTGATACAGGATATTCAATTACTTTATCACTGTATATATTTCTAAATCTGATAATAGCTTCTCCCTTTATTACTAAGAATTTTTCATTTTTTGTATTATGATAGTGATTTCCTCTTGTTATTCCTGGTTTTGAAGTTGAAATTGAAAATTGTCCACTATCTATTGTTCTTAATATTTCAACAAAAGCTCCTCTATTATCTTTATGTTCTGTAAGTTCATAGGAAAATTCATCTTCTGGAAGATATGATAGATAAGTTGAATATAGTACCCTTTCAAATCCTTCTCCTACTTTTTCTATTACAAGAGTTTTTCTATTATTTTTAAATGAATGGATAAGATCTGAAATCTCTCCAAGAGTTTTGCTATATACTGTTGATATCTCATAATATTCTTTAATTTCTCCCTGCTTCTGCAAATGAGAAACAAAAGTATTTACAACATCATCTATATATACAAAATTTAATTTTATATTTCTATCTGATATAGTTATATCTATATTATTTGCTATATTATGACACCAAGTGGCAATTACAGAATTATAGTTTGGTCTACACCATTTTCCAAAGACATTTGGAAGTCTGTAGATATATATTTGCGCATGATTTCTTTTACTATATTCTCTTAAAAAATTTCTCCCTCTAACTTACTCTTTCCATAATCATTATCTTTTTCTGCCTGAATCGACGAAGTTACTAGAATAGGTATTTTTAGTTTTCTCTTTTCTATTACATCTATCAGCTCTTTTATAGTATCTCTATTCCCTTTATAGAATTCTTCTGGATTCTCTGGTCTGTTTATTCCTGCAAGATGAAAGATAAAATCTATTTTTTCTATATATTCTTCAATTTCATCTATACTGTTTTCTTTGTCAAATTGGTGAATAACAATCCCATCTATTCTTGATAATCTTTCTACAAGATTTTTCCCTATAAAGCCTTTTGCACCTGTTACAAGAACTTCCATTGCTATTTCACCCCAAATTCTTTTAATTCATCTTGCACTTCATATAGGTCTAAAATCATCTTTTTTAATTCTTCTTCATTTAATCTATATGTATTATGAGAATTATATTCATCTGCCTGTGTAATAACTTCCTGTCCATCTTCAAAATATTTTGAATAATTAAGATCTCTTCCATCTGCTGGAACTCTAAAATATTCTCCCATATCTATTGCTCTTACTTTTTCCTCTTTTGTCATTAGGACCTCATAAAGTTTTTCTCCATGTCTTGTTCCTATTATTTTTACTTCATGTTCTGGTCTTCCTAATATATCCTTCATTGCGTGAGCAAGAACTTCAATTGTTGCTGCTGGTGATTTTTGGATAAATAGATCTCCATTCTTTCCATTTTTAAATGCAAATAATACTAAATCTACTGCTTGATCTAAACTCATCATAAATCTTGTCATATTCGGATCTGTTACTGTTATCGACTTTCCATGTCTTACCTGATCTATAAATAAAGGAATTACTGAACCACGTGATGCCATTACATTTCCATATCTTGTAAGGCATATTGTAGTGTCATCATCTTTTAAATTCCTTCCCTTTGCTACTATCACTTTCTCCATAAGCGCTTTTGACATTCCCATTGCATTTATTGGATAAGCTGCTTTATCTGTACTTAAGCAAACTACTTTTTTACTTTAGATGCTATTGCTGCATTTAAAACATTTTCTGTTCCTAATATATTAGTATAAACAGCCTGTACTGGATAAAATTCACATGATGGTACCTGTTTAAGAGCTGCTGCATGAAATACAAAATCTACTCCCCTCATTACATCCATTACTGAGTTATAGTCTCTTACATCTCCTATATAGAACTTTAATTTAGGATTATTATATATTTTTCTCATATCATCCTGTTTTTTTTCATCTCTTGAAAAAATTCTTATTTCTCCAATATCAGTTTTTAAAAATCTCCTGAGTACAGCATTTCCAAATGACCCTGTTCCTCCTGTTATTAATAAAACCTTATCTTTAAACATAAAATCTATCTCCTTAATCTTTTTTCAATACATCCATTATTGTTTTATATGCCTTATCTACTCCCAAATATTCTTCATAGTATTTTCTTCCATTATTTCCTAACTGTTTTCTTAAATCTTCATTTTTATATAAAATTAAAAATTTCTTATACAAGTCCTCTATATTTCCAGCTTCAGCATAAATTCCTCCTTGAACTTCTTTTTCAAGAAATTTTCCATAGTCTTTTGCTGAACATCTATCTAAACTAGCCAAAATTGGAAGGGATAATTTAAAATAATCTGTTGTCTTTGAAGGGAAATTTGGTACTGTAAATCTCTCATCAAGACTTACAAGTCCTATATCACAAGCGCTTGTAAATTTTTCATAGTCTTCTCTTGGCAATTGTTCTATGAATTCAATATTTTTAAGTTTTTATCCTTAGTTATTTTTTTAATCTTTCTTTTTCTGAACCATTACCTACAAATATGAATTTTACATCTGGTAATTCTAGCCATTTCTCAGCTAAAGATAGTATATTTTCTAACTTTTGTGGCTTTCCCATATTTCCACCAAATATAGCTAAAAAATCTTCTTCTGAATACCCATATTTCTTTCTTATTTCTTCTTTATTTATTTTAAGTTTAGGCTTTATATATGCCCAATTTTTTAAAAGAATAATTTTTTTATCTTCTATTTTAAATAAATTTTTATATATTTTTTATTTCCTTCTGACATAACTGTTATATAATCTGAAACTTCTAATGCTTTTTTATATTTATTATTAAAATACTTTATTAAAAATTTATTTTTTATAATTTCTAAATCAATTGCATTTTGTGGAAAAATATCCCAAATTATTAATAATACTTTGCATTGAAAATGATTCCTCATTTTTTTTATTAAAAAAGGATTGTTAAACATAGGAGTTGATAAAATTATTAAATCTATTTTTTCATCTATTCTTTCTTTTATTTTCATAGAAAATAAAAACGGTATTTTTAATATTGTCATGCCTTTATCTAATTTAGTTGTTCCTTTTGAATAGTACTTTCCACATCTTATTTTTAGCAATTTTATATTTTCTAATTTTTTAAAATAAGTTTTTCCTTCTTCTAATATAGTTGCTACAATAACTTCATTTTCTTGATTTGAAAATTCTTTTACCAATTCTTTTTCTAATGTTGAATCCTTAATATTTTCAGAATATCTTGGAAGCAAAAATAATACATTCATCTTTTTTCTCCAATACTAATTTCATTTAAATCTTAAATCTCCATATAAACTTTCAATTATTTCAGGCTTTATCTTATATAATATATTTATTATAAGCTTAGGAAACTTAATTAATAGTTTCTCTTTATTTTCTTTTTAATTATCTCTTCTACTATCTCTTTTATTGACATTTCCTCATCATTTTTAGGAATAATTATTCCTAAAATTTCTTTATCTATCACTTCTTTTGTTATTTCTAATAATTTATCTATATGTACTAATGTTCTTTTGTTTTCATCATTGCCAAATGGAAGTATTGGAAATACTTTTACTAATTTTTCTAATTTTTTCATATTTCCAGGACAATTTTCTCCATATACCATTGGAGGTCTTAATATTGATATTTTAAAATTACTGTTTTCTAAATTTTTTAAAATTTTTTCTGCTTCCCACTTACTTTGAGCATATGGTGTTTTAGGATTTACTTTTGATTCTTTAGTTAATATTAATTTTTCATTAAGACTTCCATGTGTTCCATAAACAGCTACTGTGCTGTAAAAAACAAAATGTTTAACTTTATTCTTCTTTGCTGCCTCTGCTACTTTTCTTGTGAGTTCTGTATTCACTTCAAAATATTTCTCTCTTGGAGCTCCATTCATCTGATGAACCAGAGCTGCTAAATGGAGTACTGTATCTATACCCTCAAATTCAATCTCTTCAGGTTTTACTTTTAACAAATCTACTGGAACTATATTATATTTATCTTTATATCTTTCTATAAAATTTGTTCCTATAAACCCTGATGCTCCTGTTATCATAAGAGTCTTTTTCTTATTCTCCATCAATATTCAACTCCTATTTTTCCTACTAACTCATTCTTCTTATTTAAAAGTATTTCATCTTTTACTATCCATTGAATTTTTGCTTTATTTATTATCTTTAAAAAAGTAGCTATTATCAGATAAATATCATTCCAAAAGGTTCTATTTTCTACATAGTACAAATTAAGTTCTATCTTATATGGCATTATCTGCTCTATATAGAATCTTTCTGGATCTGAAACCTGATTCATCAAATATTCCTCATCTGAAAATACTATACTTGCTGGTGATGATATTCCACTTCTTACTTTAAATATTCCCTTATCTCTTTCAGAATAGTATTTTAATCTTCTTGGAAGTTCTGGTCTTGGTCCTATAAAGCTCATATCCCCAATAAGAATATTAAAAAGTTGTGGAAGTTCATCTATCTTTGTCTTTCTAATAAATTTCCCTATTGGTGTTATTGCGCTGCTGCTCCCCTTTACCTGTATACCTTTAGCATCTTTATCAAAATCTGTCCTCATACTCCTAAACTTATATATAGTAAATTCTCTTACTCCTATTGTCAGTCTTTTCTGCTTAAATAATATTGGTCCAGGAGAAGTAAATTTTATAATTAATCCTGTCAGTATCATTAAAGGTAAAAAGAATATTATTCCTAAAAATGATGCTAATATATCAAATACTCTCTTTAAAAACATTTTCTGCTTTCCCCCATTACTAGTAACTTACTTCTTTATATGAAACAACTAATTTCTTCATTATGTCTTTGATTTCATCTATATCTGCATGTTGTCCTGCCTGCCATAATCTCTCAAAGAACTGTGTTATATCCACTTCTCCATCTTCTATTTTGTTATAAAGATTTTTTTGTTTTCTGTCTTAATTGCAGAATTTACATCATAAAGGAGTTCCTCAAATAACTTTTCTCCTGGTCTAAGTCCTACTACATCTATTCCTACATCTGAGTTTGAAAGTTTTATCATTGTCTGCGCAAGATCATAAATTTTCACTGGTTTCCCCATATCAAGAATAAATATTTCTCCACCATTTCCCAATGAACCTGCTTCTATTACCAGTTGTGCTGCTTCTGGTATTGTCATAAAGTATCTTGTTATGTCCTTATGAGTTAAAGTTAAATTTTTTCCTTCTTCTAATAGCTTTCTAAATATCGGAATAACTGATCCATTACTTCCAAGTACATTTCCAAATCTTACTGCCATATATTTTGTATTTTTAGAAACTTTATTCATATGCTGAATTATAAGTTCACAAGCTCTTTTAGTAGCTCCCATGATATTTGTTGGATTTACTGCTTTGTCTGTTGAGATAAGAACCATCTTTTCAACTTTATATTTATCAGCACATTCAGCTACATTTTTAGTTCCAAATATATTATTTTTTACAGCTTCCTCAGGATTATGTTCCATTAAAGGTACATGTTTATGTGCTGCTGCATGGAATACTATGTTTGGTTTATATTTCTTAAAAAGTATTTCAAGCTTTTCTTTTTCTCTCACATTACATATTTCTGAAATTAATTCAAGATTTGGATATTTCCTCTTCATTTCAAGTTCAAGAAAATATATTGAATTTTCATTGATATCTATATTTATTAATTCTTTTGGAGAATATTTAGCTATCTGCCTTGAAAGTTCAGAACCAATACTCCCTGCTCCACCAGTTACAAAGATAACCTTTCCTTCAATTAAGTTTCTGATATTTCCATCATTTATTGTTATTTCATCTCTTCCTAACAAATCTTCAATCTTTACTTTTCTCAACTGAGAAGCTAATTCTCTGTTTTCCAATATTTCAGCTATAGTTGGAACTGTTTTAATCTCTACATTTCCGACTGCTTTAATTCTATCTACAATATTTCTCATATCTGAACTATGAAGTGATGGTAATGCTAAAAGAACTTCTGATACTTTTTCTCTTTTAATTATTTCCTCTAGATTTTCTCTATTTCCCAAAACCTTTATATTGTATATATATGTATCTTTTTTCTTTGGATCATCATCTAAAAACCCAACTATATGATATGGAAATATTGGATTTGTCATTGATTCCTGAGCCAATATCGCTCCTGCCTCTCCTGCGCCATATACTAATGTTCTTGTTTCAGAAGCATAACATTTATTCTTTGTTTTATAGAATCTCTTTAATCTAAATAAATATCTGCAAAACAATTGAAATGAAATAGATAAAATCAATGAAACTAAAACTATTGATACTGGATAACTTATTACCTTGCTGTAAATAATTATTAAAAAAACAATTGAAGAAGCTCCATTTAATACTATCAAATTTAAAACATCTAATATATTTGTATAAGTCCAACTCTTTTCATTCATTCTTGTATAGAAATATCCAATTAAAAATATTCCTAAATATGTAAATGCATATTCTTTTTTAAATTCTTTTTCCCAATTTAAATCATATTTAAAAATAAAGGATAAGATCATTCCAACTAATATCCCAAAAGAATCTATCCCAAACTTAATAAGGCTTCTTTCATTAATGAATTTTTCTTGCTCTTTATTTTTATTTTCCTTAACTTTCAATATCACTCTATATATAAATAATTGAAAAAGTGAAAATACAATAAATACTGTAAAAATTGTGAGAGTTTTATAAAACATAAAAAATATTCCAAAGATAAGACCATTTATTAGAACTGCATTACACTTAGATGGACTGGAATTAAATTTAAGATTTCCAGTTATTGAATAGAAAAAAATAAGTATTATGAATAACCCATATACAGATGTATTTATACTAAACCCTGTTACTCTAAACATTCCTTCATAAACTATAAACAACAAAAAAATATATATAACTCCTATATAATCTAATTCTTTATTGTTCATAATCTAAATTCCTCCCAAGATAAAAAACGCTTTTAATATCTATTTTTAAATTAAAAAATTATTTTTATATTTTTTATTTCTTTAAAATAAAAATACTATTTATTAATTCATAATAAAATAATTATTTTTTATATTTTTATTAAAACAAACAATTAATAGTTATTTTTAGTTTTATAGAAAACTATGAGTTGATTATAATATTATTATTTCTCTTTGTCAATCAATAACTTCACATGACAAACACAAAAAAAACATAAAATTGTTGAAATTTAAAGCTTTCTATTAGTTCAAAAAATAAAAAAAGCTGTTTTTTCAACAGCATATTTTTACAAAATATTTTGTTTAATTGTAAATTTTAATCAATAAAATAGAAAAAGAGAGCCAAAATCATATAAATTTTAGCTCTCTCTTTTTTATAAATTAATTTAAGGTTAGGTGGCTTAATTATCTATTCATTTCGCTTGTATTTCCATTTTCATGGTCAGCTATTATATTGTCTACAAGGGTAACATCTGCACACGATATATCTCCTACTATTGTATTTTTCAACACTGAATTAGCATTTCCATATTTCATTGCTTTTTCTGGATTATTATGTTTAAGAATTCCATAGATGACTCCTGCAACATATGCATCTCCACTTCCTATTCTATCTACTATTTCTATATTTTCATATGGAGATTCACAATAGAAAACATCATTTTTTCTGTTATATATTAATGAAGTAAAATTATGAGATTTTGGAGAATTTACTGTTCTCTGAGTAGAAGCAATAAATGATATATTAAATTCCTTTGCAAAAGCTCTTATAATATCTTTCAAGTTTCCTGTCTTTTGAAACATTTTTCTAAAAGTTTCCTCTGAAGCAAAAAGTATATCTACAGATGGCAATAATTTTTCAATCTCCATTCTTGCCTCTTCTTCAGTCCAGAGATTTCTTCTAAAATTTACATCAAAAGATACTAATGCTCCTCCATTTTTAAAATTTTTGATAAGTTCATGAGTCAGTTTATTTGAGTTTTCACATAAACCTAAAGTTATCCCACTTGTATGAAAAATTTCAGTTCTATTATATATTGAACTATTTATTTCATCTACCTTAAAAGATTGGAAAGATGAATTTTGTCTGTCATATGTTACATTTGGTTTTCTTGGTGATGAACCATATTCATAATAGTAAATAGCCAGTCTTTTATTTTTAGATTCATCATATACTACAAATTCATCGCTTACACCATTAGAACTTATTATTTTTTTTGCAAACTTTCCTAATTCATTCTCTGGAAGTTTTGTTACTATAGCAGTTTTTTCTCCTAATATTGACACCCCACTAGCAACATTGAATTCTGCTCCTCCCATTTGTTTTTCAAGTAAATGTCCTTGAATCAGCATTTCATTATTTAGAGGCGAAAGTCTCATTATCATTTCTCCACTGCACACCAATCCAAATTCTTTATTTTTAAAATCAAATATTTTCTCCATTACAGTCTTTTCCTCCACTATACCCATTTATTTATTTATTTCTTATCTCTTTTATTTTTTCTACAAATGCTTTGGCAGTAGCTATAATATCCTCACTAGAACCAGAAGCTAATTTTCCCCCTGCTCCTACAGCAACTACACCATTTTTAAACCATTCATCTATGTTTTCTAAACTTACTCCTCCAGTAGGCATAATATTAGCTTGAGGAAGTGGAGCTTTTACAGCTTTTACAAATGAAGGGCCAAAAGCACTTCCAGGGAAAAGTTTTACAATATCTGCTCCATATTGCATAGCTTTAGTTATTTCAGTAATTGTCATACAACCTGGCATATATGGTACTTGATATAGGTTACACAATTTTGCTGTTTCTTCGTCAAAAGCAGGAGAAACTATAAATTCTGATCCAGCTAAAATAGCTATTCTGGCAGTAGCTGCATCTAATACAGTTCCTGCACCTATAACTAATTCATTTGAAGTAAACTGTTCTTTAAGAGCTTTTATTACTTCAGTAGCTCCTGGTACAGTATATGTAACTTCTATTGCAGGAATTCCTCCCTTTACACAAGCTTTAGAAATTCTGATTCCTTCTTCTATAGTTTCACTTCTTACCACTGCAACTATTCCTATATCAGTTATTTTTTTTAAAATTTTACTTTTTTTCAACATAATTTACCTCCTAAAATATTTTACTTTGATTTATAATGAAATATTTTGTTATACTTTTCTGTATTTTATTTATACTTTAAAAAAAATAAAAATTCAATCTCAACCTCTTAGAATAAATTCCATATATGGAATTAAAAACAAAAGATAAAAAATTTTGAAGTATTAAAAATGTTGAAAGTTAGAAAAATAAAAAAAAAATCTTCATATCATAGTTTCATATATGGAATTTTGACTATACATTTTTAAAATTATTCTACTACTTTTAGTAAATTTTCTTAAAATAAAAAGATGATTCAAATTTAATTAAAAATTTTAAATCATCTATTTGTGGCAATTTATTAATGGTTATTTGTTAAAATATTCCAATCTTTTAGATATTTCTTCACATGATTTTCTCATAGATTCAGCTATCTTCAATGCTCTCTCATCTGTCAAAGAATCTGGAAAACATGGACAGCTTACTGCAGCTACTATTCTATTTTTACTATCTAGTATAGGAACTGCCACAGCCCTTATATTCACTGAATGTTCCATATTATCAAAAGAAAGTTTATTTATGTTTATTTTAAGAAGCTCCTTTTTAGTTCCTCTCTATCAGTTATAGTATTTTCAGTATATTTAGGAAGAGTTCTCTCCAAAAGTTTATTTAATTTGCTTTCACTTAATTGGCATATTAAAAGCTTGCTTGCTGCTCCTGCATGCAATGGAAATATTGCATTTTCAGAAACTGATATTTTAATAAAGTCGCTGCTCTCCACTTTTCCTATACTTCTTATTTTATCTTCATCTAAAACACTTATTTTAAATGTTTCCTTAAACTTTAAAGATAATTCTTCTAAATATGGATAAGCAATATTTTTAATCAAAGTATATCTTTCATGCTTATTTGAAAAGAAATAGAATTTCTCTCCTATTTTATATTCTCTTCCTTCTAAATTCAAATATTTAAGTTCTGTTAAAACTGATAAAAGTCTGTTTGTTGTTGCCTTGGGTATTCCCAAATCTTTTGAAATATCTGCCTGTGTAGCTGATTCTTTATAATAAAGATATTTAAATATCTTATCTGCTTTTTCAATTGCAGGAACTTTTTTTTCAATTTCCATATCTCCCCCTTATTTAAATTATAATTCTTTATAATTAACTTCATCAAAATGAGCTATTTACTCAAAAACATATAATATATTATACTATATTTTTCCATATATGGAACTAAGTTTTTTATGATTTTTTAATAATTATTCTATGATTTTAATAAAGTTTTATATAGTTTTATCAAATTTCGTTTCATATATGAAATTTTTTACTTATTTTTTTATTGTACTTTTTAACAATATTGGGTTATAAATAGATTATATGATATTCAATTAAGAAATAATATAAAAAGAAATCTAATATAACAAAAATTTCTATTTCAATACAGTGTACACAATATGAATAATAAAAATTTTGTCATATTAGCAAAACTGAGGAGGACAGATTTATGAGAAAAAAACTTATGATGATTATTTTCACTTTAATGGCTGCTTGTGCCTTTGCTAAGGCTTACCCTAGTAAAAATATCAATATGATTGTACCATTCAGTGCTGGTGGAGGAACAGATGCAGTTGCTAGAAAATTGGGAAGTCTTATGGAAAAAGAACTTGGAACTTCAGTAGTTATAGTTAATAAAACTGGAGGAGCTGGAGCAGTAGGAATGACTTTTGGAGCTACTCAAAAGAAAGATGGTTATACAATTACAATGATAACTAGAGAAATTGTTTCGTTACCTTTAATGAATCTTTCTCCTATCAGCTACAAAGATTTTGAATTAGTATCTTTAGTAAATATGGATCCAGCTGTTGTACTAGTTGAAAAAGATTCTAAATACCAAACTTTAGATGAACTTTTAGCAGATGCAAAAGCAAATCCTGAAAAAATAAAATTTGCAAGTACAGCTAAACCTAATTTTTATGCTCTAGCTATAGAAAATGAAGCTGGTGTAAAATTTAATCATATCCCATACAATGGAGCTGGAGAGGTTATTCCTGCATTATTGGGAAAACATGCTGATTTCTCTCTAATGGGACCAGGGGAAGCTATTGGACAATTAAAAGCTGGTCAATTAAGAGCCCTAGGAGTAATGGCTGATACTAGAGTTGAAAGCCTTCCAGATGTCGCTACATTAAAAGAATTAGGACATGATGTTGTTTCTGGTACTTGGAGAGGTATTGCAGTACCTAAAGGAACATCACCTGAAATAGTTGCCACTCTTGATGCTGCTATTAAAAAATCTGTTGAATCAGATGACTTTAAAGATTTTATGAATAATTCTACATTTGGAATCAAATATCTAAATGGAAAAGACTTTGAAACATTCATAATAGATGATACTGCCACAATAGACTCAATAGTAAAATCTTTGAAATAGTCATATAAAATTCTTAAATTAATGTAATGTATGGAAAGGTTACTATGTTTATTAGTAACCTTTTTTATAAAAGGGGGATTAATTTTGTTAGAAACTATTTTTTCTGCATTTTTATGTATAGTTAGTGCTTTTATTTTTTATTCATCTACTCAATTTAATATGGCTTTTATAGGAGATTCTGGATTAGGTCCTGATTTCTTCCCTAAAGTTATTGCAATTATTTTATTTATACTCTCTGGTATGCTTTTCATAGGAAGTTTAAGAAATAAAAATAAAAAAAGCATTTATAATCCAAATATGAAATATACTTTTATGGTAATTTTCGCTTTTGCTGTATATATATTTCTTATAGATAGAATTGGTTATTTAGTATCTACTATAATATTTGCATTTATTGTAATAACTATTTTAAAGAGTAAGTCAAAAATATTAAATATAATATTCGCAATAGCATTCCCTATAGCTTTATATTTATTATTTACTTATGCTTTTAAAGTATCTTTACCTGCTGGATTGTTTATCTAATTAAAATAAGGGGGAAAATATAGATGTTTAGTCACTTAATACAAGGTTTATCTACTGCTCTTTTACTAGGTAATTTATTTTATCTGGTTCTTGGAGTGACTGGTGGGGTTGTTATTGGAGCTCTTCCAGGTCTTACTGCTACAATGGGAGTTGCTATCCTTCTTCCTTTTACTTTTGGTATGGATGCTGTTACTGGTCTTATAATGCTTGTAGGAATATATATTGGAGCTATTTATGGGGGATCTATCTCAGCTATTCTTTTGAATACTCCTGGAACTCCTGCATCAGCTGCTACTTGTTTTGATGGTTATGCTTTAGTAAAAAAAGGGTACCCAACAAAAGCTCTTAGTGCGTCTACTATTGCTTCAGCTTTAGGAGGACTTATCAGCTGTCTGGCTCTTGTTACTATATCACCTGTACTAGCGAAATTTGCTTTAAGATTCTCTGCTCCTGAATATTTTGCCTTAGCATTATTTGGGCTTACTATTATTGCAAGTATATCTGCTGAAAATTTCTTAAAAGGAATAATTGCTGGTATAATAGGATTGTTAATATCTTGTTTTGGTATGGACGCTATAACAAGCTATCCAAGATTCACTTTTGGTGTAGTTGATCTTCTTAATGGATTTTCAGTAATTCCTGTTCTTATAGGATTATTTGCTGTATCAGAAGTTTTTAATCAGATAGAAAGTTTAGTAGGAGAAAAAGAAATAAAAACAGATATAGTTATGGATAAAAACTATATGAACTGGAAAGAAATAAAGCATTGTCTTCCTACTATAATTAAATGTGGAGCTATTGGAACTTTTATAGGTTCTATTCCAGGTGCTGGTGCAGATATTGCTGCCTTTGTTTGCTATAATGAAGCTAAAAGAAGTAATAAACATGAGAAATTTGGAGAAGGAAGTCTTATTGGTATCTCTGCTCCTGAAGCTGGCAATAATGGAGTAACTGGAGGAGCATTGGTTCCCTTACTTACTCTTGGAGTTCCTGGAGATGCAGTTGCTGCTGTTCTTTTAGGAGCACTTATAATTCAAGGATTAACTCCAGGTCCATTACTTTTTGAACAAAATCCTGAAATTGTCTATGGATTATTTAGTTCAATGATAATTGGAAATATTCTTCTTTTGTTTATCGGATTAGCAGGTATAAAATTTTATAGTAGAATTGTTGAAATTCCTAAAACTTTAATGATTCCTGCTATATTAATTCTTTCAACTATTGGATCATACTCTATGAATAACAGTTTATTTGATGTGGGAGTTACTTTTGTTTTTGGTATAATTGGATATATAATGTCAAAAATAAAAATGCCTAGCTCTCCAATAGTTTTAGCAGTAATCTTAGGTCCAATGCTTGAAACTAATTTGAGAAAAGCTGTTTTAATGTATGAGGGATCATATAGTTTTCTATATACTAGACCAATAACAGTAGTATTTTTAGTCTTTACTGTACTTTCGATGATATCAGCTTTAAGAAAGAAAAAGTAAAAAAGATAGGAAAAAATTATATAAATATTATAAAAATATATTGAAATAAAAATAAAGAGAATTAAATTATCTTTATAGATTAAAAAACTATATTAAAAAAGGAAACTGCTTTAGTAGTTTCCTTTTTTATGCACTTATTGCTTTTTCTTTAAATTTCAAAAATCTTTCACACTGTTTTCTTCTGTCATATCCAAGCATTATACCAAGTATAAAATCTTCTTCTGGAGTATAAGCTGTCAAAGAAAGTTTGTTTATATTCTTTATTACCTCCACACATTCCTTTGCTCCAAAGAACACATTTATTCTTTGCTTTCCTAAGGGATATATTATATAATCTATGTTTTCAGAATTTAACTTTTCTTTTATAATTTCAATATTTTTTTTATCTGTAGTGTGTAATATAAGGTTTCTGATTCCTTTTTGGTATTCATATATATGGTGTATAAAAACTTCCATGCTCTGCCTCCTAAAAATTTATAATTGATTATAGCACTAATTTAAAATATTATCAATATATTTTATTTTGAAATTATTTGTATTACAAAATAAAAATAAAAGACATATTAATAAAAAAAGATAGATATAGAAAAAGTTTATGGTATAATTAAAAATAGGAATTAATAAAGGTAGGTATGATATGTTTAAAATACATTCAAAATACAGTCCTACTGGAGATCAGCCAGAGGCAATAAAAAAAATAACTGATAACATAAATAATGGAGTAAAAGATCAGGTACTTCTTGGAGTTACTGGTTCAGGAAAAACTTTTACTGTGGCAAATATCATTGAAAAAACACAAAGACCTGCACTGATACTTGCACCTAACAAAACGTTGGCAGCTCAGCTTTATTCAGAATATAAAAGTTTTTTTCCTGATAATGCTGTAGAATATTTCGTGTCTTATTATGATTATTATCAGCCAGAAGCTTATATAGTCACTACTGATACATATATAGAAAAAGACTCTTCTATTAATGATGAAATTGAAAAATTAAGACATGCTGCAACTGCTGCCCTTATGAACAGAAGAGATGTAATAATTGTAGCTTCCGTTTCTGCCATATATGGATTAGGATCTGCTGAAACATATAGAAAAATGACCATTCCAATAGACAGACAAACAGGAATAGACAGAAAAGAACTTATAGAAAGGCTTATAAGTATAAGATATGAAAGAAATGACATAGCTTTTGAAAGAGGAAAATTCAGAATAAAAGGTGATGTAATAGATATATACCCATCTTATATGGAAACTGGATACAGACTTGAATACTGGGGAGATGATCTGGAAGAAATATCTGAAATAAATACTCTTACTGGGCAAAAAATAAGAAAAAATTTGGAAAGAATAGTTCTTTACCCTGCTACTCAATATCTTACAGCTGATGGTGATAATGAAAGAATTCTTGCTGAAATACAAAAAGATTTAAAAATAGAAGTAGAAGCTTTTGAAAAAAGAGGTAAACTTCTTGAAGCTCAAAGATTAAAGCAAAGAACAGAATATGATATGGAAATGATAAGAGAAATTGGATACTGTAAAGGTATAGAAAATTATTCAAGGTATCTTTCTGGAAAAAAAGAGGGCGAAACTCCTGATACCCTTCTTGAATATTTTCCAAAAGACTTCCTTATATTTATAGACGAATCTCATATATCTATTCCACAAATAAGGGGAATGTATAATGGCGACAGAGCAAGGAAAACTGCTCTTGTTGAAAACGGATTCAGATTGAAAGCTGCTCTTGACAACAGGCCTTTAAAATTTGAAGAGTTTAGGAAAATAGCTGATCAATCAGTATTTGTATCAGCTACTCCTGGAGATTTTGAAATAGAAGTTTCACATGGACATATTGCAGAACAGCTTATAAGACCTACTGGAATACTCGACCCTGTAATAGAAGTAAGGTCTACTAAAAATCAGGTAGATGATTTATTAGAAGAAATAAGAATAAGAGCTGACAGAAAAGAAAGGGTTTTAGTCACTACTCTTACTAAAAAATGGCTGAAGAACTCACTGAATATTATCTTGGATTTGGTGTAAGAGTGAAATATATGCACTCTGATATAGATACATTGGAAAGAATAGATATAATCAAAGGGTTGAGAAAAGGTGAATTTGATGCTCTAGTTGGAATTAACTTATTAAGAGAAGGACTGGATATACCTGAGGTTTCTCTAGTTGCTATACTGGAAGCTGATAAAGAAGGTTTTTTAAGAAGCAGAAGATCTTTGGTACAGACAATAGGTAGAGCTGCCAGAAATATAGAGGGACGGGTTATCCTCTATGGAGATATCATGACTGATTCTATGAAACAGGCTATTGATGAAACTAATAGAAGAAGAAAAATCCAAAATGAATACAATGTATATAATAATATAGATCCTAAAACTATTGTTAAAGAAATTAGCGAAGATTTAATTAACCTTGATTATGGATTAGATATCAATGAAACTGAAGATAAAGCTAAGAAAACATTTACATCTAGAAAAGATATTGAAAAAGAAATAATAAAACTTCAAAAACAAATAGCAAAACTTTCTAAAGAACTAGATTTTGAAAATGCTATTATAAAAAGAGATGAAATGACTAAACTTAAAAAACTGTTATTAGATTTTTAACCAAGGAGTTTTTAATGTTTGAAGAAAGAACCTATAGTGTAAGCGAATTTAATAGAAAAGTAAAAAATTATTTAGAAGAAAACAGTGATTTGAGAGAATTTTTCCTTGAAGGAGAAATGTCAGGTGTTACTTATTATAAAAGTGGACATCTATATTTCAACTTAAAAGATAAAGATGCTCAAGTTAAATGTGCTGCTTTCAAATATAAATTTAAAAGAATTCCAGAAGATTTAAAAGATGGTGATTCTGTAAAAATATTTGGTGATGTCGGTTTCTATGAAAATAGAGGAGATTTTCAAATACTTGTAAGGCATATTGAGAAAAAAAATGAATTAGGTGAACTTTTTGCCAAGCTTGAAAAATTAAAAAAAGAGATGGCTGACCAAGGTTACTTTGATCATTCTCATAAAAAACCTCTCCCTAAATTTCCTAAAAATATTGGAGTTGTTACTGCCTATACTGGAGCAGCTATACAGGATATAATAAAAACCATAAAAAAAAGAGATGTTACAATAAATATTTATGTATATCCTGCTAAAGTTCAAGGAATTGGAGCAAAGGAAGAAATAGTAAAAGGAATTAAAACCTTAAATAAAATAGAAGATATTGATTTGATAATAGCTGGCAGAGGTGGAGGAAGTATAGAAGACCTGTGGTCTTTTAATGAAAAAGAAGTGGCTCTTGCTTTTTACAATTCTGAAAAACCTATTATATCTGCTGTAGGACATGAAATAGATTATCTGCTCAGTGATCTCACAGCTGATGCAAGGGCAGCTACTCCCACTCAAGCTATAGAATTATCTGTTCCTGAACGAAAAAAGACTTTAGAATCTATAGAAGATAGAAGCAGATATTTAAAATCTCTCATGAAAAATTATATAGAAATTCTAAAAAGAGAATTGGAAAAGAGAGAGAATAATTATTACATAAAAAATTTCAGCAGAAATATTGAAGAAAAAAATCAAGAGATAATTGAAAAAGAACATCTTTTGAAAAAAGCATTTGAACATCATATACAAAATCTTCAAAATAATTTAAATAATAGAGTGAACAAAATAATCAACTTAAACCCTCTCGAAACTTTAAAAAGAGGGTATAGCGTTATAAGTAAAAATGGAACTTCAATAAAAAAGTCAGTGATTTATCAATAAATGATGAAATTGATATTAAAATGACTGATGGATTAATAAAAGGGATTGTAAAGGAGATAAAAAATGAAAAAGATACTTATTAGTATATTTATACTATTATCTACATCTTTAGTTTTTTCAGAAGAAGTGACACCTATATACGAATATAGAAATGAAGCTCTGAGAAATATAGATGCTAAAATGGATGCTGAAAGGGATCGTGGAAGATTGAAAAAACTACATAACCAATTTGAAGAGGAATTAAAAAACTATGTAGAATCTGTAAATGGAAATGCAGAAATAATCTTTCAGTTGGGAAATCAATATTTTAGAATGAATCAATATGAGCGTGCAAGAAAGATATTTTCTATGGACAAAACTGATATAAGAAATGTTTTTGGAGCAGCAACTACTTCAAGATTTCTTGGAAGAAATGAAGAAGCTATTTCATTATATAATGATACTTTAAACATAGATTCTTCTTTTTATGAAGCTTATCTTGGGAGAGGAATAGCTAATAGAAATCTTCAAAATTATGATAGTGCTCTAAATGATTTTAGACAATATTTAAATTATAAACAAGATGAATATGTATATGCTGGTATGGGAGATATCTATATGGCAACTGAAAATTATACAGAAGCAAGAAATATTCTTGAAAAAGGAAGAAGTTTATACCCTAACTCTAAAATAATAAGAGAACTTCTGGTAAAAGTTTATGCAAAAATAAAATAGAGGTGAGCTTATTTGGAATGGTATAAATTAAGGGCAGCAGGTGTCAAAGATAGCATTATCCGTAATTTAATGTCAGCTTTTAAGGAATACTTGGATATATTTAAATTAGATGAATTTCAACTTAGAAAATATTTCAATATTGATGATATTGAATATAAAAAGATTATTGACTCTCAAACTTTATCTCTTGATGAGGAAATTAAAAATCTAAAGAAAAATAAAGTAAAGGTACTAAGTTTAAAAAGCAGCAATTATCCAGAAGAATTAAAAAATATAAGTCAGCCTCCTGTTTATCTATATTATAAAGGAGATATCTCTCTTCTTAAAGGCAAAAGAATAGGGGTAGTAGGTACAAGAAAAGCTACTGTCTATGGAAAAATAACCTGTGAAAAAATGACTGAAGATCTTGTAAATAACGAAATAACCACTGTAAGTGGATTGGCTCTCGGAATAGATAGCATCTGCCATAAAAAAACTTTAGATAAAAATGGGAAGACTATTGCAGTAGTTGGCAGTGGTCTTGATGTTATTTATCCAAAAGAAAATAGAATACTTTGGGAAAATATAGAAAAGTCTGGATTAATAATTAGTGAATACCCTTTAGGTACCGAACCAATTGGGTATAATTTTCCCATGAGAAACAGAATAATAGTTGGTTTATCCAGAGGAATTCTTGTAATAGAAAGTCAAAAAAAGGGTGGTAGCTTAATTACTGCTGAATTAGCTTTAGAAGAAGGAAGAGAAGTTTTTGCAGTCCCAGGAGATATTTTCTCTCCTTCATCTGAAGGTTGTAATAATCTTATAAAAAATAGCCAAGCAAAACTTACAACAGATGTAAAAGACATAATTATTGAATATGGTTGGGAACTAAAAAATAATAAAAATAATAATTTAAAGCTTACTTCTTATGAAGAAAAAATATTTTTTTTACTTGAAAAAGAAAAAAATTTAGATGAACTTATTTTAGGTACATCTCTTAAAGCAAGTGAGATTTTATCTATACTCATGGACCTTGAAATAAAACATATTATAGTAAGTATTCCAGGTGGAAAATACAGAAGAAAAAACTAAAATATAATTGTTTGTTGCTTTTTTTATTATTTTTTAGTAAAATGAAACGGAAATATAATAAACAAAAATTTGAATTTAGATAGGGGTGAAAAATTTGGTTAAAAAAAATTTAGTTATAGTTGAATCCCCAGCTAAAGCTAAAACAATAGAAAAAATTTTAGGAAAAAAATTCCATGTAGTTGCTTCTTTTGGTCATGTTAGGGATCTTCCTAAAAGTAAACTTGGTGTAGATGTAGATAATAACTTCCAACCTTCTTATTCTACTATAAAAGGAAAAGGAGATGTAATAAAAAATTTAAAAGATCTTGCAAAAAAATCTGACAAAATCTATCTTGCTTCCGACCCAGATAGAGAAGGAGAGGCTATTGCTTGGCATATAGCTCATGCTTTAAAGCTTGATGAAAAGGACAGCAATAGAATAGAATTTAATGAAATAACTGAAACAGCTATTAAAGATTCTATATCTCATGCCAGAAAAATTGATATGGACAAAGTAAATGCTCAACAAGCTAGAAGAATACTTGATAGATTAGTGGGATATGGTATAAGCTCGCTTTTATGGAAAAGCATTTCTTCCAATACTTCTGCTGGAAGAGTTCAATCAGTTGCTCTAAAACTTATCTGTGATTTAGAAGATGAAATAAAAAAATTCACTCCAGTTAAATTCTGGGAAGTAAAAGGTGAGTTTTTAAACAAATTAAAACTTTCTTTATATAGAGTAGACAATAAAAAATTTGATAAACTCACTGATGAAAAAATTGTTAAAGAAATAAAAAAAATAGAAAAAAAAGATTTTACTGTAATTGAAGCTAAGGTTTCTAAGAAAAGTAAAAATTCTCCATTACCTCTAAAAACTAGTACTCTCCAACAGTTAGCTTCATCTTATTTGGGATTTTCAGCTTCAAAAACTATGAGAGTAGCTCAAGGGTTATATGAAGGTATTGATATAGATGGAAATCATAAAGGACTTATAACTTATATGAGAACTGACTCTACAAGAATATCTGAAGATGCCATAGAAATGGCAAAGAAATATATTCTTGAAAATTTTGGAAAAGAATATCTTGGAGTACAAAAAACTGTTAAAAACAAACAAAAAATACAAGATGCTCATGAAGCTATCAGACCTACTGATATTGAATTGACTCCTGATAATCTAAAAAATACTTTAGACAAAGATCAATATAAATTGTATAAACTTATTTGGGACAGATTCCTTATATCACAACTTGCTCCTATGAAATATGAGCAGTTTGAAATAATATGCAATTATGAAAAATTTGATTTTAGAGGAACTATCAATAAAATAATTTTTGATGGATATTATAAAATATTTAAAGAGGAGGAGGAGCTCCCTCTTGGAGAATTTCCAACTATAAAAGAAGGGGATATGCTTAAATTAGAAAAACTTCTTATTAAAGAAGATTTTACTAAGCCACCTTCAAGATTTACAGAATCTTCATTAGTTAAAAAATTAGAAGCTGAAGGAATTGGAAGACCTTCTACATATGCTACCATCATTGAAACTTTGAAAAAAGGGAATATGTTGTAGTTGAGGGAAAAAGTTTCAGTCCTACTGCATTGGGATATGAAATAAAAGATAAACTTGATGAAAATTTCCCTAATATAATGAATGTTAAATTTACTGCTGAACTTGAAAATCAGCTCGACAAAGTTGCTGAAGGAGAAAAAGATTGGATAAATCTTCTTTCAGTATTCTATAAAGAGCTTAAGCATTATATAGATAAATTTAAAATCACTGTTGAAGAAGAAATGTCAAGAATAATTGAATCTGATGTTCCATGCCCTTGTGGAAAAGGGAATATGATTTTAAAAACTGGTAGATTTGGAAGATATCTTGCATGTCCTAATGAATCTGATGACTGCAAGGAAAAAATATCTCTTAAAGGGGTTGAAATACCTGCCGAAGATATAAAAAATGGAAAAATATTTGTAAAAGAAAAAGTAGAAGAAATAATGAAAGCTAAAAAAGGAAGACCTACTGATGTTTATACTGATAATGGTACCATGTATCTTTTAAAATTTGGTAGATTTGGAAGTTATCTAGAAAGTGAAAAATTTGCTGAAGATAATATTAGAACACCTCTTCCTACTGAAATCAGAAAAATGCTTGCTAATAATCAAATAGTAGAAAAAGATGGAGTAGTACAACTTAAAGCTGAATTGAAAAAGATTACTGATGAAGAAGAAAAAATATTAAAAGCAGCTGGTAAATGCAAAAAATGTGGAAGACCATTTAAAATAAGCAGAGGTAGATGGGGAAAATTCCTTGCTTGTACAGGTTATCCTGAATGTAAAAATATAAAAAAATAGAAAATAAAAAATAGAAGAACTCACCCTTAGGGGTGAGCTCTTTGAGTTTAGAAATAAATTTTAGAGGAGAAATAATGAATAGTAAAGAAGTTATCATAGTTGGAGCTGGATTAGCTGGTTGTGAGGCTGCATACCAACTTGCCAAAAGGGGAATAAAAGTAAAACTTTATGAAATGAAAGCTAAAAAAATGACAGAAGCACATAAAAAAGATTATTTTGCTGAACTTGTGTGTAGTAATTCTCTAGGTGGAGATAATCTTGCTAATGCTTCTGGGCTTATGAAAGAAGAATTGCGAAAACTTGATTCTCTCCTTATAAAAATAGCTGACAAAAACCGAGTTCCAGCTGGTCAGGCTCTTGCCGTAGATAGAGATGGCTTTTCAGTAGAAGTAACTGAATATTTAAGAAATATGGAAAATATAGAAATAATTGATGAAGAATTTACTGAAATACCTGAAGATAAAATAATCCTTATTGCTTCTGGCCCTCTTACATCTGAAGTATTATCTAAAAAAATAGCTAAGCTTACTCATAGTGAACATCTTTATTTCTATGATGCTGCTGCACCTATTGTTACTTTAGAATCTATTAATATGGAAAAAGCTTATCGTCAATCTCGTTATGGAAAGGGAGAAGGAGAATATATAAACTGCCCAATGAACAAAGAAGAATACTATACTTTTTACAATGCTTTGATCACAGCTGAAAGAGTTCCACTAAAAACTTTTGAAGAGGAAAAACTTTTTGAAGCATGTATGCCTGTTGAAAGAATAGCTATGACAGGTGAAAGAACTCTTGTATTTGGTCCATTAAAACCTAAAGGACTTATTAATCCTAAGACTGATAAAATGGATTATGCTGTTGTTCAACTCAGGCAAGACGATAAAGATGGAAAATTATATAATATAGTAGGATTCCAAACTAATTTAAAATGGGGAGAACAAAAAAGGGTCTTTTCTATGATTCCTGGACTTGAAAATGCTGAGTTTGTAAGATATGGCGTTATGCATAGAAATACATTCATAGATTCATCAAAATTATTAGATGAAACATTAAAATTAAAAGCAAGTGACAATATATATTTTGCTGGACAGATAACAGGAAGTGAAGGTTATGTTTCTTCTATATCTACTGGAGCAATGGCTGCCATTAATATAGCACATAGATTATTAGGAAAATCTCCTTTTATCTTAGATGACAGAAGTGCTATTGGTGCAATAATAAAATATATTACTGAAGAAAAGAAAAATTTTCAACCTATGGGACCTAATTTTGGAATTATAAGATCATTAGATGGAATAAGAATAAAAGATAAAAAAGAGAGATACAACACTATTTCAAAAATAGCTTTAGAATATTTGGAAAATAAAATAGGTGAACTGGCATAGAAATATTTCTTAATATGGGCTATAATATAAGAAGATACTAGATATACAGGGAGAAAAGATGGAAAATATAGAAAAAAACATAAAAGATTTTTTATATTTTGCTGAATTTGGAGAAAATAAAAGTCTTAATACTATTAAGTCTCTGAAAAAAGATCTTTCTCAGCTCAGTGAATATTTAAAAAATATAGAAAAAATTGAAGATATTTCAAAAATAACTCCTGTTATGCTCAGAGGATTTATTATAGAACTTCAAAAAAATGAAGTGGGAAAAAGATCAATTAACAGAAAACTTTCTTCTTTAAGATCTTTCTTTAAATATTTAATAAAAAATAACCTTATTAAAAATAATCCTATTGAAATAATTAATTCTCCTTCATTTGAAGCAGAAAAACCAGATATACTTACTTTAGAAGAAATAAATAAACTTAGAGAAGTTATTAATATAGATAATACTAATGGTTTAAGAGATAGACTTATCCTTGAATTACTCTATTCAAGTGGAATTACTTCTACTGAAATGCTTGGTATTGGAGAACAAGTCTTTGATCTCGATAATAGAACTCTTTTAGTTTCTAATGGAAAAACAAACAGAACCGTTTTTTTCAGCCAAAGGACTAGAGAATATTTCAAAAGATATATTGAAGCAAAAAAAGAAAAATATAAAGAAAAATATAATTCAAGCATTCTTTTTGTAAATGGTTCTGGAAACAGATTAAGTGATAGGTCATTAAGAAGAATTGTTGACAGATATGCTGCAAAAGCTGGAATTACTCGAGAAATAAGTCCTTATTCTTTTAGACACACTTTTGCTGTACATCTTTTAGCTAAAGGTATGGGGCTTAATTTTTTGCAGGAACTTATGGGGCATGTTACAATAGAAAGTACAAAAATATATCAAGAAATTCTACATAAAATACCATTTGACTTTACAAATCAAAGTTAGAGGAGTTGAAACATTATGATAAGAGCTACTACAATTATAGCAGTAAAAAAAGATGGAAAAGTTGCTGTTGCTGGTGATGGGCAAGTCACTTTTGGAGAAGTAGTATTCAAAAGCAATGCAAAAAAAATACGTAAAATAGGTAATTATGAAGTTTTAGCCGGATTTGCTGGAGCTGCTGCTGATGCTTTCGCATTGATGGATAAATTTGAAAACAAATTAGATGAATTTGGGGGTAATTTAAAAAAAGCCTCAGTTGAACTTGCTAAAGATTGGAGAACAGATAAGGCTTTGAGAGTTTTAGATGCTATGCTTATTGTGGCAGATAAAAATATGATATTAATTCTTTCAGGTAACGGAGATGTTATAGAGCCTGATGGTGATGTTGCAGCTATTGGTAGTGGAGGAAATTATGCTTATGCTGCTGCCAGAGCTCTTGTAAGAAATAATAAAGAAATGTCTGCTGAAGAAATAGCAGTTGAAGCTATGAATATAGCTGGTGAAATGTGTATTTATACAAATTTAAATATAGTTTATGATGTATTAAGTTAAGGAGAGATGTGTATGGGCAAAAAATGTATTGGTTGTGGAATAGAATTACAAAGTGAAGATACTAATAAGAATGGATATTTACCAGAGGGAAAACTTCAAGAAAATGGTGAACATTACTGTCAAAGATGTTTTAAAATAAAAAATTATGGTAAATATATGCCTGTAAGATTAAATAAAGATGACTATAGAAAAGAAGTACAGGAAGCTATGCAATATTCTAAACTTGCTATAGCAGTATTTGATATAATAGATTTTGAAGGTTCTTTTGATGATGAAATACTTGATGTTCTCAGAGAAATGGACTCTATTGTAGTCATTAACAAACTAGATCTTATTCCTGATGATAAACACCCTTCAGAAGTATCTGATTGGGTAAAAGATAGACTAGCTGAGGAAGGTATAGCTCCTCTTGATATTGCAATTGTAAGCAGTAAAAATGGATATGGAATAAATGGTATCTTTAAAAAAATAAAACATTTTTTCCCTGATGGAGTAGAAGCAATAGTCCTTGGTACTACTAATGTAGGAAAATCAAGTATTGTAAATAGACTTTTGGGAACTAAAAAAGTTACTGTTTCTAAATATCCAGGTACTACACTTAAAAGTGTAAAAAATCAAATTCCTCATACAAATATTGTATTAGTTGATACTCCTGGACTTATCCCAGAAGGACGTATTTCAGATTTAGTCTGTGAAGAATGCAACTTAAAAATGGTTCCTTCAGGTGAAATATCTAGAAAAACTTTTAAAGTAAAAAAAGGCAGAGCTCTTTTAATTGGAGAATTATTATGGTTTAAAGTTCTAAACGAAGATAATACTATGCCTATATTTTCTCTTTATGCTGCAAAAGATGTAACTTTTCATGAAACAAATACAGAAAAACTAAAAGAACTTTTATCTTCTGATAGAAAAGATTTATTTTATCCTCCATGTGATAATTGCAGATCTCAGTATAAAAACTTAGAAATGATAAAGAAAAAAATAAAAGTACAAGCTGGTGAAGAGTTAGTATTTAAAGGATTAGGTTGGATATCTGTAAAAAGAGGACCGTTAGAAATTGAAGTTACTCTTCCTAAAAAAGCTGGAATAACTGTAAGAAATGCTTTTATTAAACCAAAGAGATAGGGAACAGCAATGAAAAAAATATTGATTGGAAAGTAATGCTAGGAACTGGTACTGTTATATTGGGAATAGCAGTTATAATATTAATAGGAATATATAATATCAATGACTTAAAAGAAGCAAGAAGAGCAGAAGCTACTCTAAAAAATTTGAGAGAACTTAGAATAGCTCTTGAAAAATATTATACTTTGACTAAAGACTATCCCGACTTAACTAGAGAAGGAGCAAAGGATAATCTTAAAATTTTAGATTTTAAAACTCCTACTGGAGAAATTATTTCTTTTGCTGAAATATATGGGAGAAATAGTATTCCTAAAACTCCAGAAAATGAAAAAGTAAATAGTAGCAACGAAATTTACAATACTGATGATTTTAGGAATGGAACAAATATAGGTGGATGGAATTATGATTACTCTGGTCGTACTGGAGAAATTCATGCCAACCTGCCATTTAATGTTTTTTCACAAAACATGAACTGGTGTGAACATTAAAAAAGAATTGTGCTGGAGGTTAAAATAGTGAAATATGACATTATCTTTTTAGGTGGTGGACAAGCAGGTGTATTTGGTGCTTATGAAGCTGTTGAAAAAAAGATGGAGCTAAAGTTTTAATTATAGATAAGGGAAGAATGCTTAAACAAAGGGTATGTCCAAAAGAAACTCTTGGAAAATGTGTAAATTGTCCTACTTGTTCAATAATTTATGGAGTAAGTGGTGCTGGAGCTTTTTCTGACTCAAAATTTAATATGGATTATAGAGTTGGTGGAGATGTCCATAGTGTAACTGGAAAAAAAATAGTAAATGATACAATTCAATATGTAGTAAACGTATATAAAAAATTTGGATTTAATGAAAAACCAGCAGGAATGAATTATAATTCTGTTATGGAGAAAATAAAAAGAGGTTGTATTGAAAATGGAATTCAGCTTGTTGATACTCCTACTATGCATCTTGGAACTGATGGTTCAAGAAAGCTGTATACTCAACTTATAGATTATCTAATTGAAAAAGGTGTAGAGTTTGCTACTGAGAGAGAAATAGATACTCTTATTATTGAAGGTGGAAAAATTAAAGGAGTTGTTGTAACTCATAAAGGCGAAAAAGAAAAATACTATTCTGATAATGTAGTCATTGGAATGGGAAGAAGTGGTGCTCAAAAAATGATGGATTTATGTAAAGAGCACAATATAAAATATGAAAATGGTGCTATTGATATTGGAGTAAGAGCTGAAATTCCTGACATTATTATGAAGGAAATCAATGAAAATTTTTATGAAGCAAAAATGATTTATTATTCTAGAAATTATAGGGACAAAATGAGAACTTTTTGTAGTAATCCAAGTGGATTTATTGCTGCTGAAAAATATGAAGATGATTTTATTCTTGCAAATGGTCATGCATATAAAGATAGGAAATCTACTAATACAAATCTTGCCTTACTTTGTACTAAAAAATTTACTGAACCATTTAACCAACCTTTTGAGTATGCAACTGCTATAGCTAAAATGTCTTCTATGTTGACTGGTGGTAAACTTTTAGTTCAATCTTACATAGATCTAAAAGCAGGAAGAAGATCAACAGATGAAAAACTTTCGAGATTAAATATAATCCCTACCACTGAAGATTATGTAGCTGGAGATATAGCTCTAGCATGTCCTCAAAGGCTTTTAGATAATATAATGGAATTCATTGAAGTGCTTGATAAAATCACTCCTGGATTTGCTTCTGGTGATCTTCTACTCTATTTTCCAGAAATAAAATTCAGAAGTACCAGAATAGAAATAAGTGAGAATATGGAAACTAGCATCGAGGGACTTTATGCTGCTGGAGATAGTTCTGGTTATGGAAGTGGACTAAATATTGCAGCTGTAATGGGAATTCTCGCTGTAAGAAATATATTAACTAAATTATAAATTTAAAGGAACACTGTTCTGTGAAATTAAAATTTTCATAGCCAGTGTTTTTTATTTTATTTTTTAAAGAAAGAAAAATGCTCACATTTAGATTCATTTTTCACTCTTTTAAATTGAAAAACTATATAAAATGTGATAAAATTAATGAAAAGAAGTTATTTTTAGGAGGACATAATAAATGGGTTTTTTCAGCAAACTTTTTAAAAAAGAAAAGAATGAAGAAGAGAAAAGCAATGTCACAGTTGCTGGTGTTGAAATTTCTGAAATTCTTGAAGATAATAAAGAAAAAACAGAGATTGAAATAAAAGAAAAAATAATCGAATCTATTCCTGAAGAAAAAGAGGAAAATTTAACTGAACCTGTACTTGAAGAAAAAATGGAAGAGTTAAATGATCCTATTCCAGAAATAAAAAAAGAAGGGGAGAGTAAAGGATTTTTTACTTCCCTCAAAGATAAACTTTTTAAATCCAGAGAAGGATTGTTTGGAAAATTAAAATCATTTATCTTGGGAAGAAGTGTGATAGATTTTGAAATGTATGAAGAACTAGAAGATATCCTTATTCAGTCAGATATTGGTATGGATATGACTGTAAAAATAGTTGGTGCTTTAGAAAAAGAAGTTAAGAAAAGAGGTATAAAAGACCCTAAAGATATTTATCCAGTTTTAAAAGAAGTGATGGAAGGATTCCTCATTAAAGAAGGAAATGATATAGTAATAGAAGATGGTAAACTCAATGTTATTCTTGTAGTTGGTGTAAATGGAGTAGGAAAAACTACTACTATTGGTAAACTTGCCTCTAAATTTATAAAAGATGGTAAGAAAGTTATTTTAGGTGCTGGTGATACATTTAGAGCTGCTGCAATCGAACAATTGGAAGAATGGGCAAAAAGGTCTGGTGCTGAAATAGTAAAAAGTACTCAAGGTTCTGATCCTGGAGCTGTTGTCTTTGATACTCTTGCTGCTGCTGAATCAAGAGGAGCAGACATAGCTATCATTGATACTGCTGGAAGGCTTCATAATAAAAATAACTTAATGAAAGAATTGGAAAAAATTCATAATATCATTAAGAAAAAGTTAGGTGACCAACATTATGAATCTATTCTAGTAATAGATGGTACCACTGGTCAGAATGGACTTTCACAAGCAAAAGTTTTCAATGAAGTAACTGATTTAACTGGTTTCATAATAACTAAATTAGATGGAACTGCTAAAGGGGGGATTGTGTTCAGTATATCTGAAGAAATTAAAAAACCAATTAAATTTATAGGAGTAGGCGAAAAAATTGAAGATTTAAGAAAGTTTGATGCAAAAGAATATATACAAGCTATATTTGACTAATATTATACTTTTATTTTGTATATGTTTTTAAAAATAATTGTAATTATAGTTAAAATTTGTTAGTATATATTTAACACTTAAGGGATAAGTATGTCCTATGAACATGTAAAGATAAAAAGATAAAAAATAAATAATATTAAGGAAGTGATTGTTTTGAGTTTTTTGGTTAAAATAAGAGAAAAAGCAAGAATGGTTGGTAAGACAGTCGTTTTACCAGAAGGTGAAGATGAAAGAGTAGTTACTGCTGCTGCTAAAATAGTTGAATTAGGAGTTGCTAAACCTGTTGTTTTAGGAATTAAAGCTGATATGGAAAGAGTAGCTAATGATTTAGGAATTTCTCTAAAAGGTGTGGAAATTATTGAAATTGCCAACTCTCCAAAATTAGACGAATATGCAACTAAATTCGCTGAATTAAGAGCAAAGAAAGGAATGACTTTTGAAAAAGCTAAAGAAATCATGTCAACTGATCCTAACTTCTATGGAGCTATGATGGTAAAAATGAAAGATGCTGATGCAATGGTATCTGGATCAGATTCACCTACAGCAGATGTATTAAGAGCTGGATTACAAATTATTGGAACTAAACCTGGAATAAAAACTGTTTCTTCTATGTTTGTCATGGAACTTACAGAAAGACAAGAAACTTATGGAGAAGTTTTACTATTTGGAGATTGTTCAGTTATACCAGTTCCAACTTCTGAACAATTAGCTGATATTGCTGAAGCTTCAGTTATCACTGCTAAAAATGTAGTAGGAATGGAAGGAAAAGTTGCTTTAATGACTTTCTCAACTAAAGGTTCTGCAAGCCACCCTGACATTGATGTAGTAAAAGAAGCAGGAAATATTTTGAAAGAAAGAGGAGTTACATTCCCTTTTGAAGCTGAAATTCAAGCTGATGCTGCTATTGTCAAATCAGTAGCTATGAAAAAATGTCCTGAATCTAAAGTTGCAGGAAGTGCTAATATATTAGTGTTCCCTAACCTAGCTGCAGGAAATATTGGATATAAATTAGTTCAAAGATTGGCTGGTGCTAATGCTTATGGTCCATTAATTCAAGGGCTTGCATCTCCTATCAATGACTTATCAAGAGGATGTTCAGTAGATGACATCGTAAACCTAGTAGCAATTACAGCAGTTCAAGCCGCTGAATAATAATAAAAAAAATAAATCTTGGAGGTTAAACGTATAATGAAAGTTTTAGTAATAAACTGTGGAAGTTCATCATTGAAATATCAATTAATGAATCCAGAAACTAAAGAAGTATTTGCAAAAGGACTTTGTGAAAGAATTGGAATAGATGGTTCTAGAATGGAATATGAAGTACCTGCTAAAGATTTTGAAATTGAAATTAAAAAACCTATGCCTACTCATAAAGAAGCATTGGAACTAGTTATTAATGCTATAATTGATAAAGAACATGGAGTTATTGCTTCTGTTGAAGAAGTTGGAGCTATTGGACACAGAATGGTTCATGGTGGAGAAACATTTGCTTCTTCTGTATTATTAAATGAAGAGGTTATGAAAGCTGTTGAAGAAAATAATGATCTTGCACCTTTACACAATCCAGCTAACTTAATGGGTGTTAGAACATGCATGGCTCTTATGCCTGGTAAACCTAATGTAGGAGTTTTTGATACTGCATTCCATCAAACAATGCCAGCTAAAGCATATATGTATGCTTTACCATATGATGATTATAAAGAGCTAAAAGTTAGAAAATATGGATTCCACGGAACATCTCATCTTTATGTTTCAGAAACAATGAGAGAAATCATGGGAAATCCTGAACATTCAAAAATTATTGTCTGCCATTTAGGAAATGGTGCATCTATGTCAGCTGTAGTAGATGGAAAATGTGTAGATACTTCAATGGGACTTACTCCTTTACAAGGTCTTATGATGGGAACTAGATGTGGAGATATTGATCCAGCTGCTGTTCTATTTATTAAAAATAAAAGAGGATTAACTGATAAAGAAATGGATAACAGATTAAATAAAGAATCTGGAATATTGGGTATCTATGGAAAATCTTCTGACTGTAGAGATATGGAAAATGGTGTAGCTGAAGGAGATGAAAGAGCTATACTTGCAGAAGAAATGTTTATCTATAAAATCAAATCTTACATAGGAGCTTATGCTGCTGCTATGGGTGGAGTAGATGCTATCTGCTTTGCTGGTGGAATTGGAGAAAATGCTGCTGGAGTAAGAGAAGCTGTAATCAGTGGACTTGAATTTATGGGAGCAAAAATTGATAAGGAAGTTAATTCTGTTAGAAAAAAAGGAAATGTAAAACTTTCTACTGAAGATTCTAAAGTTTTAATTTATAAAATACCTACAAATGAAGAGCTTGTAATAGCTAGAGATACTTATAAAATTGTTTCTGGAAAATAATTTGTTAAAAAATATCAAAAAAAAGTGAATTTGTAATTGACAAATTTTAATAATGATTTAAAATATATAGTAGAGTAATTTTTTTAAAATACTTTAAAATTATAGGAGGATATTGTAATGGTTAAAAAAATGCAGACTATGGACGGTAACCAAGCTGCTGCGTACGCTTCATATGCGTTCACAGAAGTAGCTGGAATCTACCCAATCACTCCATCATCTCCAATGGCAGAATACACAGATGAATGGGCTTCAAAAGGAATGAAAAATATTTTCGGAGTACCAGTAAAAGTAGTAGAAATGCAATCAGAAGCAGGAGCTGCTGGAACTGTACACGGATCTTTACAAGCAGGAGCATTAACAACAACTTATACTGCTTCTCAAGGATTATTACTAAAAATACCTAACATGTATAAAATAGCTGGAGAACTTCTTCCAGGAGTTATCCACGTATCAGCAAGAGCATTATCAGCTCAAGCACTATCTATCTTTGGAGATCACCAAGATATATATGCTGCTAGACAAACTGGATTTGCTATGCTAGCAACTAACTCAGTTCAAGAAGTTATGGACCTTGCAGGAGTAGCTCACTTAGCAGCTATCAAAACAAGAATTCCTTTCATGCACTTCTTTGATGGATT
This sequence comes from Fusobacterium varium, assembly GCA_900637705.1. Classification (NCBI taxonomy): domain Bacteria; kingdom Fusobacteriati; phylum Fusobacteriota; class Fusobacteriia; order Fusobacteriales; family Fusobacteriaceae; genus Fusobacterium; species Fusobacterium varium. The sequence goes on from LR134390.1 coordinate 1,968,314, forward strand.
CAGAACTTCTCACGAAATTCAAAAAGTTGAAGTTATGGATTATGAAGTTTTCAAAAACTTAATAGATATGAAAGAAGTTCAAGCTTTCAGAGAAAGAGCTCTTAACCCTGAGCATCCAGTAACTAGAGGAACTGCTGAAAATGATGATATTTATTTCCAAGCTAGAGAAGCTCAAAATAAATTCTATGATGCAGTTCCTGATGTAGTTGCTCACTACATGGCTGAAATTTCTAAAGTAACTGGAAGAGATTATAAACCTTTCAATTACTATGGAGCTCCAGATGCAGAAAGAATCATCATAGCTATGGGATCTATCTGCCCTATATCTGAAGAAACAATTGATTATTTAAATGCTAAAGGAGAAAAAGTTGGATTAGTTTCTGTTCACTTATTCAGACCATTCTCTGAAAAATATTTCTTTGATGTATTACCTAAGACAGTTAAAAAAATAGCTGTATTAGACAGAACTAAAGAGCCAGGATCAGTTGGAGAACCTTTATATCAAGATATCCAATCAGTTTTCTATGGAAAAGAAAATGCTCCATTAATAGTTGGAGGAAGATATGGACTATCTTCTAAAGATACTACTCCTGCTCAAGTTATTGCAGTATTTGAAAATTTAAAATTAGATCAACCTAAAAATAAATTTACTGTTGGTATCGTTGACGACGTTACTTTCACTTCATTAGAAGTTGGAGCACCTGTATCTGTTACTAGCCCAGATGTTAAAGAATGTCTATTCTTCGGACTTGGAGCTGACGGTACAGTTGGAGCTAACAAAAACTCTATCAAAATCATTGGAGACAAAACTGATTTATATGCTCAAGGATACTTTGCATATGACTCTAAAAATCAGGAGGAGTTACTAGATCTCACTTAAGATTTGGAAAAACTCCTATCAAAGCAAGCTACTTAATTTCTAATCCAAGTTTTGTTGCTTGTTCAGTACCAGCTTACTTACATTTATATGATATGACTTCAGGAATCAGAAAAGGTGGATCTTTCTTAATCAACTGTATCTGGACTCCAGAAGAAGCTGTAAAAGAAATCCCTGCTAAAGTAAAAAGAGATTTAGCTAAAAATGGAGCTAGATTATTTATAATCAATGCTACTGCTCTAGCTGAAGAAATTGGATTAGGACAAAGAACTAATACAATCATGCAGGCTGCTTTCTTTAAATTAGCTGACATCATTCCATTTGAAGAAGCTCAACAATATATGAAAGACTATGCTAAAAAATCTTATGCTAAAAAAGGTGACGATATTGTTCAAATGAACTATAACGCTATTGATAAAGGAGCAGAAGGATTAATAGAAGTTCCAGTAGATCCAGCTTGGGCTGATTTAGATGTTTCTTGTGATTGCTCAGGACATGAACATGAAAACTGTTGTTGTGGAACTTGTAGCACTGAAATGACTAAAACTGAAAAATTTGTAGAAAAAATTGCTAAACCAGTTAATGCTATAAAAGGATATGACTTACCAGTATCTGCATTTGACGGATATGAAGATGGTACTTTTGAAAACGGAACTTCTGCTTTTGAAAAGAGAGGAATTGCAGTTCACGTTCCTGTATGGATTGCTGAAAACTGTATCCAATGTAACCAATGTTCATATGTATGTCCTCACGCAGTTTTAAGACCATTCTTAATGACTGCTGAAGAAAAAGCTGCTTCTCCAGTTGAATTAAAAACTATAAAACCAATTGGAAAAGGATTAGAAGGATTTGAATATAGAATGCAAGTTTCTGCTCTAGATTGTACTGGTTGTGGATCTTGTGCTAATACATGTCCTGCAAAAGAAAAAGCTCTAGTTATGAAACCTATTGCTACTTCTCTAGAAGCTGGAGAAGATAGAAAAGCTGGATACTTATTCAATAATGTTGAATACAGAAGTGACTTAATGTCTAAAGATACTGTAAAAGGATCTCAATTTGCTCAACCATTATTTGAATTCCATGGTGCTTGTCCAGGTTGTGGAGAAACTCCATACCTTAAAGCAATCACTCAATTATTTGGAGATAGAATGATGATAGCTAATGCTACTGGATGTTCTTCAATATACAGTGGATCTGCTCCTGCAACTCCATACACAACTAACAAAAATGGACATGGACCATCATGGGCTTCTTCTCTATTTGAAGATAATGCTGAGTTTGGAATGGGAATGCATGTAGCTGTTGAAACTATGAGAGATAGACTTCAAAATATAATGGAAGAAAATATGGATAAAGCTCCTGCAGAAGTTGCTGAACTATTTAAAGAATGGATTGAAAATAGATCATCAGCTGCTAAAACTCAAGAAGTTTCAGCTAAAATAATTGCTGCTCTTGAAGGAAAAGACTGTGAAGTTTGCAAAGAAATCTTAAGTTTAAAACAATACTTAATTAAAAATCTCAATGGATCTTCGGAGGAGATGGTTGGGCATATGACATCGGTTATGGTGGACTTGACCACGTTTTAGCTTCTAAAGAAGATGTAAACATAGTAGTTCTAGATACAGAAGTTTACTCTAATACTGGAGGACAAGCTTCTAAATCAACACCTACAGGAGCAATTGCAAAATTCGCTGCTGCTGGTAAATCAGTTAAGAAAAAAGATCTTGCTGCTATAGCTATGTCTTATGGACATATCTATGTTGCACAAGTTTCTATGGGTGCAAATCAACAACAATACCTAAAAGCTCTTAAAGAAGCTGAAGCATACAATGGACCATCTCTAATCATAGCTTATGCTCCTTGTATCAACCACGGATTGAAGAAAGGTATGTCTAAAGTTCAAAACGAGATGAAACTTGCTACTGAATGTGGATACTGGCCAATCTTCAGATACAATCCAGCTCTTGAAGCAGAAGGTAAAAACCCATTACAAATAGATTCTAAAGAACCTAACTGGGATAAATATGAAGAGTACTTATTAGGAGAAGTAAGATATGCTACTCTTTCTAAAGCTAACCCAGCTCATGCTAAAGAACTATTTGAATTAAACAAATCTGAAGCTCAAAGAAGATGGAGACAATATAACAGACTTGCTTCTATGGACTTTACTTCTGAAAAAAAATAATAAAGATTTAATTATCTAAATATTTTTGAGACTGACTCATGGTCAGTCTCTTTTTTTATGTTATAATAAATTGAATAAATAAATGAAAAAGGAGTTATTATGTTAGAACAAGATATATTTAAAGCCATTGAAGAAGAAATTCCAATTTGTGGAGAATATTTTCAGGAAATAATCTCTGATATTCAAATAAAGAGAATCGACTTTGAAAATAGTATATTTAAAGAATGTAAATTTGAAAATTGTGATTTTAGTAATTCCTCTTTTTCTAATATAGAGATGATTAAATGCAACTTTAAAAATTGTAAATTTATTTCCTCTTATTGGAAATCCAGCACTATAAATGATTGCAATGGTGATGGTTGTGACTTTAGTCAAAGTATATTTAAAAACATTGATATAAATAAAAGTTCTTTTTTCTATGGAAATTATTCTAATTCTCTTTGGGAAAATATGAATATTAAAGATAGCTTTTTTAATTATGGATTTCTTTCCGAAATAAAGCTGAAAAAAATTAAATTGAATAATGTAAATTTCTCTAATGCTGATTTTTTAAAACTCCTTTGAAAGGGATAGATTTCTCAAACTGTATAATAGAAAATATAAGAGTATCTGATAACTATAGTGAACTACAAGGTATGCAGCTTAGTATAACCCAAACTATGGACATAGCTCTAATTATTGGAATAAAAATCAAATAAATATATGTAAATATCAAAAATAGCTTTTTTTACTCTCTTATAGCTTATTTAAATAAAATATTGTATAATTAGTATGGAAATAATTTTATATAAAAATCTTAAAAATATGTTAATTTAAAATAAATAACTAGCTCTGAAAAATTGAAAAAGTATAAAAATACTTTTAATAAATTTTTATCCTAATTTATATAAACCTTTAGAAAAACAATCAGGACAACAAATATTAAAATTTTTAGACATAGTTAAAACTGTTCCTTTCCTTTAGGAGGATATGATAAGTTGTAATAAACTATTATACCTTAAAGCTTAGGAGCAGTTCATATAAATTTAAGTTAACAGAAACAACCTTAATTTCTGGAGGAAAAATTATGGAAACTATGAAATATATTTTTGGTCCTGTTCCCTCACGAAGGCTTGGAAATTCTTTAGAAATAAGTCCTATACCCCGTAAAACTTGTAATTATTCATGTATATACTGTCAATTGGGAAGAACTGATAAGATGACTGGAGATAGAAAAGAATTTTTTAAGCTTGAAGATATTATGGAAGAATTTAAAATATATTTAAAAGATTCTGACAAATTTGATATTATTACTATTGTTGGAGAAGGGGAGCCTACCCTCTATTCAAGACTTGGAAATCTCATAAAAGAAATAAAAAAATTTACTGATAAACCTATAGCAGTTATTACTAATGGTGCTCTTCTACATGACTCTAAAGTAAGAGAAGAACTTTATGAAGCTGATATAGTCCTTCCTTCCCTTGATGGCTATAATCAAGAAATAGCTAAAAAAATTGATAGACCTTTAGGGACTATAAAATTTGAAGATGAATTAAATGGTCTAATTAAATTTTCACATGAATATAAAGGACAATTATGGCTTGAAATAATGCTGATTGATGGAATTAACTGTGATAAAAAATCTATTGCTTTGTTCAAAGAATTACTAAAGCAAATAAAATATGATAGAGTATATCTCAATACTCCAGTAAGACCTCCTGCTGAAGATTATGTAAAAACTGTAAGTAAGGAAGATATGGAATATGCCGTTCATGAACTTAGAGGTATATCTATTGATATGTTAAGCTCTGGAAGTTTTTTTAGTGAAATAGCAGATAATTATGAGTCTATTCTAAGCATAATAAGAAGACATCCTATGAATCAGTTTGAAGTTGAAAGCTTTATGAATTCAAGAAAAGAAGAAAATATTAAAAATATTTTTATGAAATTAGAAAATGATTCTAAAATTAATGTAATAGATTATAAAGGAATAAAAACATACAGACTAAAATAAAAGGGGAATAAAATGGATAATATAGTAAAAAAAGTAGCAGCTATTCACGATCTTTCTGGTTATGGAAGATCTTCATTAACAAGTATTATACCAATACTTTCAAGCATGAAATTACAAGTATGCCCTGTTCCTACAGCAGTGCTCTCTACTCATACTGGAGGATTTGAAGGTTTCAGTTTTCTTGATCTTACAGATTATATGGAGCAACATATAGCTCACTGGAAAAAACTTGGACTTGAATTCGATTGTATATATTCTGGATTTTTAGGTTCTCCCAGACAAATAAAAATAGTAGCAGATTTTGTTGATTTCTTTGGTCATAAAAATAATCTTACTGTTATAGATCCTGTATTAGGCGATAATGGTAGATTATATGGAACAATGGGAAAAGAAATGGTAGAGGAAATGAAAAAACTTATTGGAAAGGCTGATATAATAACTCCTAACTTTACAGAAGTTACTTTTCTTTTAGATAAAGAATATAAAAAAGAAATAAGTGAAGCTGAAATAAAACAATGGCTTATAGAACTTGCAGCAATGGGTCCTAAAATAGTAATAGCCACAAGTGTACCTGATGAAGATTCACACTCTACAGACAGAAAAACAAATGTTGTAGCTTATGATAGAGAAAATGATGTTTTTTGGAAAGTAAGTTGTAAATACATTCCTGCTTCTTACCCTGGTACTGGAGATGCCTATACAAGTGTTGTTATAGGAAGTCTTCTCCAAGGAGATAACCTTCCTATCGCTATTGAAAGAGGAGTACAGTTTATTACTCAATGTATTTTGGCTAGTTATGGCTTTAAATATCCAAATAGAGAAGGCGTTCTTCTTGAAAGAATGCTTGATGTACTAAAAATGCCAACTATCTCAAATAGTTATGAGCTTTTAAAAAATGAAAAATAATTTATAAAAGGAATTAAGAAGTATTTTTTGTAATATATATCATAATTTAAAGAAAGAAAGGGAAGTGAATAAATGTTTGAAGATATAGCAGCGACGAGAGCGTTGATTTTGTCTTTTCTAGCAGGAATGTCAACACTGCTTGGAGCTTTTATAATATTTTTAACTAATAAAAAAAGTGAAAAATTAGTAACTATTTCACTAGGATTTGCTGGTGGTGTAATGATAAGTGTATCATTCACTGATCTTATGCCTAATGCTAACATTCTATTAGCTGCTTATGCTGGAGAAAAAATAGGAGTAGTGCTTGGAGTAATTTTTCTTCTTATTGGAGTATTACTGGCTGCTCTTTTAGATAAATTTGTACCTCATGAAGATGAACCTCATGGAGATGGCAAACAACATGAAAACTTATTTAGAGTAGGATTTGTTTCTACTCTTGCAATTGGACTGCATAACTTTCCTGAGGGAATAGCAACATTTATGGCTGGTTATGAAAATATGACTTTGGGAATTTCTATTGCATTAGCTATAGCTATGCACAATATTCCTGAGGGAATATCAGTAGCAATGCCTATTTATTTTGCTACTGGAAGTAAAATGAGAGCTTTTAAATATACTTTTTTATCAGGGATAGCAGAACCTATTGGTGCTACTTTGGCTTTTCTTATACTTAAACCTTACATAAATGATTTAACTCTTGGTATGATTTTTGGAATTATTTCAGGAGTGATGCTCTATATAGCTATTGAAGAACTTCTTCCGAGTTCTAGGCAATATGGTTATACTAAAGAAGCCTTGATAGCAACTTTTGCTGGTATTATATTAATGCCTTTAACTCATGTAATATAGAAAAAGTGGTGACTTATTCAGCCACCACTTTTTTTATTTATTTTCCAAAATTTTTATTAACTAATAATAAAAGTTCCAATTTATGGTATAATAATTTACAGGTAATCTCAGTCATTTTTAATAGAAAATATTTCAATACAATAAAATTTATAAATTATGTAAAACTTATAAAACTATGAAATTATTCTTATACCACTAATAAATTTATCACATAAAAAAAGTACCTATCAAAGTGGAGGAAAAAAATGAGAAAGATAATGAAATTAAGATATCTAGGTTTTATAATAGGAGTTATTCTGTTAATAACTGGATGGATAATTAGAGGAATTACATTTTTTCTTTCTTTTGAAACAACTAAAAGCTATATTTTAAACAAAATAGGAATCACTATGTCTGGATTGAGTGTTTTCTTTCTCCTTGGAGGAATTATATTTTACGCTTTTATTGTATCAAAAGAAGAACCTCCAGAAGAGTTGGAAACTCTTACTGAAGAGCAGCAAAAAGAAAAAGTTAAACAAGAACTTGAAAATATTTCATATAAGATAAAAAGCAGTATTGGTTTTACTATGGTCTACGGATTTATGTCAATCTTAATTATTCTGCTAAGTTTATGTACTATTTTTATTAATAAACTTATTAGTCGATGGTCATTAAGCGGTTTATTTACAGGAATTTTTCTAAGTTGCTATTATATTTCTAAACTATTTCGCCAATTTAAATGGTTAAAAGAATATAAAAAATATAAAAATTTTTAGCTTCTTAATAAATCAAAATCTTTCATTGAAAAATATATTATAATAAATTTAAAGATAAAAAAACAAAAAATTATTTTAATATAAAAATCATTAAAATCAATTAAAATATCTGTAGAACTTATAAAGTTAAGATTAAATCCTATTCAAAAAATTAAAGAGTATTGTTAAAAGTGATGTTTCTACTTTGATAACTGGCAATTTAAAAATTACTTGAATAAAAAGGAGTTAAAAATGAGATTAACAAGTTTATTGATTATACTTATTTTGTTTTGCGGCTGTGTAGGAAATTCAAAAACTATTGATGATAAACTTATTGGTACATGGAATGGATATTTAATTGATCCAATGAGTGGAGAAAAAATAGAAAAGCTTGTCATTAAATTTACAGCTGAAGGGGAGATTATTTATACTACTGGAGAAGGTGAAATGCAATATATCATAAATAGTACCTACAGAGTTAAAAATGGCATCATTTATTCAAAAAGTTTTGATGAAAAAAAAGAAGAAAAAGCAACTTATGAAATCAAAGATAATAAACTCATTATGACAAATGAAGGAATCAGCAATGAATTTTTAAAAAATGATTGATTATTCTGGAAAACTTTATTGCAGGGTTAATTTTAAAATTTTATGAAGAAAATATTTTAAGATAAAAAATGGTGACCTATTCAGCCACCACTTTTTTATCTATTTTTTAATAATCGGCTATCTTAATCAGGATTTAGATCTCTAATTCTGCATCACTTAATCTTTCTTTATGTATTGGATTCCAAAGTTTTAATATAAATGCTGCTGCAAAACTTGCCACTAATGTAATACACATAACTGTCATAAATGTATTTACCCTTCCTGTACTCAATAGAATTGGTCCTAACAGTAAAGTATAATATTCAACAAAATCTATTGGTGAAGTTACTGCTGCATCTTCCAAAGTTTTTGATTTTCCTTCTGGATCGCATATTCTTAAAAGTGTTAATCCTATTGCATATACTCCTGTACAATATCCATATACAAATATACAACGCTCAAACCAGTATTTATTATTCAAACGAGGCCCAACTACATACATACAAAGCAATAAGCTTCCTAAAGCCATAGCAGATAAAACTATAATCGGCATTGCAAACTGCATAACTATTTCTATTTTAATTCCTGCTACTCCAAAGAATACAAGAAAATCAGTTGCACTTCCACTTATTCTTGATATAGAACGTTTATCCACATGTTTTCCAATTCCTGAATATTTTAATAATTGTGTCATAGCTACTGCTATAAGAAAAGCCCATAAATATGTAGGCATTGTAGAAAGATATATTCTTATATATTTTATAGTTGCATAAGCTAACCCTGTTGGAATTATTATCATTAAAAAGCTCCAAGCTAGTGGATCTAAAGCTATTGGGCTTACCATTTCTCTTCCCATTTCAGGTTCATTCTTTTCTGGCATCCAACCAGTTTTAAATTGCTCAGGTAAAGCATCAAATCTATTTACAAAGCTTGTGTATTTTTTATTAGTAGCATTTTTTATCATTATTATTCCACCAATAAGTCCTACAAGAACTCCCACTGTTGCAAATGTCATTCCCACATCAGTGGCTCCTGCCCAGCCAGTTGCCTCTGTTACTGCTGATCCAAAAGCTGCATTAGTTCCATGTCCTCCTACAAAACCTCCACCAACAAGAATTGTAAATCCTTCTGGAAGTTTCATTATAAATTTATCAATAATATAAACTCCTACACCTATAGGTACTATATACACTAATATTGAAGCAATAGAACGATAAATATATAGTGCAAGTATTCTCTTTAAACTTTCACCTTTTGATTCTTTCAGTTCTCCAAGTCTTTTTTCTTCCTTAACTACAGAGAAACTTCCATAGGCAATAGCTGAAAATACAATAACCATAAATGCTGATGTATAATTTCCCATATGACTAGAAAAACGCATTATATTAATTCCATAGGGTCCTATAGCTAATCCTATAAATCCAGCTATTAAACTTGAGGGAATATATAAATTCTGTAAAAATTTAACTTTACTTCTCAGCATATGTCCTAAAAAAATAAGTACTGCTGCTTTCATTAAATCTAAAAACAATACTTCAATACTAAAATCCATGAATTACCTCCTAATAATAAATTTTCCCCTTTTTAGAAAAAAATGGATAAAGTAAAATGCTCTAATCTTGGCTTTTTTTCTACTTTATCCATCTTTCTAAAGTACAATCTATGTTTGAGTATATGAATAATTATTTTTTACAAGTTGTTGGTTTTGATGAAGTACTTGTAGCTTTAGGTGCTATATTGTAAGTTCCTTCTTCCAATCCCAGCATCTCTTCTGGAGTTACCCATTCTCTTCCCTGAATAGCTGATGTTTCTTCATGAGTAAGTACACCTAGATATGAAGTCATACTTCTTCTAAGGTATCCATTAAGTCTGCAAGCTTCCTTTACTCCATTTTGAACTATTGATTTAAAATGCTCTATAACACTTGCTGCATAAGCTATTGAAGTAGTTTTTGAAGCTGCTCCTGGTATATTGTCTACTCCATAATGAACTATTCCATCTACAACAAATGTTGGGTTTTCATGAGTAGTATGACGATAAGTTTCAATAGCTCCTCCTACATCAGCACTTACATCTACTATTACTGATCCTTTTTTCATCATAGAAAGCATTTCTCTAGTTACTAGATGATCCTTTCTATGTTTTGGCCATTTTACACAGTTTATTATTAGGTCAAGATTAGGCATTAAAGCTTTTATATTTGCTGAGTTAGATATCATTGTATTAATTCCAGGATATTTTTCTATCAAATCTCTTAATATCTTTACATTGATATCCATAACTGTTATATTTGCTCCAAGTCCATAAGCTAATTGTAATGCTCCAGTTCCTGCAAGTCCTGCTCCTATAATAAGAATATTTGCTGCTGGTGCTCCCCCTGCTCCACAAATTAGTTGTCCAGATCCTCCATTAGTTCTTAAAAGGTGTTCTGCCCCTTTTAAAAGTCCTAATTTACCAGCTATCTCACAGTTAGGTGATCCATATCTATGAGTATCTTCTGCTGTAAATGCTATAACTTTTGATTTTAATAAAACGTCTACTTCTTCTTTAGAAGCAGCTGGATGAAGACAAGTAAATATTATCTGCCCTTCCCTTAAAAGATCATATTCACATTCCTCTAACTCCTTTACTTTTGTAACAAAATCACAAGTTGCATAGATTTCTTTCATATCTTTTGCTATTTTTGCCCCTGCTTTTATATAATCTGCATCTTCAAAACTTGCTCCTTCTCCTGCTCCAGTTTCTACAAATACTTCTGCTCCTAAAGAAACCAATTCTGCTGCCTCATTAGGTGTCATTATTGTTCTAAACTCTCCATCTTTAATATCTTTTAATAATCCTACTTTCATTTTTATCCTCCTTAGATATACTGCTTTGTTTATGCTTTAATATAAAGCAATATCTATGCCAATAAATAATATTTTTTTATGACCTGAAAAGGATAAAAAATGTTATTTTTATAAAATATATTTTTCTTGCTTTTTATTTTTTGTATTATTCTCATAAAAAATTCTGATTTTAAATCACTATAAATTTTATATATCGCCCATATTTGAGCAATCTAATGCCAGTTTTTGATTTTTTAACAATAATTGGGCAGAAAAAAGAAAAGCCCAGAAATTTACTTATAAAATTTCCAGGCTGAATAACTTTTTATTTGTATTTTTATTTTAGTTGCCAAAAAATTTCTTAAATAAAGGATCTAAAGATGGGTCATGTATAATATATCCAACTGCTACTTTATTACCTGTCATTTTAACTACTTCATCTGCCTTTTCTTTTCCAAAAGCACCACACAACTCTATTGCCCCAACCCCTTCTTCCATAAGATATTTTATTTTTTCTTCCATTTCACTAAAATTCTTTATGGTACAAATATAAGTAAGCTGACTTTCAGTTTCAAATACAGCCTTGTGTACCTCTGGAGTATAATGAGCTCCCATAAGTATAAATGCAAATTTCTTTTTCAATTTTCTCCCTCCTTATAGTTCATATTGTTTTATTTTTCTTTGTAAAGTCTGTCTTGGTATTTTTAATATTAATGAAGCTTTTGTTATATTATGTGCTGACACTTCCAGTACTTTTTCTATTACACTTTTCTCATATTCCTCTACCATTGTTTTTAAGTCTTTAGCTGGTAGCTCTGTTTTGTGTTTTTTCTTTCCTGTTATCTCTATCCATTTTCTTTCTAAATCTGAAAATTCAAGTTTTTCTTGATCTGGTCTTATAACACTCATACCAAAAGCTACTATATGTTCTATTTCCCTTATATTACCTGGCCAATCATATGTTTGAAATGTCTGACATATATCACTGGAAATATACCTGACATTTTTTTCAAGAAGTTCATTGTACTTAGCAACAAAATAATTTACAAGGACAGATATGTCATCTTTTCTCTCTCTCAAAGGTGGAATAGTTATATTCAAAACACTAAGTCTATAGTAAAGATCCATTCTCAATTCTTTATCTTCTATAGCCTTCATAGGATCTTTATTCAATGCTGCAATTATTTTTACATTTATATCTATTGTATCCTTTGCTCCTATTCTTCTTATTTTATTCTCCTGCAATGCTCTTAATAATTTTGATTGCAGATTCATTGGCATGGAATTGATTTCATCTAAAAAAATAGTTCCTCCATCAGCTGTTTCTAATAATCCTGGACTATCTACTGCTCCTGTAAAAGCACCTTTAGCTGTTCCGAAGAATATACTCTCAAGAAGATTCTCTGGTATAGCTGCACAGTTTTGAGCTATAAAAGGTCTGTCTTTTCTCTTACTTTCATTATGTATAGCCTGAGCAAAAAGTTCTTTTCCTGTTCCTGTTTCTCCATAAATCATTACTGGTAGATATGAATCAGATATTGTTTTTATAAACTCCTTTAACTGTTTCATTTCAAAGTTATTAGTAATAATATCATTAAGGGTATATTTAGCACCATTCTTATTTAAAGAAAGATTTCTTAAATTTATTTTTTTTAATTCATCTAAACTTATTTCAGTATCTTTTTCAAACTTTTTAGAATCACTTATTTCTTCTGAAGATAAATCAATAGCCCCTACTATCCTGCCTCCTGATTTTATGGGGATTGATAGTGATGATATCAATATTTCTTTGTGATTCTTTGGTTTCAATTTTTGATTTTTAATATATATAGGCATTTCTAATTCCATAGCTTTATACATACTGCTTTTATTCCCAGAAAGATTCTCATATATTTCATAAAAATTCTTTCCTATTACTTCATAATCTTCACTATTACTATTAAGCTTACTATTAAACTTAACAGTAAACAATATTTCCCCTTTTGTATCTATAATTGTTATTCCATCAATATAACCCTTTTCCCCAAAAAGATTTTTTATAAGTTCCATGACTACTCCTTAATTTTCCCCCAGTTATTTTATTATTTCTTATTATTATAATAACATATTTCATTACATTTTTAAAACAATTTAGCATGGTAAGATACAACATTAATATAAAAAAT